>WYBR01000095.1 GCA_011525805.1 Vicinamibacteraceae bacterium
GCTGCACCCCCGGCGCCCGCGTGCGCTTCTATTACTCCCAGTTCGGCGGCGGCACGCTCGTTCCCGGCTGTCACCACACCGACGGCGTCACCCTCCAACTGGAAAATCCCATCCTCGCCGGCGCCGCGACGGCCAACCAGAACGGAGTCGCCACGCTCACGCGCTTCATCCCCCCCGCCGCCCAGGGCCGCACCTTCCTCATTCAGGCGCTTGAACCCGCCGGCTGCAAGATCAGCCAACTGGTGGTGCATGAGTTCGAGTGAAATCCAACCACTGAGACACGGAGAGCGCACGGAGGAGAGACAGATGTGTGAAACGAGCATCCATGGGCGAGACAACGCGAGCGGAAGCGAATTCGATGCGACGCGCGATGGACGCCGAACCCGGTGCGTTTCGCAGAGCCTCAACACACCCGACGCCCGAACCCACGCTACTCGCTTCTTCCCGGGTGAAGGCAATCCGGCCCAAACCTACGAGGCGTTCGTCGAGACGTGGCTCGAAGATGGACAGGGCCAGTGGGACGGGAACCGGGAGGCGGTGGTTGCCTCCGTCTTCGACGCCTTCGCTGATGCTGAGTTCGTCGGCCTGTGCTGGTCGGCGCTCCAGTGGGATCAGGGGACGTTCGAGGATCCGAGCCACTTCCTCATCGAGGCGTTGCGGGCCGTGGGCGTGCGGTCCAACCTGATGTTCGGTCAGGGAAATGGAACGAATCGCTTCACGCCGCTCAAGGATGATTACGTCACGGCGGGCACCACCTACAGGATTTCCGACTTCGCACCCCATGCTTTCGGGTGTGATGAAAATGTCGTCTGCCCGGGCTGTGGTCAGTGACCATCGACCCTTGTCGGAGGAAGGGGTGAGAACCCCTTCCTCCAATTCTCAACCTGGAGGTGTGGCATGAATCACAAATCAATCGCGTCCGTCGCGCTCGGATTGGTTCTCGCACTATGGTCCGCATCCCGTGTCCAAGGTCAGGACTACGGCTATGCCGTGTTCGAGCTGGCGCGAGTGGACGGACCCGGCTCCACGACTCGTTGCATCAATGAACAGGGGTCCATCTGCGGAACTTCCGACATACAGGGAGGTGCTTTCTATCGGGCCGTCATCTGGAACACGGAAGGTGCGCCCACGGAGCTTGGTACACTCGGAGGCGACCTGAGTACGGCCAAGGGCATCAACGAGCACGGTGAAGCCGTCGGCTGGGCGACCTACGAGCCGGGCGGGAGTTTTCGCGAGCAACGCGCCGTTCTATGGCGCGACGGGGAGATCATTGATCTCGGTACACTGGGCGGTGAGACAAGCGAGGCGCAGGCTATCAACGACCTGACTCAAGTCGTTGGATACTCAGACTACGAAATCAGCAGTGGAGGCGGATTCATCTGGGAGAACGGAGAAATGCGCGCACTCCCCACACTGGGACGAAGCGGAGGTTCGGCATATGACATTAACAATGCCGGCCAGATTGTCGGAACGTCAGTCAACAATGAAGGCTGGAAGAAGGCGGTACTGTGGGAAAATGGTGAGGTGTTCGCGCTCCCGTATCTCGGAGTTGATTTGAGTGCCGCCCTCGCCATTAACGAACTCGGCCAGATCGTGGGGCAATCCAAGGCCACCATCAACAACACTCACGCCGTCGCGTGGGTCAACGGACGCATCTTCGACTTGCACGGCTCAGGTCTTGGACCCGACAGTTCCGCGTGGGGCATCAATGATGCCGGCCAGGTCGTCGGATGGGTTGGAACTCAGCCCCTTGGCGTCAAGGCGTTCCTGTGGGAGCAGGCCGGCGGCATGCGCACACTCGACAGCCTCGTGCCGCCGCGACTCCGCACGAACTGGACGCTTTCGATGGCGCACGATGTCAACGAGGCCGGGCAGATTGCCGCCTACGGCTACAAGCAGGGCCAGCCGCTCACGCTCATCGCATTCCTCGTCAACCCGGTCAATCCGACCATGTCGCTCAGCGCGCCCTCGCCGGGCAGGGCGGGAACATCGAACACCATCACGCTGACCGGCGCGACCCCCGGCGCGCGGGTCATGTTCCTCTACTCCCGGTTCGGCGGCGGGATGCGCATCCCCGGCTGCGACCTTCAGCAGAACGCCCTCCAACTCGACAGCCCGACCGTCATCGGCACGGCGATCGCTGACCAGAGCGGCGTCGCCACGATCACCCGCACCGTCCCGCCGGTCGCGCGGAACCAGACCATCCTCTTCCAGGCCCTCGTCCAGAACGAGTGCGCCATCAGTCAACTCGTCGTGCATCAGTTTGAGTGAAGTCCAACCACAGAGGCACAGTCTTCGACCCTGAGGCTCAGACCCGAAGGGAGAATACAGAGGGCGCACGGAGGGGAGTTTGATGTATGACAGGAGCATCCGGGAGCAAGGCCACGCAGGTGGAAGCGAACACGAGGGAGCGCGCCATCGAACGTCCAACCCGGTGGGATGCGCTCCCAGAGCGTCGCTTATCCACACCCTACACCCGAACCCGCGCTACTCGCTGCTACAACCATGGGCAACTCGACCCGCCCAACTTCGTCTTCGACATGGCGGCCCTGCGCGCCACGCAGATCTGCGTGACGTACATCGGCAACAACCAGGGCGCCTCGCGCTACACGCCGATCAAGTATGACTACGAATCGGCGGCTGCGGCTTACAACATCGCCAACTTCGATCCTCACCCGGACGAGTGCGGCGGCTGCCCGCAGCAGTGATTCCAGGAGCCTCGGCCGGGCGCGGGGAACCCCCGCGCCCGGCACTTGACAGGGAGTGTCCCATGTACCAGAACAAATCAAATCGCGTCTGGGCGGTCGTCCTCGGCATCCTTACAACACTCATCACTGAGCAAGTGCATGCACAGAGCGAATACCGCTATGCCGTCCTTCCCCTGCCGACGCTGGGCGGCGAGCACAGTTATGGCTGGTCTCTGAATGAACTCGGGCATGTCGCCGGTTCTGCATCGGTCCCGAACAACGGGGGATTTCACGCGGCGCTGTGGACGGACGTGACGGCTCCGCCTCTCGACCTCGGGGGCTTCGGTGGGCGCAACAGTGACGCGCGAGGAGTCAACTCATCCGGTGATGTGGTTGGATGGGCGACCTATCCCGGTGGAGGGTCATTCGACCGGCGCGCATTCCTGTGGCGCAACGGCGAGATGATCGATCTCGGCACCTTCGGAGGCGACTGGGCGGAGGCGTGGGCGATCAATGACGTCGGCCAGGTTGTCGGTTACGCTCGGTCACCGGACGACAAGGCCTGGGCATTCATCTGGGAGAACGGTGAAATGCGGCATCTGGAAGGATTGCACCCCACCCGCAACCACGAGGCATACGGCATCAACAACAACGGAATCGCCGCGGGTTATGCCTGGGATGCCTCCGAGTTCGGTCTGAAGCATGCTGTTCTCTGGGATGCGGATGGACGGGTCCGTGACTTGGGCACACTCGCCCCGAACAACGAAGGGCAGAGCGGCGCGAAGGGCATCAACGACGCCGGCTACGTTGTGGGTGGCTCCGACACCCGGGCGAGTCACAGTGCTTTCCTCTGGGTTGATGGAGTGATGTACGACCTCGGCCGACTGGAGGGCAAGATTGGGGCTTGGGCGGAGGATATTAATAACCACAATCAAATCGTCGGTTACTCAACGCGCGGCTATCCGAACGATGATGCGTTCATCTGGGAGCAGGGTCGTGGAATGCAGCGACTGGATGAACTGATCGCCCCCAATGCCCGCTGGCGCTTCAACGTCGCCTGGGACATCAGCGACAGCGGGCAGATCTGCGGTTGGGGGTACCGACTTGGAAGTCCCGGCACGACTGTGGGCTTCTTTCTGACACCCGTGAATCCGACGATGGAGATGCTCCCGCCATCCCCCGGCCGCGCTGGTGAATCGAACACGCTGACCGTCTCCAACTGCACGCCGGGCGCCACCGTGCAGTTCCTGTACTCTCGCAACGGCGGCGGCGCCCGCATCCCCGGCTGCGACCTTCAGCAGAACGCCCTTCAACTCGACAGCCCGACCGTCATCGGGACGGCCATCGCCGACGGCAATGGCGTCGCCACGATCACTCGCACCGTCCCGCCCATCGCGCGGAACCAGACCATCCTCTTCCAGGCCCTCGTCCAGAACGAGTGCGCGATCAGTCAGTTGGTGGTGTTCAGATTCGAGTAACGAGCCGCGCGTGTGAGCAAGCGGATGGGACTTCGAGGCGAGAGGACAAAGGCGATAGGCACCAGGCAACAGGCACTTGGCACTGGGGGAGAGGCATCGAGGCATTGAGGATTCGGGGTTGGGATGGCTCAGGCGGGGCATGGGATCGCTGGGATCGCCCATATCTCTCACCGCGAAGCGGAGAGTGCCGAACGGTCGCCACGGCGCGCCGTCGGGGCCGCGGGCGTTCACGGGTCGCAAGCGAAACGGTCCCTGCGGCGGTCGGGCGGAGGAGGGGGTTGCTGCGCCGGCGTCGCCCCGGGCTGGGCGGGGGCTTAACATCCGGGGTGAAGCGGCGGCGTCGGGCGCTTCGACCGCGGGCAGGAGCATTGCATGACAGCCGAGACGGCCAGGCCGGGCGAACTCACGGACGATCGCCAGTTCGCTTCGTGCCACATCCTGATCGTCGATGACAACCCGCAGAACGTGGAACTGCTCGAGGCGTATCTCTCGGGCCTGCGGTGTCGGGTCACGAGCGCCTCGGACGGGCTCGAGGCGATCAGCGCCGTGCAGCAGTCGCCGCCGGACCTGATTCTGCTCGACGTGATGATGCCGCGCCTGTCGGGCTTTGAGGTGTGCCAGCGCCTCAAGTCCGATCCGGCGACACGGGAGATTCCCGTGCTCATGGTGACGGCGCTCAACGAGGTCGGCGACGTCGAGCGCGGGGCCGAGGCGGGGACCGACGATTTCCTCTCCAAGCCCTTCAACAAGATCGAACTGCTCACCCGCGTGCGCACGCTGCTGCGCCTTCGCCTGCTCAAGCGCGAACTGGACCGGCAGGCGGGGCGGGTCGAGGCGGACCGGCGCAGCGATCTTGATGAGCAGACGAGTCCGGGCCTCTGACCGCCGCGTCACTCGCGCCGCGTCATTCCCGCCGCGTCACGATGAGTTCGGCGCTGAGGCCGTGCTGGGCGATCCACATGAGCCAGGTGGAACCGAAGATCGGCGCGTCGATGGGCACGCGCACGTGCAGCACGCGGCCGTCATGCGTCTGCTCGACGGCCCACTGCGGTGCGCCCGCGGAGACATCGCGGCCGCCGGCGGCGAGGGACTCGATCTCCACGTTCGCGACCTCCTCCCAGCCCTGAGGCAGAGGGAAGGTGCGGTGGATCTCCATCTTGAGTTCCTTCATCACGTCGGCGGTCGTGACGCTGTAGTAGTCCATCAGCCTGGCCTGCGGGAGCATCGCGTCGGCGGCGTTCATGGCGCCGCGGATGATGGGCTTGAGTTCGATGGAGCAGCGCATCGATCCGCCGTCGGGGGGTTGCGTTGAGGCGATCATGAGTTTGGCCGAGGCGCTGCGGAAGGGGGAGAGCGCCGGATCGCCGTAGAGGATCATCCCCGCGCCGTTGCCGAGGCGATTGTTCCGGCCTTCGCCGGTGAAGCGCCGCTCACTCATGGGCGGATAGTCGATGCGCTCGGGCGCGAAGGCGAGCGCAAGCCGGTCGTGCATGCGCTTGGCTGCTTCGCCGAGGCTCAGGCCGTCATCGACGAGAAGGAGGAAGACCTGGTTGGCGAGCGGGCCGTGCCACGGGTCGATCCCGCCGAAGTAGCCCGCGACTCCCGAGTCGAGGATGGCGAGGGCGACGGAGTCTTCCGGCCTGGTCACTCCGCGGTCGATGTAGGCGCCGCCGGGCCCGATCTCCCACCATCGTCCCGGCGCGCCGTTGTAGCAGGAGCAGTTGATGAGGATCGCTCCGCCGAGATCCACGTTCCACTCGCGCAGGCTCGTCCCCTCGAAGCACGCGACCATCCGGTCGGGATAGCCGTGCGAGAAGAAGAGCAGCAGGTCGCGTCCGGCGAAGTCGGCGAGCGCCTTTCGGGCGGTTGCGGCGCGGGCCTCGTCACTCTCGCGCACGCCGATGAGGCGCGCGATCATTTCGAGGCCGAGCGCGGCGGCGGCGCCTCCGTTTCCTTCGACGGTCGGCACGACCGGCCCCTCCCACGAGCCGAAGAACGCGGCCCGCCGGCCGTACTCGCGCTTCCACGCCTGCGCGATGCGCTCGACGAAGCGGCCAGCCGCGGCGCCGTCGCGCCCGGTGATGAAGCCGTACTCGAAGTCCACGAACGGGTCTTCATCGACCCGCGTCGCGATCTCGAGCACGCGGTGCGCCAGTTCAACGTCGATGCGCTCGGGCGGCAGCACGAAGGCGACGTGGCGCGGCGCGTGCTCGCGCAGCATCGCCAGCAGCGCTTCCGTTTCATCCGCGTTGAACTTCACGACCCGGCCGCCGTGAAGCGCCGCGAGGGCCTCGGCGGCGGGGAGGTAGGCCTCGTCGGCGCCCGGCTCGACGAGGACGAGGTACTCCGGCGGCCCGCCGGCGGCGAGCGCGGCGGCGAGCAACAGCGATGAGAGCATGGCTCTGCCTCCTTTCCGGAATCCTCAAACGATATGCCTGGCCGGAGCGATTCGACTTCAGGTGCGTCGGGTGCCACTGCACGCTCGCTGCTCCGAGCGAGAGTGCAGTGCGAAGGGCAAGGGCGCTCGTGCTCGCTGGCGCGTCGGCCTGGCAGCGAGACGCAACGGTGCGGCGCCTGCGCGTTCGCACACGGCGCGCCGGCGCGATGCCGTGTGGCGCCCCTTGCAACACCGGCTCACCTGCACGCTCGCCATCGATCTCTGCCCAAAGCGGCGGCGATCGATGCCACACCGCCGCGGTACGCTTGAAGCGGAGTCGCTCCAACGCGCCGCGCCGGATCGAGGTGCGGCCGAGTCAGGGCCGGCCGTAGCGCGCCGCGAGGGGATCGAAGAACCAGCCGGGAAGGCCGGCCGCGATCAGGCGCAGCGGCCAGGTGAGGCGGCGCGGGAAGTGGACGAGGCGCCGTCCGCGGTCGATGCCGCGCAGGAGGCGCGCTGCGCCTTCGTCGGTCTCCATGAGAAACGGCATGCGCTTCGGATCGCGCCCCGCGGTCATCTCGCTCTTCACGTAGCCGGGGCAGACGTCGATGATCTTCACGCCGCTGCCGCGCAGGTCGATGCGGATGGATTCGAGCATGGTGGAGAGCGCGGCCTTGCTGGCGCTGTAGGGGCCGACGCCGGGAAAGCCGCGCCAGCCGCCGGGGCTGGAAACGGCGGCGATCACGCCGCCGCGCGCCGCGACCATGTCGGGCACAACCCGGTCGAGCCAGTGGCACACGCCGAAGAAGTTGACGGCGAAGGTCTCGCGGTAGGCGGCCGCGCGAAAGGCGCGGGGATCGTCGCTGCCTCCGACGCCGGCGTTGAGGATGGCGAGGTCAAGCCCGCCCCAGCGCTCCCGGATGGCGGCGTGGTGTGCGGCGACGATCGCCGGATCCTCCACGCCGCCCGGCAGCGCGAGCACATCGGCGGCCCCAGCGTCGCGCAGTTCGCCCGCGACCTCCTCGAGGCGCGCCGCGCGCCGGCCGGTGACGGCGACGCGATCGCCGCGCTGCGCCAGCAGCCGCGCCGTCGACCGGCCCAGTCCGGAGGTGGCGCCGGTCACGACGCATCGTCGGCAGGCGCGGCGCGCGGGGTCGGGCATAGTGGAAGTCTAGAACGGCTTCACTTCAGGCGTGGCGGGCGCCACGGCGCGCCGGCGCTCTGAGCAACAGTGCCGTGGGGTGTAGTCCAAGTTTGTGGCACTTACGATGCACGGTTTGACGGCGCGTCATTCGGGATCATGGTCCGCGAGCAGCCGGCGACAGCCGGTTGCCTTTCGGGCCCCAGCGGGGCCAGCGAATGGAGCCACAGGTGCAGCGCAGCGAGCGGAACCCGTGGAAGAGAGCGCTCCGATTCCGTCTTTCGCCCCGGGAGGGGCGATGGAAGTGTGCGATGAGCGAGTGTGCGGTTTGTTCAAGCGTCGCTCGCCGAAGAACGTCGCACACCTCCGCCGACCCTTCGGGGCGATGAAATCTCTGCGCGCCGTTGACCACGGGTTCCGCTCGCCAGGCTGCGCCTCGGCTCGCTGCACCCGTGGCTCCGCTCGCGCGCCCCGCCGGGGCGAAAGCCGCGCGCGAAGTGGAAGGCACGATCGCCGCAACTCGTCCGCCGCCTCGGACGTCGCAAGTGCCACAATCCTGGACTACACCAGTGCCGTGCGGTGGGCGCGGGCGACTGTTCGCGGGAGGGGAGCGCACTATGCTGTACCCATGCATGCACACCGCGTTGACGTTCAAGCGGCTCTGGATGGCTGGGTGGAGGCGGCCCTCGAGGGCGAATCGATCAGCCGCGAGGATGCACTCGCGATCCTCCGTGACGAGTCGATCCCTCTCTTACCCCTCGTTCACGCGGCCGGCCGGGTGCGAGAGCACTTCTTCGGCCGCGACGTTCTGATTCATCAGCTGCACAACGTGCAGAGCGGCGCGTGCCCGGAGGACTGCGGCTACTGCGGGCAGAGCCAGTCGAGCACCGCCCCGATCCAGGCTTACCGCCTGCGCCGCCGCGAGGAGATCATCGCCGAAGCGCAGCGCGCCAAAGAGAACGGAGCCTACCGCTACTGCATGGTCCTCTCGGGGCGCGGGCCCAGCGATGAAGAGATCAATCACATGGCCGCGTGCATCCGCGAGGTGAAGGATCGCTTCGGGCTGCGCACGTGCCTCTCAGCGGGTTTGCTCGATGAGGCGAAGGCCAGGCGCCTGGCCGACGCCGGGCTGGACCGCCTCAACCACAACCTCAACACGAGCGAGTCGCACTATGGGGAAATCTGCACGACGCACACCTTCGCCGACCGTGTGAACACGCTCTCGGCCGCGCGCGCCGCGGGACTGGACCTGTGCAGCGGACTGATCGTCGGCATGGGGGAGGGGTTCGAGGATCTGGTCGAGGTGGCGTCGCGGCTTCGCGGCTTCGAGGTCCCGTCGATCCCCGTCAACTTCCTCGTGCCGATCCCGGGCAACCGCGTACGCGAGTCGGTGGTGGCGGGACGGCCGATCACGCCGCGACTGGCGCTGCGGGTCCTGTGCATGTTCCGATTCGTCAATCCGAAGGCGGAAATCCGCATCGGCGCCGGGCGCGAAGGGCACCTGCGGTCGATGCAGGCGCTGGCGCTTCACCCGGCCAACAGTCTCTTTGTGGATGGGTACCTGCTCACGCGCGGCTCGAACACGCGCGACACGATCGCGATGATCGTGGATGCGGGCTTTGAGGTGCGTCTTGATGGCGACTGGCCTGAGGACCTGGCGCGTTTCGTCGCGGGCCTCAAGGCGGGGGGAAGCGCCGCGTTCGACATCGATCACAGCGGGGAAGTGATCCGCGACGACCGGAGGCGCGTACGCAACGCACGGGTATCAGGGGAGGACACTCCCGCGGCGCTGAGTGTGAACGGCGTGGCGATGGAGTGACCGCCCTCCGCCGTCCGGACGCGGCATCGCGTCGCGCCGCCACGCCGACGCGCCCGCGAGGAAGACCGCCCCTGTGCTCCGCACTGCACTCTCGCACCGAGCCGCGAGCGTGCATCGGCGAGCGGCACGTCTGGCGTGAAACGGCTCAGAATCTGTTTCACAACTGACGTCGAAGTGGTGGAACGGGCCTCTGGCCCGTTCGATTTGGACGGGCGAGACGCCCGTCCCACCGTTGTGAAACACTCTCTCAGTCGTCGCTCTGCTCGCGGTACTCCGTGGGGCTCTGGCCCTGCATGCGGCGGAAGGTCGAGGTGAAGTGCCCGTGGCTCGCGAAGCCCGTGTCCGAGGCGATGCGGCTGATGGCCATGCGCTTGCTGCGGAGCATCCACTTGGCCATGTGAATCTGCTTGAGCAGGACGTACTGCTTTGGCGTGGTGCCGACGAGGCGCGAGAAGAGGCGGTGGAAGTGGAAGGGGCTGACGTCCACGAGGTTGGAGATGGCCGTGAGGCTGGGCGACTCGTTGTAGCGGTCGTGAATGTAGCCGAGCACCTGTCCGACGCGGTCGTCCTCGACGAGGCCGACGGGGAGCATCTCGCCGCGCTCGAGGGGGCGCATCTCGAAGTGCCACTGCTCGGCGGCGTCGCTCGAGAGGGCGCGGCGGCGTTCGATGACGATCCAGACCGGCTTGCCGCCGAGGTTGAAGACGACGTCGTGCATCTGGTTGTCGGCGAAGGAGGGCCAGCGCTGATCCACCACTTCGCGCAGCAGCGACATCATCGACTTGAGATCGACCTGCGCGGCGTTCAGCCACGCCTCGCCCGACGGGTTGGCGTGGATGATGCGGTCGTTGTTGCCGATGAGGACGCGGCAGAGGTTCAGTTCGCGCGGCTGATTGAAGCGAGCGACCCACTGCCGCGCCAGCAGGCTCAGCGCGTGGAGGTCGGCGTCGGTGAAGGGATCGGAAGCGCGGGTGGCGACGAGGAGCCAGTGCCGCCGGTCGGGGTAGCCCTCCGGAAGCGTGATGCAGGCGAGGGGGGCGGAGGCGGGAATGTCCGAGCCCGACCAGTTCGCCTCTCCCGCCGTCCCCGCCGCGGCCCCGAGGCGCATCGCGCCGCGCAGCAGCGCATCGCCCTTGTGCCCGGATTCGAGCCAGGATTGGATCGCCGCCGCCGGAAAGCGGTCGCAGGCGATGAGTTCATCGATGCGCGGGCGCTGAGGCACCACGATGCCGAAGAGCAGCCGATCGCACCGGAGGCGCTTGCGCGCGGCGCCAGTGAGGTCGCGGATGGAGTCAAGCCAGCCTGCGGAACGGTTGGAATGGGACGGAGCCATGCGGCCGCTCCTTCGAGTTCGATCGGTGGCAGCCGGGACGGTGGAGGTGACGACGGTGTCCAAGGGAATCCTCCGAGAGCCTTGCTCGGTCTGAGTGTGTTGGCGGTCGCACCGCCCGCATCCCCGCATCAAGGCGGGAACCTCTGGCGCTATTCTAGCGTCCGCGTGAGATGTGAACCAATGTCAAGGCGGGTCGGTCTTGCAAAATCCCGTGAAATGTCCGCGGATTCATCACCCGCGCGGGTGGGGACATCACCCGCGTCGGCGATCGCCGCGCAAGGTCTGCTCGTAGCGCCACGCGAGGCGATCGCCCGAGCAGTCAATGTGCACCATGAAGAAGCCGCCGCGATGCTCCAGAAACGCCGGCCAGATGATCTCTCGATCCGTCTGCGGGATCGACAGGTCCATCACCCGATCGAGCGGATGCCATTCGAGCCGGCCTTCGCTCAGGTGGGTGCGCGCGACGCGCACGGGTCGGGTGACTTCATAGCAGAAGATCAGCCAGTGGCCCTGGCCCTCGTAGGAGCGCTCGCTGACGATTCCAGCGAGGTGGAGGTCTTCGGCGGCGACGTCGATGTCCGCCTCTTCGTGGATCTCGCGGATGGCGCAGGCGGTCGGGCTTTCTCCGGTGTGCTGTTCGAGTTTGCCGCCGATGGGGGAGTAGAGATCGAGATTGGGCGGCTTGGCGCGATGGAGCAGCAGCACGCGCCCCTGCTCGTCGAACAGGTAGCAGAGCACGGCGATGCGGTAGGGCAGGTTCGCCGACATGCGGGAGAATGTATCACTCCGCCGGGCGCGCCGCCACACGCGGCGCAGCGCGAACTCTCAATCCCGCCGCCCGGATCGGCCGATAGCCAAGCGGGTATCATCGGGAGGCGCGGCGAAATCATGAGCGCAGAAGGCGGCACGAAAGTGGGAAGAGCGGTCAAGCAGTCCGGCCACGTTTCGGGGCCGCGGGCGGCGCGGGAGCGCGCCGACTTCTCCCGCGCGCCGGCGTGGGATGTTCGCGGCCGCAGCCTCTACTTCGTCGGCATCGGCGGATGCGGGATGAGCGGACTGGCCCGCATGCTCCTCGCTCGCGGCGCGCGATGCTCAGGCTCGGATATGACGCGCAGCGACCTCACGGAGTCGCTCGCGCGCGACGGCGTGGCCGTCGCCTTCGACCAGGAGTCCGGCTCCCTGCCCGACGAGTGCGACCTCGTCATCGCCTCCGCCGCGATCCGCCCCGACCACCCGCAACTGCTCGAAGCGCAGCGCCGCGGCCTGACGGTCATGCACTACGCCGAGGCGCTCGGCCGCCTCATGCTCGGCCGCACCGGCGTCTCCATCGCCGGAACGCACGGCAAGAGCACGACGACCGCCACCCTCGCGCACATTCTCATCCAGTGCGGCCTCGATCCCTCCTTCGTCGTCGGCGCCACCTGCAGCCAGATCGGCGGCGGAGCGCGCACCGGCTCGGCCGCGGTCCCCGGCACGGATCGCCCCGGCATCCTCCTCGGCGAGGCGTGCGAGTTCAACCGCTCGTTCCACCATCACCGCCCGACGCTGGGCGTCATCCTCAACATCGAGGAGGACCACCTCGACATCTACGGCTCGCTTGACGCGATCATCGAGGCGTTTCACGAGTTCGCCGCGATCCTCCCGCCGCGCGATCAGGGCGGGTACCTGCTCATCGCGCACGAAGGCGCGCATCGCGGCGTCGTCGCGGCCGGGCTTGAGTGCGCCGTCGAGACGATCGGATTCTCGACGCAGGCGGACTGGGTCGTTCACTTTGATCCCGCTTCGCACCGCGTCACGCTTTCGCGCGGCGGGAGCGAAGCGGCCTCGTGGATCGCGCCGATGCCCGGCGAGCACAACGCCTACAACTCCGCCGTCGCCTGCGTCGTGGCGCATCGACTCGGCTGCGCGTGGGATCGCATCACCGCGGCCGTCGAGTCTTTTGCCGGCGTCGATCGGCGCCTTCAGCGCCTCGGCAGCCGCGCCATTCCCGGCGGTGAGGTGCTCGTTTACGACGACTACGGCCACCACCCCACCGAGATCGACGCCACGCTTCGCGCCCTCCGCGCGCATGAGAAGCCCCGGCGCCTCGTGTGCGTCTTTCAACCCCACCAGCACAGCCGCACGCGGTTTCTGCTTGAGCAGTTTGCATCGAGTTTCAGTTCGGCGGACGTGGTGATCGTGCCGCACATCTACTTCGTGCGCGACAGCGAGGCGGAGAAGCAGCGCGTGAGCGCGGCCGACCTCGTCGATCGCCTGCGGCAGCGCGGCGTGCAGGCGATGCACCTGTATCCCTTCGAGGCGATCGTGGAGCAACTCGAGAACGTCTGCCGCCCCGGCGACCTGCTCGTGGTGATGGGTGCCGGCCCGGTGTGGAAGGTCGCCAGACAGTTCCTCGGGCGGTAGACATCAAGGCATCGAGGGAACGACGCAACGAGGCGCGCGTTTGGCCGCGACCCGGAGGCTCTGCGCAGGGGAGCGCGTCGCGCTGTGGCGCAAATGGACCGCCCCGCGTCCCCCGCGTCGAGTATGATCCCGCGCAGGCGCGCCGGTTGCCAACCCGGCAACGCCGGGAGGATGGACATGACGACTCATCTGCTCGTGTGCGCTGCGCTCGCTGCGATGGTGTGCTCGGGATGCGCGGCCACGTCGGCGGGCGGGACGGGCGAATCATTCGAAGGCTTCGGCACGCTCACGACCCTCTTTGCATTACCCGAGCGGCAGACCGACTGGCCGGCGGGGACGCTCACCGGCGGGGGCTTCGAGCCGGATCCCGATGACAAGGGCGCTTCGCCCGGCATGAGAGCGATCCTCCTCGCGGACAACGTGGCCGATCCGGGCGGCATCGCGGCGCGCCTCCAGCCCGGCCGGCGCGCGTGGGTCAAGGGGGCGATCCTCGACGACGTGATCCGCGTCGATGAGATGGAGGTGATCCCGTATCCGCGGGCCGGCGCGATCCCGGGCAAGGAGACGAATACGACGGGGCGCTTCGAGTTCGTCGACGTCGGCGCCTGGCACAACCGCATGCCCCCCGACACGAACGTGCGGCACCTCGTGCTCAACTTCAAGGCGCAGAACCTCGCGGCCGACCGCAAGGAGCGCACGATGAAGATCGAGCGCATCTTCTACTCGTTCGACCGCGACCGCGAAGGCGTCGCGGCGAAGCGGATGTCGCTGGTGAACCCCGACACGGGCCTGGCGGGCGGCCGCATGGAACTGATGCTGCGCCACAACGAGACGACGGAGTTCGCGATCCGCGGCGAGGACGTCTATCCCGACGGGCACGTGAACGAAGACCTGTTCGTGATCGTGATCCTGAGCGTAGGCGAGGAGCGCGTGGTCCTGCGGCAGTATGGGAAGATCATTGAAGCGTTTTGACCGCGACGATCACGACCGATCGACCCGACGGTGGCCAAATCTCCAGCCTCGCCTCCCGGTCGATCGATATCCTTTCACCGGTGACCAGCCAGACTTCCGGCAGCGTGCGGACGATCGTCGAAGACCTCGAGGCCGAGGTTGAGTTTGATGCGCCCGTTGGCACCGAGATGACCTGGTACCGCGTGGGGGGGCGGGCGGATGTGCTCGTGCGGCCGCGCTCGGTCGAGGCGCTCTGCACGCTCACGCGCCGCTGCCGCGAGTCCGGCGTCACGGTCCGCGTGCTCGGGTCGGGGGCGAACCTGCTCGTGGCCGACGAAGGGGTGGACGGCGTGGTCGTGCATCTCGATCAGCCGGCGTTCCGCGAAGTCTCGACCATTCACCGCCACCGCATCCATCGCGCCGGGGTCGAGGGACGCGCGGGAGACGCCGTGCGCGTCATGGCGGGCAAGAGCCTCGAGCAACTGGTCATCTCTACGGCGACGCAGGGGCTCAGCGGCATCGAGTGCATGGCCGGAGTGCCCGCGAGCGTCGGCGGGGCGATCCGCATGAACGCGGGGGGCAAGTACGGCTGCATCGGCGACGCCGTGGCCGCGGTCGGCTGCATCAACCTCAAGGGCGACCTGGTCGTTCACGAGCGGCACGATCTCGCCTTCGAGTACCGCCGCTGCTCGATCATCGATCCCATCATCCTCTGGGCGGAACTCGCCTTGACACCCGATGATCCGGAGAAGACGCACGGCCGCGTGAAGGAGATCTTCGCCGAGAAGAAGCGGAGCCAGCCGCTGGCGGCGAGCAGCGCCGGCTGCGCCTTTCGCAATCCGCTCGCGGCGGACGGCTCGGGTCGGCTTATCAGCGCGGGCGAACTCATCGACCGCGCCGGGCTCAAGGGCCACTCGATCGGCGGGGCGACAATCAGCGAGCGGCACGCCAACTTCTTCATCGCCGGCGAGGGCGCCACGGCGGGCGATCTCATCGAATTGATGGACCACGCTGCGGCCGTCGTCGCGGACCGGCTGGGGTATGAACTGGTGCGCGAGGTGGTGGTGTGGAAGAGAGGCAATAGGCATTAGGCACTAGGCATTAGGGATTAGGTCAGCCGCGACCCGGAGGCACTGCGCAGGGGAGCGCGGCGCGGGGGCAATTGCGATCGATGTATCAGGACGATCGCGCGGGGTCTGAAGGAATCTATCGCGAAGCCGCAAGCGGCGGCAGATCTGAATGAACATGCAAGTACACCGCACAAACGTCGCCGTCCTCGCAGGCGGTCCCGACGCAGAGCGCGAAGTGAGCCTCATGTCCGGGCGCGAGATCGCCGCGGCGATCGACGCTGCCGGCCGCTTCGCCGCGAAACTACACGTGATCGATCGATTGACCGCCGACGATCTCAGTGCGATCGCGGGCGATGTGATCTTCCCCGCGCTGCACGGGCCGTGGGGCGAAGGCGGGCCGCTGCAGCGCCTGCTCGAAGCGGACGGCCGGCCCTTCGTCGGCTCCGGCTCGGTCGCGGCCGAGATCGCGATGGACAAGATGCGCACCAAGGAGATCTCGCAGCGCATCGGCGTGGCGACGCCGCCCGCGTGCGTGCTCACGTCGATCGACGATGCGTGCCCCGTCGAGCCGCCGCTGGTCCTCAAGCCGATCGACGACGGCTCGAGCGTCGACGTGCTCATCTGCCGCAGCGCTGACGAGGTGCGCCGCGGCCGGGCGCAACTGCATCCGCGCCGCAAGCGCCTCATGGCGGAGAAGTTCATCCCCGGCCGCGAACTGACCGTCGGGCTGGTGGGCGACCGCGTCGGCTCGCTCATCGAAATCATCCCCAGCGTTGAGTTCTACGACTACGAGGCGAAGTACACGCGCGACGACACGCGCTACACCGTCAATCCCGACCTGCCCGCCGAACACGCGCGGCGGATCAAGGAGGACTCGCTGCGCCTCTACCGCGCGATCGGATGCCGCGACCTGGCGCGGATCGACTTCCGCTACGACGACGCGACGGACCCGGCGCGGCCGACGTGGTGGATGCTCGAGGTGAACACGATGCCGGGGTTCACGAGCCACTCGCTCGTGCCGATGGGGGAGGCGGCGGGGGGCGTACCGATGCCGCTGCTGTGCACGAGGCTGGTGGAGATGGCGCTGGGGCGCGCGGCGAGGTAGGCGCGAAACGGCGCACGCAAAGAGAGGCGAAGACGCAAGCGGGTTCGGGCGCTTCAGCACGCTGCAAGTCGCGGCCCCCAGGTCTCAAGCACCGAGTCTCGCGCCGCACGCCCCATGTCTCAAGCCCCTTTCCCCCAAGTGCCGACATACTCCGTTGAGTCCGCACCCGTCGCCTCCGGGGGAGAGTTGTGCGTTTCTGGCCCCGTCGAAACCGCAAGACCCGAACGAAAGCCGCCCCGCGCGCCAAGGCGTCCGCGGCGAGCAAGCCCGCCGCGCCGGGCGAGCGTTTCGGGTGGCGCGAGGCGGTGCTCTATGTTGGCGCCTTCGCCGTCCTTGTCGCGCTGGGCGTGGGCGCGTGGGCGTGGTGGCGCTATCAGCCGGTCGAGATGATCCGTTCGCTCGTCGCGGCCGCCCAGCCGCACCGGGCCGACCTCGCCGAGATCGTCTTCGAGGAGCCTGCGGTTGCGGTGGAGGGGGTGCGCGAGATGCTGCTGGCGCGCGCCTATGCCGCGGCGCGGGCGAGTCCCTTTGACGACGAGGGGCTGCGTGAGATTCACGACATGCTCGCCGCGAGCCGGTGGATGGAGGAATCGACGATCCGCGTCCGCCGCGATCTCGCGTCGGGTGTGATTGACGGACGCCGTGTGCGGATCGACCGCATCACGATCGGCGGGAAGTTCCGCCGCCCCTTCGCGCTCGTGCGTCGCGACGGCAAGGACTACGTGGTGGACGGGTCGGGGACGCGCCTTCCGGTCCACTATGACGCGGGGCAGGTGACGGCCCTGCCCGCGATCGTCAACGCGGCCGGGCCCCTTCCGGAGATCGGCGGCATGTGGCGCGGCGGAGACATGACGGCGGGGCTGCTGCTCATCCGCTACCTCCGCGCGCAGAATCGCGAATGGTGGCCGCAGGTGCGCGGCGTCGACGTGCGCAACTGGGACGGCAACGACCGCAAGCGCCCTCACCTCGAGATCATCACCGACCGCGGCTATCGCATTGCGTGGGGCCGGGCGGTCGGCGAGGAGGCGGGCATCGAGCACCCCGCGCTGGCCAAGGTGCAGGCGCTGGACGCCTATTACCTCACGCGCGGCAAGGTGATCGGCAGCCCGCAGGGCACGCTCTACATCAACCAGCCCCTCCTGACGCAGGACCGGCAGGTGCGCCTGGCGAACCCCAGCCCGGGCGAGGAGCCGCTGCCGGGGAGTTGAGGGGAAGACGCAATGACGCAAAGACGCAAGCGAGCGCGGCGCGAGACGTGATCTGCCCATCGCGGCGCGGGCGATGTGCGCGCCCCGACTACACTTGGGCGTGATCCGCCCGCGTCAAGTCCGCCTGCCTCGCGCGCTGCTGCTGTGGTGGTCGCTGTGGCTGCTGGCGTCGTGGTTCCTGGCGTTCGGGTGGCGTTGGTGGATTCAACCCTCGATCGCGACCTACATCACCGCCTCGCAGCGGATGATGGTGAGCGTGATGCTCGGCGTCACGGTCGTCTGGCCGCTTTATCGCCTCGTGCTGCGGCCGTCGCACACGCCGCGCCTCCTGCCGCTGGTGGACTGGCTGGCGATCTTCGCGACGCTCCAGGTGCTCCTGTGGCCGATGCGCGTGCCGACGCAATGGTCGGCGCTGGAGGTGATGCTGATCGACCTGACGATCTTCGCGTGGGGCCTGTTCTACGCGGCGCTGATCGGCCTTGGGACGATGGGCGCGGGCCGGCGCCGGCGCTCGATGGTCATGCTGACGTGCATTCTCCTGGCCGGGGCGGCGCCGGCGGTTTCGCTGCTCTCCGGGTCGGTCGATAGGACGGGCGAGAGCGGTTGGCTCCACTGGTCGCCCGTGACGAGCCTGTGGGTCCACATCGGCCGCCACTCGATCGTGATCGAGGCCGCGGCGTGGTGGCGCATCGTCGTGGTGGCGGGCGCGGCGGGTCTGGCGTGGCTGGGGCTGATGCTCTGGCCGGCCGCTTCGCGGCCGCAGAGGCCGACTCAGCGTCCGCCCGCATCGGCGGGGGCGGCGGCGTAGAGCAGCAGCGTCACGCGCTCTCCTTTGGAGTAGTTCAACCCGTGAACCGTCCCGATCGGTCGGATCGGGAGATTCAACTCGGCGGCGCGGGTTTCGAACGCCTCGCGCTGCCGCTGCTCGACGATCACGCCGGCCACTTCGCCGCGCGCCATCGCTTCAGCGGCACGCGCCGGGCCGAGCAGCCGCGTTGCGGTTCCGAGATGAAAGACCAGGCTGGGCTCGTGGTAGCCGACAGCCGCCCAGGGGAGCGTGGTCGAGTCAGGCGGCGCCGCAGCCCGCGCCAGCCGCGCGGCGCTGCGCGAGGGCCAGAGCGCTTCGCTGCGCGGCGGCAGGCGCGTGAGGATCGGCACGCTGAAGAGCGCGCTGCACAGCACGAGCAGCGAGAGCGCGGTCGGCGCCGCATCGAGACGGCGCACGATGATGAACCCGGCCGCGCAAGTGAGCAGCGCCACGGCTGCGGGGAGCACGGACCACGCATCGAAGCGCCCGTCGAGGGCCAGCGGCAGGGCTGCCGCGGCCGCGCCCAGGGCGAGGGTGAGCAGCGCCCACACCAGCCAGCCCAGCGCCACGGCGCGGCGCGGAGGCGCTGGCATGAAGCGCCACCGCTGCGCGACGCGGACGGAGTGGACGGCGGTGAGCGCCGCCAGCGCGGGGTAGAGCGGAAGGACATAATGCGGCAGTTTCGTCGGCACAATCTCGAAGGCGATCCAGGCGGGCACAAGCCACGCCAGAAGGAAGCGCAGCACCGGATCCGCCCGGTCCTGCCACGCGGCCGCGAACGCGAAGCCGGCGAGCAGCGACCCGGGCCAGAACGTCAGCGTGACGAGCAGGAGGTAGAAACCCGGCGGAAAGCCGTGCGACTCGTGCCCGGAGATGAGTTTGGGAAAGAGGTCGCCGAGCCACGCGTCGCGCAGGAACGATCCGCCGGTGGCGCGCGAGACCGCGATCAGCCACGGTGCGATGATCAGCACCAGCGCGGGCAGGCCGAGAGGCCCGTGAAGCAGCGTAAGCGGCCGCACGCGGTTTCCACCCAGCCGCCAGCCGACGAGCGTGAGGATGGAGACGAGCGGCGCGACCGGCCCCTTGATGAGAATCCCCAGCGCCTGCGCGATCCAGAAGAGCATCGACCAGGCGCGGGGATGATGCGCGGGGCGGAGCACGCGGTTCATCAGCGCTCCCTGGGCCGCAACGATCGCGGCGAGGAGGAGCGCATCGGAGGTGGCGAGGTGGGCTTCGACGATCAGCAGGAGCGATGAGGCGAGCAGGGCCGCGGCAAGCAGCCCCGCCGCAACGCCCACGTGCGGCCGCAACAGCGCCAAACTCAGCAGCACCGCCAGCGTCGCGCCGAACACGGAGGGAGCGCGATAGGGCCAGATCGCACTCTCCTCGGCGAACGGGGCCGCGAGGCGGGCGCACGCCGCCTGCGCCCAGTGGATGCCCACGGGCTTCTTGTGCCGCGGCTCATCCTGGAATCGAATGCTGATGTAATCGTCCGACTCGATCATCTGCCGCGTCGCCTGCGCGAAGCGCGCTTCGTCGCGGTCGGTGACGGGCAGCGCGGCGAGACCCGGAAGGTAGAGCAGGGCGCACAGGGCGAGCAACAGCGCATACGGAGCGAGGCGATGGGTCGTGGAGGGCGCGCTCATGCGGTCGCGCAGTGTACGCCGCTTGCGGCTTCGCAAGCGGATCGCCGTCGAACCCGTGCCTACTCTCGACGCGCTCCCCTGCGCCAAGCCTTCGGGTCGCGGCTAAACATGTGCGGCGCGATCGACTATCGTGATTCACACGCGCGCCATGAGCGAAACCGATCCCCCTCCATCTCCCGTCGCGTTCCCGTACCCACACTTCATGGCGCTGGCGCCCCTTGATGCGTGGGCGCGGCTGCTGCTGCGCCCGCCGCTGGCGCCCGCGCCGCGCTACTGGCTGCGCCTCGCCGCGGGGCTGGGTTGCTCGATCGTCGGCACCGGCCTCACGCTGCCCGAGCGCCTGCTCCTCGCGCCCTGGCTCGCGTACGCCTACCAGAGCAGCGGCGGCGCGATCGACCATCCGCCCGGCGCGCTGGTCATCCTCGGCTACTTCCGCACGGGCACGACGCACCTGCACTACCTGCTCAACAGCGATCCGCGCTTCATCACGCCGCGCTGGGCGCAGGTGACGGCCCCGCAAGGCTTCCACGCGAGTTGGATGTTTCTGCGCCTCTTTCTCGTGCCGTTCCTCGCCAGCCGCCGGCCGCAGGACGACGTCGCCTTCGGCCCCGACTGGCCCGCGGAGGACGACTTCGCGTGCCACAACTGGGCGTGCGCTTCGAGCCTGCGCGGCCGGCTGATCGCGCCGTCGCGCTACGACTCGGACCGGCGATTTCACTTCCTCGACAGCCTGACGGCGCGCGAGATCGAGCGCTGGCGCTACGTGCAGTGGGCGTTTCTGCGCAAGGTGCTCACGGCCGGCCGCGGGCGGATGCTCCTGCTCAAGAGTCCCAGCCACACCGCGCGCGTGCCCGAACTCCAGCGCCTCCTCGGCCGCGAGCGCACGCGATTCATTCACATCAGCCGCGAGCCCGCCGACGTCGTGAACTCGAACGTCGCGATGCTCAGACGCCTGCACCTCTACCGCCTCGAGGATCCGCCCGATGAGCGTGTGCTGCGCGAGCGCATCATCGAGGAGTACGCGCAGACTGAGCGGGCGTATCTGGAATCGCGGCCGCTTATCGGTCCGGGGCAGTTGCACGAGATGCGCTACGAAGACCTGCGGGCCGACCCGCTGGGCGAGATGAAGCGGGCGTATGCCGCGCTCGACCTGCCGTGGACGAGCGGCGCGGAGCGCCGCTCAGCCCGCTACCTGTACTCGGTGCGGGACTATCGCCCGGCGTCGGAGTCGCGCCCGCGCGGACTTGGTTTTGGCGACGAGCGGCTCGGATTCATCGACGAGGCGTTCGGGCACGCGCGGCCGGCGGTCGCGGCGCGGCCGGCGCCGCCGCCCGCGGAGGCGGTCGAGTCGCGCACGCGCCGGCGGGCGTGGATCGGCGCCGCCGTGGCCGCCGTTGCGCTCGCTCTGCTCTGGCATCTCATCGTTCGACAGACGCTCAACCGGCACGACTGGCTCGCCTGGCCCGCGGGGGTGCTCATCGGCGCAGCGGCGCTGCGCCTCGCCCGCGCGGGGAGTGCGCGCCTCGGCTGGTGGTGCGCGGCGCTCACCGTGCTCGTCGCGCTGGCCGTGAGCATGCCCAACTCGCGCTGGGCCTATTACAAACGCTACGACCCGGCGCGCGAGCAGGTGACGTGGACGGACCTGCTCGCCACCTCGCGCCACGAGTTCTTCACGGGCATGAGCCTGTTCTGGCTCTTCATGGGCGCGGCGACGGCCTACCGCTTCGGCTCGCGGCCCCCCATCAGTCCGAACTGAGGACCGGCGCGACGTCGACCTCCCGCGCAGGAAGAACCCCGGCGGCGCGGGCCGTCGGGGTTCGGGAGGCGTGCAGCGATCGAATCGGCGGCGATCAGTTCTCGCGTCCCGGCTCGGGCTTCTCCGGCTCGCCCTCGTCGGCCGGCTCCTCGGCCTTGCCCTTCTCGACAAGGGCCTTGATCTCGTCGGGCAGGACGAACATCTCGTCCTTGACCGTGTCGATCTCGATGGTGGTGAACTTCAGGGAGCGGACCATGCCCATCATCTCGATGTCGGTGTGGACGGGGAACTTGACCCCGCCGAACTCCTTGTACTCCTTGTTGATGCTCTTCATCTCCATCGGCCCCATGCCGGTCTCCTGGACCTGGGTGGTGCCGCGGAGCAGGCCGGACTCGACTTCGAAGAAGTAGGTCGACTCCTCCTCGCGGTTGCTGACCATCTTGAGGGCGTAGCACTTGACGCCGTCAAACTCCTTCTCGCCCGTCGACTCCATGGACTTGAAGCGCTTGTCGAAGTTGACCTCGCCGTAGAAATCGGCCTGGTCGCGGGTGGCGGCGAGTTGCTCATCGTCGAGGATGGAGGGTCCGCTGAAGGGATCGAGGCTCCATGCGACTTCGCCGTCGAAGCCCTGGCGGAACTGGCCCATGTCGGGGACCTCGACCTCGACGAGCATGCGATTGGGGGCGGCAAAGTAGATGACCAGCGGGGCGGCGCCCATGCCTTCCATGGACATCTCGCCCTTCATCATGCGCGACTTCTGGGCGCGGACGGCGCTCTCGCCGCCAATGGCCTTGACGTAGCGGGCGATCACGTCCTTGGCCTCCGGGGCCGGGGACGCCGGGGCGGCCGGCTCCGCGACGGGCGGAGGAGTATTCTCGCCGTCGCCCTGGGCGAGGCACAGGCTCGACGACGCAAGCAGAAGCCCAATGCCGGCCGCGGCCGCGCCGCGCCAGATGCTGATGGTCCGAGGAGATCGAAGCGAGGGCATGAACCGGTTCCTTTCGGGTGTGCGGGAGTCAGGGTGAATCGAGGATGGTAGGGGGGCCGGGCGGCGGGGTCAGTCGGCGCGAACGCCTGCCGGACGGCGGCGGCGACCGGGCGGGGATCGTTCCATCCTTTCATCCGGATGAACGGTTGAAATGGCGGCAGGCCGCGCTATCCTTCCGGCACGGGTCGATCCGATGGCAGGCGGGGCCGCCACGTTGCCGATCGCCCGCGGAGTCCCCGATCATGAGTCTCTTCCTCGCTCAGGCTGCGCGGCGCATTCTCGTCTTTGATGGGTCGATGGGCGCCACGATCCAGGGAATGTCGCTGGAGGTCGAGCGCGACTACCTCGGCCGCGAGAACTGCGTGGATGTGCTCGTCCGCAGCCGGCCCGACATCGTGCAGGGCATCCACGAGTCCTTCCTCGCGGTCGGCGCCGATGCGGTTGAGACGGACACCTTCGGCGCCAGCCGCCACGTCTTCGCCGAGTTTGACGAGGAACTGGTCGGCTGGACGCGGGCGCTCAACCGAGAGGCGGCGGAGATCGCCCGCGCCGCGTGCGAGAAGCACCACAGCAAAGACAAGCCGCGATTCGTCGTCGGCTCGATCGGGCCCGGCACGAAACTCATCTCCCTCAACCAGATCACCTGGCCGCGGATGCTCGAGAGTTATGCCGAGCAGGTTCGCGGCCTGCTCGACGGCGGGGTGGATGCGCTGCTCATCGAGACGTGCCAGGACCTCCTGCAGGTCAAATGCGCCATCAACGCCTGCCTCAAGGCGCTTGATGAGCGCGGCAAGGGTCCGGGCGATGTGCCGATTATGGTCAGCGTCACCATCGAGACGACGGGGACGATGCTGCTGGGCACGGAGATCGCCGCGGCGGTCCATGCGCTCAAGCCGTATCCCATCGCCAGCCTCGGATTGAACTGCGCGACGGGCCCGGTGGAGATGGCCGAGCATCTCAAGGCGCTCTCGACGCTGTGGGACCGGCTGATCTCGGTGATGCCCAACGCGGGGCTGCCGATCATGGTTGAGGGGAAGACGACGTTTCCCCTCCAGCCGCCGGCGCTGCGCGAGTCGCTCGTGAAGTTCGTTGACGAGTACGGCGTGAACATCGTCGGCGGCTGCTGCGGCACCGGACCGGAGCACATCCGCCTCGTCGCCGAGGCGATCGGCGTCCGCGCGCCACAGAAGCGGGGGGCGCGTATCAACGCATCCCACGATTCGCTCGAAGACTCGCTCATCGTGGGCGTGGAGCGGAACGCGCGAAACGGCGGGGCGTGCGTCACCTCGCTCTACAGCCCCGTCGAGTGCCGGCAGGAGAACTCCTTCCTCATCATCGGCGAACGGATGAACGCCTCCGGCTCGCGCAAGTTCAAGCGCCTTCTCGAAGAGGAGAACTGGGATGAGATCGTCTCGCTGGCGCGCGAGCAGAAGCGCGAGGGGGCGAACGTCCTGGACGTGAACGTCGACTACGCCGGCCGGGACAACGCCCGCGACATGGCCGAGATCGTCTCGCGCGTCGTGCGCCAGGTGGACTGCCCGCTGATGATCGATTCGACGCAGATCGCCACGATCGAGGCGGGCCTGATGCATGCCGGCGGCAAGTGCATCATCAACTCCGCCAACTTCGAGGATGGGGAGGAGAAGTTCGATGCGATCGCCGCGCTGGCGAAGCGCTACGGGGCCGCGCTGGTCATCGGCACGATCGATGAAGACAAAGAGGCGGCGATGGCCCGCACCGCCGACCGCAAGTTCGCCATCGCCGAGCGTGCGCTGCGCCGCGCGACAGAGGTACACGGCCTGGCGCCGTGCGACCTCTTCTTCGACCCGCTCGTGCTGCCGATCTCGACGGGCATGGACAGCGACCGGCGCTCCAGCCTCGAACTGATCGAAGGGACGCGGCGCATCAGCCGGGCTTTTCCCGAGTGCCAGATCACCTGCGGCCTGTCGAACGCGAGTTTCGGCCTGCGGCCGGCCGCGCGAGTCGTGCTCAATTCGTGCCTGCTGCACGAACTGCTCGAAGCGGGGATGACCAGCGCCATCGTCCACGCCTCCAAGATCCTGCCGCGCCACCGCATCAGCGACGAGCAGTGGGCCGCAGCGCTCGATCTCATCTACGACCGCCGTCACGAGTCGCGCGGCGGAACCGGGCTGCCCGAGGGCGTGAGCGCCGAGTCATTCGACCCCCTCCAGCGATTCATCGAACTCTTCAAGGGCGAAGACGCCGCGGCCCATGCGCTCGACGAACGCACGCTGACGCTGGAGGAGTCGCTCGCGGCGCACATCGTCGAAGGCGAGAAGCAGGGCCTGACCGCCCGCCTCGATGAAGCGCTCGAAAGGTACTCTCCGCTGGAGATCATCAACGATCACCTGCTGGGCGGGATGAAGACGGTCGGCGAACTCTTCGGCAGCGGGCAGATGCAGTTGCCCTTCGTGCTCCAGAGCGCCGAGGTGATGAAGATGGCCGTGGCGTATCTGGAGCCGCACATGGACAAGGTCGCGGGCGGCGGCCGCGGCTCGATCGTCCTCGCCACCGTCAAGGGCGACGTTCACGACATCGGCAAGAACCTCGTGGACATCATCCTCACGAACAACGGCTACACCGTGCACAACCTCGGCATCAAGCAGCCGATCGCGTCGATCGTGCAGGCCCTTCGGGAGACGGGCGCCCTGGCGATCGGGATGAGCGGCCTGCTCGTCAAGTCGGTGGGGGTGATGGAGCAGAATCTGGCCGAGTTGAACGAGATGGGCATCGAGGCGCCGGTCCTGCTCGGCGGGGCGGCGCTGACGCGCAAGTACGCCGAGGGCCGGCTGCGCGGGCTGTACCGCGGCTCGCTCTACTACGGCCAGGACGCCTTCGAGGGGTTGCGCATCATGGAGGCGCTCACCTCGGGACGCGCCGAGGAGATCAATCGAGAGATTGAAGCGCGCCTCGCGCGTTTCGAGTCGAGCGCGAAACCGCAAGCGGCGTGCGGCAGTGAAAGCACGGCGGGCGCGGCGGGCACGTCGGGCGCGGTGGCGACGGCGGTGCGCGCGGAGACGGTCGAGACGGTGCAGGTTCCCGCCGCGCCCTTCTTCGGCACGCGCGTCGTTCAGTCGATCGACCTCGACGAGATCTACCCCTACATCAACACGACTGCCCTCTTCCGCGGGCAGTGGGGCTTCAAGCGCGGCTCGCTCTCCGCCGAGGAACAACAGCGCACGCTCCGCGACACGGTCGAGCCGCTGTTTGAGCGGCTCAAGGCGCAGATGCGCGACGAAGGCATCCTCACGCCGCGCGTCGTCTACGGCTACTACCCGGTGCAGTCCGAGGGCGATGACCTCATCGTCTTCGACCCGGCGGACCATGATCGCGAGATCGAGCGATTCGCCTTCCCGCGCCAGGAGGAGCGCCGGCGTCTTTGCATCTCGGATTTCTTCCGGCCGCGCGGCGAGGGGATGAAGGATGTGCTCGGGCTGTTCGTATGCACGATGGGAGCGGAGGTCGGCGCCCTGGCGCGGCGGCTCTTCGAGAGCAACGAGTACACGGAGTACCTCTACGTCCACGGCATCGGCGTCGAGACGGCCGAGGCGCTGGCCGAGATGTGGCACAAGCGGATGCGGCAGGAATTGGGCATCGCCGGGGAGGATGATCCGCAGATCCGCCGCCTCTTCAGCCAGCACTACCGCGGCAGCCGGTACTCGTTCGGGTATCCTGCCTGCCCGAACATGGAGGACCAGGAGATTCTCTTCCGCCTGCTCCAGCCCGAGCGGATCGGCTGCGCCCTGACGGAAAACTTTCAGATCGACCCGGAGCAGTCGGTGAGCGCGATCGTGGTGCATCACCCGGGGGCGAAGTACTTCAACGTGTGATGCTTTTCAGCCGCTCTTGCGAGGGCGACGGCGCGCAGTTTTGCGACGGATCTCATCAAGCGAGGTCTCTTTCGCCCAGCGGCGGCGGTCTCGCGCGTAGTCCCCCGAGCCGGTCTCGAACTGCTGGAGGAAGCGCAGCATCCCCGCGCGGCCAAGACGTTCGCGGAGCGCGGCGAGGCCCTCCCGCCTGATCTCATCCATTGTTTGCTTCATCGAAGTGCTCCCGAATCCAGTCCACTGGGTTGGCCACTTCCACCTTGAGCAGCTTCCTGCGCCGAATGCACTGCCGTCGCAACTTCTCCTCGCACGTCAACAAGACATCAGCGCCTGCGGCTTCGGCGGCGGCAACGTGAACGGCATCCGCAGCCGCCAGCCCGAGACCCTCGACCTGTTCCGCGCGGACGAATACGGCCGGAGTCAGTTCGATTATATCGATCGGATCGGGAAGCAACTCGCCAACACGCTGCCAGCGGAGGGCATCGCTCATCGCATCGATCTCGATCTCTGCCATCTCAGACGAGACGCTGCGCAATCGTCCCCGATCGGCCAGTTCGAAGACCAGACGGATCGCTTCAGCCTCCAGGCGGATCCTCGCTTGCCCTTGATCATCAAAGGGGGCGATTCAGGCAGGACACGTCGAGGTAGACCCTGAACAACTCTGGCACGCGGACCTCCGACGCAAGTGAACCTGGTCAGGCGGTATCGTACCGCTCTGGGGGTCCGCCTGGTTCACCCGGCCTGGCCATCCTCCCTCCGACAAGTCGGGTTCCGGCTTCCCGCGACGGAGCAAAGCGTGATTCCCCCGAGCCCGCAGCGCGGGATGGCCTGGCAAGAATCTTGACACCCCCTGTAGCCGCGGTGTTTCGAAGCGCTATAGTCTGCCTGCGTCAGTCCAGCCGGGCTGGGGGGTCTTCCCCACGGGCTGGAGGCCAAAGCAGGTGAGAGCCCGGGTATCCGCAGCGGCAACAGTATGACAATCTTCTCGGGCTGGAAATCTGCATCGTGACGAACATCTACGTAGGCAACATCTCATTCCAGACCACCGACGCGGAACTCGAAGCGCTCTTCAGCGAGCATGGGAAGGTGGACCGCGCCAACGCCGTGATGGACCGGGAGACCGGCCGCTCACGGGGCTTCGGCTTCGTGGAGATGCCGGACGCCAATGAGGCAAAGGCGGCGATCGCGGCCCTCAACGGCAAGGAAATCGGCGGCCGCACCCTCACCGTCAACGAGGCTCGCCCCCGCGAGCAGCGCTCCGGTGGCGGCGGCGGCGGCGGCTACGGTGGCGGTCGCGGCGGCAGCCGTGGCGGCAACCGCGGGTATTGACCCACCGCGGCCTCGACATTTCAATGACCGCACTCACGACCACGCCGCAAGGCGTGGTCGTGGCGCTTTTGGCGCCGTCGCGGGCCGCGCCGCGGCGACGCCGGTTCCGCCGCCCGCGCGCGGCGTCTCTGTATAATGCCTCGCCATGTCCAAGGCCTCGACCACTCCCACCGCGCAGGTTCTCATCGTCGATGACGAGGTCGATCACGCCGACGTCATGGCCGACGCCTTGCGCAAGCCCGGCCACGTCTGCACCGTCCGCCACAGCGCGGCCGAAGCGATGGCCGAACTCGAAGGCGGCCGCTTTGACGTCATCGTCACCGACCTCATGATGGAGAACAAGCCGGCGGGGATGATGATCCTCGAAGAGGCCCGCACCCGCCAGCCGTGGGCGAAGACGATCATGGTCACGGCGCACGGCGACATTCCCACCGCCAAGGAGGCGATCCGCGGAGGGGCGTACGACTTCATCGAAAAACCCCTCGACCTGGACGTCTTCCGCAACCTCGTCAATCGCGCCGCCGAGGCGGCGGTCCTCCGCTCGCAGGTCGAATCTCTGAGCGACCAGTTGAACCACGAGTACTCCTACGAGGGGATCGTCGGCGCCAGTCCCTCGATCCGCCAGGTCGTGCGCACGGTGCAGCAGATCGCGCCGACGGACATTCCCGTGCTGCTCATCGGCGAGACGGGGACGGGCAAGGACCTCGTCGCGCGCGTCATCCACCAGAACTCGCGGCGCAGCGGCCAGCGTTTCAAGCCCGTGAATTGCGCCGCGTTCACCGAGTCGCTGCTCGAGAGCGAACTCTTCGGCCACGTCAAGGGGGCGTTTACGGGGGCGGAGAAAAACACCGAGGGGGTCTTCGAGTACGCCAGCGGCGGGACGCTCTTTCTCGACGAGATCGGCGACATGCCTCTGGGCATGCAGAGCAAACTGCTTCGCGTGCTCGAGTCGGGCGAGGTCGTGCGCGTGGGGTCGAACGAGCCGCGCACCGTGGACGTGCGCTTCGTCTCCGCGACGCACCACGATCTGGCGGCGATGGTGAAGGCGGGGACGTTCCGGCAGGACCTGTTCTTTCGCATCAAGGGGGCGGAGATCCGCCTGCCGCCGCTGCGCGAGCGGCGCGAGGACATCCCACTGCTCGCGCAGCACCAGGTCAACCTGCTCAACCAGCGCCACGGGCGAAACGTGATCGGCCTCAAGGAGGAGGTGAACCGCAGGCTCATGGCCTATGACTGGCCGGGCAACGTGCGGCAACTCAACCGCGTCATCGAACTGATGTGCGTCTTCGCCGAGGACGGGCACGAACTGGAACTGGCTCACCTTCCGGTGGAAATCTCCGATCACGCCGGCGCCGCGCCGAGCGGTTCGACCTCGCTCGCCGGCATCGACCTCGCCGAGATCGAGAAACGCGCCATCCGCGAGACGCTCAAACTCACCGGAGGCAACCGCGAACAGGCGGCGAAGATGCTCGGCATCGGCGAGCGCACGCTCTATCGCCTGCTGAAGGAGTACGGGCTGCGTTGATCGGGGCGCTACTGCGCCGTGAGGAATCCCGTCTCGGCGTCGATGGTGATCTGGCCGCTCGCGCTGCCGCTCGTGACGGTGATGACGGGGTTGACCGCCTGGGTGAGGCGGCCGAAAGCGTCGTAGACGATCTGATTGTCGGTGGCGTAGGCGAGGCTGAAGGCGACGTTGATGGCCGTTTCCGCGCGCCCGACACCCATCGTCGTGTCGTAGGGCTCGCCGCTGGTCATGGTCAGCGTCGTCTCCGGCGTGGATTCCTTCGTGATCCACCACCGCGAGGCCACGGGGTCGAAGTGGACGACCGTGTTGTCGCTCGGGTCGTTGATCGCGGCCGTCTGCGCGAAGTCGAGGTCGGCGACGATCAGCCCGACGCCGGCGGAGACGTAACTCGAATCGTTCGACGCGAGCATGGGGACCATCATGGCCGCGGCGATGGCGATGAGGATGACCGTCACGAGCATTTCGAGCAGGGTGAAACCTCGCGCGGCGGAGACCGGGATGGCGATGGGCGGCCTGTTCATGGCGATCACTCGGCGCTCGCCGTCACGTTGGAGTCGGCGCCGAGTTCGCGCTCGCGCCAGACCTTCAGGCCGTAGTGCCGCCACGCGCGGCTGCGCACGCGGGTCTTGTCGCGCGGCGTCGCGGCGAAGGGATCGATGATGATGGGCTCGGCGCCGCCGTTGAGCAGCGAGAGGATCGAGGCGATCGTGCCGGGATTCAGATCGGTGAGCAGGAGGCGGATGTCGTCGCGCAGGTCGAGCGGTCCGGCGTAGAGCCGGCTCTGCGGGTTGGTGTACCCGTTGCCCCGGTCGAGCGCGTGGTCGTAGTAGACGGCGCTTTCGGTGCCGAAGGTAACCGTCCGGCCGACAACGTTGCCGAAGACGGCTGAGCGGCCGTTGAGCGAAATGTCCGCCTTGGCGTGCCCGTAGATCCGGGCGCAGACGAAAGCCGCGTTGTTGATCATCCACGACTTGGAGGTCGTGTCGCTCCAGAGCCAGGAGGCGGCGTCATCGAGGTCGAGGAGGTTGAGGTCGACGGAGTTGATGGAAGTGATGCGGTAGATGATGCAGCGCTGCGGATCGGAGTAGGTTTGCAGTCCGTCGCGCGCGTCGCGGCTGGACTGGCAGACGCTCACGGGCAGGCCCACGACGGAGTCGTCGATGGACATCGTGCCGCCGAGAAAGATGCGCAGCGTGGCGCCGGCGCCGAGTTCGATGGTGCTCGAGTTGAACATGTTGAGCCCGCCCTGAATGACGAGATCGAGTTGCCCGTTCTGGAGGCTCAGGACGCCCCCGTTGTTGAGGGCCAGGTTGCCGGTGATGCCCATCGTGCGGTGCGCGCCTCCGAGGTCGACGCGCAGCGTGGCGCCGTCGATCGTGAGGCTGCCATAGCGCTTGTCGCCCGTCGAGACGATGCTGGCTGAGGCGCTGATGGTCGGGTTGCGCGACGCGGCCCACGTCAGCCCGCCGAGCGACGGGGTGGGCGGCGCCGGCAGGAGCACGGTCTCGTTGTTCGAGAAGTTCACCCGCGGGATGGGGGTGTAGGTGTTCGTGTCGTCAACGATGGTGCCGACCACGGCGCTGGCCATGACGTAGCCGCGCGAGTCGGGCGCGCTGTAGCGATTGTCGAAGCGCATGCTGCCCGCGCTCGTGCCGTTCGTGCCGACGTTCACCGGCAGGCCGAGATCGGCCATCGGACCCGCTTCCCAGCGGAGGATCCAGCCGTTCACGGCGTTCACGCTCGCGGCGCCGAAGACGGCGAACTCGCTCAGGTCAACGGTCACTTCCTCCTGCACGCGCTCGGGGAGGGGCGCGTGGGCCTGGGCGGTGACGACCTGCTTCATGCCGCCCGACGAGCCGCCGGCGGTGATGACGGGGTACTCACACTTCGAGTCGGGCACGGCGCCGCTCGCGTCGCTCACGCGGATCGTCACGGTCCCGCCCGCGAGGGGCAGGTTGCTCACGAGCACGCCATTGGTCTGCGCGAGGCGCCAGTCGAAGGTCTCGCACTCCATGATGGCGGTGGCGAGGTCGGCGCCGGAGTCGGCGAGGTAGCGGGCCTGGGCGCCGCCGTTGGCGTTCCTCACGACCTGGGGCGCGTTGAGGCGGTTGGCGACGTACGCCGAGCCGATCACCGCGGCCGCGGCGACGGCAACGATGACGAGCAGGATCGCCATGCCCCGGCGCGGTCGGCCACCCGGCGTTTCGATGCTTCGGTTCGTGCGGCTCATCATGAGGTCGGCTCCTTGAACTCTCGGATGCTCGCCACGAGGACGGAGGCTTCGCCGCCGAACTCCGGTTCGAGCGTCATCGTGCAGGTCACGATCTTCTTGGCCTGAAGCGTGGCGGTGGAGTGCGCCACCTCCAGCGAGGCGACGCCGTCGCACAGGCGCGTCGTCGCCGTGTATCCGAGGGTCTGCATGGCGGCGAGCGAGGCCCACCAGTCCGCGCCCGCGACGGGCACCTCGACGTCGAGCGTGTCGCGCTCAATCTGCGACATGGTGTCCGGGAACTTCACGTAGTGGACGACGACGCTGGAGGTGTCGGCGTCGCGCTCGATCCAGCGGATCTCCGTCAGGTGAACGGTGTCGCTGACGCGGGAGTCCTCGAGCCAGACCACCAGCGACTCGGGCCGGGCGGTCGCGTTAAGCACACAGAGGCTCGGCGTGATGTAACTGCCGAGGCGCACGTTGAGCGCCTGGCTGCGAACGATCGTCTCGCGGCCGTGCTTGTCCGCCTCGACGGTTCGCGCGACGGCGCTCATCATCATGCCCATGGTGACGGCGATGAGGGCCGTGATCATGATGGAGAGCATGAACTCGAGGAGCGTCAGGCCGCGGCGCGGCCGGGCGCGATCAGGATGGCGGCGGCGGCGCTTCATTGGGCAGGCTCCGGAACGAATCGAGACAGGGTCAGGATCACGCGGCCGTCCACGTCGTACGCCTCGACCGCGATATCCTGGCCGAGGACCTTGACGCCGAGGTCGGGAATCTCGACGGTGCGCTCGACGACCGCGGCGCGTCGGCCGACGCGGTAGAACGATTCGGGATAGGGCTGGTCGTCAAAGGTGAGCATGGCGCCCGGCGCCTCGTCGTGCCCGTCGTAAGACGGGAGGTCCGCGTACTCGGCGGCGAGGATCTCGGCCATGAGCGCCTCGGCCGCCAACCCGGCCTGCAACTGGTCGCGGGCCTCCATAGCGTGCTGCCGGCCCGACCCGAGGGCCATCGCCACCGCGGTGACCGTCAGGGCCATGATCACCGAGGCGATCAGCGCTTCGAGCAGCGTGAAGGCTCGGCTCCCGCCGGCGCGGGTCCGATCATCGCGGCTCGGTCTGTCGGGCTTGATTCGGAACATGGTCGCGTCTCCGGGGTTGAGTATCGAATATCCGGCCCACCCGCGAAAGCCGCAGGGCCTCACACGGGCACATAGAGGAGTGAACGAGCGTCACGGTTCCCGCATCTTGGCGCGGGCGGGTCCGGAAACGAAGAGGGCGCCCGCGGGGTCAGCCTCGATCCAAGCCCGGGCTTGGCGTGCGCGGCGGAAGTTCGCTATCGTGAGAGAGATCGCACCATGCCCCTGCTGCTGTTCTGGTACATCCTGCGCGACCTTCTCAAGGTGCTGGCCCTCTCGACGGCGGTGCTCGTCACGATCATTTCGTTCGGGGCGGCCATCAAGCCGCTGAGCGACGGGACGCTCGGGCCGCTGGCGCTGCTCAAGTACATCGTCCTGGCGATGCCTCCGATGCTGCAGTTCGCGCTGCCCTTTTCGGCCGCGTTCAGCGCCACGATGGTCTACCACCGCATGACCTCCGATAACGAGATCGCGGCGTGCGCGGCCGGCGGGGTCTCTTATCCGCAACTGCTTCTGCCGCCGGCCACGCTCGGGCTGGTGCTCACCATCCTCCTCTCGATGATCAGCAACTACGTGAGCCCGCGCTTCTGGGAGGCGATGGCGCACGCCAGCAGCCGCAGCGTCGCCGACGTCGTGGTCGGCCGGATCGCGCGCGGCGAGCCGGTGCAGACCGACACCCTGCTGCTCTACGCCCGCGATGCGCGGCTCATCCCGGTGCCCGAAGGCCGCGACGCGGACGCCGCCATCTTCCTCGACCGCGTCCTCGCCGTCAACACCGAGCGCGGCGAGGTCGTTTCGACCCACACCGGCAGCCAGGCCGTCATCTACCTCAAGCACGCCGGCAACATGACCATCATCACCCCCGTCATGACCGGCGCGCGGATGATCCAAGTGGAGCGAGGCGGGCAGCAGACGCACTTGCGCATCGGCGAGGCGATGCTCCCGGACCTCGTCGTCGAGGACGAGATCGAGCAGTCGCCGCGCTTCATGGACGTCAATCGCCTCAACGAGGTGTACAAGGCCCCGGAGACGTACTCGCGCGTTCAGAGGCGCATCGACGATCTCCGCCGCTGGATGACCCAGCGGGAACTCTTCCGCATCATCGACGAGCAGTTGCGCCGCACGGGGATGGCTCGCTTCACCGTCGCGATGCTCGATCGGCGCAACGAACTGGTCTCGTCGCAGGCGGAACTGCGCGCCGGCGGGCTGGCGGAGGAGCAGGGCGGAGCGTGGCGCGTCCTGCCGGAGGGCGGCGGCCGGCCGCCGCGACTCACCATCACCCAGGGCTTCACGCCCACGCTGGCGCTCGAATCGTCGGAGGTGCGCCTGCGGCCGCGCATCCGCCTGCTGCCGGAGGAGCCGACGCTCGACGCCGAGTTTGCCGACGTGACGCAGATTACGCTCGACGCCGGCCCGGCGCGGTCGCGGCAGTTCGACCGCCAGACGCTGCTGAACCTGCGCATCGAGGCGCCGATCGTCCGCGACCTCCAGGACCAGCCGGCGCGGCAACTCGTACAGACCGCCCGGGCCTACGGAGACGACGCGACGCTCCGCCGCCTCGACCAGGCCATCGGCGCCGAGGTCGTCCGCCTCAAGCGCAACGTCGTGGCGCGCATCCACGAGCGGACGGCAATGAGCGTCAGTTGCCTCGTCATGATGCTGCTGGGCTCGATCCTCGCCATCGCGATGCGCAGCGCCCTGCCGCTGACGGTCTACTTCTGGTCCTTCCTGCCGGCGATCCTGGGGCTGGTCGTGATCAGCAGCGGGGCGGACCTCGTGAAGGACGTGGACCAGTTCGGGGGGGCGGACGTCGTCGGACTGGCGGTCATGTGGTCGGGCAACCTCGTCATGGCCGTGCTCGCTTTCGGCTTCCTGCGGAAAGTGAAGCGCAACTGATGACGATCATCGACCGCTACATCCTCCGCCAGTTCCTGATGAACTTCATCCTGCTGTTCATGCTGCTGTTCATCTTCACCTGCATGATCGACCTGTTTCTGAACGTCGATCGCTTTATTGAGGCGGTGGAGGCGACGATCCCGGCGGAGGGGCTCGGCCGCCTCGCGCGGGCGCGGGCGACGACGTGGATGGTCTTCGACTTTTACTGGCCGCGCCTCTTCCAGTTCTACTCCTTCCTCCTCGGGATCATCAGCATCGGGGCGGTCGGCTTCACGCTCGTGCAGATGCACCGCCACCGGGAGATGACGGCGGTGCTGGCGGCGGGAGTCAGCCTGCACCGCATCGCCATGCCCCTCATCCTCGCCATCGTCGGGCTCAACCTGCTGCAACTGCTCAACCGCGAAGTCGTCCTGCCGAGGCTCGCGCCGCTCCTGCTGCGCAACCACGGGGAGATCGGGCGCACGGCGGTCGAGGGCTTTCGCGTGAACATGGCCGGGGACGGGCCGCAGCGCGTTCTGCTGGCGAAGTGGTTCTCGCCGGCGGAAGGGCGGCTCGACCGGCCCTTTATCTGGGAGTACGACGGCAGCGACGAACTGGCGCGCATCATCACCGCCGAGAGCGCGACATGGCGCGGCGACGGCTGGGCCCTGAACGAAGGCCGCGCGACGCGCCTGAGCCGCGAAGACCTCACCACCGCCCCACCCCCCGAGCCGATCGACTTCATCGCTTCGCAACTCGACCCGAACGGCCTGCTGATGCGCCGCCACCTCGAATTCCGCCAGATGCTCAGCCTGCGCCAGATCGGCGATCTCGTCGAGCGCGAGAGCACGGGCGGCATCGAGGACCTCATCCGCATGCGCTTTGGCCGCTTTTCGCAGGTCCTCATCAACATCCTCTCCCTGCTCATCACGCTGCCGTTCTTTCTCATCCGCGAGCCGAAGAATCTTCTGGTCCAGGCAGTGAACTGCTCGGCGGTAGGGCTGACGGCGCAGATCGGAGGCGCCGTGGGGGTGACGATCGGCATTCCCATCATCGCCCCGGCGGCTTCGGTCTTCTTCATCCCACTGCTCATCCTCCTGCCGCTGGCGGTGTGGCGGATGATCGGCGTGGAAACGTGATTCGCCGAATCGCAGCCTCGCCGAATCGCTCACGGGCGCTCCGAGTGCGCTTGCGTCTTCGCCTCGCCCTCGCCGCGGCGCATGAAACCTACGATCGCCCGTGAGCGACGACTACCTCGACCCTTACCGTGAGGCGGTGGACCGCTTCGGCGCCACCTTCGACGCGACGCTGTGGAACAGCCGCGAGTTCCAGCGCCTCCGCTTCGAGGTGCTGCGCGGCATGGTCGATCTCAACGGGCTGACGCTCCTCGACGCGGGCTGCGGGTTGGGCGACCTGTGCGAGCACCTGCGCGAGCGCAACGTTCAACTCGCGCGGTACGTGGGGGTGGACGGCGTGCCGGAGATCGTGGAGGCGGCGAAGCGGCGGCAACTGCCACACGCGGAGTTTCACTGCCGCGACTTCGTCGCCGACGCCGAAGCGCTCCGCCTCGGCCGGCCTGATGTCATCTTCTTCTCCGGATCGCTCAATACGCTGCCGGAGGAGACGGCGCGGCTCGCGGCGCAGCGCGCGTGGGAGGCGGCGGGGCGCGGCATCGCCTTCAACTTTCTCTCCGACCGGCCCTCGGCCCCCTGGCGCGCGCGCGACACTGGTCCGGCGAGCCGCTTCAACACCCTCGACTGGCTCGACTGGGCGCTGGGCGTGACCAGCCTCGTGCGCTTCCGCCAGGATTACCTCGCCGGGCACGACGCCACGATTGCGATGCTGCGCCCGCCGACCGCGGAGCGGTGATCGCACCGGCGCGCGGGCGCCGCCGCGATCGAAGTGTTCCGCGGCCGCCTACTGTCAGCCGATGCCCAAGGAGCGCGACGAGGCGGTGTGCATTCGCCGCTGGGACTTCTCCGAGACCAGCCAGACGGTCGCGCTCTTTACGCGACGCCACGGGCTGGTCCGCGGCCTGGCCAAGGGCGCCAAGCGCGAGCGGGGGCAGTTCGGCGGTGGCATCGAACTTCTCACGCGCGGTGAAGTGCTCTTCCTGGTCCGCAAGGGCCGCGACCTCGCGGCCATCACCGACTGGAGCCTGCTGGAGATTTTCCCGCACCTGTCGCGCTCCCTCGCGGCGCACCGGGCGGGGCTGTACTTCGCCGATCTCGTGGCGCATCTCGTGCACGAGGAGGATCCGCATGAGCGCCTCTACGAAGTGCTCGTCGAGTCCCTGCGCGCCTTGAGCGACGAGGGCGAGGCGGCGCGCACGGTGCTCGCGTTTCAATGGATGGCGCTCGTCGAGGCGGGCTACCGGCCGATTCTCGATCGCGATGCGCGGACGGGCGAAGCGCTCGACCTGTCGGACGGGGCCGCGGCCTTCAGCGCCGCGGAGGGAGGGACGGTGAACGCCGCCCGCGCCGCGGAAGCGTGGCGCGTGCGCAGCGAGACGATTGCGCTGCTGCGCCGCCTCGATCGCGCCGACGCGGAAGGAGCGCCGGCGGCGGGCGGTTTCGCCGCGAAGGCGATCGCAGCGGGTGATGACGTCCTCGGCCGCGCCAATCGCCTGCTCGGCGCGTACATCCGCCACATCCTCGATCGCGATCTTCCCACGATGCGGCAGGTGCTGGGCGAGGTCGCGCCGGCGCGAAAGCGGTGATGTCAAGAGGGGGGAACCAGGCGGAACAGCGAAGATGATCGAGGCGCCAACCGTCCAATAACGGTGCACTCGGCACGCTTTGCACGTCCCATTTCGACGAAATCAAGGGTTTTTCACGATTCCGGTTGTGCGATCACGGAATTCGAGGTACAGTGATAGCCTCATTGTCGCCTTTTGGAGGCGGCGTGGCGCGCGTTTCGGGGGCGGTTGCGCGGCGAGTGGCTTCTCTTGAACCTCATCCCCGGTGCGGGGCCACAACGTGGCGTGCTGTCCCATTCAAGAAACGGTTTCTTGAGTTTCCAGTCGACGGGAAATTTTTCGGAGGAGAAGAAGTGATGAAAAAGGCCTTACTTGCAGGAGCGGCCGTGCTCGCGATGAGCGGTGCGGCCCTGGGCGATGTGTGGAACGAAGTCGGCGACGCCGGCGAGCTGCTCAACACCGCCCAGATCACCATCGGCACCGGCAGCCTCGATGCGATCAACGGCGATCATGGCACGAGCGACGTGGACCTCTATTGCATCCGCATCCTCGATCCAGGTCGCTTCATCGCCACGACGACCGGCGGCACTTCGTTCGACACGCAGTTGTTCCTCTTCGGCGCCGACGGGCGCGGCGTGTCGCACAACGACGACAACCCGAACGGCGGCCTTCAGTCGCGCCTTACGGGCCAGTTCGTCCAGGCCCCGGGCATCTACTACCTCGCCATCTCGCGCTACAACCGCGACCCGGTCGATGGCGCCGGCGCGCTGATCTGGGCGAACAGCCCCTTCAACGTCGAGCGCGCTCCGGACGGCCCCGGCGCCGCCAACCCCCTCGCCGGCTGGGTGAACAGCAACACCGCGGGCGGCGCGTACACCATCTTCCTCGAAGGTGCGGGTTTCTGCGAAGTTCCCGCCCCCGGCGCTCTGGCCCTCCTGGGCCTCGGCGGCCTGACCCTTGCGGGTCGTCGCCGTCGCCGGGCGTGAGAAGGACTCACACGCCAAGCGCAGCCTGAGGCTGCGAGCCTTCGTGCACGACAACGCCAACCGCCCGATCCCCCGTGGCTCGGGCGGTTGTCCTTTTCTCCGTCGAGCGGAAGGCGGCTCGCGGCGCTACTTCTTCGCCCGCAGGCGATCCGAGCGTTCGGCGTCGCGCGTTTCCTTGGCCTGGTAGAGGCGCTGCGTCCCTTCTTCCATCTCGAGGTGGCCCACGGAGGTGTAGTAGGTGTGGCCGCGCTGCATGTTCCAGTGTTCGGCCCTGAGTCCGAGGTCGCCCATGTCCGGCGCGACCTGCTTGATGGAGATGCACTGCGACGTCGGCCGGCGGACGAAGCCCTGACCGGACATGGCGCGGCCCAGCGGCGTCTCGAGTTGCGACCACGCCGCGACCTGGTCGCACTTGAGCCGCGTCGACTCGTGCAGCGTGAAGTCCAGCAGCAGATCGACGACGTCCTGGCGCCCCGGCACGGTCCACAGGACATCGACGTAGCAGACGCGCACGTCCAGTTGCGTGACATTGAGCACGAGGTAGCCGACGACTTCGCCGCCCTCGCGGTAGGCGAAGCAGCGGAAGGGCACGGCCTTGTCGGTGAGGAACTTGTAGTTGAGCCAGTCCGGCTCGCCCCAGCCGAAGATGCGCCCGTTCTCGCCCGGAGCCTTCGCCTGTGACCAGAAGCGCGTGAACTCGGGGCCGAACTCGGTGATGGGCGAGACGTCGCCGCTCATCGAGCCGGGCACCTTCCACGAGCGCGTCAGCGGGCCGGGGAGAATGGAAGCGAGCGCGGCGGACTTCGTCGCCTTGCTCACCATGCCGCGCAGCGAGACCATCTTGACGAGTTTGAGGTCTTCCCAGACGACGGTGTACTTCATGCGCTTGGTGACCAGCGCGCGGAGGTGGGGAGTGGTGATGCTGTAGGTCAGTTTCATCGGCGGCCGGCCGAAGGCCTTCTCGACCTCGTCGGTCATGGCGCGCAGGAGGGCGAGGCTGCGGCAGTCTTCGCGGATCGCGGTGTCCTGGTGCTGGTAGATGAGGGAGAGTTCGCCGTCGATCGCGAAGGGGACGGGGTTGGCGCCGATGAAGGCGACGAGTTGCCCCTCGTGCAGCGCGACCATGAAGCCCAAGGCCGTTCCGTACGGCCCGCCGAAGAACTTCCACTCGAGGTAGGACGCCTCGACGTTGCGGCCGAGGCACTCCTTGAGAAGGCGCGGCAACTGGGCCACGTCCTGGCGCGTGAAGGGCCGAATCTCGAGATCCTTGACCCCGAGCCGTCCGACGGCGCTGCTCTCGCTGGATTCGATGGACACGCTGCTCCTCCCGTGCGGCCCTGTGGCGGATGGGGCGCCATCCCGCGCCGACGGCGACTCCCGACCAGATCATATCGGCCGCGCCGACCGAACCTCGGCGGAGGAGCGCCTTGAATCGATCGGCAACCAACGGCGAGAGGATTTCTGCGTATAGTTCGACCTCCCGGCGTGATTCGGGCCGGAGAGCGCGCACGGGGCGTCGATCCACCGACCAGTCTGGCCGATAATGACGATCGCAGGCGCTCGGCTTGGGGATTCCTGCGGCTGGTTTGCCGAGTCTGACTGGAGAGTGCGCTGGTGACGGGCGGGAACACTCATCGCAACCGCGTCGTCGTGACGGGCCTGGGCGCCGTCTGCTGCCTCGGCCCGGGCGCCGAGGAGATGTGGCAGGGGCTTCTGGAAGGGCGGTCGGGCATCCGCAAGATCGCCGCCCCGGACTGCCAGGGCTTCGAGATCACCATCGCGGGGGAAATCCAGAACTTCGACCCGCTGGCTCGGCTGGGGCCGCAGTGGGCCTACATCGGCGACCGCTTCAGCCAACTCGGACTCGCCGCCGCGCTCGAGGCGATCGAAAGCGCCGGGCTGGACGCGTCGCGCGGCGATCTGCGCGAGGCCGGGGTCGTGCTCGCCAACGCGCACAACAACGGCGGGCGCGACGCCTGGTCCGGCCATGCACTGTTCACCTACGAGATGGGGCCGTGGTGGCCCGACCGCTTCCTCGATCTCTTCCACACGGTGCTCAACGGCTACAACACGCGCTACGCGCCGCATCCCGTCGAGCAGGACATCGTCTACCGCCAGAGCAGCGACTTTCCGACGCACCTCGTGGCGCGATACCTCCAGACCACCGGGCCGCTCTTCACCGTCAGCAGCGCCTGCGTAAGCGGGGCGAAGACCGTCGAGCGGGCGGTGCGCTGGCTGCGGCGCGGGCAATGCGAGGTCGCGCTCGCGGGCGGGGCCGAGTCGGTCGTCGATCCGTGGGGCATCTGGTTCCTCAACGCGATGAAGGCGCTCACGAACTTCAGCCAGGATCCCGAGCACGCCAGCCGTCCCTTTGACCGCGACCGCACGGGCTTCGTCCTCTCCGAAGGCGCGGGCGTGCTCGTGCTCGAAACACTCGATCACGCCAGGCGGCGCGGCGCGCCGATTCTCGCCGAGGTCGTCGGCGTGGGCGGGTCGGCGAACGCCAACAGCCTCTACGCGCCCGAGCCGGTCGGCGACGGCGTCGCCGGCGCCATGCGCGCCGCGCTTCACGACGCCAACCTGGAGCCCGAGAAGATCGACGCCGTTTTCGCGCACGCGACCGCGACGGGCATCGGCGACCCCGCCGAGGCGGACGGCATCCGCATCACCCTCGGCGATCACGCGCCGAGCGTGGCGATCACGGCGACGAAGTCGATGATCGGGCACGCCATCGCTGCCGCCGGCGCGCTCGGCGCCATCCAATGCGTGCAGGCGATCCGCGACGGCCTGATCCCGCCGATCAAGAACCTCGACGTCATCGATGAGGCGTGCGCCGGGCTGCACTATGTCCGCGGACAGGCCGAGGCGCGGCGCGTGGACTACGTGCTCAACAACGCCTTCGGCTTCGGCGGGGCGAACGGCTCGAACATTTTCAAGCGATTCACGGGCTGAGTGCAATTCGGCTGGGCCGTGCCGGATCGGCCGCAATACCCTCTTTCACGGGGCGTTGAACCGGTACAACCCGCGTGGCCGCGTGAGGGGATTGGCGGCCGACGCCGTGGAGGCAAGATCATGCGCCGAACTCTTATCACCGTCGTGCTGACGGGCCTGGTGGGGACGCCGGCACTCGCCGCTGCGGGTGCGCCGCCGAGCGCGGCCGATCGCCGGACGGCCGCCCCGCCGGAGGCCGCGCCGCTCAGCGGGCCGCGCGTGCGCCTGACCGAGGCGCCCGGAGTGTACATGTCGTTCGGCGGCGAGGGCGGGCCGCGCATGGTCCGCGCCAACCTGCGCCTCTACGCCGGCATCCTGCGGCAGATGGACCTCACGGAGGAGCAGCGGTGGCAGGCGGACCTCATCGGCGCGGAGTACGCCCAGGCGATGCGCGAGTTTCAGGAGACGCGGGGCCCCGAGCAGCGCCGCCTGCAGCAGCGCCTGGCGCGGCTTCAGGGAGCGACCCGGCCGGAGCAGAGCGATGCCGCGCCGACCGTTCGCCCGCGCCGCGACGCCGTCGAGAATGACCAGTCCAACGAGCGCGCAGCGCCGAGGCGGACGAACGATCAGCCGCCGCTGGGCGCGAGGGACGCCGGTCCCCCGCCGCGCCGCGGGCGCGATGCGGATTTGCCGGCCCGGGAGGCGCCGATGCCGCCCGAGGCCGAGGCGGCGATGGGCAGCGCCGAGGCGATCATGGCCCGCCTCGCGGAGATCCGCCGCGCCGTTCCGCCGCAGGAGCCGTACATGCTGCGCCTGCACGATCTGCTCTCTGAGGAGCAGAAGGCGGAGTTCGAGCAGCGTCTCACCGAGCATCTTCGGGAGCAGGCCGAAATGCGGATGCAGCAGCGACTCGCCGCCGCCGGCCGCGAGTCGCCGCCCGAAGGCGAGGCCGGCGAGATGATGCCGGGCATGGTCCGCGCTGAGGAGGGACGCATCGAGATCGACGAGTCGCAACTCGCGCCGCCGATGCGCGAGCGCCTGCGCCGCCTGCGCGAGGAGCGCCGGCGCCTGCTCGAAGACCGCGACCGCGCCAACCCCCGGCCGCCGTCGCACGAGGAGATCGAGTTCGAAGACGAACCGCCCGCTCCGCGCCCGGCCGAAGTCGAACGATCCGGCGGGGACGAAGGCTGAAGCGGGAATCATTCGCCCGCGGGCGCTTGGATGTCGTCGAGGACCATCTCGCGGTACCGGACGATGGCGCCCTGGCCTTCGGAGGCGGCGCCCTCTTCGCCGATCGGCTGCGTCACGACGACGTCGTAGAGGCGGATTCGCACCGCCTTGGTCGCTTCATCAACGGCGATGGTGGCTCGCTCGGCGTAGAGGAGCCCCTTCTTGCCGACGACGCGCACGTTGCGGAGTTCCTGGGCCTGCGCGTCGAAGGTCTCGGCGCTGAGTTGCGAGCCTTGCCGCTTCATTCCCTTGAGCAGCGATGCGACGACGTCGGCCTTGATTTCCGCAGCCGAGCGCGTCTCACCTCGCCCGCAGCCGGGCAGGCACAGCGACAGAGCCGCGACGATCGTCGCCGCCGCGACATTCCGCACGAAGCAGGATCGGATGATGCGCATGACGGTGGCCTCCGACGCGGCGCGGGGCGCCTCATCGCGTTCTATCGGCCGTTTGCGAGCCCGAGTTTGGCGAATCCGGCGAGCGGATCGTTCGAGGCCGGGCGACGGCGCGCGGCGGATCGAGTTGACGCGGGCGATGCACCGCGCTTATCGTCATGGCATGAACGCAGCGGTCGGCCATGTCGCTCCGGACGCCGATCGGAAAGCAATGATCATCAGGGCGCGGCCCGGTTCAGCGAGTGGTTTCATGCTCCGCACACTCGCCCCGGCCGTGCCTGAAACTAAGGGCGTGTGCGCCGCCGTCGATGGCGCACACGCTTTTGCATTGGGCGCGGCGCGGCGCGCGAGGCGAGGATGAGCGACTCAACGGCCGGAATCGATCGACTCGCCTGTGCCGCCGTCGAGCCGGTGCGAAGCGGAATGACGGTCGGCCTCGGCACCGGCCGCGCCGCGAGCCGGGGCATCCACGCCCTGGCGCAGCGCGTGCAGGGCGAACGGCTGCGAATCACCTGCGTCGCCACGAGCCGGCGCAGCGCCGAACTCGCCCTTTCCCTTGGCCTGCACGTCGTCCCCATGCGCGACGTGGAGCGAGTCGACGTCCTCTTCGATGGCGCCGATGAAGTCGAGCCCGGCCTGGCCATGACCAAGGGCGCTGGCGGCGCCATGACGCGCGAGAAGATCGTTGCCGACGCCGCCGGCCTGCGCCTCTACCTCATGGACGAGAGCAAACTCGTCGGGCGCCTCGGCGAGCGATTCCCGCTGCCGGTCGAAGTGCTCGAGTTCGGCCTGGCGGCGACGAGCGGCGCGCTGCGGCGACTCGGCCTGACGCCGACGCTCCGCCTTGCGTCTGACAGCCGCGAGCCGTACCTCACCGACGAGGGCAATCTCGTGCTCGACTGCGCCTACGGAGAGACCTCGCGCGGCGACCTGTTGCAACTGGCCCGCGCGATCGACGGCGTCTGCGGCGTCGTCGGCCACGGCCTGTTCGTCACCCAGGCGGACATCGTGCTCATCGAGAGCGCCGACGGGCAGCGTGTCGAGCGGCGCGAGCGCCATTGAGTGTGGAGCCGTTGCGCCGCTGTTACGCGCGGTGGACAGCCGGCGCGGTACGCTCGTGCATTCCACCTTTCCCGGAGGTCGCCATGCACCGCTGCACCCTGTCCCTTGCCGTGTGCCTCTCGCAGGCCGCGCTCGTCTCCGCCGCCCTCGCAGTTCAGCACGACTCGTGGATCGAGGTCGCCCAGAAGGCGAGTTCCACGCTCATCAATCCCGCCACGGGAGAGAGCGCGTTCGTTCTCGATTCGCTGCCGCATCCGATGGGCGTCCTCTCGCCCGATGGCAAGCGCATCGCGTTCATCGGCACGGAGCCCGGCTCCGATCGTCACACCGATCTCTTCATCGCCGACGTTGACCTGACGCAGCCTTCGGGCAAGGCGAGTATCCGGCGGCTGACGACCGATCAGCCGCGGCCGACGAATCCGCAGTGGTTGCCGGAGGATCGCGGACTCGTGTTTCTGGCGGGCGAGGGGCCGAAGACTCAGGCGTGGTTCGTTTCGCTCACACCCGGCGCCGCGCCGGTCGCGCTCAGTGATGCTCGTTACCGCGCGTACGACCTGTCCGTCACCGCCGCGGGAGACGCCTCCTATCTCGTCCACAAGGGCAGCAAGCACAAGCAGCAGTTCATCGACCTCGTGATGCTCGCGCCTTCGGAGCGGGCGATGCGCAGCGCCGCGGGCATGCGCCGCCGCACGCCCCTTGTGGACCAGCACATCTCCGGCTACGCCGTCAGTCCCGATGGCGCGACGATCGCCTGGAGCGGGCTGGGATCGCTCTTCCTGCACACGATCCGGACCGGCGAGTCGTGCGAGATTCCGCTGCACGCCATTCATCCGCAACTCGCCAACCACACCGCCCACGATATCGCCTGGCGGCCGGATGGGAAGATCATCGCCCTCCGCTGCGGCTTCCTCGGCGGCGTGGTGATTGTCCCGGACGAGGACGGCGTGTCGAGGCCGCCGAAGATGTTCGCGCAGGACAAGATCTTCTTTGTGCCCGCGGAGTGGTCGCCATCGTCGGAGGCGCTCAAGGTCGGCGAAGGCGGGGCCAATCCAACTCCGTTCGCTGAGGAAGATTCACAGAATGCACCGCCCGCGGCCGGCGATCAGAGACGGCCCTGGTGGGTGCAAAGTCCTTCCGAGCACACCTTCGGCATCAGGTGGATCAGCGCCGAGGAAGCAAAGAAGCGCATCGACTCGTCGGGGCGGTAATCGAGACGCTTAGCCGCGACCCGGAGGCTCGGCGCAGGGGAGCGCGAGCGCACGACGTTCACAACGCGCCGATGTCGTCGGGCGGCATGGCCTGGCGCTTCGCCGGGCTACTCCGGACGGGCAATCGCGCCCGCTGACTCTTGGCGCGAAGGTACAGCGACGCGTCGCCATGCACCGGCGCGCTCAGAACCTCGCCCCCACCCCGGCCCTCCCCCGCAGAGCCGGGGGAGGGAGGCAGAGCGGCGCGAAGCGCGACGCCATGCCACACGCGGCAATCACGCGCTTCGCCGCAGAATCGCCGGCCGGCCCGTGGCGTCATCAACCGGCCAATCGCTCATTCGTGTAACGACTTCGCAAGGCGCGCTTTCATTCGCTCCGCTCGCGTCGGCCGTCAGGATCGTGTCTTCGCTCTTCGTGCCCATGATGGAGGGGTTCCAGCCGACGAGTTGCCGCGGCTGAACGGTCCGCGTTTCGGATGGCGTGGCCTTGAAGTCGCGCAGGTCGTAGCCCATCGGCCCGCCCTGGTGGTGCTTGCGCCACTCGTCGCCGAAGCCGCACTGCCCGTACATCGCGATTCCGTCGGCGAGGCAGTCGCACCAGCGCCGGCCGAGGCGCGTTGCGGCGTGCAGCGCCGCATCGACGCGGCAGACCGCCTCGTGCCGCCGGCGAAGATCTTCCGGCAGCGATGCGGCGAAGTAAGCCAGCCGCGTGATCGACACCGTCAGCCCGAGACGCTGGGCGCAGAGGGCGACCATGACGGTCTGCCTGACGCGGTTGGCGGTGGGAATCGGGTGGCGGTAGCGCTGGAGGCGGTCGTCGGCCGCGATGAGCACCACCGGCGCCAGGATGTTGAGCGCGCGAAGATCGCCGGTGAGCCGGCCCGCGATCTCGAGTTCACTCACGCCCGGCTGGACGAAGCGCGTGAGAAGGTCCGACATGATGCGCGCCGCGTCGCGGCCGAGCGAGCGGACAGTCTCGACTTCCCGATCTGTGAGCGGGGTGCGGATGGGCTGGAGGGGGTCGGGCCCGCGATCATCCGAGCAAGATCGTGAGATGTCAGACTTCACGCCCTCCAGCGCAACACAGATCTTCTCATCCATCGTGATGTCCTGCGACCACCAGTCCGGCGCGAGGATCTCCCACTGCTGCGGGTCGAAGCGCTCCTCCTGCACGAGTCGATCGCGTTCGATGTTGTCGGTGAGGAGCACGGGCCTGCGGCCGATGGATTCCGCGAACCAGAGGATGGCGGCGACGCCGAAAGCGCTGCCGAGATCAACGTGGACATCGGCCCCGTCGGTCAGCCACGCGATATTGGCGCGCTTGCGGAGGAGAACCGCGTCCATGTTCATCCGCCGGCACAGCGAGTTGAGGCGCTCGCGTTTGACGGGATCGATGCCTGCGGGTCTCACGTCGGTCATGGCGAGCATTGTACCGGCGCACCGACCAGCCCGAAGCGCCAGCGAGGACGCGAGGAGCGAAGAGACGAGGAAAGGGAACGGGTCAGGCCTCGCCGCGCGCCCACCAGCCCGAAGCGCCAGCGAGGACGCGAGGAGCGAAGCGACGAGGATTCAGCGGCCGCTCATCCGCGCTCGCGCGTGGGGCTAATCGCGCAGTGCGAGGCGAAGATCCTCGCAGGGCGTCAAGAGGCGCATCGCGCCCGTACCTCGGCGTGATGGCGGCAGGCGCAGAATCAGAACGGCGAGACCACGCGCGAGAGGCGGTGCCACCAGCTCTTGCTGCACTGCTCTTGCCAGGCCCGCCGTTCCGCGGCAAGGCGATCCGCCTCCTCGGCGAGCCGCCGGGACTCCGCGGTTCTCGTCTCGCGCGGCGTCTTCTCGGCATGAGCAGGTTGGGAAGCGGGATTCGTTTCGGCCATCGGCGGCCTCCGATCATCTAATCGACCAATTGTACATCAGGAACCCCAGAAAGACAGCCACGTAGGCAATCGCAACGAAGAACCCGCCTCGCCCCAGGCGGCTTCGCACCCGCAGGTTGGCTGCGGCAAGGTGCTCGTACGCGATGCGCAGGCGGTTGATCTGGTCCCGGCGGACGTCGGTTGGATGCTTGATGAAGAGGTCATCGACTTCTTCGCTCGTCAGTTCGAGCGACGAGATCGCCCGTCCGGTAAACGGCGCAGGGATCGGCTTCTTCAACTCGCGCAGGCGCCCCAGGTCGGCCGGAGTTGAGGCCCGCGCCCAATACATCGCGTAGCGCACGCGGCGCCGCAATTCCGTCAGCGCGCGTTCGCTCCAGCGCTCCATGATCTGCGCCCGCTCCGTGTACATGAAGTACGCCGCGAGCAGAAAGCAGACGATCGCGACGGTGAAACACACGCGAATGCCAAGCAGCGCGCCCTCCCCGACAGTCGGCACCGTCGCCTCCGGCGCCCGAAACAACTCCATTCGGAAAATGCCGATCCCCACGATCACGAGCAACAGGGAAGACATCGTTCTTCGCCCCTCACGCAACGATTGTGCGTAGGCCACCTGATCATCCCAGAGCATTCGAATCTGCTCGTAAACGTGCTCGTCAGATCGAGGCTCAGGCATGATCGGATTCGATGCGATCGCGTCGTAGTCTCAGGGTCTGAAATCTCGTCATTCCTGCTTCCCGCGCCGATCGTTCGGGCCTCAATCCGCACACGCCTTCCGCAGCGCCTCGGCCATGTCGGTCTTCTCCCAGGTGAAGCCCCCGTCGGCGTCGGGGGTGCGGCCGAAGTGGCCGTGGGCGGCGGTGCGCTTGTAGATCGGGCGGCGCAACTTGAGGTGGTCGATCAGGCCGCGCGGCGTGAGGGGGAAGAGTTCGCGCACCGCCTCGGCGATGCGATGCGGCGCCACCTTCGCCGTGCCGAAGGTGTTGACGTGCACGCTCGTCGGCTCGGCGACGCCGATGGCGTAACTCAACTGCATCTCGCACTTGTCGGCGAGGCCCGCGGCGACGATGTTCTTGGCGATGTACCGGGCCATGTACGCCGCGCTGCGGTCCACCTTCGTCGGATCCTTGCCCGAGAAGGCCCCGCCGCCGTGCCGGCCCATCCCGCCGTAGGTGTCCACGATGATCTTCCGCCCCGTCAGCCCCACGTCGCCGTGCGGCCCGCCGATCTCGAAACGACCCGTCGGGTTGATGTGAACGCGGATGTCCTCGTTCCACCACGTGTCGCCGAGCACCGGCCGAATGATGTGCTCGCGCACGAGTTGCCGCAGGTCCGCCTGCGTCTTGTCGCTGCTGTACTGCGGACCGTGCTGCGTCGAGAGGACGACCGTGTGGACGCGCACCGGCCGGTCGTGCCGGTCATACTCGACCGTCACCTGGCTCTTGGCGTCGGGGCGCAGGCCGGGAATGCCGCCCTGCTGCCGCACCTGCGCGTGGCGGTGCACGAGGCGGTGCGCCAGGTGGATCGGCAGAGGCATGAACGTGCCGGGATCGAGTTCCTCCGTCTCGCGGCAGGCGAAGCCGAACATCATTCCCTGGTCGCCCGCGCCCTCGCGGTCGACGCCCAGGGCGATGTCGGGCGACTGCTTCTTGAGGCTGACGAGCACCGCGCAACTCTTGTCGTCAAAGCAGAGGTCGGCGTCGGTGTAGCCGATGTCGCGGATCGTCTCGCGCACGAGGTCGGGCACTTCGACGTAGCCGTCGCACGTGACTTCGCCGGCGACGACCGCCATGCCGGTAGACACCATCGTCTCGCAGGCGACGCGCGAGCGCGGATCGACGGCGAGCATGGCGTCAAGGACGGCGTCGGAGATCTGGTCGGCGACCTTGTCGGGGTGGCCCATGCTCACCGACTCGGAGGTGAAGAAGTAGTTGGTGCCGGTGGGGCTGGCGGCAACGGCGGCGGGAGCGGGCTTGGTGCTGGTCATGGTTGAAGTCATGGTACCGGGGCTGGGCATGGGAGGCTGGGCCTTTCTGACAGGGTCTCGATTGGAACGGGGGCGCGGTGGCGTGACGCCGGCCCGCATTCATCCGTTCATCCGGATATTGGGATGGATTGGTCAAGGCGATCATAGGCGGCGCGGGGGGCGGGGGACAGGGGCTGGTGCCAAAGGCGGTCCCCCAGCGGATGAGCCTGGCGCGTCGATGAGTACATGGTGCTGAATCAACAGATTTCGAAACAAATCATGATAGAATCCAGTTATGTGATGTGTGGCGAGTGATCCTTGGCTCCTCGCGGCCCCATTGAACGAAAGGAGTCTCCAATGATCATGGATACGCGCTTTCTCCCGTCGCGCCCGTCCGGCTGCTATCTGTTCCTGGTCGTCGTCCTCCTCGTCTCACTTTCGGTCACGCGAGCGAGCGGGCAGTGTGAGGAATGGACGGGCTTCGCCGAAGGCCTGCTTGCCAAAGGCTCAATTCACGCTGCAACTGAGTATCAAGGCGATCTGATCGTCGGTGGCTCATTCACTCGCGCCGGCGATGCGGCTGCACTCCGGCTTGCGCGATGGAATGGACAACAGTGGTCAGCACTTGGGGGCGGAGTGTCGGAGGAGTTCTTCACTGCGGTATATGCGCTCGCTGTCTACAACGGTGACCTGATCGTCGGCGGCAGCTTTCGCGAGATCGACGGTCAGCCAGTCAGCAACATCGCTCGCTGGAATGGCGAGCGATGGGACGCGATGAATGGCGGCACTGACGACACTGTTGGTGCGCTCTTTGTCCACGAGGGCTCACTTTTTGTAGGAGGGGGTTTTGAACAGGCCGGTGGCGTATCCGCTTGGGGTATTGCCAGATGGGATGGACTCAACTGGCACTCTGTCGGCCGCGGCCTCATGATTTGGGCTGAAGGGGCTGGGTCGGCGGCTGACTTTGTGGAGTACGATGGTGAACTCGTCGTGTGCGGGTACTTTGACCACGCCGGAGAGCAGCCAATCCAAAACGTGGCTCGTTGGAACGGTGAGCGGTGGGCGCCAGTCGGCACCGGCACAAACAACGGCGTTGGCGCGGCATGTATCTATGCGGGAGACCTGATCATCGGGGGAAGTTTCACTCGCGCCGGTGGCCGGGAGGCCAAACGCGTCGCTCGCTGGGATGGCGTTGAGTGGCATGCCATGAGTGATGGGTTTGAGTCACTGTTCGCGTCGGTCAATGATCTCCTTGTCTTCGAAGACACGCTCGTCGCCGGAGGGAACTTCGAGCGATCGGGCGCACGGTCCATCAAGAATATCGCGCGATGGGATGGCCAGCGATGGCGGGAGATCGGAGGCGGTACGGACGGGTCCGTTGACGCGATTACCGACTTTCAGAGTCAGCTGATCATCGGTGGCGGCTTCGCTCGAGCTGGCGAACGCTCAGTGAATTCAGTGGCGACATGGGATGGCGACGAGTGGGCTCCCCTCGGGCTCGGTGTACGTGACGCAGCCGATGTTTCCGCGGTGGTCGGTTTTCGGGGATCGCTCGTGGTGGCTGGAAACCTCTCTTCGCTTGGCCCTGCAACCGTTGGCATGTTGGGTCGCTGGGACGGAGAGCGCTGGAACGGCATTCCTAACGACGAGACTGTCAAAGACGCTTGGGCGCGAGTCCTGACGGTCTATCACGATGAGCTTGTTGTCAGTGGACCTCAGTTCGCAGAAAAAGGAGGCCCAATCATCGCCAACATTGCACGATGGGATGGCGCTCGCTGGGCGCTGCTCGGTGATGGAACGGATTCGTCGCCGCACTGCATGATAGTGATGGGGGACGACTTGGTGGTCGGCGGTTCGTTCATCCGAGCGGGAGGCCAGGTCATGAATCGAATCGCGCGTTGGGATGGCTCACAGTGGCACAGGTATGCCGCAGGCTTCAGCAGCGGCATCGTTTATGCGCTCGCCGAACACAACGGAGAGTTGATCGCCGCAGGTTCGGTGGTACTCCCAGGGGAGATCGCGCGGTGGGATGGTGAGCAATGGAGAACCATAGGCAACGGCATGAATGACCAGGTGCGCGCGCTCGCGGTTTATCAAGGCGACCTCATCGCAGCCGGAAGATTCGACGAAGCAGGCGGCCAGCCCGCCAATCGTATCGCCCGCTGGGACGGCCAGCAATGGCATCCACTGGGCGAAGGCACCAATGGGCAGATCTTCGCATTGGCGAACTACAACGGCAGTCTGTACGCCACCGGATCCTTTACCATGGCCGGTGGCCAACCCGTTCGAGACATCGCGCGATGGGATGGTCAGCAATGGCATGATGTCGGGGGTGGTCTCGATCGCCGGGGCCTCGCTTTCACGATCTTTGACGATTCGCTCGTAATCGCAGGGACGTTTGCGCAGGCTGGCAACCGCGTCGTCAACAGCATCGCCCAATGGCGCGACTGCAATCTCGACATTCAACTCGACGTCGCCGCGACCTGCCCCGGTGGCGGACCCGTCGAGGTGTCGTGGAGCGGCGCGACGCCTGATGCCAACGTCGCGATCATCTTTGCCGCCAATACCGGCAACTTCGCCGTGCCCTACGGCCCCTGCTCCGGCACGAGGCTCGGACTCGGTTCGCAGGCCATCCGCCTCGCCGCGACCGCTCGATCCGATGCGCAGGGCGGCGGGGCGATACAGGGAACCGCCCCGCCGGCCGCGTGCGGCGGTTACCTGCAACTGCTCGACCTCGCCGCGTGCGAAACCAGCAACGTCGCACGCATCGAGTAGCCGCCGCTGCGGCTGCATCGCGAGACGGTGTCTACCCGAATCGACGGCCGCGCGCTGGTCCGCGCCGCGATCGCTCGCTACCGTCCTGCCCTCATGAGTTCCGACTCGAAATCGATCGTCCGCACGCGGTTCGCGCCTTCGCCCTCGGGCCATCTGCACGTTGGGGGCGCCCGCACGGCGCTGTTCTGCTGGGCCTACGCGCGGCAGCACGGGGGGAAGTTCATCCTTCGCATCGAAGACACCGACCAGAAGCGCAGCAGCGATGCCGCCAGCGTCGGATTCCTCCGCGACCTCAAGTGGCTGGGCATCGAGTGGGATGAGGGGCCGGAGTTCGTCGATCGCGACGGCTCGCGCTGCGGCGGGGGCGCGTACGGGCCGTATTTCCAGAGTCAGCGCCTCGATCTCTACACGAAGTACCTCCAGCAACTCGTGCGCGAGGGCAAGGCGTACTACGCCTTCGACACCGCGGCCGAGCTCGACGCCCAGCGCAAAGCCGCGCGAGAGGCGGGGCGCAACTACCGCTATGACCGCACGGCCGCAACTTCGCTCTCTGCGGAGCAGGTGCAGCGCCGGCGCGATGCCGGAGAGCCGGCCGTGATCCGCTTCAGACTCCCCGATGAGCCGATCGTGATCCGCGATGAGATTCTCGGCGAGGCGACGATCCCGGCCGAGCAACTTGATGACTTCGTGATCTGCAAGGCGGACGGGTTCCCGACGTACCACTTCGCGGTGGTCGTCGATGATGAACTCATGCAGGTGACGCACGTCATCCGCGCGCAGGAGCACTTCATGAACACGGCCCGGCACCTGCGCCTGCAGGAGGCGCTGGGCTTTCGCCGGCCGGTCTACGCGCACCTGCCGCTGATCTTCAACCCCGACGGGTCGAAGATGTCCAAGCGCGACAAGGACAAGGCGCTGCGGGCGGCGGTGCGGAGCATGGGCGTCCCGCCCGTCGAACGGGCAGGCGGAGAGGTTGCCAGTATCTCGGCGGACACCTTCGCCGCGTGGCTCAAGGACAAGGATCGGCAACTCGAGTTTGACGAGGCGAACGCGCTCTCCGAGGCGCTCGGCGTGCCGCTGCCCGAGATCAACGTCGACGACTTCCGCCGCAGCGGCTACCTGCCCGAGGTGCTCATCAACTACCTCGCGCTGCTCGGCTGGAACCCGGGCGGGGACGTCGAGAAGTTCGACAAAGCGTTTCTCGTCGAGCGATTCAGTTTCGACCGCGTCATGAAGGGGCCGGCGAAGTTCGACCGCGCCAAACTGCTCGCGTTCAACCATGACGCGATCCAGGCGCTGTCGACGGAGGAGTTCGTGCGCCTGTTCCGGGCGCACTGCGCCGAGTTCCATCCCGAGTTCATCGAGCACCTCACGCCGGAGCACTTCGATCTCCTCGCGGCGGCGAACCACAAACGATCCAAGACGCTCGATGACCAGGTGCGATCAAGCCGCTTCTTCATCGATGGCGATGAGTCGATCACATACGATGCGGCCGACAAGAACCTGCGCAAAGTGATGTGCGCCGGCGAGCCGACGGGACGGGCGCACCTCGAAGCGCTGCTGCCGATTCTCCAGGGCGTGAGCGACTGGAGTGTGGCGACTCTGGAGCAGGCGATTAGCGCTTACGTTCAGCAGCACGCAGGGGGCAACCTCGGCAAAGTGGCGCAGCCCCTGCGCATCGCGATCTCGGGCACGACAATCTCGCCGGCGATCTACGAGACGCTGACCATCCTCGGGTGCGACGCGACGCTTCGTCGCATGAGACGATGCATCGAGGCGTTTGCATGTGTCTGAGGATTGATGCGAAGACGCAAGCGGCATCGGGGGTTCAGCGTTTCGTCGGGCGCTTCTTGTGGAAGGGCCAGTCGTTGTAGGCAGTGACGAAGTCATAGCGCTGCGCGGGCAACCCTTCGCGCACGGGATTGCGCTGCACATACGCGATGCGCGTGCGCACGTCGTGAGGAGTGTTGAGAAACACGTCGTAGGGGCGCGCGGAGACGACGGGGTGGTGGGCGCTGATCTCGCGCGGGAAGCGAAGACGCAAGCGTTGCCGGAGACTGTCCGCAAAATACTCCCACATTGTCACCCCGTCGTCGCGGTGGATGCGAATCACGAGATGCGCGTGATTGCGCAATACCGCGCACGCCCAGCATGTGTACTTCTTGCCGCGCACGACCTCCCCTAGCGCCTCAGAGGCGGCTTGCCTCTTCGCCTCATCCATCCAGATCAGCGGGAAGTTCAGCAGCGGCTCCGCCCGCGCGTGAAACGCACGCAATTCGCCCCGCGAGGGCTGCGAGTGCTCGGGTTTGCGCCCGTGATGAATCTCACCAAGGGGTGCAAACTTCTCATCGATGAAGTCGCTCGACCCCGATCCTCGAGGATCGTTGGGAAGCCAGTGTCCATAAAGCATGATGATCAGGTGGTGTCCGATGACCCGCCGCGCCGACATGTTCCATTCTACCTCGACGCTCGTACCCCGCTTGCGTCTTCGCCTCACGCGGCGCCCATCGCGCCCCGCTACCATTGCTCCCTATGGAAGCCACCACGAAACCCCTCGACTTCATCCGCGCGATGGTCGCCGACGACCTCCGCACCGGACGGCACGGCGGGCGCGTAATCACGCGCTTTCCGCCTGAGCCCAACGGCTACCTCCACATCGGCCACGCCAAGAGCATCTGCCTCAACTTCGGAATCCCGCGGGAGTTCAAGGATCAGGCCGCGGCCGGCGCCCGCTGCCACCTCCGCTTCGACGACACCAACCCGACCACCGAGGAGCAGGAGTACATCGACGCCATCAAGCACGACATCCGCTGGCTCGGCTTCGACTGGGGCGAGCACGAGTACTACGCGAGCGACTACTTCGAGCAGTTGTACGAGTGGGCGATTCAACTGATCAAGAAAGGCAAGGCGTACGTCTGCGACCTCAGCGCCGAGGAGATCAGCCGCACGCGCGGCACGCTCACCCAACCCGGCACGCCCAGTCCGCACCGCAACCGCAGCGTGGAGGAGAATCTCGACCTCTTTGCGCGCATGCGAAAGGGCGAGTTTCCCGATGGCTCGCGCGTCCTCCGCGCCAGGATCGACATGAACTCGCCCAACCTCAACCTGCGCGACCCGGTCATGTACCGCATCCTCCACGAAGAGCATCCGCGCACCGGCGCCGCCTGGTGCATCTATCCGATGTACGACTACGCCCACGGCCAGAGCGACTCGATCGAGAAGATCACCCACTCGCTGTGCACGCTCGAGTTTGAGGATCACCGCCCGCTCTACGACTGGTTCATCGAGCAACTGGGCATCTTCCCGAGCCGGCAGACGGAGTTCAACCGCCTCAACCTCACGCACACGATCGTGACAAAGCGCAAGTTGCGCACCCTCGTCGAGAAGGGGCACGTGCGCGGCTGGGACGATCCGCGCATGCCGACGCTCTCGGCCCTGCGGCGGCGCGGCTATCCGCCGGCTGCGATCCGCGCCTTCTGCGACGGCGTCGGCCTGAGCAAGCGCGAGCAGACGATTGAACTCGCCCGCCTCGAGTTCCACGTGCGCGAGGAACTCAACCGCACCGCCGGCCGCGTCATGGCGGTGCTCGATCCGCTGCGCCTGGTCATCACGAACTATCCCGAGGGCCAGGTCGAGGAGATGGAGGCGGTGAACAACCCCGAGGATGAGTCCGCGGGCAAGCGCACCGTGCCCTTCTCGAAGGTGCTGTACATCGAGCGCGACGACTTCATGGAGAACCCGCCGGGTAAGTTCTTCCGCCTGGCGCCGGGACGCGAGGTGCGTCTGCGCTACGGCTACTGGGTGACGTGTACGGATGTGGTGAAGGATGCGCAGGGCCATGTGGTGGAGGTGCACTGCACCTATGACCCGCTCACGCGCGGCGGGGACAACCCGCCCGACGGCCGCAAGGTCAAGGGCACGATCCACTGGGTGAGCGCGGCCCATGCGATCGACGCGGAGGTGCGCCTCTACGACACGCTCTTTGCGAAGGAAGATCCGAACGACGTGCCGGAGGGCGGCGACTGGCTCGACAATCTCAACCCCGATTCGCTCAAGGTCGTGCAGGGGGCCAAGGTGGAGCCGTCGCTGGCCA
>WYBR01000096.1 GCA_011525805.1 Vicinamibacteraceae bacterium
GCCTGCGCATCGCATGGCAGGGGAGCAACGACGCCGACGGCGGCCGCGTCCTCAACACTACCGCCCCGCCCGGCGCCTGCGGCCAGTTCGTCCAACTGCTCGACGCGAGCACCTGCAACGTCAGCGACGTCGTGCCCATCGAGTAGCGCTCCGGCCATCCGGCCCGTCGAGATTGAGCGCGGGGCGGCGGTCTGCCCGATACGGCTCAGCATGGCTGTGTCCTCCACACTCACGCCGCCGGTTTCCGCGAGCGCTGGATCCGCCTGGCATATCGACCCGGAAATGCTTGAGGCGTTCGTTGTGGTGCGGGCTGACGTTGTCGGGCGCCACGCCATCGCCCCCGCCGACTGGCTCGACCGCTTCGCCGCATATCTCCGCGACCTTCCGAGCATCAGTGTCGTCGGCGCCAAGCGCATCAGCGCCGGCCGGAAACTCGTCTCGATGGGTGAGTTCATCATCCACCCCAAGGGATTTCACCGTCTCGGCGAAGGATTGTCCGCCGATGCGTTTCGCTTTCCCGAGGAGGTCGATGCGATCGCCGGCGGCATCGTCGCGATCGATCGCGCGGTATGGGATCAACTCGGCGGATTGGATGACGCGATGGGGCCGCTGGCGCTGCTCGATCTGACGCTTCGCGCGCGCCACGCCGGCGGGCGGTGTGTCTGCGTGCCGGATGTGATCGTGCAGGTTGAATTGACGCTGACGCAGCGCGTGCCCGAGGATGAGCACTTCACTCTGCGCTGGGGCTTTGATCGATTGTCGCCTGACCTCGACGTGGTCCGGCAGCAATACGCCCGGACCGGCCTGCTGTGGAACGCGCGGTTCTGGGGCGCGGCCCTTCCCTTCGAGAAGTACGACCAGCGGCCGGCGCTGCACTGGAAGAGTTACGCCGAGGTCGAGCCGTTTCGCCAGCGGGCCGACCACCTGGCGAAGATGCTGCGGAACCTCACGCCGCGCGGCGTCGCCGTCGATCTCGGCTGCGGCGACGGGCTGTATGCGCATCTGCTCGCGAAACAGGGCGTCGAGACAATCGGCTTCGACCCCGAGCCGAGCGCCATTGAGCAGGCCAAAGCCGCGACGCAGGGGCAGGAGTATCCCGGCAGGCCGCCGCGCTTCGAGCGCCTCGCGCCCGGCCCGCTGCCGCTGCCCGATGGCGCGGCAGGCACCGTCTTCATGCTCGACGTGATCGAGCACCTGCCCAACCCGACCGCGGTGCTGCGCGAGGCGTCCCGCCTCGTCGCCCCCGGCGGGCACCTCATCGTCTCCACCCCCGCTTGGCAGTACGGCGGCTCATCCGATCCGACCTACCACGTCTGCGAGTACACGATGCCGGAACTGGAACGCCAGATCGAAGCGGTGACGGGGATGAAAGTCGTCAACCGCGCGCAAATCACGGGAGTCTACCGCGACATCATCGCCATCGCCCGGCGATAAGGGCGGCTTACAGAATGGTGGTGCAGGCTTTCCAGCCTGCACGATCGTACAGGCTCGAAAGCCTGTACCACCGACCCGGACGGCTCATTCGGTGAGGCGTTCCAAGTCGATCCGCGTGAGCCCGCGGCGCCGCATCGGGCGGTACGGCTGTGCGACGTTTTTCTGTCCATTGAGCGGCTCAGTTGTCCGATAGAGAGGGAGTCATGAAGTCCGATATCAGGTCGATCCTGAAACTCGAGGTGCCTCTGATCGTTCGCATCGCCGAGCGAGCGATGCACGTCGATGAAGTCGTGCAGTGGGTCCCCGGGATGATCATCGAGATGGGCAAGAGCGCCGACGAGGAACTCGAACTGCTCGTCAACAACGTTCCCATCGGGGTGGGGTCGGCGGTGAAGATCACGGAGAACTTCGGAATCCGGATTTCGTTTGTGGGAGACCTGAGGGAGCGGATCGGCGCCATGTCGGGCCGGGCGGTGGCTCCGGGCGAACTGGAAGCGGCCGTCTCGGGCGGCGCGCCGACGGCGAGCGAAGCGCAGCCTGCGGCGGATGCGGCCGGCGCGTAGGGGCGGTTCCGAGCGCCTGCTGCCGGGCTAGACTGAATCGGCGCCCGGGCGGCCGGCCTCAGCGGGAGCCGGCGGCCGAAGGCCAAGTCGTGCTTGTGCAGGAGCGAGGAACGTGAGTGGAAGACCGGGAACCCTCCGCCGCCGGACGTGGCTTGTGCTGGCCGGCGCTGCCGGCCTGTGCGCCGCGGGTTGCTATGGGCCCTACAGGCCGCGATCCCTTCAGCGCATCATCGGCTCCGGACTCGCCGCCGAGTACGACTCGCACCGCGACCGGCTCGTTCGCTTCGGGCCGCGCGGCCGGTTCAACCTCCTACGCGTGCCCGACGAGGATGCAGGCGTCGGTGAAGACGGGTCGTACGGGCACTTCGGCGGGATGTACTCCTGGATCGCCCCGCAGAGCGCGTGGACCGACGAGCAGGGGCGCTTCCAGCCCTGGCCTCCGCCTGCCGCCATGGACGTCGGCCCCACGCGAGCCACCCGCCACGGTCTGAATGAGTTTGAGGCCTTCGGACCCGTCCTCCGATCCGGGCTTCAGGAGACCAAGAGCGTTCAGATCGGACGCGACCACTACGGCCCTCGCGCGCTGGTGACGCACGGCCTGCACAACGCCGGCGACCAGGCCGCCCGCGGCGGCGTGTGGCTGAGCACGGGCGTCATTCCCGGCTCCGTCATCGCCGTCTTCACGCCCGAGGAAGGCCGCGAGATCGAGTTCAGCACCCACCCAAATGCCCGGGAGGTCTGGGACAACGTCACCCGGTCGCGCGGCCGCTGGACGCTGGTGCGCACCAAGCGGTACTACGAGTGGCTGGGAATGGGCGGCACCTTCAAGGCCCGCATTCCCTCCGATCGCGTGATCGCGATGCATCGGCGCGGCCACTGGTTCGTGCGCATCGGCGATCCCTGGTCGCCCGAAACCGAGTCGCTCCTCACGGAGCGCGGCCACGCGCCGGTCGAGGTGGCCGTCAACTTCGGCCGCCGGATCCACGAGGCGGCGCTCCTGGGTCCGATTGAGACCATCGCGCCAGGCGAGACGAACGAGTATCGGGAGCGCTGGTACGTCATCCCCGGCATGGCGTCGCGCGTGCGGCAACTGGATCGCGTGCTTCATTCGATTGACCCCGCGCGCTTTCCCCTGCCGCACTACCTGGCGGATGAGCAGGACGATCCGGAACTTGAGCACTGGCTCAATGAGGAATCGGAAACGGGTCCGCCGGCGGAGGAGGCGCCGCGCGGCCGCGACGCGCACGACGAGCCGCCGATCGACATCGACGACGTATCGGACCGGTGAGCCGCCTTGAGCCGCCGAGCGCGAGGTCCGGCGCATCGCCTGCGCCGATGCCCCGCTGCAACGGTCGTTCAAGCGAGGAGAGTTGAGCCGGCGAGGACGGGGCGCGCCGCCCGTCCGGGAAAGTGGCGAACTGGGATTCCCGCGCAGAATGGAGAACGGCCGGCGCGATGGGAGCGAGTCGCGCGATGTGATATTCGCCCTCGGCGCTTCGTCCATGTCATCAGATACGCGGCCGCCGCCTTTGTAAGACAGGGGCAGAACTCAGGCGGAGGCCGCCCCGCGAGGCCCGCCGCGCGCCGATAACATCATCGCCACCCACGCGAGTCTATGTAATATATCAACGCGCGTCGAGCGCGGGGGACGCCGGAAACCCCCGTTCGTCGGCGCTGACGCCCGCTCATGAACAGAGGCGTCCGAGAATGGCACCATGTTGGAGAGGCGGCGCAAGCGGGGCGATGGCGAATCGCTCGCGCGCGGCAAGTGCGGCTCGAGGGGAGCGGGAGGCGCCGGCGGGCGCCGGTGATGGGGTCGCGAGCGAGCAGCGCGCGGCCGACATTTTTCAGGAAATTATGAGATTGTCGCTTCACATGCGGCGCGTTCGATGTATCTTATACGCCGGGCCGCGGCGGCCATCCTTCGGGCGGCGCGCCGGGCCTGGATATTAGAAGGAGAAACCGCGCCTCGAATGCGCGGCGGACGAAACAACGGCGGTTCGCCGGTGAGTTGCCGGCGCGCTGGCCCGACTGGATGGGAGCGGATGGAGGAGAGACTGACATGGCACGAGTCCGAGAAGATGCGAGGCTGTGGAAGTGGGGACTGGCGGCGGTGATGACGAGCGGAGCAATCCTGCTCACGGCCGCGCAGAGCGTCAGGGCGAGGCAGATTGCGGCGCCCGACATGGACTGCTACTTGGCGATCGGCCGGGCGTGCCACATCGAGTACTACCCGATGTGCCACGAAAAGCCCGAAGGCACGACCTGCTACGAGTGCCCGGACATCTACTACGCCTACGCCCGGTGCCTCTACCGTCCGGAGTACACGTGCGTGCCCTCTGAGGAACAGCCCTTCAACTGCGGCAAGCGAATCTGGGGCATCTGCATCGACGGCGAATGCTGGGGCTCCTACGAAGGCGAAGAGTTCTGCACGATGCTGCAGTGCATAGCATACCCCACGTGACCGGGAAATGTGTCGATGCCCCGGAGCGCTTCGGCCGATCCTTGGGGCAGTGGACACTCCCGAAGTGGGGTTCCCGAAGGAGACGGATCATGGGTTGGCGCACCTGGATTCTCGGGTCGGCGGCCATGCTCGTTGCGGCGTCGGCGTCGCTTGGACAGCCCTCGCCGCAACGAGCGGACGTCGCGGCGGCGTTGCGCGCGGCGAACGCACTTCGCGGAGAGTTCCGCATTCGATACGAGCGAGGCTCTCCCGCCGACCAGCGCCCCGCTGAGAAGGACCGCATCCGGATCACCCTGCTCCAGGACGGGCAGGGACGGGAGCGCAAAGAGGCCATCTTCCCTCAGCAGCACCGGAGCGTGGCCGCCATCGTCCAGGTGGACGTGTGGAACGGCGAACTCCAGATGCAGCAGGTCTACCAGCCGGCGAAGAAGGACACCGCGCGGCACATCGTCCAGGTGACCGACCTGCCCGTCGTCAGCAAGGACCTCGACATGGTCCTCGTCAGCCTCGGACTGCGCTTCTTCCATTCAGTCCGGCCGCCGGCCGAAATGCTGGAGAGCGACGAGGCGGAGGTCGTCATCCGCGAGGCGGACTACGACGGCACGCCGATCATCGAGTTGCAGTTCTCGAACATGCCCTTCAGTCGTGCGGCCACGATCGTTCATCGCTACGACCCCGCCCGACAGTGGCTGCTGCTCGAACAGGAAACCCGGACCTACGGCGGCCGGAGCACTCCCTCCCCCGACGATGATGTGCTGCTCTTCCACGAGCGCCTCGTCAACTCCGGCTTCGAGCAGATCGACGGCGTGTGGGTCGCGACGAAGTTCGAGGTCTTTACGACGATCAGGCCCGGCCGCGCGGACGCCCAGCAGCACCACACGGTGACCGAGTTCGTGCAGATCGATTTCGATCCCCGTTACAGCGACAGCGACTTCACGGTCGATCTCGCCTCGCTTCCCCTGCACAGCGAAATTGTCGACGCGCGCCTCGCCATGACCTATCGGCTGGGCGAGGATGCGGTCGCGATTGACGGGCGACTTCACCAATTGCGCCAGCCCGTGAATGAGCCGATCGAGCCTGAGGACTTCGCGCTCGTCATGGCCGGATCCAAGATCATCGCCGATCCGCTTTATGGTTCGCCGAGGCGCACCCTCGGCGACTGGATGCGCCTCGTCGGCATCGGGCTGCTCGCGGTCGGCGCGGCGGGGGCAGTTGTGTTGTTCTTCCGGCACCGGTGGTCCGGCGCCTGATCGGCCTGCGGCGCCGGCCGGTTCAAGGCGCCGACTCCGGGGTGGACCTTCAACGGTTGGATGGCGGCAGCGCGGCGGCGCGCGGTCGTGGTGGTGTCATGCGCAGCCGCGGGGGACGTGTGCCCTGCGGCGGGCGCGCCGATCGGCCCGGCCGGTCGGGCTGGGCAGTCGTCATCCAGAGGCGCTTCCCGCGGGGCCATCGAGCCGGCGACGGCTTGACCTGACCGCGGCGCCTCGAGGCTCATCCGGGGAGAGAGATATGAAACGCCGACACGCGCTCGTCGGGGCCGGCCTGGCCATCATCACACTCGTCTGCGGCGCCATGCTCGGCGTCGATCACTGGGGAAGGAACATCCCTTCCTACACGCAAACGCAGCAGTATGACACGGGCCGCATCGTCGTCACTCTGCCCCACACCGTCTCGCACCGATTCCGCTTTCGCAACGACCGCGACGAACCGGTGGAACTCGTCAAGGTGGATCCCTCGTGCGGATGCACCGACGTCGAGGCGCCGGTCCGCCGCCTCGAGCCGGGCCAGTCGGGGTGGATCGAGATGTCCGTCGCGCTGACCGGCTCGGGCGGCTCGACCACCAGCGTCGCGCTCTCCTGGTCCACCGGCGAGACGGTGCGGTACCACTTCGACGCGTTCGCACAGGTCAGCCGCGAACTGAGCCTCTCGCGCATCACCGTCGATCTCGAGGTGGATGAGTCGCGGTCCATCCTGCTGACGTACATCGATCAGGAGGGGCGGGAGCCGGGGCCGGTGGTCTTCGACCCTCCTGAGGGGATCGAGATTGAAGTCGCCCCCTGGGAGCAGGTGATCGCGTCCGACCGGCGGCTCGGCGTCGCGGCGCGGTACTCGGCCGCGGCGCGACTGCGCCTCACGCGGTCGATGGAGGAGGTCGGCCGCGTCAACTTCTCGCTGCCGAAGTACCCCGACGTGCCGCGGGCCCAACTGGTCGTGCGAACGCCGGAACTCATCGACCGGGTCGGCCGCGACGTGATCAAGCGGCTGCGCGAAGGGGCAGGCCCGATTCAGCCAAGATCGCCTGACGAAAGCGCCACGGGCGCACGCGCGGTCGTGCCCGGCTCCGCCGAGAGCGCCGCTACCGACCGGGGCGCGACCGATCGGCAATGACCCTGATCTCGCCCGTCGGCAGGCCGCTCGCCCGCCAAAGTTGCTGAAGGCGCGATGGATCGCTCGGCTCGGTGTAGAGGCCCTCGGGCGAGATCATCCGCACGATCTCACCCTTCGCGGAAATCGTCTTGATCGTCGGCGGCAGGGAGGTGTCCGTCTTCGACTCGACGGTGAGCCGCTCGGCGCTGCTCATCGCCTTGATGATCTCCGTCCGCCGCTTCACGTCAGTGGTCTGGGGGCGGAAGAGGTACATGACGTAAGACCCCTCCTGGCCGGGGTTGAGAATCCGGTAGAGCAGGTGCTGCTCGGCCTGCGAGACGTAGGCCTCCGGCGTGGCGAAACTCGAACTGCCTCCGCGACCGTCGGAGACGTCCACGACCACGTCAATGCGCCCGCCCTGCCGCGTCCCGCTGATGGACGATCGGCCGACGATCACGTAGCCGCTGCCGGACTTCTCATGCGAGACCTGGCGGGTGTACCAGATTTCCCGCTGGCGGTCGAAGGACATCCAGGCGAGGCTCTCGACTTCGGAGACATACGCATCTTCGCCCGCCGCCCCGGCCACGAGGAAGCGCGCCGTCTGGCTGACGAGAAGCCCCTCTTCCTTCTCGTCGGGAGAGAATCGCTCGGGATCGCGGTTCTCGCCGACCAGGCCGCGCGGCCCGATGTCCTCTCGGATGCGGTAGTAGGCCACTTCCTGCTCGCCGCCGCCGACCTTGCGGTACATGCGGTACCAGGTGTCCGGCACGAGCATGCCGCGATACTCCTCCGGCCCGAGGCGCGACAGCGCCTTCTTCGTCGCGTCGATGCCCTCCTGAAGTTCGCGCGCCACCTCCGCCGGGTCGCGGAAGCGGAAGGTCTCGACCGCCGCCTGCGTGAGGCTGATGATTTCGTCCGCGCGGGCCCCGTCGCCGCGCACGCCGTAGACCACGAACGTGCCGGGCGACGGATTGAAGATCGAGTAGATGCGCACCTCCTGCACGATGCCGATGTCGCTGCTGAGCGAGAGTTCGACGGCGAACTGCTCGCCCTCCTGCTCGCCGGCCTTGATCGTCTTGCGATAGCGCTGCTTCGACTCCTTGACCTGTTGCCGTGAGCCCTCGGTGGGTTGCAGGCTGGTCTCGATCGCGCGATCCGTCACCGACTTGAGCGTCTCCTCCTCGCTGCGCGTGAGGATGACCTCGAGCGTGGCGACCCACAACTGGTTCTCCGGCTCGACGAGCAGACGCTGCGTGGACTGGGGATTGCGCGTCACCTTGACCCCCTCGGGCAGGCGCATGGTCAGTCCGACGCTCTCCTCCTCGTAGACGGCTTCGCCGAGGCGGTTGGCGGGCGGGCTTGGCGCCGCGCCGGGCTGGGCCGTCGCAACGCACGGCGAAACCGCCAGGCACAGAAGCATGGCGGCCGTCCGCGACGACCATCTCGTCAGAGATCGAATCAGAATCATCACCCGACTCACTTTCTGGATTGCCCGTTTACGCTGCCGACGACACGATGTTCATCGGCGATTGCGCCGCCGGTCTTGCACGCTCGGGCGCCGCCAGCAGGGCCATCGCCCGATCGGCGCCCAGCCGGCTCGCGCCCGGCCGCGGCCTGGCTCGGGACATCGCCCACGCCGCCGCGAGCATCAGCAGCAGGAGCACGAGCATCGCGCCGCCGACGATGCGCAACCGGGAACGATCGCTGCCCCAGGGATGGTCCGAGCGCGGCATGGGCAATGGTAGGGGCAGCAGCGCCGGCGGCACCCACCCCGTCACACACGTTTTGAGAACTTGGCAGAGTTGTCTATTCGATGCGAGCCACGTTGCTGGTGCCGCACGTTGCGATGTCGACCAGTTGCAGGTAGCCGCCGCAGGGGCCGGGGCCGGTGGTTGAGTTGAGGGTGCGTGAGCCGTTCTGGCCGGCGCTGCCTTGATAGGCGATCTGGATCTCGTTGCTGCCCAGGCCGAGAGTTGTACCGGCGCAGGGGCGGTTGTTGGGAATGATGAATGAGCCGGTGTCGCGCGCGAAGATGAGGGCGATCTGGCCGCCCCCCGTCGCGCCGGACCACGAGATTTGGATGGGGCCGCCGGAGGGGCAGGTGGCGGCGACGAGGAGTTGGAGCCCGCCGCTGCCGGCGCCCCGGAGTTTGACGACGAACGCATCCATGGTGCCGCCGTGGTATGCGTTGTTCCGGCCTTCGAAGGCGGTCGAGGCGGTGCCGCCCGTCGTGAGCGCGTTGCCGGCGCTGTCCACTGCGATGCCCTCGCCGTAGTCGTTGTTGCGTCCACCGAGGTAGGTCATCCACTGGAGAGCGCCTGGTGGGCTGACCTTGACGACAAACGCGTCGTAGGAACCGTGTTCTGTGTTGTTCCGACCTTCGAAGTCGGTCGAGTGGGTTTCGCCCGTCACTAGCGCGTTGCCCGTGCTGTCCACGGCGATTCCGTTGCCCCAGTCGTAGGCGCTTCCCCCGAGGTACGTCATCCACTGGAGGGCGCCCGAGGCGCTAACCTTGACGACAAACCCGTCGGCGTAGTTGTGGTAGGCGTTGTTCCGACCTTCGAAGACGCTCGACCAGGTTTCGCCCGTCACCAGCGATTTGCCAGCGCTGTCCACGGCGATGCCGTTACCCTCCTCCCGGTCGCTTCCACCGAGGTAGGTCATCCACTGGAGGTCGCCTGAGCCGCTGACCTTGACGACAAACGCGTCGCTGGCGCCGCCGTGGGATGCGTTGTTCCGACCTTCGAAGTCGAACGAGCCGGTGCCTCCGGTCACCAGCGCGTTCCCGGTGCCGTCCACGGCGATGCCGCGCCCATAGTCGTAGTCGGTTCCACCGAGGTAGGTCATCCACTGGAGAGCGCCTGAGCCGCTGACCTTGACGGCGAACGCGTCGTAGTAGCCGCGGTATGCGTTGTTCCGACCCTCGAAGTCGGTCGAAGTGGTGGAGCCCGTCACCAGCAAGTTGCCGGCCTTGTCCACGGCGATGCCGCCGCCAAAGTCGTCGCGGCTTCCACCAAGGTAGGTCATCCACTGAAGGGCGCCTGAGGCGCTGACCTTGACGACAAATGCGTCGTAGGGACCGCCGTGGGATGCGTTGTTCCGCCCTTCGAAGTCGGGCGAATAGGTATTGCCCGCCACCAGCGCGTTGCCGGCACCGTCCACGGCAATGTCGTAGCCTTCGTCGTCGAGCCTTCCACCGAGGTAGGTCATCCACTGGAGAGCGCCTGAGCCGCTGACCTTGACGACAAATGCGTCGTATTCGCCGCCGCGATATGCGTTGTTCCGACCTTCGAAGTCGGTCGAATAGGTGAAGCCAGTCACCAGCGCGTTGCCGGCGCTGTCCACGGCGATGCCGTTGCCCCGGTCGCCGCCGCTTCCTCCGAGGTAGGTCATCCACTCCAAGTCGGGATCGATGATGAGTTCGCGCGTCGGATCGACGGGGCCATCGAGCGCGAAGCGGTAGGTGCGATCGTCGCAGAGTTCGAAGCGGGCGGGGACGGCGTCGCGCGACTGGCCTTTCACAAAGCCCCCGGTCAATGACCGGGGGTGATACACCACCGGCGCACCGTCGGCAAGTGTGCCAAATGACGTGTTGATCTGAACATTGCCGGCCTCGTCGATGCACAGGGAATCAATGCCGTGGTAGGCGATGCGGATTTGCGCGTAGTCCGCCCCCGGCGCGACGTGGAACTCGTACTTCAGCACGCCGTCGTCATTGCCCCTCACGTGCAGGTCCACGCCGTCGTAGAGATCCTCGTAGATGACCGCGCCGTAGGAGAGAACGCCGCTGGCCGTGGTGCGCCCTTCGCCGCCGACGAAGTAGTTGAACTTCGCCGCCTGCGGCTGCGCGCCAATGGGCAGCACACCGTTGCTGCCGGGGAAGGTGATGGTGAGTGTGAGGCCGTCGTACGCGGCGGACTCGCCTGACGAGCCGCGCGTGTCAGCAAGCGGCACATCGCGCTCGACGTTCAACGCCGCTTCCTCACGGGCGCGGCTCGTTGAGGCAGCGGCGCGGCTCGTAGAGGCATCGGCGCGGCTCGTAGAGGCATCGGCGCGGCTGATTGAATCGACATGCCGCGTCAGGTGCATCGTCAGTGCCGACTCCCGGAAGGCGACATCGAGACCGCGCGAGCGCAGGGCGTAGTGGACTTCGCGATCCGCCCACTGTCCCTGGTTGGGCACAATGTAGACGCCGCACAGGCCGAGTTTGAGCATCTCGCTTGCGGCGGGATCGCTCTCCGCCGGGCCGCCTGTGGCCGGCGGCGCAATGAGCACGCAGCAGGCAAGAACCACACCCATCGCCGACCACGTGGTGAAACGACGCATTGCTGGGCCTCCTCCTGCTCGAGCACGCTGGCGGCAAGAACGGGACTGCCAATCCCGGCGGCGAGCGTGGCCTACATTATCCTGTATCCCGGCCGCATGTGCAAGCAGAAAACACCCCCGAGAGAAGAAACATCGCGAGTCCTCCTCTCGCGGCCGGGGGAGAGGGGATTGCCCGCAGGAATCGGGCTTCGCCTCGACATGGGATTGCACCGCGTCAACTGTGTTCTTTCGGGCAAAGTGGGAGCCGCGGTTCGGATTGTGGTCGATACGAACGGCATTAATGATCCTCGCTGGCGCGTCGGCCTGGTATCGTTGGACCGTCCGGATCGGGATTCGGCATCGAGAGGGGGGAGGCCGTGACCACAGTCATTGAGGCATGTCCGGTGCTCGCCGAGATGTTTGAGTCGGGCCGCACCCTCGCCGCCGACGGCGGCGAGATGCCGATTCACTCGCACATCCCCGTCGCGTACGCCGAAGCGCTCTTCCGCGTCGTGCGCGACCTGCGGCCTCGCGCGTGCGTCGAGATCGGCCTGGCGCTGGGGACTTCGGCGCTGGCGATCCTCGCCGGACTCGAAGCGGGAGGCGGCGAGGGCCGCCTCATCTCCATCGATCCCAAGCAGCGCGACAAGTGGCGCAGCGCCGGACGCGCGGCCGTCGAGCGCGCCGGCTATGCCGCCCGCCACGAACTGCTCGTCGAGCCGGACTTCACCGCCCTGCCGGCCCTCTTTCGAATGGGCCTCCGCGCCGAGTTCGGCTACATCGACGGCTGGCACACCTTCGACCACGCCATGCTCGACTTCTGGTACATCGACCGCATGATGCCCGTCGGCGGCGTCGTGGCCTTCAACGACTGCGGGCTTGCAGGCGTGGACAAGGCCATCGGCTTCGTCCAGTCGCACCGCCGCTACGAGGAGTTGAACGTCGGCCTGTCGATCGACTACGGCTCTCTCGGCCGCACGCGTTTGCTCGGGCGGCTCCTGCGCGGCCGCACCCGCGGCCTGCGCCTGCGCCAGCACCAGGACCGCTACTTTCGCAAGGTCGAGGACTGGCAACCGCCGTGGGACTTCTACGCGCCGTTCTGAGGCGCGAATCCGTTCCTGTGAGTAGGGACGGCCAACGCGTTTGGATGATGTGGAGCACGGAACACGTCATGGATGCGACGGATGCCAAAGAGCCTTGCGGCCCCGGTATCTACTGCGTGCGGTGCGGCTACGACCTGCGCGTCACACCGAAGACGGGTATCTGCCCGGAGTGCCGCGAGGTGTGTGAAGCGTCCCTGTGGATTCGCACGCATGCGGGACAGCGGTGGCGGCGGCGGATGCATCGAGGGGCGATATGGCTGGCGGTGGCGGCGATGGCGCGACTTCTTCCCGGCGCGGGCACAATGCTCGCGACCTGGTTCGGATACCCTGTGTCTTACGGGGTGTACTACTGGTGCGAGTGGGTTCTGTGGTGGACGGTTCCATTGAGCATTGGCGCGCTGCTGATTACGACTCCTTTCGAGCCGGATCGGGGACGCCGAAGATGGGCCGTGCCAATTCGGCTCGTGGCACGCTGGGTCGTTCTGCTGTGGGCGTTTCAGGAGGTGGCAGCGCCGCTGCTGTACTTTGCTCTCACCTTCAACGGCGTGGAGGGCGCATCAAGTCCTCTGATGCTGCCGCCAGCGTGGAGTAGGGTCTTCGCGGTTTCTGTGTGGATGAACTGGCCCATCTGGATGACGGGTCTGCTGGGACTGCTGGCTCACATCTTCATCATTGCAGCGCGGCTGCGCAGCAAGCGACTGCTGATGCAACTTCGCACGCTGGCCGTGCTGCTGGCGGCCTGGTCCGTTGTCGCGTACAACGTGGATTGGTTCCATCGATTGCTGGACCGAGGCGGCTCGTCCATGCTGGCGACTGTGATGGACGCGATCGATGTTTTCGTGCACTCTTCCACGTGGTGGACGGAGTTCGTGCTCGAATCGTGGGCTGTGGTTCTGATGCTGTGGTTGGCGCGGATGTATTCGACGCCGCTCCCGGAGCATCCGGTAGAATCAGGGTGATGTTGAATCCCCGGCTTGGCCGTGGATTACCACCGGCTGCACCCACGCCATCTCGCGGTCGCCCTTGGCGAAGGGGTTGGGGTGTACCTTTGACGAGATGATGACGGCGCGGACGTAAACTTCGTCGCCGGCAAAGGTGTAGGTCGCCGGGTTCGCCATGGTCTCATCGAGGATTTCGCCGACGATACCCAGGTCAGGTTGGCCGTCGCCGTCGGCATCTCCCACGCGGCGCGTGCCGAGGAAGCGCGTCGTGTAGGCGACGTCCGGCTCGGCGCGGATGTGAATGGTGAGGTGATGATCGTCGCTTTTGATGGCGTCGAGCACTACGCCGCTGCTGGCGTAGAAGTCGCCGCGATGCATCGCATTCAGAATCGCCTCGGCGTCGAGCGACTCGGCCCGCACCATGATCCAGCCGCGCCCGGGGTTCGAGTGTCCCTCGGGAACCTCGTGGTAGTTGTGCGCATCATCGGTGGCGAGGCCGTAGAGCGGGCCGAGGTCGAGTTCGGTGAGTCGCTTCGTCAGCGCGAGGTCCCACATTTCTTCGGTGCCGGCATGGTCGGCGTCGCCGTGGTTGCGGACGCTGCGGTGGCCGTTGTAGATCTCGAAGAACTGCTCGCCGCGCAGGCGGGCGATGTCCTCGACGCTCACGCCCCAGCCGAAGTTGGGATGGTTGACGTGCGCCAGCGTGGTGCGGTCGTGCGCGTGGCCGTGCGCGATGACGGCGTCGAGATTGCGCTGCATGACGTCAACCACGCTCTCGCCTCCCTGCGGCTTGATGAGTTCGGCGAGGTTCAGGCCGTTGATGTGCACCGGCAGGCGGTTGAACTGGTCGGTGATCTCCTCGCCTTCGATGAAGAGAAAAGCGCCGGGCTGCTCGAAGTCTTCGCGGAGTTCCTCAAGCGTGCGCAGGCGCATCTCGCGCTTGCCCTCCACTTCGCGAGTCTCAACGCGCTCTTCGCCGAAGCGGGCGATGAGATCATCGACGCGCTCACTCGTGAGGCGGCTGCGCGGCAGATCGAGAATGGGGAACCATTTTTCGTCGCGCGAAAGGATGTTGTGGTCGGAGAGGACGAGGAAGTGGTAGCCGTTGTCGCGGTACCACGCCGCGGCGAGTTCAGGCGCCGCGTCGCCGTCGCTCCAGAGCGTGTGCGTGTGGGTGTTGCCCTTCCACCACTGATCAGCGTCGTTGTCGCAGCCGGGGGCGCCCGCCAGCAGCGCCAGGGTGAGGATCATGATCCGCATGTCGATTCCTCCATTGGGGGCGAGGTCCGCGAGGCATGGTACCGCCTCCGGCCGCCGCGTCCTCGGAGTCTGGCCGGGCAGGCCGACTCACTCGAAAGCGGCCGGCCGCACGCGGCTCGTCGCGCATCGCTGCCGATCGACGCACTGCAGGAGAATCTCAATGCCGCGCGCGCCATGCGGAACAAAGCGATCGAGCGACGCGACACCCTTCGCGTCGGCCGCCGCGCTGCCGATGACCGCCGGCGCGTCGAGCATCACGTTCACGCCGGGGCAGCCGGGAATCGGCGTCGAGCCTTCGCGCCGGGCGTAGACGAACCAGATCGTCGCGCCGGGTTGTGCGCCGATGGCGGTGAGGCGGTTGACGCGACCCGCCTGCCCGGGGATGGGTTCGAGCACGGCGAAACTGGTTCCCTGGAACTCGTAGCAGCCGAGATCGACGATGGGGGCGCTGCCCCGGCCGCCGTCGGGCGTTCCGGGGTCGTCGATGAAACGCGGGTTGAAGTCGAGATCGAGCGTCTGCCCCGGCGGCACGCCGTCGTTGTCGCCCGCGTCGATGCAGGGGGAATTGGGCGCGAGTCTCAGGTCGCCGCCGGCGGGATCGACGAGCATGGGATCGGCGCTGAAGTTCCCCTCGCCCGGCCAGCCGCCAGTGATGCAGGAGTAGGTGGCGGTGATGCTCGACTTGAAGTTGCGGATTTCGTTGGGTGTGTTGTTCCAAAGAATGCTGTTGACGATGGCCGTTTCCGCGCCGTTGTTGGTGATCGCCCCGCCCTCGCGGTCGGCCCGGTTGTTGATGAATGTGCAGTTGCGGATCACGGCATGGGAGGACACGTTGGCGACTGCACCGCCGAACCCGCGCGCGTAGTTGTTGTAGAAGCGGCAGTTGACGACCTCGGTCGTTGTGTCGATGTTCGCCAGATAGACGGCGCCGCCATGACTGGCCGTGTTGGAGTCGAAATCGCAGTCGATGATTTCGCACTGCTCGGGTTCATCGATCAGAATGCCGCCGCCCCACGTGCCAATGTTCGCCCTGAACGTGCAGCCCGTGACTACAACTGCAAAGGCGAGATAACGGATATTGATCCCTGCTCCCCATGTACCATTTCCGAATGCAATCGTTACGTTCTCAATGGAGGCATACTCAGTTTCGGCGAAAGCGGAGACCACAGTCTTGGTGTTGTCGGTCGCATCGTTCAGAATACCGATATCTCCGCTGAGGAGGGTCTGAAGCGCCCGTTGCGATCGAGGCGGGCGCGTGAGTTCGTATCCCGAAAAGCAACCGTAGACGCCGACATTGCTCACGAGAGCAAACGTGGCGTCTCGATTGCCCGTGCCCCTGTCGGGCTTGTACACGCCGCCGGCAATCCATATCTCTCGCACCTCCGGCTCGCTTCTAGCATGATCAAGAGCGTCCTGCAAGTCGCGGTACGCAGTCTGCCAGGAAGCGCCGTCGCCGCCCGGCGTCGCCCTTGCGTCTACGTGAATGACGGGCTGCGCCTGAACGTTTGCGCTCAGGAACAACCCCAAGGCTGAAACGAGTACCCCGGACGCTGGGCGAAGTGATCGGCGCATGGCGATGATCATTCAACGAGCGTGAAATAGTACGTGAAGGGCTGCACGTCCGGGTCTTCCGTCAACCCGAGATCGGATTTCAGCCCGTCCGCCTTCTCAATGATGCGGTACTCGCCCAAGGGCGTGACGCAAGGGCAGACAGGACACCTCGTGAGTTCCAGCACGTTGAGCGAGGTGTTCGCGCCGCTGGGAAGCAGGTCGTAGAGAAGCACTTCGAGACTTGAGAAGGCGCAGGTGCCTCCCGTAACCCACTCCTCGCTTTGCGGGTCGAACCACTGCAAGTCAACGTGAGGCCCGTCCCCTTCGAGGCGGATCGGGCCGTAAAAGACCAGGTCGATCCACTCGTCGCCGGTCTTCCAGTTGGCGAGGGAAATCTCGTTTGACCCGCCCGAACCCGAAGGCGGGAAGCAGGCTTCGAGATGGAGGTGGAAGCCAAGATCGTTTCCGGCGCCGTCCACCATCCCGATCGTGCCCCCGCCAGTAGTGACGAGGGAGTAAGCGGGGTTCTCCTCACTGGCGTTCGCGTCAGTCGCCCAGAAGCGCTCGTTGTTCGCGGCGTTGAAGATCAATTCGCGGTCCTCGTCATTGCCCGGCGAGTCGATGTCAGCGCGCGGGTCTCTTTGCATGCCCGATCATCCGTGTTCTACGCATCGGCATGTCACAACCGCATCGTGCAGGCATATGCTCACAACGACCGAAGGAAGCCCGTGAGGACTGCTATGACGTTGCACATGACCGCTGGCCAGATCAGCACCCTGCGAGGATGCGCAACGTGGGTCATTCGTTCGGTCGCGGTCATCCTCGTTGCCGTCGGGGCGTATCTCATGCTCAAGCGCCTTGCGTTCGGCGTGGGGGTGTGGGACTTTGAGACGGCGCTGCAGGTCTGGCAGGGCATCGGCGAGGAGCAGTCCTTCTATCGCGGCATCGCACTGGTCCTCACGGGGTTGCTGCTCGGCTTGTTTTCGCGGCGCATCGCGGCGTGGGTCATCGCCATGCCGCCGACGGGCTGCCCGCAGTGCGGCTACGCGGTGGCGCCGCCCACCGGCCGGACGGCGCCGCCGCGGTGCCCGGAGTGCGGGCTGCCGCTGGAGGATTGACCCGCGGGGGCGCCGCATTCGCCCGAGTTGACCCGCCCCGGCGGATTCGTATACTCACGGGCTTTTCACCGCGCGTCGGCCATGGGGGCCGATGCGCCAGTCCGGTGGTGGGCCAGGCAGGTTGTGCAGGCCGGCGGCGAGAAGGCGATGCCCCGCGGGATCGTCCCCGGCGTCGCAGTTGAACGATTCAAGTCGATCCCAGGTGACTCAATGACCGAAGCCAAGATCCGAATCCGCATGGAAGCCTACGACCACCAGGCGCTGGACGCCTCGGCCCGCGAGATCGTCGACCACGCCAAGCGCACCGGCGCCCGGGTGTCGGGTCCGATCCCGCTGCCGACGCGGATCGAGCGCTACACCGTGCTGCGCGGCCCGCACATCGACAAGAAGTCCCGCGAGCAGTTTGAGATCCGCACCCATAAGCGCATCATTGACATCCAGGAACCCAACTCCCGCACGGTCGAAGCGCTCAATCGCCTCGTGGTCCCGGCGGGTGTTTTCGTTAAGATCAAAGCGTGAGTCGAGTTGTCGCCGCGGTCGCCTGAAGAGGCGGCCGTTTGCATTGGTGGGTCGGTCGGCCCCGCGTTGCGGGGCCGATCTCCCGGAAAAACAAGAGGTTTTCAGCCCCGGCCGTGTTTCCCGCTGACGCCGGCGATCGTTCGCCGACCCCTCGCGGGCAACCTCCGGCCCGAATCGGAGCATCATCGCCATGAGCAAGGCACTCCTTGGCCGCAAGATCGGCATGTCGCGCTACTTCACCGAGGAAGGGAAGAACGTCCCCGTCACGGTGATCCAGGCGGGTCCGTGTTTCGTGACCCAGATCAAATCAAAGAACGACCACGGCTACAGCGCGATCCAGATCGGCTTCGAGGACGTTGAGCCGGGGCGGACCACGATGCCGCTGATCGGCCACGACGCCAAGGCCGGCGTCAGCCCCAAGAAGTTCCATCGGGAGGTCCGCCTCGATGAGGACGCCAAGGACGCCCAACTCGGCCAGCAACTCACCGTCGAAGTCTTTGAGGGCACGAAGTTTGTGGATGTGGTTGGGGTGAGCAAAGGCAAGGGCTTCCAGGGCACCATGAAGCGCCACAACTTCAAAGGCCTGTGCGCTTCGCACGGCACGGAGCGCAAGCACCGCTCGCCCGGGTCGATCGCCGGGCACGCAACCAACCGCGGCACCGGCCCCAAGCCCAAGAAGGGCAAGAAAATGGCCGGCCACATGGGAGCCGAGCGCGTGACCGCGCGCAACCTCGACGTGGTGGAAATCCAACCGGAAAGAAACATTTTGCTGGTCAAGGGGGCTGTCCCCGGGCCGAATGGCGGCCTACTCTTCGTCCGCACTTCGGTGCGTCTGGGCCGCTCCAAGCAACTCGCGGTGAGCGGCAAGAAGAAGAACTAACTCCAGCAGAGCGAGTGATTTTGGAATTTCGGGCGGGGAGAGCATCCCCCCCGGCCGGGGAAGCCCGACGACTTCATGGGTACTGCCCGGCGACGACAGATACAGCAACGCGGCTCAAGCAGCAGCGAACCGAGTCGATTCCTGCCGCGCCGGAACAGTGATGGATGGCGCCGGAGGATAGGCGAAACGAGCCTTCAACCCGCACGAGAGACACCCGGGTGACTCCCAAGCGGGCGAGGCAAGGTGGAACCACCATGATTGAACTGCCTGTTTACGATTTGGATGGAAAGCAGGTCGACACGTTCAGCGTCGACGAAGCGCTGCTCGGAGGTGAGATCCGCCCCGCGCTGCTCAAGCAGGCCTACGTCCGCTCCCACGCCAACCGGCGCCAGGGCTCGGCCCGGACGAAGAACCGCGGCAGGGTCGAAGGCTCGACTCGAAAACTCTTCAAGCAAAAAGGCACGGGCAACGCCCGCCGCGGCACCGTGCGCACCAACATCATGAAGGGCGGCGGCGTCGCCTTCGCCAAGACCCGCACCGGCGAGGATTTTCGCAAGGACATGCCCCGCAAGATGCGCCGCCTCGCCAACCGCAACGCTCTGCTCGCGAAAGCCGTCGACCAGGAGATCAAGGTCATTGACCGGATCAACCTGGACGCGCCAAAGACCGCCGCATTCAAGTCGATGCTCGAGAAGGTCGGTATCGACCGCTCCTGCCTCGTCGCGCTCGACTCCGCGAACGTCAACGCCCGCCGCAGCGCCCGCAACCTCGACGGGGTGGACACGATCCGCTGGGAGCAGTTGAACGCGTTTGAACTGCTCAACCATCGCTACCTCGTGATCGAGAAGGCGCACCTCAAGGCCTTCATCGAAGGCGCGCACTGCACGGGAGGCGCCGAGGGCGGCGCGCCCGCCCCGGCCGCGAAGAAGGGAGGCCGCTGATGGAAGCCACCACCGTCATCCGCAAGCCGCTGGTCACGGAGAAGAACTCGGCCGCGGCGGAGGAGAACCGCTACGTCTTCGAGGTCGATCGACGTGCGACCAAGCAGGACATCAAGCGCGCCGTTGAAGAACTCTACAAGGTGCGCGTGACGAGCGTGAACACCGCCAATCGCATCGGCAAGGTCCGCCGCACGCGGTTCGGCTACACGAGGACGCTGGACCTGCACAAGGCCGTCGTGCGGGTGCATCCCGACGACCGGATTGAACTGTTTTGAAGCCGGCGTCGCGGCGACGGGCCGCGGCGCGACCAGAGGATTTGAGCCATGCCGATTCGAGTCTACAAAAGAACCAGCGCCGGGCGGAGGAACTCCTCGGTCAACCTCCACGCCGAGGTGACCAAGCAGACGCCTGAGAAGTCGCTGCTGCGCCGCTATTCGAAGACGGCCGGGCGCAACAACCAGGGCAAGATCACCGCGTGGGGTCGCGGCGGCGGGCACAAGCGGCGCTACCGCGCCATCGACTGGAAGCGACATCTCGACGATGTCCCCGCGAAGGTCGTCGGCGTCGAGTACGACCCGAACCGCTCGGCCCACCTCGCGCTGCTCGAGTACGCCGGCGGGGAGCGGCGCTACATCATCGCGCCCAAGGGGATCAAGGACGGCGAAGTGCTCCTGAGCAGCCGCCAGCGCATCGAGCCCAAGGTCGGCAACTGCATGCCGCTCAAGTACATCCCCACCGGCCTGAACGTGCACTGCCTCGAGATGGTGCCGGGCAAGGGCGGGCAACTCTGCCGCGCCGCGGGTATGTCGGCCCGCCTGACGAACCGTGAGGAGAAGTGGGCGACGCTGGTGATGCCCTCGGGCGAGATCCGGCAGGTTTCCATCGAGTGCCGCGCGACCATCGGCGAGGTCGGCAACACCGATCACCAGCAGGTGCGCCTGGGCAAGGCCGGCCGCAGCCGGCACCGCGGCCGCAAACCCAAGACGCGCGGCGTGGTGCGCAATCACTACGACCATCCGCTGGGCGGCGGCGAAGGCAAGTCCAAGGGCGGCCGCGCCCCCGCCAGCAAGACCGGCGTCTTTGCCAAGGGCGGACGGACGCGCAAGCGCAAACTCGCCTCCGCCAAGCGGATCATCCGGCGCCGCCGCAGCAAGCGCTACGGGCAACTGACGCTCTGAGGAATCGAATCGACGCGGCGGGCGGATTCGTCCCGCCGGTCAAGAGGAACGTGAATCATGGCTCGATCACTGAAAAAAGGCCCCTTCGTCGAAGAGCATCTCTTCAACAAGGTGATGAGGATGTCCCAGGGAGGACGGCGCGAGCCGATCAAGACCTGGTCGCGCCGCTGCACCATCGTTCCCGAGTTCGTCGGGCACACCTTCAAGGTGCACAACGGCCGGTCGTTCCTGGACGTCTTCGTGACGGAAGACATGGTGGGGCACAAACTCGGCGAGTTCAGCCCCACCCGGCAGTTCCGGGGCCACACGAACAAGAAGGAAGGCATCGTCTCCGGCGCCAAGGGCTGAGCAGGCGCCGAACGAGAGGTTGACGCATCATGATTCTGAACGCACAACGATTCAACGCGGTGATGAAGGCCGCCGGGGCAAGCCCTGAGGACCTCGCGGCCGCCATCAGGCGGCCGGGGATCAACGCCGTCTCCGCGCTGCGCAACTGGTCGAAGGGCAACTACAAGCCGGCGCCGAAGCGCGAGGACATCCGCGCCCTCGCCGCCGCGCTTCGCGTCGGCGTGAGCGACATCGCCGACTTCGACGGCGCGCACAAGTGGGCGCGGATTTCGCCCCGAAAGGTGCGGCTGGTGTCTGACCTCATCCGCGGCCGCGACATCGACACCGCCCTCACCGTGCTCAAATTCAGCAAGAAGCGGGCGGCGGTGTTCGTTCGCAAGGCCCTCGAGTCGGCCATCGCCTCGGCGGAAGACAATGAGGCTGATCTCAGCCGCCTCGTCGTCAGCGAGTCGCGCGTCGACGAGGGGCCGACGATGAAGCGCTTCCAGCCCAAGGACCGGGGCCGGGCGCACCCCATCATGAAGCGGTCCAGCCACGTGCGCGTCGCGGTGGCGGTCGCTTAGGCAGGAGCAGGCCGGCGCGGCGCCGAAGCGCCCGCCCGCGAGAGACGAGACTCGGGGCCGCGGCCCCAGGAAACGGACTGGTCGAACCATGGGACAGAAGTGTCATCCGCTCGGATTCAGGGTCGGCATCACCGAGCCGCATCGCAGCCGCTGGTACGCGCCCAAGGCGCTCTACGGCGAGTTGCTCGTGGAGGACTTCCGCATCCGCGAGTACGTGGACAAGCGCCTCAACCGCACGCCGCCCTTCGCCGCCGTCTCCGAGATTCACATCGAGCGGACGCGGCAGGAACTCTCGATCGTCCTCAAGACGGCGCGGCCGGGTCTGGTCATCGGCCCGCGCGGCGCCGAGGTCGAGAAACTCCAGCAGGATCTCCAGACCATGACCGGCCGCCAGGTCTCGATCAAGATCGTCGAGATCAAGAGCCCGGACACGAACGCGAAACTCATCGCCGAGGGAATCGCGGAGCAGTTGAAGAAGCGGGCGAGTTTCCGCCGCATCCTCAAGATGCGCGCCGAGGGCGCGATGCAGGCGGGAGCCAAGGGGGTCAAGATCAGCGTCTCGGGCCGTCTCGGCGGCGCCGAGATGAGCCGCAGCCTCACCGTCGCCCTCGGGTCCATCCCGCTCCAGACGCTGCAGGCGAACGTGGATTACGGCTTTGCGCCGAGTTTCACCAAGTCCGGGACGATCGGCGTGAAGGTGTGGGTGTACAAGGGTCTCTACGAAGCGAGCGAGGAGGCCGAGTCCACCGCGGCCGGCGGCCGGGCCCGTGCGCGAGGACGGCGTTGACCGCCGAGTGTGATTCCGCTTGCGCCGCGGCGCAAGTCCGCCAGACGAGAGGATGAGTTCCGATGCCTCGAATGCCCAAGAGAATGAAGTTCCGCAAGCAGCAGCGCGGCCGCCTGCGCGGCAATGCGACTGCGGGCAACTACGTCGCCTACGGCGACTTCGGCCTGCAGTCGCTCGAGCACGCCTGGGTCAGCGCCCGGCAACTCGAGGCCGGCCGCGTCGCCTGCACCCACTTCCTCCAGCGCGAGGGCAAGGTCTTCATTCGCGTCTTCCCCGACAAGCCGATTTCGAAAAAGCCCATCGAGACGCGCATGGGCAAGGGCAAGGCTGAAACCGAGTACTGGGCCGCGCGCGTCAAGCCCGGCACCGTGCTCTTCGAGATCGCCGGCGTGCCCCACGAGGCGGCGCAGGGCGCCCTGGCTCGCGTCGCCATGAAGATGCCCGTCCGCTGCCGGCTCATCACGAGGCGACTGACCGTTTGACGAACCCGAGCGCAGCGCCGCGGCGATCCGCTCCAGAATCGGGAACACGACATGAAGGCCAAAGAAGCACACAAACTGAGCGATGAGGAAGTGGCGGTCGAGATCGATCGCATCCGGCGCCACCTCTTCGAACTTCGCACCCAGGCCGTCACCGAGAAGATCGAGGACTCATCGCAGTTTCCCAAGAACCGCAAGGACGTGGCGCGGCTGCTCACGGAGCGCCGTCGACGCGAGATCGAAAGGCAGAGCCAGTCATGACCACCGCCGCCCCCGCCAGCAAGTCACGCCGCGTGCGGCCCCTCGAGGAGGGCATCGTCGATCGCGCCTCGAACGACAAGACCCGCCGCGTGCGCATCGAGTTCCAGGTGCGCCACCCGAAGTACGGCAAGTTCATCAAGCGCCGGGCGTTCCGCACCGTCCACGACGAGAAGAACGTCAGCGCCGTGGGGGATCGCGTCGAGATCATGCCCTGTCGCCCGATGAGCAAGACCAAGCGGTGGAAGGTGGTCCGCGTGCTCGCGGCCGCGGTGGGAGAAGTGTCGCTCCACGACGAGGGGCAGGGCGTCGTCGCCTGATTGCACGACCATCGATCGCGTCGCTGCGGCGCCGCGGTCTGAGATGAACGGATCAAGCCATGCTGCAACAAGAAGCCAGAGTCGAAGTCGCGGACAACACGGGCGCCAAGGTCGCCTACATCATCCGCGTGCTGGGCGGGTCGACCTCCCGGGGCCGCTTCACGCGGCGCACCGCCGGCGTGGGAGACCGCGTCATCTGCGCCGTCAAGAAGGCCCTGCCCGGAGGCGACGTCAAGGCCGGCGACAAGGTCAAGGCCGTCGTCGTCCGCACCGCCTATCCAACACGCCGTCCGGACGGCTCGCTCATCCGGTTCGACAACTCCGCCGTCGTCCTCATCAACGACGACGGCAATCCCAAGGGCACGCGCATCTTCGGCGCCGTCGCCCGCGAACTCCGCGAGAAGAACTACCTCAAGATCGTCTCGCTTGCCACGGAGGTGCTCTGATCATGCCCGCCCACGTCCGCAGCGGCGACACGGTGATGGTGACGGCCGGCTCCGATCGGGGCCGGACCGGCACCGTCCTCAAGGTCATCCCCGCAAAGAGCCAGGTCATCGTGCAGGGGCTCAACACCCGCACCAAGCACCTCAAGCCCTCGCAGACCAATCCGCAGGGCGGGGTCATCACGCGCGAGATGCCCATTCACCTCTCCAACGTCAGCCCCGTCGTGGACGGCAAGCCGACGCGCGTTCGATTCGCCGTCAAGAGCGACGGGTCGAAGGTGCGCGTCGCGGCCCGTGGCGGGCAGGAACTCGGCGTCGTTCACGGGCCGCGCGAGTCGCGCGGCCCGGCGGGCGCATCACCCGGCCCTTCGCGGCGGGTCGCCTCGAAGAAGAAGCCCGCGCGGCGCAAGGGCGGCGCCAAGGCCGGCGGCAAGGCCGCTGCGGGCAAGTCCGCCAGCCGCAAAGCCGCCAGCAGCACCAAGAAGACCGGCACCGGAAGGAAAACCTGAGCGACCCGGGACTCAACCAACCGCCTCCACGACTGGATGATCGACCATGACAGCAACCGCCGCACCAACGCGAATCAAAACCGCCCTTCAGGAGAAGTTCGAGAAGGAAGTTCTTCCCAAGGTGAAGGAGAAGTTCGGCATCACGAACCCGATGGCGCTGCCGCGCCTCGAGAAGGTCGTGATCAACACCGGCATGGGCAAGCAACTCGAGAACAACAAACTCAAGCCCGAGATCCGCGACGCGGTGCTCGGCACGCTCGCCGCCGTCTCCGGCCAGAAGCCCGTGTTGCTCACCGCCAAGAAGTCGGTGGCGAACTTCAAGGTGCGCGAGGGCGCGACCTCCGCGGCGATGGTCACGCTGCGGCGCGACCGCATGTGGAGCCTGCTCCAGCGCGTCATTCACCTCGCCATCCCCCGCGTCAAGGACTTCCGCGGCCTCAAGGACACCTCCTTCGACAAGCAGGGCAACTACTCCTTCGGCTTCAGCGAGCAGGCCGTCTTCCCCGAGATCGACATGGGCAAGGTGACCTTCTCGCACGGCATGCACATCAACATCTCGTTCCGCAACTCCAATCCAGCCATCAGCCGCTTCGTCCTCGCCGAACTCGGCTGGCCCTTCAAGCGCGAGGACTCGTAAGCGACGCAAGGCCTCAGGCGCGGCCCGGCCGCGAAGGAACCAATCAATGGCGACGAAAGCACAAATGGCCAAGTTGAAGCGACCGCCGAAGTTCTCGACGCGCAAGGTGCGCCGCTGCGAGATCACCGGCCGGGCGCGGGGCGTGTACCGCAAGTTCCGCGTCAGCCGCATCATGCTCCGCGAACTCGCCCACCAGGGGCTTATCCCCGGCATGCGCAAGGCGAGTTGGTAAACACGCTCAGGCCAAAGCCCACGTTCAATGAACGTGGGCCTCGGACCTGCGATTGAAAGCATCCAAGAGGGTTTGACTGATGTCATTCAACGACCCGATTTCCGACCTGCTCACGCGCATTCGCAACGGCCTGCAGAACCGCGCGGGAACCGTCAACTGCATCAACAGCCGCGTCTGCCGCGGCGTCTGCGACGTGCTGCGCGACGAAGGCTACATCGAGCGCTACGACGTCATCGACAACGGCCTGGGCGGGTTGATCCGCGTGCACCTCAAATACGGCCCGCGCGGCGAGACGGTCTTGCACAACCTGCGGCGCGAGAGCAAGCCCGGTCGGCGCGTCTACACCGGCGTGGACAACCTCAAGCGCCCGCTCGATGGCCTGGGCATCTCCATCGTGTCCACCAGCCGCGGCGTGCTCAGCGATCGCAAGTGTCGGGAATTCAAGGTCGGAGGCGAGTTGCTGGCGACGGTCGATTGACCCGCGCACGGTCCGGCCGGCCGATCCGCTGCCGCGGGCCGGTCGAGCCCGGAGGCGCGGCAGGAGTATGAACCATGTCTCGAGTTGGAAAGAAACCCGTCCCCGTCCCCGCCGGCGTCAACGTCGCGGTGGCGAACCGCACGGTCACCATCGAAAAGGGCCCGAGCAAACTCCAGGTCACGCATCGACCCGAGGTCGATGTGCAGTGGCAGCCCGACAAGCGGGAGATCGTCTGCACCATCCCCGAGTCGAAGATGCGCGACCAGGCGTACAAGGCCTATTGGGGTACGACGCGCTCCCTCATTCAGAACATGATCCGCGGCGTGACGAAGGGCTACGAGAAGAAACTCGAAGTCATCGGCGTGGGCTGGAACGCCAACGTCCAGGGCAACAAACTGGTCATGAACCTCGGCTACTCCAAGCCCGTCGAGTTGCCGGTGCCCGCGGGAATCAAGGTCGCCGTCGAGCGACAGTTCATCACCCTCACCTCACCAGACAAGCAGGCGATCGGGCAGTTCGCCGCCACGATTCGCGCCAAGCGCAAGCCCGAACCCTACAACGGCAAGGGCGTGAAGTACGCGGACGAGCAGATCATCCGCAAGGAAGGCAAGACCGTCGTCGGCCGCTGAGCGGCGCGCGGAACACCGCATCGGCTCGGGCCCCGGCCCGGGAGGAATGAGTCATGAGTCGCACATCGGATCGAGTTCTCCGCCGCCAGCGCCGCCGGCGCGGGCTGCGCAAACGCATCTTCGGGACGCCCGACCGGCCGCGCCTGTCGATTTACCGCTCGCTCAAGTACGTGTACGCGCAGGTGATCGACGATGTGGCGGGGCGGACCCTCGCCGCCGCGAGTTCGCGCGATGCCGAGTTCAAGGGGCCGTCGACTCGCGACTGCGCCGCCGCGGCCACCGTCGGGACGCTTCTTGCCCAGCGCGCCCTCCAGGCCGGCGTCACTCGCGTCCAGTTCGATCGCAGCGGGCTTCGGTATCACGGCCGCGTCAAGGCCATCGCGGAGGCGGCGCGCAAGGGCGGGCTTCAGTTCTAACCACACCCAGGAGAGGCCGCAACCCGTTTGCTCCGCGCGACCGGGATCGGATGACCACACATGATCGACGAATCAAGCGAATCACAGGGATTTGAATCGAGCACGGTCGGCGTGTTCCGCACGGCCGCCACCGTCAAGGGCGGTCGGCGCTTCAGTTTCGGCGCGCTCGTCGTCGTCGGCGACCGGCGCGGCCGGGTCGGCTTCGGCTACGCCAAGGGCAAGGAAGTTCCCCCCGCGATCGAGAAGGCGGAGAAGACCGCCCGGCGCGACCTCCTCAAGGTCGAACTCATCAAGGGCACCATCCCGCACTCAGTGCTCGGCCGCTTCGGCGCCAGCGAGGTGCGGCTCCTCCCTGCCAGCCCCGGCACCGGCGTCGTCGCGGGCGGCACCGTCCGCGCTGTCCTCGAACTCGCCGGCGTGCGCGACTGCCTGACCAAGTGCTACGGCTCCACGAACAAGAAAAACCTCGTCAAGGCCACGATGAACGGCCTGCAGCAACTCCGCTCTAAGCGCCTCGTCGAGGAGTTGCGCGGCGTGTCGATCGAAACCACCCACGTCGAGGAGTTCACCGCCAACGCCCCCGAGGTCGAATACGTTCGCAAGGCCCCGCCCAAACGCGAAGAGCAGTCCGGCGGAGGCCGTCGCGGCTCAGGCCGCGGACGCGGCCGATCTCGTCGCGAAGGCGGCGAGGAGGGCCAGGCCGGGCAGACCGGCCAGAGCCCCGCTCCGGAGTAACCACCGCCCCACCGCGGGCTTCGGCCCCGACGGCGCATCGCCAATGTCAGCCAATGCGGCCGGACCCGTTCCGACCCGCACGTCCGAAAGAGAGTTCTCACCATGATGATCCACGAGATCACCAGCCTCGTCGAGCGACACAAGGACCGCAAGCGAGTCGGCCGCGGCCGCGGCTCCGGCCTCGGCAAGACCTCCGGCCGGGGCCACAAGGGCGCCAAGTCGCGCAGCGGCTGGAGCGAAAAACTCGCCCGCGAAGGCGGCCAGTTGGCTTATTTCCGCCGAATCCCCAAGCGCGGTTTCTCCAATAAGAACTTCGCCACACGGTTCTACGTCGTCAACGTGCGCGACCTGCAGAAGCACTTCAGCGACGGCGAGGCGGTCAGCCCCGCGACCCTCATCGACAAGGGCCTGGTGCGCGACGCGGCCCTGCCGGTGAAGATACTCGGCTGCGGCGAACTCACCCGTCGCCTCTCCGTCTCCGCCGGGCAGGTCTCCGCCTCGGCACGCGAGAAGATCGAAAAGGCCGGAGGAACGATCGAACTGAGCGACAAGAAATCCTGGACCCGGCCGCCGTCGAAGAAGACCGAACGCACCTGACCGCGCCCGCCACCCGCGCCGCGGAGGACGGCGGCGCCGCGGCGACGTTTCCGCCTCACGAGTGATACCCAGATCGGCTTGCCCACCATGCTACAGGCCTTCCTCAATGTCTTCCGCATCCCCGAACTGAGGAACAAACTGCTCTTCACGATCGCGATGCTCGCGATCTACCGGATCGGTTTCTGGGTCCCGCTCTCGGGCGTCGATCAGTCGCGCCTCGCCGCCTTCTTCGAGTCCGCGAACCAGGAGTCGGGGGCGGCGCAGAAACTCACTCAGTACATCTCCACGTTCACGGGCGGCGATCTCGGCCAGTCCACGATCTTCGGCCTGGGCGTCATGCCCTACATTTCCGCCGCCATCATCTTCCAACTCCTCGCCTCCGCCTGGGAGCCGCTCAAGAAACTCCAGAAGGAAGGCCCGACCGGCCGCCAGAAAATCCAGGAGTGGACGCGCTACGCCACGATCGGCCTGTGCATCCTCCAGGGCTTCGGCTGGCTCACCTACATGCAGTCCCAGGGGCTGATCTACCCCGCCATCTCCGACAACCTCGGCCTGCTGTGGTCCTTCCGCATTCAGGGCGTCCTCGCGCTCGTCGCGGGCACCACCTTCCTCATGTGGCTCGGCGAGCAGATCGACAAATACGGCTTGGGCAACGGCGTCTCGCTCATCATCACCGCCGGCATCCTCGCTCGAATGCCCGCCGCCGTCAACCTCGTCATCGCCGACTTCAGCCTCGACGCCACGAGCGGAGCGAAGTACGGCCCGCTCTCGATCATCTTCCTCGTCTGCGCGTTCGTCGCCGTCACCGCCGGCGCCATCGTCATTACCGTCGCGCAGCGCCGCATCCCCATCCAGCAGGCCAAACACACCCGCGGCCGCAAGGTCTACGGCGGGCAGAAGGCCTTCCTCCCCCTGCGCATCAACCACGGCGGCGTCATGCCCATCATCTTCGCCCAGTCGCTGATGATCTTCCCCTCCGTCGGCCTGAGCAGCCTCGCCCAACTCGGCCAGCGCAGCGACGTCGAATGGTGGCAGCGGCTCACCGACTTCCTCGGCCGCTCCTTCACGATGGGCAACTACCCCTACGTCGTCATCGAGATCCTCCTCATCTATTTCTTCAGTTACTTCTGGACCACCGTCCAGTTCAACCCCAAGGAGATGTCCGAGCAGTTGCGCAACCACGGCTCGTTCATCCCGGGTCTGCGGCCGGGGCCGCGCACCGCGGAGTATCTCGAAACGGTCCTCGAGCGCGTGACCTACGTCGGCGCCGGCTTCCTCGCCATCATCGCCGTCATTCCCACGGTCGTCGCCACGGGTCTGGGCATTCCCTGGGTCGTCTCGAGTTTCCTCGGAGGCACCGGTCTGCTCATCGTGGTGAGCGTCGGCCTCGACTTCGTCCAGCGCATCGAGGCGAACCTGCTCATGCGCAACTACGCCGGCTTCCTCGGCGGCACCGGCAGCGGCGACCGCATCCGCTCCAGCCGCGGCGCGTAGCGCATTCTGCCGCCGGCGCCGCGCCCCGGCGGAGTTCGATGGCGCAGGTGCAAGTGCGCACGATGTCCATTGAACTCCGCGACGCCGCCCGCACGCCCGTCATGCATCGACCCCAGAGCGGGTCCATGCATGGCACCACTCGAGAACGCCACGTCCCGAACTCCGCGCGTGGTGCCATGCTTCGCGGCTCTGAGCGAAGCATGGCGAACGGGCAGACGCAATCGTGCCCCCCCCTCGCCCCTCGGCACACGTCGCCCGCCCTCAGTCCAACTCAGGCCAGGGAAGCGGGTCGATGTGTGGCACCCTCACTTGATTCACCGCAGCAGAGTGGGCGCCACACAGCATCGCGCCAGCGTGCTGTGTGCGGGCGAGCAACGACGAACGAATTGAAGGAGCGATGGCCGCTTCTGCCCGCTGCACTGCACTCTCGCTCAGAGCAGCGAGCGTGCAGTGGCACCCCTTCGCGCGCAGGGTGGCATCGATCGCCGCCGCTCTGGGCGGAGATCGATGGCGAATGCGTCGCGAGACCAGACCGCAGCGCCGGCGAGGACGAAAGGCGACGCGGCATTCGAGAGCGGAGCCTCGAGTCGCCTCGACTCAAGGAAAAGCAAACCGGGCGGCGCCTGGGGGCGCCGCCCGGAGGAGGAATGCGTGCGTGTCGATGCGGCCTGGAGGGCCGCGTCGAATCAGGCCCGGCGGCGGCGGGCGCCGCAAGCGAGGCCGGCAAGGCCGAGCAGCGCCAGCGAGGAAGGCGCCGGGATGTAGTTGATGTAGCCGGAGAAGGTGCGGGGCGAGAAGCGGCTGCCGCCGAACTCCGGCGCGCCGCGCGCCACATCGCTGAAAAGTGTCAGGTTGGCGTCGGAGAAGGTGGTCTGGTGGCCGCCGCTTCCCGTGCCGGTGTAGCGCACGCCGCCGATGAGCCCCTGGAAGAGGAATCCCGTCACTTCGCCGTGCGCGAGGGCGATCGGGTTGTTGAGAAAGAAACTGGTCGGGTTGGTCGTACCGGCGGAGAACGCATCGACCTCATCGACGATCGACCAGCCGTCAGACGTGCCGTCGAATCCGACGTAGGAGCCGGTGCGGCGCCAGACGCGCAGACGAACGGGGCCGTTCTCAGGCTCGCCCGAGACCATGCCGATTTCGATGACGGTGAGATTGCCGGACGTCGCCGTAAGATCGACGAACACTCCAGCCCCGTCTTCGCTGCGCCCGTTGTTGGGAGGCGCCGTGTTCAGGATGTCGGCCGAGGCCACGGTGGTCGCCAGCGCGAGCGCGGCGAACGACAGAAACGCCTTGCGAATCATGATTCCTCTTCCTCCTCAATCTGTTGCGCTCGGCGCGACGCCTGCACGGCCGCGAATGCGGATGGGACGTTCATTGGCGCCCGTCGAGCCCACGTCAGGCGGCGAGCGCCGCCCACTCATTTCTCTCCTCGAGCCCCCGGACCCGGAGGCCCACGATGCTGCAAAGATAACCCAAGAACGCCGCCCGGACAAGTACAAATCCTGAAAATCGTCAGATTTTGTTCGCAAGTGCTAAGGCCCGGCCGCCGTCGCGGTGGCCAGCCATGTGAAGCGTGCAAAAATGGGGACTCTGACGAAACCGGGAGGCCTCCGCCAGCGCCTCGCGATGGCCCGCCTCCACCCATATCGGGGAAGGGGGGTCAACTCGCCAGGTTCGTGATCAGGTTGAGCACGTCGTTGTAGAACGTCACGAGGAAGAGGCTTCCGATCAGCAACAGCCCGACCGCCGTCGCCGCGTTCTGCACCTGCACGCTGACGGGAGAGCCTTTGATCTTCTCGATGATGAGGAAGACCATCAGTCCGCCGTCCACGATGGGAATCGGCAGGAAGTTGAGCACCGCGAGGTTGACGTTGATGACGCCGAGGAACAGCAGCAGGTACGGCAGCCCCTGGCCGGCGACGCGCGTCCCGAGTTCAGCGATGCCCACCGGCCCCTTCAACTGGTCCACCTTGATCGAGCCGCGCACCAGCCGATCGAGCGTCTGGTAGGTCGTGATGATCATCTCCCACGTGCGCTCGAGGCCCATCGAGATCGCGGCGATCGGGTTGTCCGCCCGCTGCGTTTCGGTGAGGGGCTGAAAGATCGTCACGCTCAACTGGCTGTGCCATTCAAGCGCCAGCACGGTGCGGGCCGCGTCCTGGTCGATCGACCACGTGAGCGGCTCGACCGGTCGGCCCGGTACGGGCAGTTCGCACGAGATTTCGATGTCCGTGCGCGGCGAGTCCGGGTCGAGCGCGCCGCGAAGGGCCAGGAAGACCTCGCGCCACGTCGCGACCTCGCGGCCGCCGATCGAGGCGATGCGCGATCCCGGCATAAGGCGAGGCGCTGGGGACGGCGCCGGCCGCTCCGAGCCCGACCCGTCCGCGACGCCGCGCAGGGGAAACGAGTCGATCGCGTCGACGACGATCGGCGGCGCCATGGCGGGCATGTCAGTAAACGCGAAGCCCGCCCGCCCCGCCCGATCGACCGGCACGTCGAAATCGAGCTCGCGCCCCTCGCGAAGGACGGTCACGCGGCCCTTGGCGCGCGGCCTGAGGGCTCGCTGCAGTTCGTCGGATCGCAGCCACATCGCGCCGTCCGCTCCCACGATCACGTCGCCGGGCGCGATCCAATCCGCGGTTCGGCCCGGATCGACGTCGATCACCACCGGCGCCGGCACGAGGCCAAGGAGGTGGCGCACCGCGTACCACGAGCCGCCCTCCTCGATCTGCGAGAGCATGAAATCCGGATCGGGCCGCAACATGCCCCGGCTGACGGCGCCGGTCTCGGGATGCTCGAACGTGAGTTCAAGCGGCTTGCCCTCGGAGCGATCGATGGCGCGGCTGAGTTGCCAGACGGCGTCGATCTTCTCGCCGTTCACCTGCGCCAGGCGCAACCCCGGCGCGGGAGTGACGCCTTCCAGCCCCGCGAGGCGGAAGACCGTCTGCGCCTGCCGCTCGGCGGGCGACCCGGGCTTGTAGTCGAGCAGGGCGGCACTCTGCGTCGAGGCGATGCCCAGCGCCAAGAGGCGCGTCTCGCGGTCGGCCCGCGGCGCGAGGTCGAATGTCAGCCGCGTTCCGGCCCGATCCACCTCGATCCGCAGCGACTGCCCGGGCTTGGACACGGCCGCGGCAAGGAGAATCTGCTCGTAAGTCCGGATCGGCTTGCCGTTGATAGAGATAACTCGGTCGCCCGGCCGGATGCCCGGCCCCTCGATGCCGTGCTCGGCGGCGTTGGTCGGCATGGTGACGGCGGCGAGGCTGTCGGGGCTGACGCCTCCGATCACGGGTACGAGGGTATCCACCCCCCACATGAAGCAGATCACGAAAAGAACCAGAGCAAAGATGATGTTCATGACCACGCCGGCGGAGACGACGCACATGCGGGCCCAGATCGGCCGGCTGCTGTAGGAGCGCGGGTCGTTGACCACCGCGGCCATGTCGAGGTCTTCCTGCCCGAGCATCTTGACGTACCCGCCGATGGGAAGGTAGTTGAGGCGGTACTCTGTCTCGCCAAAATCGCCCGCGCGCCCGCCGGCCTTGAGCCGCGCTTCGTACTCCGGCGCCGTCGTGCCGGAACGAAAGCCGATGCCCTTGCGCCACGACAGGAGCGCCGGACCCATGCCGATGGCGAACTGCTCGACGCGGATGCCGACCCACTTGGCGACGGCAAAGTGCCCCAGTTCGTGAACGAAGATCACGAGGCTGAAGCCGATGACCAAAAGGAGAAAGTCGAAGAAGGTGGACATGCCGTGGAGATCCCGTGCGGTTGACAGAGCATAGGCGGGCGGGGGCGGCTACTGGCCGACGGCGTCGACCATCGTGTACAGCGGCGCGAGAAGGAGTAAAACCTGAGCGATGATCGACGCCAGCAGCGCCGTCGCCAGGGCCATGGCCAGAAGCGGCGCGCGGCGCAGCGCCGCGAACAACCCCGTCACGGCGATGGCGGCGAGCGGGACGGCGATCATCCAGCCCGAAACGACCTGGCCCGCGCGATCGCCCCCCATCCACTCCGACGCCGCCAGCAGCCACCGCGTCGCGCGCGGCAACTCGAACTCGAACTCCGCGAACATCTCGCGGAACATCGGAACGATGAAGAGCAGCGCCGCCGTCTGCACCGCGATCCACAGCCAGGCGAGCACGAGGCTGTACCAGAAGGTGAGACGGCGGACCACGGGGCGCGCCTGGCTCAGAACGTCATCGTGGGAACTCGTCATGGCCTCTCCTCAACGGGCGGCGGGAATCGGCGCGCCTAGAAGCGTGCGTACGTGCCCGCGGGCGCGCCGGTCCGCCTCGAAGACATCCTCGAGCGTGCGAATCGGACTGACGGAGATTGCATCGAGCGCGTCCGCGGCGAGATCGGAGATGCGCCCGAAGGGGATACTCCCGGCGAGGAAGGCGGCGACGGCTTCCTCGTTGGCGGCGTTGAAGATGGCGCCGCCCGTGCCGCCGGCCCGCACGACCTGCCGCGCCAGCCGCAGCGCCGGAAACCGCTCTTCGTCGGGCGCTTCGAAGTCCAGCCGGCTCAGCGCCGTCCAGTCGATCCGGCGGGCGCACCCCTCCGGCCGCCGCGGCCAGGTGAGCGCGTACTGGATCGGCGCGCGCATGTCCGGCTGACCGAGTTGCGCGAGCACCGAGCCGTCGTTGAACTCCACGAAACTGTGGATGATGGACTGCGCGTGGACGAGCACGTCGATGCGCTCGGCCTCGAGGCCAAAGAGCCAGTGGGCTTCGATTACTTCAAGGGCCTTGTTGGTCATTGAGGCGCTGTCGATGGTGATCTTCGGCCCCATCTTCCAGGTCGGGTGGCTCAGAGCCTCGTCAACCGTGGCGCAGGCAATTTGTTGGCGGGGCCAGGTCCGGAACGGCCCGCCCGAGGCCGTCAGCACGATGCGCCGGACCGTCGAGGTGTCCAACCCGCGCTGATCGGCGCCGAGCGTCCGGGACTGAAGGCACTGAAAGATCGCGGAGTGCTCGGAGTCGACCGGGAGGATGTGCGAGCCGTGTCGTGCGGCGAGGGGCATGATGATCTCGCCGGCGGCGACGAGCGTTTCCTTGTTCGCCAGCGCGATGTCGCAGCCGCGCTCGATGGCCGCGGCGACGGCGGAGAGGCCGGCCGAGCCGACGACCGCCGCGACGACGACATCCGCCTCGACGGCCTCAACAAGCCGCCGCGCCGCGTCGGCTCCACTGAAAACGCGCATGCCGGAAGGGGCGCCCTGGGCCGCCTCGCGCGCCAGCGCCGCGTGCCGCACGCCGAAGCGCGCGGCCTGCTCGAAGAGCAGGGGCGCGTTGCCGCCGGCCGCGAGACCCACAACCTCGAAGCAGCCGCGGTCGATCGCGTTGAGATGCTCGACGACCGCGAGCGTGCTCGTGCCGATCGAGCCGGTGGAGCCGAGGATGATGAGGCGTCTTGGTCGAGCGGCGTGATCCATCCGCAATTATCCCTCGTCCGCGGGGGCCACGCTCGCGAGTTCAGCCGGCGTGAGTCTTCGCCGGCTGCCGTAGAGTCGGCGGCGCGGCTTGGGGACGCCGACCTGCGGCGGGGCCGAAGCGTCGCTTCCCGAGGGTCCGCTCGCCGGACTCGACGCGGGCGGCGGTGTGGAGCGAGACGCGGCGGGAGCATCGCCTGCCCCGGCCGCTCCGGCCGACTTGCCGCCACGACGGCGGCGCTTCTTCTTGCGCGCCGGGGAGGCGCCATCGACCGCGGCCGCGTCGTCTGCGGACATCGCTTGACCGGCGGCCGGCGCCGGGGCGCGGGTCGGATCGCCGGCGGCGGCCGGTTGACGTTCACCATCCCCACCGCGCGCGCGGCGTCGGCGGCGCTTCTTCTTGCCTCGGATCACCGCTTCGCCGCCGCCGCCGGGGCGCTCTCCGTCCGAGGAAGTCCTCGAATCCGGCGGCGCTTGAGCGGACGACTCCGGATCTGCCGGCGCCGCCTGGGCCGAGCCGCCGGCCGGGGCTGAAGCGCCTTCGGCTGCTGCGGCGCCCTCCGGACCCTGACCGGAAGCGGCGGCTCCCTTACCACGGCCGCGCCGACCGCGGCGCCGTCGCTTCTTCTTGCCCCCCGGTGCGCCTGGCGCCGGCAGCGCGTCGCCGTCGTCGCGGGATGCCGCGGCCGGGGACGCATCCGACCGGGGCGCGGCCGAACCGTCTGCCGCGACGCCGCCGGCCCCATCCCGCCCCTTCCTCGATCGTCGACGGCGGCGCTTGCGCCGCGGCGAGGCGTCGGCGTTGTCCGGAGGCGCCGTCTCGGCCGTCGTCCCCGTCTGCTCGGTCACCTCCACCTCGACTTCGTCGAGGTCGTCGGCGGGCTCGGCGAGCACCATCTCATGGACGGTGCGCGCCGGCGCGGAGGCCGGAGCCGCCGGCGGCGGCGGCGTGATCGCCACTTCTTTCGGGAACGAGGCGGCGAGCGTCGCCAGGTCGAGGTCCGTCCGGTGGTCGTCGTAGGCGTAGAAGTCGACGCGCGACGCCGGCAGGTCGAGGCTCACTCGGATGTCGATGCGCTTGCCCGTCTCCGTTTCGAGGGCGACGATGGCGCGGCGCTTGCGGCTGAGCAGGACGCCGGCCACGGGCTGGCTCACCGCCACCTCCAGCGAAGCCACCTTGGGATGCGCGATCCAGTTGGCCATGTCGCGCATCGCCTCGTTGGCGATCGAATCGGGCGTGGCGAGTTGCCCGCGTCCCTCGCACGTCGGGCAGGGGGTGAAATGCGCCTTGCGCAGCGGCGGACGCATGCGCTGCCGCGTCATCTCGATGAGGCCGAACTGACTGATGCGGAGAAACTCCGTCTTGGCCCGGTCGCGCTTGAGGTTCTCGCGCAGTCGCGTCTCGAGTTCGCGGCGGTGGGCGGCGGAGATCATGTCGATCGTGTCGAGGACGATCAGCCCGCCGAGGTCGCGCAGCCGCAGTTGCCGCGTGATCTCGTCGATGGCCTGCATGTTGGTGCGGAAGGCGGTCGTCTCCGCGTCGCGGAACTGCCTCATCCGGCCGGAGTTGACGTCGATCACGACCATCGCCTCGGCCGAATCGATGATGATCGACCCGCCGCCGGGCAGCGGCACCTCGCGCGAGTGCGTGCTGCGCAACTGCTCCTCCACGCCGAAGCGGTGGAAGATCGGCACGCGGTCGCGATAGGCGACGACCTCGGGCCCCTTGCGCCGCGGCGCGACGATCTGGAGGAACTCGTTCACCCGCGCCAGCGCCTGCTCGTCGTCGATGACGATCTGCTCCAGGTCGGCCGTCGAGACGTCCCGGATCGTGCGGATGAGCAGGTCGGACTCGACGTAGAGTTCGCACGGCGCCTTGGCGCTGCCCCGCTGGCTGTCGATCGTCTTCCAGAGGCGCTGGAGGTAGGCAAGGTCGCGCTTGAGTTCGGTCTTGAGGGCGGTGAGGCCGGCGGTGCGGAGAATGAACCCGAACCCCTCGGGCAGTTCGAGCGAATCGAGGATCTTGCGCATCTCCCGGCGCTGCTCGATGTCCTCGACCTTGCGCGAGACGCCGAGTTGCTCCATGTGCGGCATCATGACGAGCAGGCGGCCGGGGATGGAGAGGTAACTCGTGAGGGTGGGGCCCTTGGTGCCGATGCCTTCCTTGAGCACCTGCACGAGGATTTCCTGGCCGCGCTTGAGACAGTGCTGGATGGGCGGGCGCTGGCGGTGGGGGGTCTTCTGGCCGACGGCTTCGGTCGTCTCCGCATCTTCGCCGGGGAAGTGCATCGGGTGGAGGTCGGAGACGTGGAGGAACCCGTTGCGCCCGACGCCGAAGTCGATGAAGGCGGCCTGGATGGCGGCCTCGACGTTGACGACCTTGCCGAGGTAGATGTTGCCGACGTGCAGGTCGTGGGCTTCGCGCTCGGTGTAAATCTCTTCGAGCCGGCCGTTCTCGAGGAGCGCGATGCGCGTTTCGTCGCCGGGGGAGTGGTTGACGATCAGTTGCTTCTTGACGGAGGACATGGACCACAGGCTTTCAGCGTGGTCAATCGGGTGAAGCGCCGGGGCGGCTCGGAGAAGAGGTGGGGAGGCGGGCGCAACGCGCCGGGCGAATCAGGCTCGCTCGGCAGGTCTGATTGTGCGCTCGGCACGACCATCGGCCATCCGTCCGCCCTTGCGGGCGCTGCTCGATTGTCGCTGCGGCGTCAGCACTGGCCCTTCTGAGAGGCCGGGCCGGAGGTGCTCGGCAACGGGCCGCGAGGGCCACGCGCGAACGATCCGGCGATTTGACAGCACGCAGCAGGCGTGTTTCAGACGAGGGGGCGAGCCGCTATGCGACGCCGCCTTCGACGGAACGACCGTCGTACCCCTCGGGCATGACCTTTCGCGTCTCGTCCCGGATGAAGTTCAGGACTTGACGCTCGGAATCGAACGAACCGACCTTTCGGGCGATCAGCTCACAATGTCTGGTATCGACGGCTCGAATCACCCGCTTGATATCGGGTATCGCCGAGGGAACCAGTGAAAGGTTACGCAGCCCGATCCCGATGAGCAACATAATGTAATCCGGGTCGGATGCGATTTCTCCGCACAGGCTCACTTCGATCCCCCCACGCCGACCCGAACGGATGCAGTCCTTGATCAGCCTCAGAACCGCCGGATGGGCCGCAGAATAGAGGTTGGCCACGCGCTCGTTCGTCCGGTCCACCGCCAGCGTGTACTGGATCAGGTCGTTGGTCCCGATCGAGAAGAAGTCCACTTCGCGGGCGAAGGCGTGGCTCATGATCGCCGCGGAGGGGGCCTCGATCATGATTCCCACCGGCACGTTGCGGTTGAAGGGCACCCCCTCCTCGTGCAGGTCCTCCATCACGTCATTGAGCACCATCCGCGCCTGCCGCAGTTCCAGCGGTCCCGTCACGAGCGGGAACATCACCCGCAGGTTGCCCTCGACGGACGCCCGCAGGATCGCCCGCAACTGGGTCTTGAAAATCGGCAGGTTCTGGAGGCAGAAGCGGATGCTTCGGCAGCCCAGGGCCGGATTGCGCTCCGGCGCTTCGGCCCGCCGCTGGGTGTACTTGTCCGAGCCGAGGTCGAGGGTTCGGATGGTGAGCGGCTTGGCCCCGGACATGCGCAGCGCATCGCGGAAGGCTTCGTACTGCTCCTCCTCGGAGGGGTCGCGGTCGTGGGCGAGGAAGAGGAACTCGCTGCGGTACAGTCCCACGCCGTCGCCGCCGAAGCGGTCCACCAGTTCAACCTCGAAGGGGAACTCGATGTTGCCGTAGAGGTTGATGCGCACGCCGTCGGTTGTGACGGCCGGGGCCTTGGCGAGATCGACGAGGGAGAGTTCGTAGGAGCGCCGCGCCTCGATGCGCTTGGTGTACTCGGCCAGAGTTGGCTCATCGGGGTCGATGATGAGGACACCCCGGTCGCCGTCCACCACCAGCAGGTCATCCTCAAAGATGTCCGCCATGGCCCGTTCGAGGCCGACGATCGCGGGGATGCCGATCGAGCGGGCCATGATCGCGGTGTGGCTGGTGCGGCCGCCGGCATCGGTGACGAAGGCCTTGACGTGATTGGTGTCAAGGCCGACGGTCTGGCTCGGCGTGAGGTCGTGGGCGATGACGACGACCTCGCCTTCGACCTGCTTGAGACGGCTCTGCGTCTCTCCCACGAGGTGGCGCAGCAGCCGACGGTCGAGATCGAGAAGGTCGGAGACCTTCGAGCGGAAGGCTTCGCTGTCGAGCGCGCGGAACTTGTCGGCCATGCCCTGGATCTCGGTCGTGACCGCCCACTCGGCCGGGACGCGCTCCTGTTCGATCCGCGCGTGAACCGGCTCGAGGAAATGCGGGTCGCCGAGCAGGACCATGTGGAATTCGAGGATCTTGGCCGCCTCGGGGTCGAGTTCCTGCGCCACGCGATCCCGGAGCGTCTGGAGTTCATCAATGGAGGCGGCGACCGCGGCGTCGAGACGATCATGCTGGTGCGGCAGATCGCCTTCAGACACGTGTCTCCTGGGAATGTGAAGCGCGACGTCGTCGAGGACGAAAGCCCGGCCGATGACGACTCCCGGAGATACGCCGATTCCCTTGAGTAACTTCATGCTCGTCTCGACCCGCTGGTGACGGGGCAGCGTGCGTCGAGGCCGGCTGCCGCGGTTTCCGGGTCGCCACAGGGTAGGAGAGGTTGCCCGTTTTCACAAGCCCCACCCGCTCCGGGGGCCGAAATTCCTCGAGACCCGCTCAGGGGACGGCTTGCCCGAAAATCAAGATCCGGGCCCGCCGGGTCGATGAACTACCCCATGCGCTGGATCGGCACTGATCGCCCGGCGGCGCCGTCCGCCCCAACGCCCGAAGTTCGACGCTGCGGCCGATTGCGCTGCAACATGCTCACCAGTTCGCTCGGGGAGGTCATCGACATCTCCGCCGCGGGAATGCGCATCGCGCATCGCGGCCAGCCTCGAGTCGAGGTCGGCCAGGGCGTCGAGATCACGCTCGCGTTCGCATCCACCGAAGTCCGGCTGGCCGCCCGCATCGTGTGGATGCGGCGGACCGGGTTCCGGCGACACGAGATCGGCGTCGAGTTCTGCGACGCCGATCCGGACACCCGGACTTGCCTGACCGAGATCGCCCGCTGCGCCGCCAAACTCGCGGGCTTCCGACCCGAAGCGGCGTAGTCGTTTCGGCATCGCTTCGGCAGGCGCCGTCTCGTGCTGCCGCGCCCGCAAAGAGACCGAGGCCGGCGGATCACGCCTCCGCGTTCGGGTCCGGCACGGGGTGCGCCGCGGGATCGATCGGATCCACTCGGCCCGCGTTTCGGTCGCGCAGAACCATGTAGACGTTGCGCAGGTAGATCGGCCAGCCGAGGATCTGTCCGAGAATGCCGATCGGCTCGCCCTGGACAATGAAGTAGGCGAGGAGGATGCTCGCGCCCGCGAGGCTCAGCCACCAGAATCCGAGGGGGACGACGCTGCGTCCGCGGCGCTCGCTCACGATCCACTGGAGCGCGAAGCGGCCCATGAACATCGCCTGCCCGAGAAGGCCGAAGAGAAACAGCGCGATGGCGCGCGTCGATCGACCCTGCGAATAGAACAGGCTCAGGAAGGGCCAGTCCGAAGCGCGGGGATTGCGCGCGGCGCTGTAGACGTAAACGCCCGATCCATCGGCCGCCGGTTCATACCAGGCGGTCGTCCCGTCGCTGGCGCGGACCTGAACGGCGGTGGGCGCGGCGGGGGAGTCGCCCTGAGACGCGGCGCCCGTTCGAGCGCCAACCGCCAGGATGATCGCCGCCGCGAGCCAGATGTGAGAACGCCAGTGCATGCGCTGCCTCCCGAGACAAGGTCGGCCCGAGGCACGAGCATAGGCGGCCCCGTGCGCCCACCGGCAGCGCGGCGCGGCCGCGCCCGGCGCGACGCGGGGCTGGGCATCGCCGATCCACGGCCCGCTCGCTCCTACACTCCGCCCCATGAGTGAGCCACCGGGCGAGGCGGCGCAGCGGCCGCGAGTGGAGTTGTTCACCGACGGCGCGTGCTCGGGCAATCCCGGGCCCGGAGGCTGGGCGTTCATCTTGCGCCATCCCGCAAGCGGAACCGAACGCGAGCACAGCGGCGGAGAACGATCGACGACGAACAACCGCATGGAACTCATGGCCGCGATTGAAGGCCTCCGCGCCATCAAGAAGCCCAGCATCGTCGATCTCTTCTCCGACAGCCAATACGTCGTGAGAGGGCTGAACGAGTGGGTGGCCGGCTGGAAAAAGCAGGGCTGGACGCGCGGCAAGAAGCGCGAACCGGTGCAAAACGTCGATCTCTGGCAGGATCTTGACGATCTGCGGCATCGCCACACCGTCCGCCTCCACTGGGTGCGCGGCCACAGCGAGCACCCGGAGAATGAGCGCTGCGATCGCCTCGCCGTCGCCGCCCTTCAGCGATTCAAGTGATCTCCGCCGTAACGTGCGTGCGGACGAGGTCGAGGATGCGATCGCGGTCTCGGCCCAGCGGCAGGCGCACCTCGCGGCGGGCGGCGAACCACGAGCGGCGGAGGCGCATCGAGAGCAGAACGCTGTGCGGGGCGACCTCGACGCGCCGCACGTGCCGCCATTCGAGGCGCCGGGTCGAGAGGGGCAGCGAGGCGCTGACGCCCTGCTCGTCGATCGTGTAGACGCTCGGCAGGAAGAACTGGTTGAGCGAGCCGAGAAGCACGGCGGCGCTGAGCAGCCCCCAGCCGAAGTGCTCAAACGTGATCGCCGCGGCGATCGAGAAGGTCAGGATGACCAGCCCGGTCAGGAGCGCGGCCTGCGGCCGTGTCGCGGCGGGGTGAATTCGCCAGGAGAGCAGCGGCGCCGGCGGGTCGGGGTCGGTCATGGCGTCGGATTCGGTTCGGCCTTGAGGTGCTCGTCAAAGAATGTCACGGCCCCTTCGAGCGTGCGCAGGAGTTCCGCCCCCGTCCAGCCGTGGCCTTTGCCGATGAGCAGTTCGACGCGGCCGGACACGCCGGCCTGCGTCAGCGCTTCGCCCATACGCGTCGCCTGCGGCCAGAGGACGAGCGGATCGATCGTTCCCTGAAAGAGCAGCATCGGGGCGTCGCCGGCGTCAACGTGGTTCACGGGGGACGCCTGGCGGTACACCCCCGCCTGATCCTCGATCGTTCCGCCGAGAAAGTCGCGGACGAGATTCACGCTCTGCGGCGGATACTCGATGACAAAGTCGGTCGGGCCGAAGAAGGAGACGACCGCCTGGACCTTGCTCGACTCCTCCGCCCATCCGCCCTCGCCTTCGAGTCCGGCTTCGAGATCGACGGCGCCGAGCATCATGGACAGGTGGGCGCCGGCGGAGAATCCAATGGCGCCGATGCGCTGCGGATCGAGGTGGTGCTCGTCCGCGTGGGCGCGGAGGTAGCGCACGGCGCACTTCACATCCTCGACCTGCGCGGGGAAGACGTGCTCGGGGCAGAAGCGGTAACTCACGGTGGCGGCGACGTAGCCGCGCTTCGCCAGTTCGCGGGCCAGGTCATCATGGGCGCGGCGGTGCCCGGCGCGCCAGCCGCCGCCGTGGATGATCACAATGCAGGGGTGTCGCGCGTCGCCGCTGGAATCCGGTCGCGCGAGGTTGAGTTGCAGATCGACGCCGCCTCCCTGGCCATAAACGATGTCCGGCAGCCATGCGACGCCGGATGCGGCCGGCGTTGACTCCGGCTGGGATGCGGGCGTCGCGGGCGGCGCGTGCGTCGCCGCGGCACGGGGGAATGGCGCCATCGCGGGGAGCGCGGCGGCGAGTGCGGTCCAGAACCTGCGGTGCGGCATCGGAGCAACTCCCAAGAGCGTGAAGACGCGGCCGGAGATGATACCGGCCGGCGGCGCGCCGCGAAGTTCTCGGAACCTGGACGGGTCGAGATTCGTACATAAAGGTGGCCGCACGACACGCCGCGCCGCAGCCGCAGCGCTGGACCGGCGCGGCGGCGTGCCGCCCGAAAACTCGCTTTCTCTCCTTCCGACGTCGATCGTGCGGTCTCAACACGATCGATGTCGTTTTTCTTGATCAAGCGGCTCAGCGGTCGCGCTTGGCCTTTCGCGGACCCTTGTGCCCCGCCTTGCCGCGCGCCGGGCGGCGAGGCCTGGGTCGGACCGGGGCCTCGGCTGCGGCGTGCGCCGAGGCGTCGCCGTGCGCCGCCTGGTGCGCCACTTCCGCGAGTTTCTGGTGCAGGAGTTCGCTCTCGGGCAGCGTCATGACCTTCTCGACGAGGTCCTCCACCTGGCGATGCAGCGCGCGGCCTGGGTCGAACGTCTCGAGCGCCGAGTTCGTCAGCGCCTCGACTGCCTCCAGGCACCACCGCGGCGTGAAGGCGCGCGGCGGGCGCATCTTCGCCCGGATCGTCGTCGCCCCCACCACCGCCAGGGGCAGCAGCCCCAGGCGCGTGCGCGGCTCCACCGCCAGCGCGAGAACGGGCACGCGCTGCTCGAACGCGGCCTCGGCGATGCGCCGCGCATCCGCCGCCACCAGCGGCGCGCACATCACGTAGCAGCCCGGCCGGAGTTTCGTCTCACCAGAGGGAGGGTCCTTCTCAAAGACAAAGATGCGATCGGCCTCGATCGCCAGGAGGCGCCGCTGCCGCCTCGCCTCCTGCAGCGGCAGCGCGATGCGCGCGACCAGTTCGAACTCGCCCCGCACAAAGGCCGACTGCATCGCCTTGGCGCAGAGGCGCTCGGAGGCGAAATAGTCGCCGCGCGAAAGCGCCGCGGAGGCTTCCTCCATCACTGCCTCGATCGTCCGCGTGGCGGGCTTCGTGGCTGCGGTCATCCCGCCCCTCCCTCGTTCTGGAGCGATTCAACGCGCTCGCCGAGGCGCTCGACGAAGGCCTGCCAGTCGTCCACCACCGGCTGCATCTCGTAGCCGAGCGTGTCGGCGAGGCTCGACCAGTCCTGGCTGGAGATCGACCGGCGAATCTCCTCCAGTCGGTCGGCGAGCGAGTTGAGCGCCTTGGCCACGGCGGGTTCCTCGCTGCGCCACTGTTCGATGTCCAGGCCGATGAGCAGGCAGCCCTGCTCGACGCCCTGCCGGACGCTGTTCCACAGGCTCAGCGCTTCCTGGAGTTCGGAGAGCCCCTCGGCGAAGCGCCCCGCCTGAAAGTGCTCGGCGATGGCGTCGTGCGACGCAGAAACCTGGCGCAGCGCCTCCGCCGCGTACCCAAACGTCTCCGCCACGAGGTTGAGCGGGTCGGTGCTCGTGCAGCGCAGCACCGTTCCCGCTGGGTTGTCGCGAGCGAGGTCGTCCAGATCCGGCCCGTCGAGCCGTCGATCGTCGAGGAAAACGTCGGTGATGATCCGGCCCTGCGACTCGCACGCGAGGCGCGCCGACTCCAGCGCCTCGGCCGCGCCGCCGCTGACCTCGTCGAGTTCGTGGTCGTCGAGAACAATGCGCATGACAACATCATCGGCACGCCGCCGGCCTTTCGCAAGTGGAACGTCCGCAAAAAGGCGGCATCTTGCACCTTTCAGCCGCGCTCAACGCTCCGCAAGCGTCTCCAGCGTCAGGATCAGTCGCTCCCCCTCGAAGGTGAGATCGCGCAGGACGACGCGGCGGCCGTCGCTCAGGCGCAGCACCGGATCGATCGGTTGGCCAGCGATCGCGGCGCGCGCCTCGGGCAAGGATCCCGCCGCCGAGAAGAGCGCCTCGCCCGCGAACCCCAGCGGCAGCCGCAGCCGTCCCGCGCGAAGACGCAGATCCTCGATCCGCAATCGCCCGTTCTCGTCGAGCCGGGGTCGAAACTCAATGCTGTAGGGCTGGCCCGCACCCGCCGGGCCGTAACTGAGCCCGAAGCGGATGCGTCCGTCGCCGATGTCCACGTTTGCCTCGTCCACGGTCGCGGACCAGGAGAGCCCTCGGTTCGCGGCCCAGAGGGGCAGGCGCGTGGCGAGCCAGGCGTTGATCCACTGGTCGTCGAGTTCGAGCGTCCACCGCGCCGCCTCCGGCGGCCGCACCTTGTGAAACGCGGTAACGACCTGGTTCTCGAAGTACTCGCCCCGGACGATATTGCCGGTGGACTGCGCCTCGGCCGGATTCCACCACGCCGGCCGCGACCGGACCATTCGCCAGGCGACGGCCGCGATGAGCAGCAGCAGCACCGCCGCCGCGCCCAGCGACCACCACAGCGCGCGCCGGGTGCGGGACCGGGCGGGCTTCATGCGCCGGCGAACCGCTTGACGACGAGCGTGTCGTTCTGCCCGCCGAAGCCGAAACTGTTGGAGAGCGCCACGTCCACCGCCGCCCGCCTCGACCGGTTGGCAACGTAGTCGAGATCACACGCGGGATCGGGCGTCTTGAGGTTCATCGTCGGCGGCAGCCAGCCCGTGCGGATCGCCTGGATGCAGGTGATGAGTTCGACAGCGCCGGCGGCGGCGATGAGGTGGCCCATCATCGACTTGATCGAACTGACGGGAATCTCCGGCGCGAGGTCGCCGAAGACGCCCTTGACCGCCCGCGTCTCGATCGAGTCGTTCTCCTGCGTGCCGGTGCCGTGGGCGGAGATGTAGTGGATGGGAGGCCGGCCGTCGGGCAGGCGCTCATGCGGATCGATGCCGGCGTCATTGAGCGCTTCGAGCATCGCCGCCCGCGCGCCCAGTCCCTCAGGTTGAATGTCGGTGATGCGGAACGCGTCGGCGGAAGAGCCGAAGCCGATGAGTTCAGCGAGGATCGTCGCGCCGCGCGCAAGGGCGTGTTCGAGCGTCTCGATGATGATCATCCCCGAGCCTTCGCCCATGACGAAGCCGTCGCGAGAGAGATCGAAGGGGCGCGAAGCGCTCTGCGGAGAATCGCGGCGGGTGCTCAGGGCGGTGAGGCGATTGAAGCCCGTTACGCCGAGCGGATGAAGCATCGTGTGCGCGCCGCCGGCGACCATGACATCTGCATCGCCGCGGCGGATGATCTCCATGCCCTCGCCGACGGCCTGGGTCGAGGCGGCGCAGGCGGTCAGGCAGTTGTACGCCGGGCCGCGCACGCCGAGTTCCTGCGAAATGTGCAGCAGCGGCATGTTCGCCTCCTGCTCCACTTCTTCGTGCATGACGATGTGCTCGCGGGCCGCGGCGATCCACGCCTTCGCATCCACGCTCTGTCCGCCGCTCGCCTCCCAGCCGGCGAGGTTGGATTTCACACTGCTTTCAAACGCCGGCGGCCCTTCGCCCGCGCCGAGGTAGATGCCCACGCGCCGGCGGTTGAGGTTCGCAAAGCGATCGAGGCCCGACTGCCGCCACGCCTGCACCGCGGCGCCGAGCGCATATTGCGTGTTGAGCCGCGCATGCTCGTGCAACTTCGGATCGCGCAGAAACTGTCGATAGTCGTAGTCGCGCACCTCCGCGGCGAAGGTGGTCGGAAAGGTCTCAGCATCGAAGCGCGTGATGCGATCGACGCCCGACTCGCCCTTGACGAGGCGCTCCCACACCGCATCGATGCCGTGCCCCAGCGGGGTGACCCAGCCCATGCCCGTGATGACGACGCGCCTCTTGCTCATGCCGATCGCCTGTGCCGTTTGAGGATGATCGCGGTGTTCTGCCCGCCGAAGCCGCTGCCGCACACGAGGACGTGTTCGAGGCGGGCGTCGCGCTGCCCGGTCGGTGCGGCATCAAGGCCATCCAGGCACTCCGCGGCGCCGAGCCGCGCCGGCAGCGACTGGTTGAGCACGCACAGCGCGCCGACCGCCACGTCGATGGCCGACGCCGCCGCCGCGCACAGGCCGATGTTCGGCTTGGTCGTCACCAGCGGAATGCGAGCCAGTCGAGCGCCGAATACCCTGCGCAGCGCCGCCGCCTCGGCCGCGTCGTACTCGGGCGCGCCGCAGCCGAGCGGCACGATCGCATCAATCGCCTCCGCGTCGATGGACGCATCGCCCAGCGCCTGGCGGATCGCGTCCGCCAGCCCCTCGCCGCCTGAATCCGGCCGTGGCGGGCAGACGCTCAGGTCGGCCGATTGGGTGGCGCCGAAGCCGGCGATGGTGGCGTAGACGCGGGCGCCGCGTTTCGTGGCCGTGTCGAGCGATTCGATCATGAGGATCGCCGCCCCTTCACCCGGCAGCGAACCGCTCGCTTCGGCGCCGAACGGCGCAACCACGCGCTGCGGATCCATGTCCGGCGAGGTGGCCGCGATCATGCCTGTGTGGAACTGCCGCAGCAGGCCGAGCATGTTGATCTTGCTCTCCGCCCCGCCGGAGAAGCAGACATCCGCATCGCCGCGCTCGATCACGCGGCGCGACTCGCCGATGCTCAAGGCGCCGGAGGCCTCGCCGCAGGTGATCGTGTTGCTCGGCCCCTGGCAGTCGTGGATGATCGTGACGTGGCAGGCGAGCATGTTGGGGAGGTACTTGAGCAGCCAGAGAGGCGTCAGTTCGTTCATCCCCTCGCCGCCCCAGCGCTTCATGCTGAAGGCGCTGCTCTCATCGCGCGCTTTGGCGAAGGCGGTGGTGAGTTCATTGATCTCGGCGACGATGAGGCCGGCCCCGATCTGGCAGCCGACGCGATTGGGAGCAAAGGTCGGGGCCGCGCCGTCGCCGAGGCCCTTGGTCACCATCCGCGCATCCTCGACCGCCCGGGCCGCCCCGATCACCGCCAGTTCCACATCGCGGCACATGACCTTCACCGCCTTGCGGTAGGTCTTGGGCACATAGTCGCGGACCGACACGGCCGGATCGACTTCGGAGGCGAAGTTGAAGGGAAAGGCGGAGGCGTCAAACTGCCGCACCGGCCCGATCGCCGACCGCCCCGCGAGCAACCCCTCCCACAGCGCCTCACCGCCGATTCCAAGGCCGGTAACGACGCCAAGACCCGTAATGGCCACTTCGCGTGACATGGTTCAAGTCTAGCGCGGGTACGGCGAAGGCAGGGGGCGATCGTTTCCGCGAGTGCAGTCCAGGACCATGGCGCTCTCACCAGCAAGCGCATCGATCCGCAGCGCGAATCGAATGTCGATCCGCCGCGAAGCGGCGAGCGCGAGGCTGAAGGCCTCATCGCAAGTAGCCGGGGGTGAAGCGCCAGCGCCACCCCCGGAACGCGACGCCCACCCATCCCGATTCCCACTCCGGAGGAGTGGTCGTAGCGTCCTCTCAAGTGGAAGACGACACGCGCCGTGATCGCGCCGCTCGCCACGAAGACCGCCTTCGGGGTCCAACGAAGTCAACTATGCATCGCACCCGGGGGTGGCGATTGAAACAATCGCCACCCCCGGCTACTCACGATCAGACCTTCGGTCTGCAATCCATCATGCCGCGTCACCGCGACATGCCAGGAACTCGAACTGTGCCTTGCGGCGGCGAAGCGATTCACCACGCGAGGCGTTGAGCCGTACAATCCCCCCATGACCGTCAAGGAAGTCTTCGCACAACTCGAATCGCTCGGCGACGACGCTCGCCGCAAGTACAACGGCAAGACCGGGCCTGACGGAGTGGCCGGCGCGCCGGCGGACAAGCAGTTCGGCGTCAAGACCGGCGACCTCCGCGCGCTCGCGAAGAAGATCAAGGTCAACCACGAACTCGCGCTGGAGTTGTGGAAGACCGGCCACATGGATGCGCAGATGCTGGCCATCCTCATCATGAAGCCCAAAGAACTTTCGGCCAAACAACTCGATGCAATGGTGCGCGAGGCCCGCTTCTCGTGGGTGGCGGAGTGGCTGCAATCGTACATCATCAAGGAGCGATCCGAGGCCGAGAAGGAAACGCTGCGCGAGAAGTGGATGAAGGACAAGGATCCCTGGGCCGCCCGCGCCGGCTGGCACCTCACCGCTTCGAAGATCAACAAAGGCGCGGACGACCTCGACGTGCCCGCCTTGCTCGACCGCATCGAAAGGGAAATGCCCAAGGCCCCGCCGGAGACGAAGTGGACGATGAACAACACCCTCGGCGCGATCGGCATCAAGCACGCGAACCACCGCAAACGCGCCATCGCCATCGGCGAGAAGATCGGCCTCTACAAGGACTGGCCGGTGTCCAAGGGCTGCACGATCCCCTACGTGCCGACATGGGTCGAGGCGATGGTGAAGGGGAAGGGGTAAATTGCGGCGAGATCCTTTGGTAGCATCGCGACTCCGGGCAATGTACCATCTACCCATACAGGTCGCGAACGTGGATGAATGGGTCGCCACTCTCCGCTGCGCGCCGGACCTTTCTTGCCATGACGTCGCCAAACGGAAGTCGTCTCGCAAGCATTTCATACATGTCGAGCCCGTCCATGCAGACAACGCGCTTGCCTCGTCCGAATGCCGCAAGGCCATCCGCTGTAAACCCGCTTTGACTGACGAACAAACCTCTCGACCATGCTGCCTTGTCTGCCACCTTTCCTTCAAAGGAACGGAGGTCGGATGCTCCGATGGGCGGACCAGTCCACCGCGCCTCCAGGAGGTAGGTTTCACCTGATAGCTCGAAGCTCCCGTCAATCTGCTCACCAACGTGCCGAAATGACGCTCGACCCGCCAAGCCGTTGGCGTCGAACAGTGCTTTCAGGAATCGCTCAAACGCATACCCGCGTGGCTGCGGGTCAAGCCGACTGACTTCAAGCAGCTGTTGCGTCAGGGCAAGCGAGCGAGATTCGTCAAAGACACTGATCGGCTCATGTGACACAGGTCGCGTCTCCGTGCCTGGCCGCTTGCCACCGAGCCTTTCGATAAGCAAATGGAATTGATCGTGCGCGTCCGGGATGTTTTCTGGGATCTGCCTTCTGCGGCGATCGTGTTCCCGATACTCCCACAAGGCCAACAACGTACGGACGCGGAGTTGAGGGTCGCAGTTCTTCAAGAAAAACCGCAGTCGCTTTGCCTTGCTCGTTCCTTCCACCCTGTACCGAGGATGATCGATATCTATGTCGAGTTCCTCCGCAAAGAAGGCGGAGAACGTGCGGTCGGAGAAGTTGAGGACATAACCGGCGCCCATTCCGAACAAATCGTCGATAAGTACCATGTCGAGCGTTCGAATCGTTGCCATCGCTATCCCTTTGCGGACGTCACCTGTGGAATGACAGCACCGACTTCGTCCGCCCGCGAGAGAAACGAGGCCCACCACTCGTCCGGTATCTTGCCCGGAGTCTGCTTCTTAAGCCGAGCAACAACCATGAGCGGGTTGACGAGTAGCACGTGTCCGATCTGTTGCGCACCATTCGCCTTTATCCTGACGAAACCGTGGTCTTCAAGGATTCGCACGCGCTCCCGCCAACTTCGCAGACCGCGCTGTCCCGAATAACCAGCGGCGTACGCGTGGTCAGTTTCGTTCTTCACCTGCACATATCCTTCGTCGTAGACGCGAGCCCATAGCTCCACGTACACGGACGACGGATCGCCACCACCCGCAGACAAATGCTTGAGCAAGACGGTGACCCATGGCAGCAGGCGCGGAATGGTTGAGAAGCCATCGTTCTCGGTTCGTATCCACACCTCAGCGCCCGATCCTGGCCAAAGTTCGTCACGACGATCTGCGCGACGCTGATGCGCACGGCGGCGATCTCGCTTGTTGGCAGGAGCCTCGGGATCGGGGGTAACGGTGTGCTTGGTAACCGGTTTCTTCGTTCGCTTGGCCTTTGTTCGCATCAGAATGTCCAATCGAAGACTTCGGAATTCCGCGTGACCTCGAGCGCCCAGGACGCTGGCGGACCATCCCAGTGGCGTGTGGGCATCCTCAGCCATACTGAGCGTCGAGGCCGACGCATCACGCGAGTTCTGCAGTGGCAGTGCAGCGCTCGTGCATCTTCATTTTCCCGGCACTGGACAAGGAGTCTTGTGCGCTGATGAAGATGCTCTGGTACGGCAGGGGCACATTCCACGGTAAAGGATAGCGCCTCTCCGCGAGCCATCGCAGGATGGGCATGCGAGTGCGCGAGAAATCGCAGAGCATCGACAGACCGATCCCTGAGAATCCGGTCCCCTTTGCGCGTTTGTCGGTGCTCCTGTGCTCGACGTGCTCGTGCGTTCTCCGTGTGCTCCTAGTGCTCAGCGTGTGGGGATACGCAAGGGGGTACTGTGAATTCCCGATTCCGTTGTACGACCTAGAGTGCTGCGCGCCCCTCTGTTTGCGGACGCATGGGTCGAGGCGATGGTGAAGGGGAAGGGGTGACGGCGGATGCTCTGGCGCAGGCGACGCACGCTCTACCTCGTGAAGGCCAACGACGACTTTGTGAGTGGTTGTTCCTGCAGCAGCGCTCCCATTGCATCTTCCGCGCAGATGGATTGCCCGTGGTGCGGTTGCGGGTGGCTCTTCTCATGCCTTTATTGCCACGGGGCTTTCACATTCGCCCGCGCGGTGCTGATGAGAGAGTCGCTTGAAGAACTCGCCGCCCACGAGGTGCCTCGAACGCAGAGGGTCGTGTCGATGCAGGGCGAGATTCGTGAAGAGGTCCTCATTCCAACCGTCGAGGACTGGATCGAAAAGATGCAGCCGCTGATCGGCGCTCTTGAACTCGACAGGACGTACGTGTATTTCGACGGGCATGCGATCCCCGCGGATGCGAATGGCGTTCGGATGAAGGGCATGCGCCGATCGCATGACCTGAACTACGTTCCGCAGGTGCGGGCATTGACGGATCCCTCTGCCGAGGCGCTGCTGCACGACATCAAGTACTGGACCGCGGAAGACGAATAGCACTCGTGGGAGCAAGCGGTGGACCCGGCCGCGCGGCAATGGAGCGAGCTCGCTCACGCTTCGGGCTCGCTTTGGGCCGTGTTGCACGTTCGTGTTTTCTCACGCAGAGGCGCTGAGGCCGCGGAGGCGGCGATTTCATTTGTGTCCGATCTCTGCGACCTCTGCGCCTCTGCGTGAGATTGAGGTTTCTGCGCTCGACGCGCTCCCCTGCGCAGAGCCTCCGGGTCGCGGCTAACCAAAGCCGCGATCCCCTGATGCCTCGATGCCTTGATGCCTCTCCCTATTGCCGAGTGCCTAGTGCCGAGTGCCTGCTGCCCATTGCCTGCCCCCTACCATCCCCCATGCACCCCGATGAAGACGTCTGCCTCTGCTATCACGTCACGCAGCGCAAGATTGTCGCGTATCTCAAGCGCGAGGATCCGCCGGTGGCGTCGCTCATCAGCGAGTGCCTCGGCGCGGGGACGGGCTGCGGCTGGTGCATCCCCTACCTCAAGCGCCTGCACGAAATGCACCAGGCCGGGCAGGAGCCGGACCTCGCGATCTCGCCCGAGCGGTATGCGAAGCAGCGGCTCGACTACCACAAGACCGGCGAGCGCCCTGAAGGTGATGAGGGAGCCGAAGCCCACGTTCAGTGAACGTGGGATTCGGCGCGTGCTGCAACACGCGCGCCGCTACTGCTCCAGCGCCGGCGCCACGCGATGCTTCCACACGATGCGCGAGACGACCTCGACCGCCTCGCGTCGATGCGTGAGCATGATGGCCGCGAAGGCGATCCAGATGATGAGCAGGCTGAGGCGTGTGCGGCGCGAGGTGATCCATGCCGCAATGCTCAGCGGCACGGCGATGAACGCCGAGCCGGCGAGCGCGAAGCCCAGCACCTGACGGTCGTACACCCAGAGAAGTTCGAGCAGCCCGCCGCGCAGCGGCGTCGAGTCCGCGAGGGTGAGAAACAGCGTGAGCGTGATGGTGTTGAGGACGAGGACGATCGTCGTGAGGAGGCCGGCGAAACGATGCACGGCGGCGGCGGCCAAGGCGCGCATCCGACGGATGCGGCTGCGCGATCGTCTTCGAGTTGTGGCGGCGGCGCTACCGATCGACAGCACTCCGATTCACAGCGTCAGCACCGTGATGTTCGTGTTCGTGTAGACGCAGATCTCGCCGGCGATGCGCAGACTCTCGCGCGCGACATCAGTCGCCGACATGGACGTGTGCTCGAGCAGCGCCCGGGCCGCGGCCTGGGCGTAGGCGCCGCCGCTGCCGATGGCGATGATGCCGTCGCCCGGCTCGATCACGTCGCCCTGGCCCGAGATCATCAGGCTCTGCTTCGCGTCCGACACCGCCAGCAGGCTTTCGAGGCGGCGCATCACGCGGTCGGTGCGCCACTGCTTGGCGAGTTCGATCGCGGCCTTCATGAGGTTCTGCGGCGAGGCCTTGAGGTGCGTCTCGAACCGGTCGAGCAACGCGAACGCATCCGCGGCCGAGCCGGCAAAACCCACGAGCACGCCGCGACCCTCCGCGCCGAGCGCATCGAGTTTTCGCACCTTGACCGCGTTGGCCTTGGCGACCGTCTGCCCCAGCGTCACCTGCCCGTCGCCGGCGATCGCAACCTGCCTGTCGCGGCGAACCGAGACGATCGTCGTCGCGTGAAAGACGGTCGGGCCTGCATGTCCGGCGCTGCCGTGCATCGCGGTCTCCTCACAGGACGAATCGGCTCAGGTCTTCGTCGGCCACGATCGATTCGAGTTCCTCCCGCACCATCGCGGCGGTAATGCGGACCTGAGTCTCGCCCCGAGCCGGCATGTCCGGCGCGTCGAAACTGATCTTCTCAAAGAGGCGCTCGACGATCGTCATGAGCCTCCGCGCGCCGATGTTCTCCATCATCGAGTTGGCGCGGGCGGCGACGTCGGCCATGGCGTCGATCGCATCATCCTCGATCTCGATGTTCAGCCCTTCGGTTTCGAGCAGCGCCTGCTGCTGCTTGAGCAGCGAGTGCTCCGGCTCGCGGAGGATGCGGATGAAGTCGTCGCGCTTCAGGCCGGCGAGTTCGACGCGGATCGGGAAGCGTCCCTGGAGTTCCGGCATCAGGTCGCTGACCGTGGCGGAGTGAAATGCGCCGGCGGCGATGAAGAGGATGTGGTCGGTCTGCACCATGCCGTGCCGCGTGGCGACGCTCGAACCCTCGACGATCGGAAGAAGGTCGCGCTGCACGCCTTGGCGCGAGACATCCGCCCCGCCGACGGCCCCCTTGGGCGAGGCGGCGATCTTGTCGATCTCATCGAGGAAGATGATGCCCGACTGCTCGGTGCGCGCGATCGCCTGCTGGATCATCTTGTCGCGGTCGATGAGTTTGTCCGTCTCTTCTTCGAGCAGCAGGCGCCTTGCCTCGCGCACCGAGACCTTGCGCATCTTGTGCCGCGCCGGCATGAGTTGTTCGAGCATGCTCGTCACGCCCGGGTCGAGTTGGTCCGGCCCCATGCCGCCGATGAGCGGAATGGACTGCGCCTCGCGCACGGTCAGTTCGATCTCGCGCTCGTCAAAGACGCCCTGGCGGAGGCGTTCGAGCATGCGGTCGCGGGTGGTGCGGCTCGTCTCTTCGCCGCCGACTGCGGACTCTTCGGCGCTGACGTAGCCGCCGGCGGAAGGCTCCCGGCCGAGGAGGATGGAGACAAGGCGCTGCTCGACGGCCTCCTGCGCTTTGGCCTTGACGGTCTCAGCCTGCTCGGTGCGGACCATCTTGATGGCGAGGTCGAGCAGGTCGCGGATCATGGAGTCGACGTCGCGGCCGTGGTAGCCGACTTCGGTGAACTTGGTCGCCTCGATCTTGATGAAGGGGGCATCGACGAGCCGGGCGAGGCGGCGGGCGATTTCGGTCTTGCCGACGCCCGTCGGGCCGACCATGATGATGTTGCGCGGCGCGACTTCGCGGGCGAGGTCGCCTTCGAGGCGCTGCCTCCGCCAGCGGTTGCGCACCGCGATGGCGACGGCCCGCTTGGCTTCGCCCTGGCCGATGATGTACTTGTCCAGTTCCGCGACGATCTCGCGCGGCGTGAGTTCACGTGGCGTCATTGGAGCGATCGTAGGCGCGGGCGGGGGCGACCCTGCCTCTCAGGGGTCCGCCCTACCATGTTCCGCCATGGCCTTCTACAAGGTTGATGAGTACTACACATCCCGTGGACTGGCGGCGCCGGGGGTGATCGGCGACGACCGGTCCTGCATCGCGTGCGGGTACGCGCTGCGCGGCCTGCGCGAGGGGCAGCGGTGTCCGGAGTGCGGCCGGCCGATCCTCGCCATCCGCGCCGAGGGGCTCGCTGAGGCGCAGACCGCCCATCTGCGGCGGCTGGCGCGGGCGCTGCTGCCGGGCGTGCTCGCATGGGCCGGTGCGATGCTGCTCTGGTTCTGGGTTTTCTATGGCCTGCTCGGCTCGGTCATCGTCTATGTGGCGGCGTTCACGGTCGTGTGCGCCCTTGTTTCGATCTTCGGGGCGACGGCGGTCTGGCCGCAGATTCACTCGCCGCGCCATCGCGCGGAGCATCGCCTGCCGGCGGCGCTGCGCGGCGTGCTGCTGGCGGCCATCGCCCTCACGGGCGCGCTGCTGCTCGTTCGCACGCGCTGGAGGACTCCGGTCGACCCCGGCGCGCTCATCACGCTGGCCGCGTTCGTGGCGCTGGCGTGGCTCGGGCTGCAGACGCTCACCTGCCTGCTCCTTCGGCAGGTGGCGATCGCCGGCCACGATGATGCGCTCGCGGACCGGTTCTGGAACATCTCCTGGGCCATCGGGCTGTGCGCCGCGTTCTGGGCGCCTTTCTTCGCGCTCACGCAGACCATTCAGACGCGCAGCGGCTTCGTGCCGGTCTGCTGCATGAGCGGCTACCTCGTGGCGATCGGCCTGCTGGCGGCGCAACTCTTCTTCGCGCACTCGCTCCTCCAGGTGCGCGCGATGGTGCGCTGGAGTCTGCGCTACCGCGAGCAGTTCGACGACAAGACGAGGCGCATGATGAAGCGCGTCGAAGAAGGACGGCAGGTCGGCGAGTCGGGCGGAACGGCCCTCGCGCGCGACGCCGAGTAAGCGTGGTGTCAACCGCGGCGCGGCCCGCTTACGATCATGCGCCATGGCGGAATCACGGACAGATCGGCCGTTGCGCGTCGGAGTGGTGGGGGTCGGCCGCATGGGCCGGCACCACGCGCGGCAGTACGCGCAGATGGAGCAGGTGGACCTCGTCGGCGTGGTCGACGCGGACGCCTCACGCGCCGCTGCCGCCGCGGAACAGTTCGGCACGCGCGCCTTTCCCGACGAGGCGGCGCTGATCGAGGCCGGCGCCGAGGCGGTGACGGTGGCCGTCCCGACGCGCGACCACCGCCGCGTCGCCGAGCCGCTTCTCCGCGCCGGCGTGGCGTGCCTCATCGAAAAGCCGCTGGCGCCCAACGTCGAGGAAGCGCGGCAACTGGCCGACCTCGCCGACGCCACGGGAACGATCCTCCAGGTCGGGCACATCGAGCGCTACAACCCCGCGGTGCGGGCGCTGGCGGCCCACTCCGACCTCGCGCCGCGCTTCATCGAGGTGCATCGCGTCAGCCCGATGACGTTCCGCAGCGTGGACGTGGGCGTGGTGCTCGACATGATGATCCACGACCTCGACGTCGTGCTCATGCTCACCGGCGGCGAGCCGGCGCGGGTGCAGGCGAGCGCGGTGGCGGTGCTCGGCGCGGCGGAGGATGTGTGCAACGCGAGGCTCGAGTTCCCGACCGGCTGCGTCGCCAACATCACCGCCAGCCGTCTCGCGCTCAAGACCGAGCGCAAGATCCGCATCGTCGCGGAGGACGCCTACGCGAGCGTGGACTTCGCGAAGAAGGCGGGGCTGATGATCCGCCGCACCGCCAACGAGGAACAGTTGGCGCGCGTGCGCCGCGAACTCGCCGCCGGCCGCGACCTCTCCGACCTCGATTACACCGATCTCGTGAACATCGAGCCGCTCGAGGTGGATGACGCCGACCAGTTGCAGATGCAGTTGCGCGACTTCGTGCGCGTGGTGCGCGAGGGGGGCCGGCCGGAGGTGGATGTCCACGCGGGTTTCGCCGCGGTGCGCACGGCCGAGCGCATCGTCGCCGCCGCCCGCGAGCACGCGGCGAGCATCAGGCCCAGGTGAGGGTCGGCGCCGCGCGTTCGCACTCTGTTTGCGGGGGAAACTGCCGGGATTCGGCGTGGGGCCGCGATTCCCCGGCGCGCGGGCGCCTCCGATCCTGTAGAATGGTGGGAGACTCTCGCCGCCGCGCTTTCCGGGAGGGGCATCATGCGACTCACTTCGGCCCGGGCGATTGAATGCGTCACGAAAGCGTGGATGTTCTTGTCCGCGATCGCGCTTCTGCTCGGCGGGGCAGCGCCTTGCTCCGCTCGCCAGTGTAATGGCTGGGAGGAGATTCTGGCCGCCGGACCAGCCGCCCGATCGCAGTTCTGCATGGTTTACATGGACCGCGCCCGGAAGACCCTGCTGTTCGGCGGCCAGGGGCGCGAGGGCGAAGTGTGGGTCAAGTACGACGACACATGGACCTGGGACGGCGCTGAATGGACGCAACTTCAGGTTGCGGGTCCCACGCCGCGCGTCGGCGCCAACATCGCCTACGACCCGCTGCGCGACCGCGTTCTGCTCTACGGCGGGCTGACCTCAGCCGGAAGACCGACCGACACATGGGAGTGGGACGGGCAGCGCTGGCGGCTGCTCTCGGAAACCGGGCCGGAGATCGTCGGAGAGCGCTCGATGGCGTTCGACCCCTCGATCGGCAGGATCATCCTCTTCGACGGTCGGACGGGACGGCCGTCGAAAACCTGGGTCTGGACCGGCCACATCTGGCTGCTCATCGCCACCAATGGTCCGGCCGTTTCGAGTTACGCCCTGGTGACCGATACGGCGCAGGGGCGCATCGTCATGATCACGGACACGTCCTACCGCGAGATCTGGGAGTGGAACGGCAGCGCCTGGCACTGGATTGCGAAGCACCAGGGTCCGGAACTCTGGTACAAGTTCGATGCGGCCTTTGACGCATCGCGCAGCGCGATCCTCGTCACCGGCGGCGCTTACGATGGAAACTACAACGATGAGACGTGGGAGTGGAACGGTCAGGACTGGTCGCTTCTCGCCAAGGAGCCGCGGCTGGCGCGTTACTCTCACCGAATGGTCTATGACGCCTCGAGAGACCGCCTCGTGCTCTTCGGCGGATACAACGACTTGGGGCGCTTCGCGGACACCTGGGAAGCGGATGCGGACACTTTCCTTTCGATCATCGAGCAGCCGCGTTCCATTGTCGCGATTCCCGGCCATGACGCGGGGTTTTCGGTTCGCACCGTCGGCTCGGGGCCGATGGCCTATCAGTGGCGCAAGGACGGCGAGGCGCTGGAGGACGGCGGACGCATCTCCGGCAGCCGAACCGCCGGGCTGCGCATTGAAGACGTCGGTGAATCTGATGTCGGCGCCTACGACGTTCTCGTGCGGCGCGAGTGCGGCGAGCGCCTCAGCGAGTCAGCCAGTCTGACGCTGCGTGTGATGCCGCTCCTCGAGGTGGGCGGACACTGTCCCGGGCAAGTCGGAGTGCGGCTGACCCGCGCGCGGCCGAACGGATCGGCCTTGCTGATCTATGGGGGAACTCGACGAGAGTGGTTCCAGTGGATTGAGCCTTGCGGGCCGATGTACCTTGAGATCGGGCCGCCCGGGGCAGCGCTGATCGGGTTCTTCCGCGTCGATGAATCCGGCTCGGTCAACCTTCGCGGCTACGCCGGACCGGGGCGATGCAGTGGCTACCTGCAGTTTGTCGATCTTCGCCAGTGCCTGCTTTCAAACGTGGTGGAAGTGCCTGACTGACGCCCGGGAGACGCGGTCGGGGCCTTTCCCGCGATGTGATCGAAGAGTGAATCTTCGCTCGATGCACCCCACGATTCGCGGGGCCTCATCGTGAGATGCGCCCCACGATTCGCTCGAAGCCTCGCTCATCGTGAAACGCACCCCACGATTCGCTCGAAGACTCGCTCATCGTGAAACGCACCCCACGATTCGCTCGAAGACTCGCTCATCGTGGGCGTGGGCATTATCCGAATCCATCGATCCACCAGGTGAGGGCCAGCGACGCGATAAGCGCGGCGGCCGCGAGGGCCTTGAGGACCCGCATCTGCCGGTCGATGGGCACGTCATTGCAGCGCCGTCCGATCAGAGTGCGCAGGTAGTCCTGCCGCCAGCGGATCGAGCCGTGGCGCCAACTCCTGCGTGTGATGGGGATGTGGTTGAGTTCGGCGACGACCTGGAGAGCGTCGCTCATGGCCTCGGCCGCTTCGGCGGTGATGACGCGCTCGCGGCCGTCGTCGCGCGTCATGCCGCTGAGGTGTTGAACGGCGAAGGTGTCCGCCTGCCGCTCGAAGCGCCGGCTGGTGAAGCCGAAGACTCCCAGCGAGATGAGCACGGTCGTGACGAGGCCCACCGGTTCGAGCCAGTCGCCTTTCGCGCCGGCGTCGAGCGGCGAAAGCGGAGACTGGCGCGACCGCGGCGCCGGCTCGATCCGCGCGTTGCGGGCCGAGATGACCTCGACGCGCGAGGGGCGCGGGTTGGCGACGGCATCGACGCCGCGCACCGCCAGCGTCGTCAGCAGCGTGACGGAGGAGAGGATCGCGAGCAGGCAGACCGCCAGCCAGGGCAGGTGGTGCCGCCGCGCGTGGCCGATCTCGTGCGCCATGACCGCCTCGACCTGGCGCGTGGTCATGGCGTCGAGAAGCGCATCGGTCAGCAGGACGTAGCGCAGGCGGCCGAGAAGGCCCATCACCGCGCCGTTGATCATCCCGCCGTGCGTGTTCCAGACGAGCAGCCGCCGCACGCGCACGCCGTGCCGGGCGCAGAGTTGTTCGAGCCGGTCGCGCAGTTCGCCTTCGCTCAGCGGCTGCGTGTCCCAGATGCGGGTCATGAAGGTCGGCGCAAAGAGGAAGATGGCCGCGACGCCCAGTCCGAGCGCGGCGTGCCGCCACCACGGCGCGACCTCCTCGCTGACAGAATGCCGCCAGAAGAAGTCGATCCCCTCGGCCCAGCCCATGATGAGCATCGCGGGCAGCAGAACGAGGCCGAAGTGCAGCCGCGACTGGGAAACGACGTACTCGCGCCGCGTCCAGATCGGGTAAATCGTGCGGCCGGCGTCGAGGTGGCGGATCAGCGACGCCTCGCGCAGCCGCCGGTTGATGGGGTAGTACGCCCACCAGGCGCCGAGGAGGATCGCCAATGGAGGGAGCATCGCGATCGCTTCGTCGACGATCACCCAGTCGCCCAGTTTCGTTCGGATGGCGCCGTGAAGGTCGAGAGCGGCGATGTTGAAAGCGTGCAGCGCGAGCGAGAGCCACATCCCGGCGGTCATGAAGCGGTCGGCCAGAAGGGCGGCCCGCCACGAGCCGCGCCGGTCCATGCGCCGGCGGCACAGGCGCATCGCGGCGAGAACCAACCCGATCAGCGCGACCGGCCCGAGCAGGGCGGCGAGGAGGCGCTCGTTGAGCGTGAGGTCGATCGGCCAGGGCCACCAACGGGCGGCGTCCTCCGAGAGATACACCAGCGCGACGATGAGAAGCGTGACGATCTGCACCGGGGCGGGCCTTCCTGAAGGGCGAGCGGCTACTCGTGATTCAGGCGCGCGAGCAGTTCCTCCGCCGCCGTCGTCAGCCACTTGACCTTGCGATCGACGACGTCGAGAAACTCCAGCCCGCTCCATCGGCCGAAGCGGCCAGTCTGCGCGATCACGGGAAACGCCTCGGCGATGAGCGCTTCGGCCATGAGCGGCGCCAGCGCCTGCACCTCCGTCACGCTGAGCATGAGCGAGGGGTCGTGCGCGTCGTACCCGCTCAGAAACGCCAGGAGGATCGACTCGTTGAGTCCGTCCGGATGGCTGAAGGGGTCGTCCGACGTGACCTTCATCGCGAACTGGAGCGCGCCGTTGGCGACGTCGGCGATGCGCGGCTCGAGGCGGACGGTGTCGAAGTCGAAAACCCCCGCGACGTGGCCGTGCTCGCTGAAGAGCAGATTGCCCGGATGCCAGTCGCCGTGGACGACGAAGCGCGGCCACTGCGCGTACCCCATGAGGTCGGTGCGCTGCACGAGTTGGTCGTAGGCGTGGAAGAGGCGCTTGACGATCTCCGACGCGGCCTTGCGGTCTTCGTCGCGGCCGGTGACGATGCGGATCGCCCGCGGAATGTGGTCGGCGATGCCCGCGAGATCGGGGCGGCGGTGGAAGGGCGTCGAGGTGGAAAGGGCCGGCACCTCCATCCCGCTCAGCGCCGCGTGCAGCCAGGCGAGGGTGCGGCCCGCCTCGCGCGCCTGCTCGCTGCTGCGGTCGAAGGAACTGCCTCGGATGAGGCGGGTGAGTTCGTAGATGCGCTCGTTGCCCTGGTAGAGGGAGCGATTGCCCTCGCGCGTGCCCAGGAGCGGCGCCACGGGGAACTGCGCCTCTTCGAGGCGCAACTGGACCTCGTGGGCAAAGGCGACCTGCTCGACCGTGGCCAGCGCCTCGGATCGCTCCTTGAGGACGAAGTCGCCCCGGCGGGCGCGGATGACCCACTTGCGCGAGCGGCGCGAGCCGATCACCGCCTCGACGATCGTCTGGATCGGGCCGACGTCGTACTGGCTGCACGCGATCGCCAGGGCGGCGTCGTTGCGAATGTCCTGTGCGGTGCTCTCGGCCATCGCGCTCCCCGGCGGTTATTCGACGTTCTGCACCTGCTCCTTGATGCGATCGATGGCGCCCTTGATCTCGACGATGTCCCGGCTGATCTGCGCATCGTTGGACTTGCTGGCGATCGTATTCGCCTCGCGGAGCAGTTCCTGCGCGAGGAAGTCTAGGGTGCGGCCGACCGGCTCGCAGCCGTCTCCGTCGACCAGGTCGCGGAACTGGCAGAGGTGCGCCTTGAGCCGCGTGATCTCCTCGGCGATGTCGCTGCGCTCGGCGTAGATCGCCACCTCGCGCACGAGGTCGGCCTCGTTGACGTGAATGTTCGCGTCCTTGAGCATCGATTCGATGCGCGCCCGCAGCCGATGGTGGTACTCCTCGACGACCGTCTGCGTGCGGCCGGCGATGCGCTCGAGGCGGGCGCCGATCGACTCGTACTGCCGATGCAGATCCTCGAGGAGCATCGCCCCCTCGCGGTCGCGCATCTCGATGAGCCGGTCGCACGCGGAGTCGAGCAGGTCATAGATGACGGGCTTGGCCTTCTCGATGCGCGACTCGAAGTCGGAAGGCGGCTGGAGCACGCCGGGAAGTTGGATCAGGCCCGCCACGTCGATGGGAACGGGATGCCCGACTTCGTGGGGCAACTGCCCGAGGCGCTCGATGTAGGACTGGAGCGCCTCGATGTTGATCCGGTACGCGGCCCGGGCCGTCGGATCGGAAAGACGCGCCTTGAGCGTGATCGAGCCGCGCGTCAGCCGGCGGCGCAGGCGGGAGTCGATCTCCGCCTCGAGTCCCTCGAGTTCCTCGGGAAGGCGAATCGACGCCTTGTAGAACTTGTTGTTGATCGACCGGACCTCGACGGCATAGTGCACGCCCTGGACATCCGTCGTCGCCTCGCCGAAACCGGTCATCGATCGAATCACGTGCTTCGAGTCCTCATGGGCGATTCAACCGCCCTCGCCGCCCGTCGCAGGCTGGTCGTCGGCGGGCTGGTCCTCCGCCGGCGGCGCCGCCGGGAGAGTGACCGGAATGGCGTCGGTCGGTTCGGAGTCGCCCAGCGTGTTCCGCGCAAGCACGCGGTAGAAGAAGGTCGATTCGGGCGTCAGGTCCGAGTGCGTGAAGGTCGTCACGTTCTCATCGACGAACATGACCTCCGACCAGCCCGTCAGACCGTCGGCCGAGCGCTGGATGGCGAAGCCGCTTTCGTTGCGTGAGTTGTCGCTCCACGTGAGGATGATCTCCGTCGGCGAGACGACCTTGACGGCCAGACGCGAGGGGGCGTCCGGCTCGGCCGGAGCGGCGCTGAGGAAGAGCGACTGGTTCAGCCACACCATGCCCATCGACGTCAGGAGGAAGAGAACGAAGATGGCGACGGTGGCGTAGGTGAGCATGTCGCCGGTCTTGGCTCCGAAGGCCGACTGGCTGCTGGCGCCCGCCCCCCCGAAGGCCCCGGCCAGTCCGCCGCCCTGCGGCCGCTGAACCAGGATCACCAGAATCAGCGCCACGGCGACGATGATGAACAGGAGCGAAAGCAGAATGGAGAGAATCGCCATGATGAGTGGTACCTTGAATGGCCGGGACGACCACCCGAACGCAGTGGCAGTGCCCGGCAAGCGGCCGCCGGGATGACCGGTCACCCCGCGTGGGCGGCGGCCTGAACAATAGCGCCGAAATCGTCGGCGTTGAGGGAGGCTCCCCCGATTAGTCCGCCATCGATGTCCGGCATTCTCATCAAACCTGCCGCATTGCCGGGTTTCATCGATCCGCCGTACTGAATCCGGGCGCCGCCGGCGGTGGCGGAGTCGAAAAGGCGTCCGAGCGTCCCCCGGATCGCCGCGTGCGCCGCCTGGGCATCCTCCGGCGTGGCCGTCAGGCCCGTGCCGATCGCCCAGACCGGCTCGTAGGCGATCACGACGCGGCGCATCTGCTCCCGGGTCACCCCGTGCAGGCCCGAGGTCAGTTGCTGCTGGTTCACCGCGTCGGTCTGCCCCGCCTCGCGCTGGCCGCGCGTCTCGCCGACGCAGAGGATCACGTTCAGCCCCGCGCCCAGCGCGGCGAGGACCTTGCGGTTGACGAGATCATCCCCCTCGCCGATGACGTGCCGCCGCTCGCTGTGGCCGATCAGCGTCCACGCGCAGCCGCAGTCGCGGAGCATGCTCGCGCTGACCTCGCCGGTAAATGCTCCGTCTGGTTCGCAGTGTACGTCCTGGGCGCCGAGAGCGAGACGCGAACCCTCGATGGCCTTGCCCACTTCAAGCAGGTAGGGGAAGGGGGGAAAGAGAACGACTTCGATTCCGCCGAGGCCGCCCACGGCCGAGGAGACGGCGCGGGCGAGCGCGACCGCGGAGGCGCGGTTGGTGTTCATCTTCCAGTTGCCGCCGACGATCGGGATGCGTGTCGCCACCCTTGGCCTCCCTCATGAGGTGATCCGCTGGACACGATGCCCCGCCAGCGGCGCCGAGCCGCGCGGGACCGCGATTGTACGCGGTTGGGCCGGAGCCTTCACACGCCGCGACGACCCGTGGAAGCGTGCGCCGCGGAACGGGAATACGACCGCGGCGACGCGGCCCGGATCACGACCGGCGCTGCGGCCCGCCGCCTCTGAGCAGGCGGCGCAGATTGAACTCCGGCACAACGGTTCCCCGAGACCGCCTCAACCCGCCATGTGTTTGCGCCGATCGCGTTTGATCGATGCGCCGCGATTCCCTCGACGAATCCCGATTCTCGGACCATGCGTCCGATGAAGCCGTCGACTTCCGATCCGACGTGCCCGCGCCGGTCCTGCCCTTGGAGGGCAATGAATCCAGCCAACGCGACCTGGGGGCGCCGGTCGAGCCGGACGAAATCGACGGCGTCGGCGCCGACCCCATCCGGCTCGCCGGGGCGAGCGCCGCGCTGGGAAGTTGCTTCGGCGTGATGATCGCAGCCCTCGTGCTGGGGTCCGCGGCGGCGGTCTCTGGTCCGCGTGCACTGCAGGCACAAGAAGCCCCGCCGGCGAGGTCGACCGACTCGACCGCGATCCCCGGCGTCATCGAGGCGTCGGCGCCCCTCTCGGCGATGGCCGCCGAATCGGCGGCGATGCCGCCCGAAGATGCGGCCGCTCTGGCGGCGCTGGAGCGGGACGTGTTCGCGGCGCGGGCGCGCGTTGAATCGGCGCGGGCGCGACTGTCGTTGTCGCGCAGCGCGATGCACAGCGACCTGGTCAGTCGGGCGGACGCGTCGCGGCGCCGCGCCGCGGCCGAAGCCGAACACGCGGCCGCAAATCCTTCGCTGGTCGCGGCGGCGCTGGAGCGAGGCTCCCAACGCCGTGCGCTCGAACAACTCGCCCGGGACCGCGCCGCCATCGAGGCGCTTGAGAAACAAGCCGCGGAGGATCTGGCGCGACTTGAAGCCGAGGTCGAGCGGGCCCAAGCAGCGCTCGCCCGGTGGCGCGAAGGCCGCTCCCCCGACGCGCTCGCGGACAAGGAAACGCCGGACCCGCTCGCCGGCGATCTCAGCGCCGCGCGCTCGCCGGCCGGTCGGCCCGGCGCCGAGGGCGCGATCGACCTCTTCCCCCTCATCGCGCGCCACCGCGCACGGCTCATGAGCGCCGCCGCCGAGAGCCCGGCGGACGCCGCCGCAAGTCCGTGACCGTCCGCTGGTCGGAGTTGACTCCATTCCCGAGGTGATGTTCGTCCCGCTGGCCGCGGACCGTGGCGGCTGGGGCGCGGCTACGATTCCCCGCAGCCGCGAACGTGGCGGCGGGAGCAGGAGCATGAACGGGTCCATCGGGATCGTGTTGCTGGCGTTTTCGACCGTCGTTCAGGGCGCGGCGGTCCCCTTTCGGGCCGCGCCCGCGGCGGCCGACCTCCAGCGCCCGTCGGGACCGAGCCTGAGCGAATACGCCTCCCAGTTGAACGACCCACGGCTGGACGTGCGCGAGCGAGTCAGCCAGCGGCTGGAGGCGGACGCTTCGATCGGCGGCCCGGACATCGAAGCGTTCGTGAAGGAGCGCTGGGAGGAACTCGCCCCCGAGTCGATCGAGCGCCTGCTGATGGCGGCGCAGTCGCGGTTCGTGGCGCGGCCCGGGGCGATCGGCATCGAGTTCGAGCAGGGGGCGGCGATCGTCATGAACGTCAGGCCCGAAGCCCCGGCGGCGCGCGTCCTGCGACCGGGCGACCGCTTCATCAGCATGAACGGCGTGAGGCTGCCCGAGGATCGTTTCGACCAGCAGGCCGAACTTCGGCGAATCATGTCTTCGCTCCGCGCCGGCGACATCGTCAGCGCCCGCATCCGCCGGGGCCGCGACGAGATCGATGTGACCTTTGCCCTGGCCGACCCGACCCAACTGCGCGAGTTCGAGGGGTACCTCGTCGAAGTGAGGCGGGAGATGCTCGCGCTCTGGAACGCGCGTCGGCGCGAGAGCTTTCCCCCGGCCGTGAAACTGGCCATCGACCTCGGCGTCGAGCCGGTGGACGTCTCCGACCGCGACGGGGCGTCGTCGCTTGCGCCGGAAGAGCGCCGCGGGCTGATCGTCGAGGAACTTCGCCGGCGCATCACCGATGTTTCGGAGCGGATTGCGCTCCTGGCGGAGCGGACGCAGGAGTCGGCCGACGCCGGGCGGCGCGGTGAACTCGAGCGGGAGTACCTGGCGCTGCGAGACGAACTTTTCGGTCTGAACGCCCGGCTGCGGCTGGTGGAGTCGAGTGCGCCCGGCCGGGCGAGGCGCTGAGTCGCGGCGCCTTGCCGCGCGGCCGGCAGCGCGGCTTGTTCGCGCGTTCGCGCCCCGCTAGCCTACGTCGCACGAATCAGGAGAAGTCGCGGGCGATGCCGGGCCTGTCGCCAATCTGCCGTGCATGGAGGTACTCCGAGAGAGGCGCTGGCTGCCCGCCGGACCTCTCGACGCGGCTGGCGCCCCCCTATGACCTCGTGAGCGCCGACGTCAAGCGGCGCCTCCTCGCCGCCGACCCGACCTGCGCCGCCTCCATCGACGTGCCCCACCTGCCGGTCGATCGCGTCGGCCCGGAGTCCTCCTACGGGCGAGCGAGGGAGATTTTCGATCAATGGCGGACGGACGGAACGCTGCACGCGCTCGATCGACCGGTGCTCGGCGTGCTGCGGCAGACGTTCCGCGATGGTTCGAGCGTGCTTCGCCGCCACGCGCTGCTGGCCGACCTTCCGTTGGAGCCGCTGGGCGACTCGGGGCTTTTCGCCCACGAGGAAACGCGCTCGGGACCCCGCGGCGACCGCTTCGCCCTGCTGCGGGCGCTGCGCGTGCAGACCTCGCCGATCTTCGGCCTCTTCAGCGATTCGGATGGATCCGTGGAGGAGGCGCGCATGGCCGTCGAGTTTGCCTCCGAGCCGACGCTCGTCGGCCTCGCGATGGATCGGACGCTCTCGGAACTCTGGCTCGTGGAGGAGGAGTCGCTCATCTCGGGCCTGCTGGAGGCGTTCGGCCGGCGCGACGTCATCATCGCCGACGGGCATCATCGCTACGTCTCGCAACTGGAGTACGTTGAGTCGCTCGGGTCGGCCGCGCCGGCCGCGGCTCGCTCCTGCGTCTTCGCCCTCGTCGCGCAGGAAGACACGGGGATGTCCATCCGGGCCATGCACCACGTTCTGGGCGGGATTGAGGAGTATCGCATCGAGGCGGTCATGGAGGCGCTGAGCGACGAGTGCCGCTTCGAGGAAGCGCCCGGCGGCGCCGTCGACCTCGTCGACCAGGTCGCCCGCGCCTGGTTTGAGCGGTCCAATCCCGTCGGCCTGATCGACTTCGCGACCAGGCGGTGCTTCGTCATGACCTCGCGTGTCATTGATCCGCTGGTCGAGAAGTTTCCCGAGGCGCCCGAGGCGTGGCGGCGCTGCGGGCCGGTGGTGTGCGAGCACCTGCTCGTGCAGCGGACGCTGCGCGATCGGCTCAACGGGGGGCGCGAACCGCTCCGCCAGCCCGTCTTCGACGCGGCCGACCTGCAAGCAGGCCCGTCGATCCTCCCCGGCGCGCAACTCGGGCTGGTCATGCTTCCCGTTTCCCTCGCCGACGTGCTGACCATCGCGCCGAGCGGGCGGCTGCTCCCGGCGAACTCGACCTTCTTCTGGCCCAAAATGCCCACGGGGCTGATCTTCAAGTCACTGGAGTAACGCATGAGCATCACGCTTGCCTCCGCCGCACACCTGCGCCGCCGGGCGCGCCTCGCCATCCTGCTGCTTCTCGCCGGCCTGTTGAGCGGGTGCGCCTGCACAACGTGCGACTTCGGCGGCGACCTTCCGCCCCGGCCGGCGCGGATCAACCACCTCGCCTTCTTCAAACTCAAGAACCCCGCAGACGCCGTCGAACTCATCGCCGACTGCGACGCCCACCTGGCGACGATTCCGGGCGTGCTGTCCTACTACGCGGGAACCCACCTCGACGTCGGCCGCGGCAACGTGGACGGCGACTACGACGTCGGCTTCTTCGTCGGGTTTGAGACGGAAGAGGCCTACCGGCAGTACGTCAACCACCCCAGCCACGTGACGGTGGTCGAGAAGTGGAAGCCGCGCTGGGAGTGGATCCGCGTGCACGACGTGCTGGATGAGACGCCCTGAGGGGGTTATCGTGCCGGTCGGATTTCCGAAGAAGGCCCTGGTCCGAGTCCTTCGATCGAACGGGAGCATCCATGAGCCAGTATCACGCCGGCTACGACCCGGCTTATCCGTCCGGGGGCGAACCCGCCCGCACCAGCCTGCTGTGCGTATCCGCCCTGGTTTCCAGCGCGATCTTCTGCTGTCCGCTCGCCTCGCTGCTGGGCGTTCTGCTGGGGATCGGCGGCATGATCTCGGTGAGTTCATCCAACGGCCGGCGCAAGGGAAGCGGGCTGGCCTTCGCGGCGATCGCGCTGGGCATTCTCGCGATCATCGCTCAGTTCGCCGCGGTGCGGATCTTCTGGCCGCAGTTGCGGTCGTGGGTCGAGTCGGGAGTGCAACTCGCCACCGGCCCGTCCGAACTCCTCAGAGACCTCGAACTCGGCGACTACCAGTCGGCGCGCACTCACCTGTACTCGGCCACTGAGCAGCAGATCACGGATGGGCAGTTGCGCTACTTCAAAGAGCAGGTGGTGGCCCGATACGGGTCGTTCCAGCAGTGGCAGCCCCCGGCCGGCCAGGGCTTCGAGTTCAGCGGCGCCGGCGAGTGGCCGCACGTCTACCGCGGAACCATCCTCTTCTCGAACGGAGCGCAGCAGGTGACGCTCGAACTGACGCTCAAGGTCTCGCAGACGATCGTGATCGAGGAGACCGGCATATCGCGACTCACGATTCACGACCCGGCGCGCGGAGACCTGACGCTCGATCCCTCGACGCCCGAAGCGGAAGACGCGCCCGGCGAGGGCGGGGGAGGCGGCTGAGAGACTGTTTCACAACGGTGGGACGGGCGTCCCCTCCGTCCAAGTCGAACGGGCCAGAGGCCCGTTCCACCACTTCGACGTCAGTTGCGAAACAGATTCTGAGCGCCGGTTGCCTTACAGCCGCATTTCTTCGCCGCTCGAAGCGAGGCGGATCGTCTTGCTGTCGATGTTGTGAAACGCCTCGATGCGCCGGACCGTGCGGAAGCGTGAGCGCATCAGCACACTCTCGGTGATGCAGTGCTGCTGGTCGTAGCGGATTCCGCGGAGCATGGGCGAGTCGCTGATGCCGGTGGCGACGAAGATGATGTGATCGCCCTTGGCCATTTCGCTGACAGTCCAGATTCTCGCGAGGTCGGCTTCGGTGCAGCCGTGCTCGGTCAGGAGACTCTTGCGTTCGGCGTCGTCCCGGGGCCAGATGCGGCTGAGTTGCTCACCGCCGAGGCACTTGATGGCGGCGGCGGCGATGACCGCCTCGGGGCTGCCGCCGATGCCGACGTAGAGATCGACGCCGGAGTTGGGCAGGCTCGGCGCGATCGCCGCCGCCACGTCGCCGTCCGAGATGAGCCGGATGCCGCAGCCCGCCTTGCGGATCGCGTCGATGATGTGCTGGTGCCGCGGCCGGTCAAGGAGGACCGCGACGAGGTCCTTGACGCGCTTCTTGAGTTTGAAGGCGATGATGTCGAGGTTCTCATCCATCGGCGCGTCCATGCGCACCTTCCCCGGACCCTCCGACACCTTCGGGCCGAACGCGATCTTCTCCATGTAATGGGAAGGAATGACGGGGAAAAGTTCGGCGGGATCGTCATCGGGGTCTTCGCAGGCGGCGACGGCGAGCACGGAGACAGCGCCGGGCAAACCCTTGGCCGTCAGCGTGGTGCCGTCGATCGGATCGACGGCCACGGCGAGGGGGACGGCGTCCTCCGCCCAGGTGCCGAGCCGCTCATCGGTGAAGATGCCCGGTGCGTTGTCCTTGCGGCCTTCGCCGATGCGCACAAGGCCCTTGCAGGCGATGAGTTGGAACATGCCGCGCATCGCGTCGGAGGCGGCGGCGTCGGCCATGATCTTGTCGCCCTTGCCGAACCACTTCCACGCCGCGATCGCGGCGTTCTCCGTCGCGCGGACAAGATCGAGATCGATCAGTCGCTCCGGATCGGGCCGAGTCTTGCTCGCCATGATGCTCCTCGCAGTGCGCTGCGCCGCCGGCCGCGGATCAAAGGCCGCGAAGCATCGCGAAGCGCGGCGCCGGTCGATCGGCGGCCGCCTCGCTCTCCCCCGGACTGCGGCGCGGTGAGCGGTCTTCAACAGGCCGCGTCATTGTACCGGCGCATCCCTCGCGCAGCGAAAGCCGGTGTGGCAGAGTCCTTCGTCCGGCGGCGCGTCGGCTCGGCCGGAGACTCGGTACCCGTGGCACACCGCGGGATCGCAGAGAAACGACCCGCCGCGCTGGACCTTCTTGCTCTCCGCGGTCGGCTCGTAGGGCTTTCCCCGCTCGGAATAGGGGCGGAACCAGTCGTCGACCCACTCCCAGACGTTGCCGCCCATGTCGGTCAGCCCCAGCGGCGTGGCGCCGAACGCGCCGACGGGCGAGGCGCCGAGGTAGCCGTCGGCGGCCGTGTTGAATTTCGGGAATTGACCCTGCCAGGTGTTGGCCATGTAGCGGCCGTCGATGACGAGCGAATCGCCCCAGGCATATGTCGGCCCGCCGTTCTTCGCGTTGCGCGCCGCGTGCTCCCACTCCACCTCCGTCGGCAGGCGCTTGCCCGCCCACTCGCAGTACGCGACGGCGTCGATCCACGAGACCTGAGTCACGGGATGGTCATCGGGTGCGGCGGGCTGGTCGGGTCCGAAGGGATGATGCCACGTTGCGCCCTTGACGAGCGACCACTCGCCGGTCTCGAAGTCGAAGACGCCCGAGTCGCCGTAGGTCTCCGCGTGCGTGATGTGCCCGGTCGCTTGCACGAAGGCGCGATACTGTGCGACGGTCACGGGGTGAATGTCGAGGAAAAAGGGCTTGACGTCGGCGGTGAAAACCGGCTGCTCCTGCGGCAGGCCGTCGTTTGAGCCGATGCGCGTCTGGCCGCCGGGGATGTAGACCATGCCCGGCGGAGGCGCGGGAAGCGGCGCCGGCGAGGGCGCGGACTTCTTGCACCCGGCGACCAACGCCGCGATCACGCACGCGGCCACGAGGCAATGTCGCAGAACAGGTGTCTCGCCTGCCATGAGTCAATCCTACCGGCTGCTCGACCGCCGTGCGCTTGGTTCCGGAGCCGTTCGCCATGCGCCGTCACCACACGCCGCATCCACCCGGGCAGCGCGGGGAGGGCGAGTTTGCGTATCATCACGGCAGGGCAGCAGAGGGGAGCCGGAGTCTCCGGCGATCGGCTCCGATCGCGCCCGGAACGTGGGGAGGTGTCAAAGTGGTGAGATGTCATTTCGGCGCTGCGACGCGTCATTGGCGGGTTCGTGCGCTTCCGGGCTGGGTCGCGCTCATGGCCGGCTTGATGTGTGGCGACTCAACTTCATGAGGTCAGTGCTTTCAATGGACGCAGGTCAGCCAAGTTGGACCTGGGTTGCGAGACCACAGCGCCATGGTCTTTGATACCCAACGGGGTGTCGCTGTGCTGTTTGGGGGAATGAACGAGCGTTCGGAGTTGCTCGGCGACACCTGGACGTGGGACGGGAGCGAATGGCTCCAGGTGGCGGAGGCAGGTCCAACGCCTCGGGTCGGTCAAAGAATGCCCCGGGCCAGTCACGCAATGGCCTATGACAGCGCTCGCGGCGTCGTCGTGCTCTTTGGCGGTGGGGGTCAGTCGGGATTCCTGGGCGACACGTGGGAGTGGGATGGAACCCGGTGGGAACTCAAGGCCGTCCAAGGACCGCCTCCGCGGCCCAATCACGCGATGGCGTACGATGCGGCACGCGGTGTCACCGTGCTGTTCGGCGGTTTCGACTCGACGTTCGGCCACCATTGGGACGACACCTGGACCTGGGACGGCTCGAGTTGGACACAGGTGCAGACATCCGGGCCGGAGGGGCGAGAAGAGCATGCCATGGCGTACGACCCTGTTCGTCAGGTCGTTGTGCTCTTCGGAGGAGATGCACCCTTCAATCGACTGGGTGATACCTGGGAGTGGAACGGATCGGAATGGACGCGCGTCGCCACGAGCGGTCCGAGCGCACGGTACCTGCACACCATGACCTGGCACGAGTCCCGGGGGACGGTCTTGCTCTTCGGCGGCATCGATGGTTCGCGCCAAGGCGATACCTGGGAGTGGAACGGTTCAACTTGGCGGCTACTCTCCACCTCCGGCCCTCCGCCCCGATCACAGCACGCCATGACCTATGACGCCACGCGCGATGCCGCCATCATTTTCGGCGGCCGCGATCGGTTCAACGTACGTCTCGGCGATACCTGGGAGACCACCGGCGCCACGCTTGACATCGTCGAGCATCCCCGCGACCAGACGGCGCGCGGCGGGGCGCCCGCCTCCTTCACCGTCGTCGCCGAGGGACGCGGCGAACTCACCTACCAGTGGCGCCGCAACGGGCAGTCGCTCGTGGACGGAGGGACCATCATCGGCTCGCAGACCGACACACTCACCATCACGCGCGTCTTTCGCAGCGACGCAGCCGAGTACGATGTCAAAGTCACCGGCGACTGCGGCACGGTGACCAGTGAGCGCGCGACGCTGAGCGTCGTCGATCCTTCGCTCACCGTGAACGCCACGTGCCCCGATGGCGGTCCGATCTCCGTGGCCTGGCAGTACGCGACGCCCTCGGGGGCCGTGGCCCTGCTCTATGCCGCCAACACCGGACGGTTCCGCATTCCCAATTCATTTGAGTGCGCGGGCACGCAACTCGGTCTCGGCGCGCAGTCGCTGCGCGTGGCATGGCGGGGTGAATCGGGGTCGGAGGGCTCCCGAACCATCTTCGCGAGTGCGGGGCCCGAGGTGTGCGGCGGATACATGCAGTTGATCGACCTCTCCTCCTGTGCCCCGAGCAATGTCGCGCGCGTTGAGTAGCCCGAACGCTGCGACGCTCGGCACATTGGTGCGACGCGCCTACTCACTGGCTGGCGGAGAAGTCGGTCCAACGGGCACCGGCCGGCGCCGCACGCACCACAGCACAATGCCGCCGGCGAGGACCATCGCCACGCTGAGCCACTGGCCGCGGCTCAGGCCCATCACGCGCTCGATGCCTTCGTCGGGCAGGCGCCAGATTTCAGTCGTGATGCGCAGCACGCCGTAGGTGATGAGGAACCACGCGCCGACGACGCCGTGCCGCGCCGGGCGCAACACGAAGAAGATGAAGGCGAGGACCGAGCCGAGCACGATCCCCTCCGCGAAGGCCTGGTAGAGTTGCGACGGATGCCGCGCGATGAGCAGCGGCTCGACGAGGCGGATGACCTCTTCATTGCCCGCCTGCACGCCCGCGAGCAGGTCGCGGCCGTATTGGGTCAGTTGGGCGAGCGCCTCGCGCGAGCCTTGCTCGGCGCGCGTCAGCAGTTCCTCCCAGCGCAGGGCGGGGAGGTTGAAGTGGCGGGCGAGTTGCGGCGCCGCGCGCCACTGCGCCACGCTCCAATCCTCAACGATCTCCTGCGGGAACTTCACGGCGAGCGGGAACGTCGGGTCGCACGGCTGGCCGCGCAACTCGCCGTTGACGAAGTTTGCCAGCCGCCCGAAGAACAGGCCGAAGGGCGCCAGCAGCGCCGCCACGTCGAGCACGGCGAAGGGGTCGAGGCGATGCCGCCTCGCAAAGAGCGACATGGCGATGACGATGCCGATCATCCCGCCGTGGCTCGCCATGCCGCCGCGGTTGATGGCGAGAACCTCCCACCACGGCGCCGCGCCCGTGAAGGTCCAAAGCGCGGAGGGGTTGTAGAAGAGCACCCAGCCGAGACGGCCTCCCAGCAGCGTGCCCGCGATCGCGTACATGACGAAGTCGCCGACCTGCGGCTCGTCCATGACGATCCGGCGCCGCCGGGCGAGGAAGCGCGCGAAGAGATAGAGGCAGACGAACCCCGCCGCGTACGCCAGGCCGTACCAGCGGATCCCGAAGTCGCCCGAGATGCGCCAGGCGAACGGATCGAGGCGGTGAAGGTACGCGGCGAGTTCGAGCATGAAGCGCGGCTCCGGGAACGGTCAGGGGCGCGAATCCTCGAGCGTTGCTACCGCCGCGCCGGCGCCTGGCCTCGCGGGGGAGCGCCGAGTTGCGGCATCAGTTTGCCCTTGAGGATCACGTCCGCGATGCGCTCGCGGATGCCCTGGGTCATCTGTTCGTAGAGCCTTCGCCCCTCGCGCCGGTACTCGACGCGCGGGTCCTGCTGAGCGAAACTGCGGAACCCGATGGCGTTGCGCAACTGGTCCATCGAGTAGAGATGGTCCTTCCAGCCCGTGTCGAGAACCTGGAGCAGGACGTAGCGCTCGAACTGCATGAGTTCGGCGCGGCTGAAGGTCTCGAACTTGGCTTCGACCATCGCCCGCCTCGCGTCGCCCGACAGGCCGCGCTCGTCGTCGGCGAGCGCCATGCGATGGCGTTCGCGCAGATGGGCGTCGAGGGCGTCGTCGTCGGCGCCGGCCCGCAGCGCCTCTTCGACCGCCTGCACGCGGCCGCCGTCCATCCACTTGCGGCTCGCCTCGAGCATCTCGGCGTGGTACTCGCGCGGCGTCATGGCGAGGAGGCGCTTCTCGTCGAAGTCGAGGCCGAAGCGGACGCGGGCGTAGGCCGCGAGGTTGGCCAGCGCGCCGCGCGGGTCCTGCGTCATGATCGCCATCGTCATGTCCACGGCGTAATCGACCGGGTAGCGCAGTTCGCGCTGCGCGTACGCCTGCTCGACCTTGCGCAACACGAGGGCGGCGGCGCCGGAGACGCTCTCGCCCGCGAGTTCCTCAGCCTTGAGTTCGATGCCGAATCGGCTCGCGGCCCAGTCGGCGAGCATCTTCTGGGCGTAGTTGGGCACGAGGTACTTCTCAATCTCGGAGAAGTCCGCCGCCTCGATCTGCGCCCTCGCCGCCTCGGCGAGGCGTTCGGCGATCTCGCGCTGCGGCATCTCGCGCACCTCGTCGATCGTCAGATCGACCGCGTAGCGCTTCTTCGCCCAGTTGACCAGGCCCTTGAGGTCCCACTCCTCGGGATCGCCGTCGTCGTTCTTGAACTCGCCGATGCTCACGCCGATCTGGTTGCGAGCCTCTTCGAGCGCCTCGCGCGTGAGGCGCTCGAGCATCTCCTCGCGGTCGAGGTTCAGGAGCCGGTCGGGCGGCATGGAGATGTCGAGGGTGTTCTGGGCCCACTCGGCCACGCACATGGGAACGTACTCAGGAGAGAGGAAGCGGTCGCAGGCGTCGTCGATGGCCTCGCCGAGGTATTCGAGGACGACGGCCCGCAGGCCGCGCCCCTCGAGGACGCGCTGCCGCCGCGAATAGAAGTCGTGGCGCTGATGGTCCATCACCTCGTCGTACTCAAGGATGTTCTTCCGGATCTCGAAGTTGCGCTCCTCGACCTTGCGCTGGGCGCGTTCGACGGCCTTGGTGAGCATCGGGGCCTCGATGGCGTCGCCCTCTTTCATGCCCAGGCGCGAGAGGACGCGCTGCGTCGTGTCGCCGGCGAACATCTTCATGAGGTCGTCTTCGAGGCTGATGAAGAAGCGGCTCGAGCCCTTGTCGCCCTGGCGCCCCGACCGGCCGCGCA
>WYBR01000097.1 GCA_011525805.1 Vicinamibacteraceae bacterium
CCATCGGCCTGCAGATCCTCGACGCGGCCGCGGGCCAGGGCCTGCAGGCGGACTTCTCGATCACCAACTTCAGCCGCAGCGAGGCCCTCGAGGAGGCCATCACGGTGTCGGTGACGGCGAAGGTGACCTACTCGACCACGGCGCCCTCATGGATCGGCAGCTAAGCACGGAGGCACGGATGCGGCAGTTCAAGGACAACGCGGGTCGGACCTGGACGGTGGACATCAACGTCGCCACGCTTAAACGCGTGCGCGGGCTCACGGGCGTCGACCTCATGCAGGTCATCGAGGGGACGCTCATCGAGAAGCTCATCCGCGACCCGGTGCTGCTGTGCGATGTGGTCTACGCCGTCTGCAAGCCCGAGGCAGACGCCGCCAAGGTCTCCGATGAGGAGTTCGGCAAGGCGATGGCGGGCGACGCCATTGAGGCCGCGACGGGCGCGGTGCTGGATGAACTCATCAGTTTCTGCCCGAGCCCGAGGGACCGGGCCAACCTCGGGCGGGTGCTCCAGGCCACCAACCGGGTACTGGACAAGGCCCGCGACCTGACGGAGAAGCGGATCCAGACGCTGACCAGCGAGAGCGAGCTGGACAAGCTCGTGAACCGGATGGTTCCGCTTCCACAAGAGCCGCCGACGTCTGGAAGTTCATCTACCAGTGTGCCGGAGCCCTTGGCATCGACCCCGGGCCCCTGACGCTGCGGGAACTGGTCGCCATGCTCGACGGTCGCCAGCGCCACGACTGGTCGATCGCCGCCGCCGTCATGTCCGTGGTGGCGAACACCGCCCGCGATCCCAAGCGATCCCGCCTGCTCAAGCCCGCCGACTTCGATCCCTTCAACAAGCCCGCCCGACCCGTCAAGGTTGACGTGTCGGTCCTCAAAGACGTGTTCATCGACCGCCGCATGCCGGAGGTCGCCAAGGAGACTCGCGCATGAAGAGCCTTTCGACCCGCCACTACGTCTACATCGGTGCCCTGATCCTGCTGGCGCTCGTGCTCGCGTCATGCGCCGGCCTCGACCTTGGCGACATCGTCAAGGTCAAGACGCCCAACACGATCCAGCAGACCACCGGCCTGCCGTCGACGCTGAGCCTCAACGAGGCCGAGGTTGAGTACCAGAACTGGTTCAACCTCACGCAGACGACCGGGGCGCAATGGAAAGGCAACATCGAGAAGGCCGGCGAGATCCGAGGGCTGCTCGGCCAACTCACGCTCTCGGCCCTCGACACCGTGGGCCCGACCGTCGCGGGCCTGCCCGTGCTCGGGCCGGCGCTGCCCGCGCTCACCGGCATCGTCGGACTGTTCATCGGGTCGGGCCGTCTCCGCAAGGAGAAGGAAGCGTCGTTCAACAAGGGTCTGGAGAAGGGCAGCGGCCTCGCTGGCACCGGCGGCGGGACCGGCGGTCCAGCGGGGAGTGGTGCGTGATCACCATGCGGATCAAGGACATGTTCTTCGACCGCCACGTCGTCATGGCGGCGGTCGACAACGCCAAGCGGAAGGTGCTCAGCAAGGCCGGCGCGTTCATCCGCACGGCGGCGAAGACGAGCATCCGCAAACGCAAGGGGTCGGCTCCTCCCGGGGCCCCGCCCCATTCGCACGAGGGCAGCCTGCGTCGGCTGATCCTCTTCGGGTACGACAAGCCCAACGACTCGGTCGTCGTCGGGCCGGTGGGATTCAAGAAGAGCGAGGCACCGAATGTCCTGGAGTACGGCGGCGACACCGTCGTGTTCCGCCGGCGCGGCGGCAAGCTCACATCGCAGAAGGTCAAGATCGCGCCGCGGCCCTACATGGCCCCGGCGCTGGAGAAGGAGCGGCCCAACCTGCCGCTCCTGTGGCGGAACTCGATCAAGAAAGGGTGATTGAACGTGGCCGACACGCGGGGCATCCGAGCCGGGCGAGCCTTCGTTGAGCTGGGCGTCAGCGACAAGCTGTCGGCTGGCCTGAAGGCGGCACAGAAGAAGCTCGAAGCCTTCGGCGCTGGGCTGCGGTCCATCGGCACCAAGATGGCGGGCATCGGTGTCGCAGCAATCACGGCGCTGCTCGGCACCGCGAAGGTGTTCAGCGACTCGGGCGATGCGCTCGACAAGATGAGCGCCCGCACGGGCGTGAGCGTTGAGGCCCTGAGCGAGCTCGGCTACGCGGCGGACCTCTCCGGCACGGACATGGAGACGCTTGAGAACGGTCTGCGTGCCATGCAGAAGACGCTGACGGAGGCGTCACAAGGGTCCAAGGGTGCGAACGAGGCTCTCACGCGGCTGGGGCTGACGGTGCAGGACCTCGCCAAGCTCTCGCCCGACGAGCAGTTCAAGCTCCTGGCCGATCGGATCTCACAGATCCAAGACCCGGCGCTCCGGGCCGCGATGGCGATGGAGCTCTTCGGCAAGGCGGGAACGAAGCTCCTGCCGCTCATGGCCGACGGGGCAGCAGGCATCAACGAGATGCAGGAACAGGCTCGCAAACTCGGGCTGACCGTGAGTACCGAAACCGCTCGCGACGCGGCCGAACTCAACGACGCGCTGGGCACGCTCTGGAAGGTCCTCAAGCAGGGTGTCTTCACGATCGGCGGGGCGCTCGCACCCACGATCAAGGAACTGACCGAGCGCATCACGCGGATTGTCGTCAGCGCCACCGCATGGGTGAAGGCGAACAAGGAAACGGTGGTCTGGGCGCTCAAGGTCGCGGCCGCCGTGGCGGTCGCGGGGATCGCGATTGTCGGCCTGGGCTATATCATCTCTGGCATCGGCGCGGCGCTCGGCATCGTGGCCGCCGTCATCGGCGGGATCGGCGCGGCGTTCAGCCTGATCGGGGCCGCGATCGGCGCTGTGCTCACGCCAGTGGGCCTGACGATCGCCGCGATCGTGGCGCTGGGCGGGACGCTGCTGGTCGTCACCGGCGCGGGCGGAGAGGCCCTGTCGTGGCTCGCGGAGAAGTTCACCGAGCTGCGTGATTGGGTCGGCAAGGTGGTCGGCGGCATCTCCGACGCCTTGGCAGCCGGTGACATTGCCTTGGCCGCCGAGATTCTGTGGCTGTCGCTGAAGGTCATCTGGCAGCAAGGCGTCGCGGCGCTCAACAAGGCATGGCTGGGCGCGAAGGAGTTCTTCGTCTCCACGGCCTACTCGATGTGGTACGGGGCGCTTGCCGCCGCGGAGATCGTCTTCCACGCTCTCGAGGTCGCGTGGATCGAGACCACCGCATTCCTCTCCAAGACCTGGACCAACTTCGCCACCGGCTTCCAGATGATCTGGGAGGAAGCTTCGTCGTGGGTCGCCAAGCGAATGCTGGAGATCCAAGGGCTGTTCGACGATGGGCTCGATGTCGAAGCCGCGAAGAAGGCGGTCGATCAGCAACTCGAGTCCCGCCTCGTCGAACTGGAGAACGCTGCCCAGCAGTCGGTAACCGCACGCGACAAGGAACGGGAGGCGCAGCGGCGGGACGCCGCCGCGCTGCACGAGGCGACACTCGCGGGCATCGGCCAGGACTTCGAGAACGCGCAGGAGGCCCTGCGCAAGGACACGGCCGCAGGACTCGCCGAATCGCAGGCTGCGCTGGACGCCGCCAAGCAGAAACTCGCCGCCGCGATCGAGGAGGCCCGCAAGAAGCGCGAGGCGGCAGACGCCGAGAAGGGACCAGGTCGCCCGCAGCGGGATCTGATGGCCGACTTCGAGGACCGGCTCTCGGGACTCGGCGCGGCCATCGGCAAGGGCATCAGCGTCACCGGCACGTTCAGTTCCGCGGCCGTCTCGGGGCTTGGCACCGGTGGCGACGCCGCCGAACGCACAGCCACCGCGACGGAGGCGACGGCCAAGAACACCAAGCGTCTGCTGGATGCCAGCGTGGACAACGGAATGCGGTTCGCCTGATCAGAAAGGAGATCATCGCTCGTGCCGGTTGAGATCTTTGAGAAGTTCGAGAGCCGCCGCTCCACCAAGGCGAACCAAGTCTCGCAGTCCTCTGCGGAGCTCGGGTACATCGTGCGCGGCACCGCGGATGATCTCGTGGCCCGCAACGCGGCGCAGACCGCCTCGCCCGCGACCTACGACAGTCTGGCTCGGCAGAACGTGCAGATCGAACCGCTCGGTCCGCAACTGTGGGACGTGACCGTCCGCTATGGCTCCAGCGACAGCGGCGGGACCCCCACGCCCAGCGAGGCTTCATTCAACTTTGAGACCGGCGGCGGCACGCAGCACATCACCCAGAGCAAGGACACGGTGCAGGCACGGGCCGCGTCCGGATCGACCGCGCCGGACTTTGGCGGCGCGATCGGCGTGACCGCCGACGGCGTGGACGGCGTGGACATCACCGTGCCCGTGTACCAGTTCTCTGAGACGCACTACTTCACCGATGCGCAGGTGACCGCGTCGTACAAGGGGGCGATCTTCAGTTGCACTGGCAAGACCAATGCTGGCGGCTTCAAGGGCTTCGCTCCCGGCGAGGTGTTGTTTCTCGGTGCGACCGGCTCGAAGCGCGGGGACGGCCCCGACGACGACTGGGAGATCACCTTCCGGTTCGCCGCCAGCCCCAATGAAACCGGCCTCTCGGTCGGCTCCATCACGGGCATCAACAAGAAGGGGTGGGAGTACCTGTGGGTCCGCTACGCCGACGCGGAGGACACGGGGTCCGGCGCGATCATCAAAAAGCCCATCGCCGCCTATGTCGAGCGTGTGTACGACGACGCCAACTTCGGAGCACTGGGGATCTGAGTCCCTTCAATCATGCCTGACGACCTGCGCAAAGTCCGATCCGGTGATCCACTCCGCCTCCCCGCGGGCGCGTACAACGCGTTTGTCGATGCTGCGGTTGATCTGCGCCGGCGTCAGGGACGCGGCGAGGCCGTCGCCGGCCCGCTCGTCGAGTCGGTCCAGCGCGGGATCGTGCTGGTGCGCAACGACTCGGGCGAAGAGATCGAGCCGTACCACGCGCTGGCGATCACCGGCGTGCTCGTCGAACCCGGCGAGGACGACCAGGAACGAACATTCCAAAGCCGCACGCCGCTGACGGGCGACATCGCCACGGAGGAAACCGCCGGTCCCGCTTTCGTTGTCGCGCTCCAGCCCATCAAGCCCAACAAGCTCGGGCGCTGCGTGCTCACCGGCGTGACGGTGGCGCGGGTCTTCATCACCAACGAGACCGACACCACCTGCGAGCTCGTGGCCGACGAGACGGTATTGGCCAGCACGCCCATGGGTGGCATCCCGATCCTCTGGAAAGAAGATGGCACCGGCGAGAAGTGGGCGGTCCTTGAACTTGGCCGCCCGTCGCCCGGGCGGGTGACGGCGATCCTCGGCGCGGCTCAGGCGATCCCCACCGAACGCAACCGCTGGCGCTACCCGTGGGTGGAAGCCCAGATCGACGGCAACCCCGGCAGCGAGACCTATCTCCGGTATGTGGCCATCGAGGGTGGCCTGTCGTCCCAGCTCGCAAGCGGCGGTGAAGATCCCACGCGGCTGGCGCTCAACCGGTTCGAGGCCCACCACATGAATGACTCCGAGCCCGGGTCTGGGTTCGGCGGCCTGCTCGGGCTCGGCCCGGTGTGCGAGTTGCCGGGAGTGCTCCCCAAGTGCCCGCCCGCACGGTCGCTCAAACCCAAGCTCGTGCCGATCCCCGAGGGCGTGTGCGTGCAGCTCACCTGCGAGCGCAACAGCAAGGGCAAGCCGGTGTGGGTTTTTGAGGCCATGAGCCTGATCGAAATCGCCGACCCCGCCGACGAAGACCGCAAGTTCAACCTCTACATCGGAGGTGCCGAATGACCACCCCCCCGTCCCCAACCACACTCGACACACGCCGCGAGAAGGAGCGGGCCAAATACGTGGCGCTGGCCGCCAAACCTGGCTCGACGTACGGCTCGACCAACCACGGCAAGCTTGCCGTCCCGATCATCCAGAAGTTCAAGCCGAGGTTTGTCGCGGACTTCGGATGCGGACGCAACGACCTCGTGCGTGATCTGCGCCGGCTGGGGATCGACGGCCTGGGTGTAGACTTCGCGTTCCCGGATGCCGACCTCGTGCGTCCGATGCACAAGACCGCGCTGCACGCGGGCGTTGCGGACGTCGTCACGAGCTTCGACGCACTCGAGCATCTGCTCCCCGAGGACGTGGACCCGGTGCTCGCGGAGATGCGCCGTGTCGCCAAGCCGCGCGGCCACTTCGTCTTCTCGATCTGCACCCGGCCCAGCAAGACCACCGTCGCCGGCGAAGGTTTGCACCCGACGGTGCGTCAGTTGGATTGGTGGCTCGACCGCATCGGGCGTGTCGCCACAGTGATCAACCCGCGGGCTGAGCGGCGGTTCATCGTCGGGCGGTTCAAGGGCGGAAGTGATGGGGGGTGCTGCGGTGCGTGAGAACCAGTCAGACATCGCGGCGCTCCAGGCCGGGCTGAAGGCGCGTAAGCCGGCGCGTGATGGCCTGCGCCTCTACACCGCCGACTTCGACTCCGTGTCGCTCGGCGGGTTTTACCGCGGACGTTCGGCATTCCTGATCCTGTCGGGGCCTTCGCTCACGCAGATCGACCTCACCGCGCTCAACAAGCGTGGCATCGTCACGATGGCAGTCAACAACGCGTGGGCGGTGCATCGCCCGACGCTGTGGACCTGCGTTGACGATCCCGGCCGCTTCATCGATACCGGCTGGAAGGACCCGGGCATTCTGAAGTTCGTGCCCACGTGCATGTGGGACAAGCGGCTCCGCATCCAGGGCGCTGACGGCGTGATGCGCAACAGTGCTTTCAGGGTCCGCCAGATGCCCAGCGTCATGTTCTTCCGTCGCGCGGATCACTTCGACCATGAGCGGTTCCTGACTGGAGACAGCGTCCCGTGGGGCAACGACGCCAAGAACCCCGACTCTTTGGGCATCACCGGCAAGCGCTCGGTCATGCTTGTCGCACTCCGCCTCCTGCACTACCTCGGGTTCTCGACGGTGTACCTGCTGGGCTGCGACTTCAAGATGGCCGAGGACCGCAAGTACGCCTTCGCCGAGAACCGGGCCGCCAACGCAATCCGGCACAACAACGTGCTGTATGACTCGCTGGCCCGGCGGTTCGAAGCCCTCAAGCCGCACTTCGAGAAGCACCGCTTCCGCGTGGTGAACTGCTCGCCCGGCAGCGAACTGCAGGTGTTTGAGCGCATGGAGTTCGCCGACGCCGTCGCGGCCGCGTCTGCCGAGTGCGGCAAGCCCGTGAACACGCAGGGGTGGTACGAACCGAATCCCACGCCCCAGGAGGCCGCACGATGAGCGACGGCCCCACGCGCTACTACCTCTATATCCCGGTCTGGGCGACGGGCCGCGCCCCACAGGGCGGCGGCTCGAGCAACTACTCGACGCCGTCGGAGTCGCCGGATTCGTCGTATAGCACGTACTCAACGCCCACCAGCACACCGAGCATGCCGCCGAGTTACTCGACGACCGGCGATGTGATCTACACGACCGGCCCGGGCGGGACGCCGACGCTGACGTTCTACACCACCGATGCGTTCACCAGCAACACGCCGGGCACGACGCACACGCCATCGAGCACGCCGAGCGATACGCCGTCGAGCAGCGGTGGCATGTCGTCCTCGGGAATGTCGAGCAGCGCAGGCTCCAGCGGCATGAGCAGCTCCGGCGGCGGCAGTTCCTCTGGCATGAGTTCTTCGGGCGCTTCGTCGGGCATGAGTTCCGGGGCGTCCAGCGGCATGTCGTCGGGGGCGAGTTCGGGCATGTCCTCGGGCGGGTCCTCTGGAGGGTCGTCCGGAGGGGGCAGTTCAGGCGGCGGCTCGTCGGGCGGGGGCGGGTCGAGTGGCGGCGGGAGCGGCCCGGGCGGCTCTGGTCCCGGCGGCTCCGGCCCTGGCGGTTCTGGGCCGGGAGGGTCGGGCCCTGGGGGAAGCGGGCCGGGCGGATCTGGCCCCGGTGGCTCGGGACCCGGTTCAAACTGCGTGCTGGCCGGGACGCCGGTGCGTCTGGCCTCCGGGCAGACCGTGCCGATTGAGGATCTGAAACCGGGCGACCGCATCGCGGCACTCGACGTGGCGGGCCTCGACCGCGATGTACCGTGGCGGGCTCAGTACCAGTGGCTCCGCCAGCGGGCCGAAGCGGTGCTCACGCCGGTCACCGGTTCCGTGGCCAGCGTGAAGGTCGGCACGCACGACGGATTCATCACCATCAACGGTCGCCTGCGGCTCACGCCCGAGCACCCGGTGCTCCTGCGCCGCGGCGAAGAGGTCGGGTTCGTGTCGGCGGAGTTCGTGCTCGTCGGCGATTATCTCGTGCGGCACGACCTCAGCGAAGAGCGCGTCGAGACGATCAGCCGCGCCGGCGATCGCGTGACCACGGTCGCGGTGCATGTACCCGGTCTGAACGTCTTCCTGGCCGACGGCGTGTGGGTCCACAACGACATGCCCGCGACGCAGGCAACGGGATCGGGATCGGCTTCTGGTTCGGGCTCCGGTTCGGGCTCCGGTTCTGGCTCGGGATCAGGCTCCTCGAGCGGCAGCGGGTCGGGTTCCGGCAGCGGCAAGTCCAGCGGCTCGTCCATGTCGAGTTCTGGAAGCTCGTCGGGATCTGGCAGTTCGTCTGGTTCCTCGAGCAGCAGCGGGAGCGAAAGCGGCTCCGGCCCGCCCGGTTCCGGCTCAGGCTCCGGCAGCGCCCAGCAGTCGGTGGCGCTCGGCGAGGGCGCGTCGTCGTTCATCGAGGGCGGCATGGAGGGCGTGCCGCCCGCGAAGTGGCAGCAGAGTGGATTGAGCAGTGGCATCGAAGAGGAGGTGAAGGCGTGATCCCGAAGGTCATCTACACGGCCGACTTGTCCGAGTCCCCCGACCGTCAGCGGCTTGCCGCGTGGAAGCACGCATGGCAGACGCTGCTCCCCGAGTGGGACGTCGTCACATTTACGCTGGAGACCAGGCCGCCGATCCTGAACCACGATCAGTGGCAGCAGACGCTCGACCTCAGCGAGCCCGCGGCGTCGGCGGCGCGGCTGAACCTTCTGCGCTACGAAGTGCTGGCCCGGGAAGGCGGCGTGTTCGTCGATCCTGATCGTCTGCCGCTGCGCCCGCTCGATGAACTCGTCGTTGGGGTCGGCGCGTTCTGTTCCACGATCGCCAGCCACGGTGCGAGCCGTCCGCACATGCTCTCGCCGTCGGTGCTCGGTGCGACACGTAACCACCCGATGCTCTGGCACGCGATCCGTGACCTGCCGCACTCGGTGCTGGTCTATCGCGGTGTGTGGGACCAGAGCGGGCCGGGCTTCCTCACCCGTGTGGTCCGCGACCACGGACACTTCCGCGACGTTGTGCCGTTCCACTGGGCTCTGTTCGAGCAGGGCGAGGAAGCCGCCAAGGCCCACGGCGGGGCGTTCGGATTCGTGACCGGCAAGGCGAGGGAGGTCGCGGCTTGAGCACCACCACAAGCGCCACCCCGATCCCGCGGGTCCTGCACCAGATCTGGCTGGGCAAGGGGGAGATGCCCCTGCACCAGCGGCGCTGGCGTCGCCGCTTCGCCGAGATGAACCCGCACTGGGAGATGCGGCTGTGGACCGACGATATCCTGCCGCCGATCCTCAACCGCAATGCATGGGAAGCCTGTGGCCACGTCGGTGGAACGCCGGGCTGTGTGATGCGCTCCGACATCCTGCGCCTCGAACTCCTGGCCCGCTTCGGAGGCGTCTATCTCGACACCGACGTGAAGCCGATCCGTCCCCTCGACGAGATGTGCCCGCCCGAGGTTCGAGCCTGGGCCGCATGCGAGCAACTCGACATCGTCTCCAACGCGGCGATGGGATTCCCGCCCAATCACCCGGCGATGTGGCACATGGTGGCGGTGATCGAAGAGTCGTTCTTCGAGCGCCGGTACGTTGGCGATCAAGCCGGACCGGGACTGCTCGCGCGCGTGGTCACCCAGTACGACGACGTGGCTCTCTACCCGCCCGCGTACTTCCACCCGACCGTCGGCGAATCGAAGTCCAATCCTGACGCGAAGGGGTTCCTCCTCGGCGCACACCTCTTCGCTGGCACCTGGGTTGAGGAAAACCGTCCCCGACACAATCGACTGTGGCTTGCGAACGCCGGTCACTGAGCAGCATGGACCGCCGTCGCGTTGATTACCACCGCCTTGCCATCCGCCGACGCGACCTTGCCGACCACGACCATCTCGGAGAGTTCCTTCAGCCCGCGGCGGCCCTTCATGTCTGTGCGGAGGATCTGCCCCTTCGCGTCCACGACCTGCACGGTCACGGAGTTGGCAAGGATGTCCTCCTTGGTCTCGCAGCAGTAGTCCCAAGGCTTGGAGCACTTGTCGTCGGGATTCTCATTGCAAGCCTTGAGGCCGCGGCCCATGAGCGTGAAGACCGCGCGGCCCGCGACGAACGGCTCCTTGCTGCCGCCGATTCGGCCTCGCAGCACGACCTCATCGCCCACCTTGAGCGTGCCCGCTTTCCGGGCCTCCGACACGTCCTTGGCATTCTCCGGCTGCTTGTCAACGAAGAAGCCTGTCGGCAGCGGGGCCTTGGGCACATGCATCGACACCACGGTCAGCACCAGCGCGTCAGTGCCGTTGGCGGTCTCGACCTTGCCGGTCACGAACACTTCCGCGCCGGGCTTGAGGCCGTGCTCGCCGTTCAGCCCCGCCCGCAGCGGCTTGCCGTTGGTGCCGACGATCTGCACCGTCGCGCGTCCCTCCGCCGGAATGTCGCACGCGGTGTCGGGCAGCTTGTCCGAGGGCGGGCAGCAGCCCTTGCGGGTCGTTTCGTCCACCAGCGTGAACATCGAGCGGTTCTCGACGAAGGCGTCCTTCGACATCGCCACGTTGCCGCGCACGGTGATAGTTTCGCCCACCTTGGCGGACTTCATCGCGGCCGTGATCTCCATCGCATTCGCGGGGAGTTCGGGCTTGATGAGCGTCTTCACGTCCGCCACGCTCTTGACCTGAGCCAGCGCCGCCGCGGGCGTCAGCACGCCCAGCCCCGCCGCGCCCACGATCAGCATCGCGGCCAGCGTCATCATCTTGATCGAACCCGTCATCCGCGTCATCGTCGTCTTCATATCGAAACTCCTTGCATGAAATCCTACACGTTCGACTCTCCGCAACGGAAACCGTGCCGTTGCTCATAGACACCATCACACCGCCTTGAGCGCGACGGGGATCGTTGGCTTCAGGCATCGAATCGCCGGGGGCAACGCGCCCACGACGCCCAGGGCCAGGCCTGTCAGCAAACCCAGCCCGATCACCGTTTCGTCGATCATCAGCCCAAACGCCCCCATCGAGAACCGCACCGCCAGCCCATCGAGCACGAACACGCCGATCGCGCACGCGATCAGCCCGCCCGCCGCCGTCGCCAGCGTTGATTCCTGGATCATCGACCACACGATCGCCATCCGCCGATAGCCGATGGATTGCAGCGTGCCGAGTTCGCGGATGCGCGACGCGAACGCGGCGTACATCGTGTTCAGCCCGCCAAACAGCCCGCCCACGGCGATCAGCCCCGCCGTCACCCACGCGACGATCTTGATCGGCCCGAAGAAGTTGGCGAGTTTGCCGTAGTACTCGCGCTCGGTCATGGGCACGAGTTCCAGGTCGGGGCGCGTCTTGGTGAAGGCCGCGACATCGCTGAAGTCGGCCCCTTCGCCGGTCTCTTCGTTGTACGGATCGAGCGTGAGGACGACGCACGAGATGGTTTCGCGCTTGGTCGCCGTCATGAGGTCCGCCAGCGGCAGCCACACCTCGGCCTCGACGACGGTGCCGGGCGCGCTGAAGCGCCCGACGATGGTCCACGGGCGACCGTCCAGTGTGAGCGTCTTCCCCACCGCAACCTCGCTCTCGCTCACGCCCAGCACGGTCGCGGCCATGCGCCCAACCATCATCTCGTCGGCCCCGTTCACCGGCCAGCGGCCCTCGGTCAGCGACACCGACTCGTGGACGAGCGCCGCGGCGGGCGTCACGCCGCGCAGCATGACCTGGCGGTGATTCGCCTTGCTCGCGGGCGCGGCGGCGGACGATCCCATCCCCATCGCGGCGTGGGCCGCGCTCGCCGCGTCGACGCCGCGCGGGTCGCCCTTCACGCCCGCGTCCGCTCCCACGCCGATGGGGAGCATGACGTGGACCTCCGCCGACACATACGACACGCCCGCCCGCGTCCGCACGCCCGCGACGCTGGCCGCGATCACCCCCGGCGTCGCCAGCGGGATCTCGGAGCGCTCGACGCTCTCCTCGCTCCCCGCGCCCAAAAGGATGATGTTGTGCGCCCCGCCGGTGGCCTTGAGCGCCCGGCTCATGCCGCGCACGAACCCGCCCGCGACGAGGATCAGCAGCACCACCATCGCCGCCCCGGCCACGGACAGGAACAGCCGCGAGGGCGAGCGGCCCAGATTTCGGACGGCGTATGCAAATGGAAGCAATCTCATAGGTTCCTCTTTCACACCGCCCGGAAGCATGATGCAATCTCGCGGCGTCCAGCCCGCCACGCGGGAACGAGGCCCGCGACGATCCCTACGCCCGCCGAGATGATGAGGCCCCAGACCAAGACGCTCCACGATGCGCTCACGCTGATCGACAGACCCTCTTGCGAGAGGCTGAAGTTGCCGAAGTGGACCACCGCCAGAGCGATGCCCGTGCCGAGCGTGCCTCCGAGCAGGCCGATGAGCATGCCTTCGCTGACGATCAGGCGGGCGATGAGGCCGGAGCGGAAGCCGAGGGTTTGCAGCACGGCGTGTTCCTTGATGCGGTCCTGCACGCTGAGCACGATGGCGTTAGCGACCAGCGCGAGCACGGCCGCGAGGCAGCCCCAGCCCAGCCACTGAGTGAACTTCACGATCTCCACGATGTCGGCCCCGGCCTGCGCGACGAAGGCTTTCTCGGGGCTGGTCATCGTCGGGTCGGCCTCGGCGCGGAACTCCGCATCGATGGCCTCGGCCACCTGCTCCATCTTCGCCGGGTCATCGACGCGGACGGTGAACTGCGTCACGCTGCCCAAACCGCCGCCCTTGCCCGCGGCCTGCTGGAGGAAGTCGAGGTGGACATAAGCGACGTTCTGGTCCTGCGCCTCCGGAGAACGGATGATCCCCGCGACCGTGACGGTGATCCCCGAAGCGTCGAATGACTCGCCAACCTTGAAGCCGCGCCGCGCGGCGAGGGTTTCGCCGACGAGAGCGGAGTCGGATCGCTTCTCCCACTCGGCGACGGACCCGGCGATGAGTTGCCACTTGCTCGCCCATCCGCTGGGACCGGCGAGGTCTTCGCGCGGCACGCCGCGGAACGTGACAACGTCGAGCGAGGCCCGGCAGTTGTTGACCACGATCTTGACCGGCACCGCCGAAACCACGCCGGGAATCTTCTCGATGCGATCCGTGTAGAACTGCGGCAGGCGGCTGGCGGCGGGGCAGAAGCGGTTCTCGCGGTAGACCACCAGCGTGGTGTCGCCCGCGGCGGCTTGCGTGGATTGCCGCACGCCTTCTTGCAGCGTCTGCACGGCGATGAAGAGGAACATGGCGATGGCGACGCCCGACAGCGTGAGCACGCTGCGGACGCGGTGCCGCCAGAGCTGCTTGAAGACGACGGGCATGAACTTGGGTGCGATCATGGGTTATGCCTCCTGCGGGACAAGGTTGGAGCGGCGGGCGGCGAGGTCGGCGGCTTCGATGAGGCGACCCTTCTCCAGGTGCAGCGTCCGCTTGGCGTAGGCCGCACTCTTGGCGTCGTGGGTGACGATGATGAGGGTCTTGCCCAAGTCCTCGCAGAGCCGCACCATGAGGTCCATGATGGCCTGCGCCGACTCCTGGTCGAGGTCGCCGGTGGGCTCATCGCCGACGATGATGGTGGGGTCGGTGACGATCGCGCGTGCGATGGCGACGCGCTGCTCCTGGCCGCCCGAGAGTTGCCGCGGGTAATGGTCGTGGCGATCGGCGATGCCGACGAGTTGGAGCGCGGTCTGGACCTTCTCGTGCCGCTCGCGGGCGGACATGCTGTGGAGCAAGAGCGGCAACTCGACGTTCTCATAGGCCGTGAGCACGGGCACGAGGTTGTAGAGTTGGAAGACGTAACCGACGTTCACGCTCCGCCAGTCGGCGAGCTTGGACCGCGAGAGCGTGGCGATGTCGGTGCCGCCGATGATCAGTTGCCCGCCGCTGGGGCGGTCGATTCCGGCGATCAGATTGAGCAGCGTGGTCTTGCCGCTGCCCGAGGGGCCCATGAGCGCGAGGAAGTCGCCCGAGGGAACATCGAGGTCGAGTTCCTGCAAGGGCGTGATGGTGTTGTCGCCCTTTTTGTAGGTCTTGGTGAGGCGGCGGCACTGGATCAGCGGCGGGCCGGAGGGCGTGGTTCGCGCGTGCGTGTGGTTCGTGGTCATGGTCGTTCTCTTTTGTGCGGCGAGTGAGTCGCCGGTGTGATCGTGAGTGGTGCGTTACGGTGTGGTGGGGGCTGCGTTGTTCGTGGTGCTGGTGCGTTCGCCGAGGACCTTGAGCCGCGTGCCGTCCTTGATCGCGGGTGGCGCGGGCGGATCGAGGACAACACGATCCGTCAGCCGTAGGCCGCTCGTCACGGAGATGAAACCTTCGTCTGCGGATGGCGCGGTTGCGATGTCGCGGCGGCGAGCGACGGGGCTTCCGCCACTGGTGTCCACGACCCAGACCTGACCCTTGTCGTCGCCGAGCGAAGTCACGGCGGCGGAGGGCACCAACAGGGTCATGTCGCCGCTGTCTCCGTCACCGGAAACCGAACTCCCTGTGACGCCGCTGCGGCCCTGCCGCGATGCCGACGCTGACGCGTGCAGCTTGACGCGGGTGAGCATCTCGGGCTTGAGCACCGGGGAGGGGGCATCGAGCGCGACCTTGAACTGGACGGTGTTCCGCTGGATGTTGGCCTCGTGAACGACCCGCGACACCACACCGCTGAAGGTCTGATCGGGGAGCGCCTCGGTGCTCACGGTGGCCCGCGTGCCGATGCTCACCTTCGCGGCGTCGGCTAGGGGCACGTCCACGCGCACCTGCAACTTCGCCGGGTCGTAGACGCGGACGACCGCGCCCATCATGTTCCCGCCCGCGCCCCCTTCTCCGCCCTTGCCGCTCATGCTGATGCGCGATCCGGGCTCGACAAGGCGCGCGAGCACCACACCCGCGACCGGCGATCGCACCTCCATGCGTGCCAGCCGCAGTGCAGCCTCGTCGTGCATCACGTGGGCTGCCGCGTGAGCCGATTCGGCTTGCGCGAGAACGGCGCGAGCCTCGGCCACCATCTTCTCGGCCGTTGCAACCTTCGCCTCCAACCCGCCCAAGCGGATTTCCATGCGGCGGAACGTCCCTTCTGTCAGCCCGCCCGCGGCCACAAGGTCTCGCTTGCGCGAAACTTCGTCGCGGAGTTCGGTGACGGCGGCCCGCTCGACCTCGACCTGCGACTCGGCGGTCGCGAGTGCTGCGCGAGCTCGCGCGACGTCCGTGTCACGCTCCGCGACCGCTGCGTCGGCAGCCCGCAGCGCGAGCCGTGCATCGTCGTCGATGAACCGTGCAATCACCTGCCCCGCCTCGATGCGCTCGCCCTCCAGCACCAGCACCTCTTTGACCACGCCCTCCGCCAGCGCGGGCACGCTTACCGCGTAGGGCGCGGGCTCGATCCACCCCGGAGCCTGCACGGCGACGGGGCCGAGCGGCGCATCGGTGGGACTGTCCTCGATCGGGTCCGACGCGGCAGCTCTTGCGGTGGTCGCTGGGGCCGCCTTACTTTCCTTCGGGATCGCCGCGGCGACATAAACCTCCAGCCGCGGCTGGAGTGCATCGCGGGCGGCATATGCGAGCAGGCCGCCGGTGGCGAGCAGCACGGCGGCGGGGACGAGGAGCCGCGTCGCCCATCGTGCCTTGGGGCGGGCAATGATCGCGGTGTTTCCCGCCGAAGCGGGCGAGGGGGATGATGTCTGGTCTGTGGCTCGCGGGGCTCGGCGAAGCGCCCGCAGGTCGGTCGGCGTGCTGGTCATGGGTGGTTCCTGCAACGCGCTCAGGAAGAGCGCAGAAATAGGGCACGAACCCCGAGCGTGCGACACGAGATCGCTCGCGCGAGGACGGTGCGGACGGCGGCCGTCCGTTGCAGGAATGAACTACACCAGCAGCGCGCAGTGCCAACGCAGCGCTTCGCGGTTGGCCTTCAGGAAGGGCGGGTCGGACGCCCAGCCGGGCAAAGACGGTGCTGCCCGTGCGTCGAGCGTCGGAAGCTCCCACAACACCGCGAGGGCGATTGTCGCCAACGCGTGCAACTGCTGGTCGAGCACCTGAACTCTGGCCTCGAACTTGACGGCCGTGCCGACCGCCGTGCCCTGGCACGATGGACAGGATGGGCACTTGCGCGGAGCGTGCTCATTGCCGTCGCTCGGGGTCTGTTGCTCGTCGCTCGACACTGGGTCGCCGGAGCACCCTTGGCAGCAGGATTCAGACGCCGTCGCAACCTCGTGCCTCCCGCCGCACACGCTTCCGGTCAGCCCCATGACCTGGCAACAGCACAGCGGCGCGATGACGCCGATGAGCAGGGCGACCAGGATGCGGAGCAGGGGATGACGCATGGAGCACGATAGTATATCGGTCAAAGGCAGGCCGGATTCATTCTACGGGTAGGTTCAGGGTGTGTTCGCCGCCTTGGGGGATTGCAGCCCCGCTTTCCTCCCCAATAACCGGAGGCCGTTCCCGACTACCAGGAGGCTCGCCCCCACATCGGCGATGACCGCCATCCACATCGTCCCCACCCCGGCGATCGTCAGCGCGAAGAAGACCACCTTGATGCCGATGGCCAGCGTGATGTTCTGAGTCAGGATCGCCCCGGTGCGGCGGGAGAGGCGGATGAACTCGGGCACGCCGCGCAGGTCGTCCTGCATGAGGGCCACGTCGGCGGTTTCGAGGGCGGTGTCGGTGCCCGCCGCGCCCATCGCAAAGCCGATGGTGCTCTTGGCGAGGGCCGGGGCGTCGTTGACGCCGTCGCCGACCATGCCGATCGCGTCCCCGTGCTGCTTCGTGAGTCGCTCGATCTCGGCAAGTTTGTCCTCGGGGAGCATCCCGCCCTTGGCCTCGTCGATGCCGACGATCTTGGCGATGGCCGACGCGGTGGTCTGGTTGTCGCCCGAGAGCATGAGCGTCTTGATGCCCATGTCGTGCAATGACTTGATGGCTTCGACGCTGCTCTCGCGTGGCGTGTCGGCGACCGCGATGACGCCCAGCACCTTGCTCTCCGACGCGACCACCACCGTCGTCTTGCCCTGCACCTCGAAGTGTCCAAGCACCGCCTCAACTTCTAGCGAGCAGACCGTTCGCTCCTCGGCGAGACGATGGTTGCCGACGAAGTACGCCGCGCCGCCGATACGGCCCTCGACGCCCCGGCCCGTGAGCGACTTGAAGTTCTCGACGCTCGCCCGCTCGCCCTTCCACGCCGCCACCACCGCGAGCGCGACCGGGTGATGCGAGAGCGCATCCAGACTCGCCGCGATCCGCAGCACCTCGTCCTTGCTCGTGGCTCCGATGGGCTGCACGTCTGTCACTCTGGGCTTGCCCTCGGTGATCGTCCCGGTCTTGTCCATCGCGACGACCTTGAGTTTGCGGCCATTCTCCAGGTGAACGCCGCCCTTGATGAGGATGCCGCGGCGCGCCGCCGCCGTCAGGCCGCTGACGACCGTCACGGGCGTCGAGATCACCAGGGCGCACGGGCACGCGATCACCAGCAGCACCAGCGCCTTGTAGAGCCACGGGTAGAACGGCTGCCCGAACGCGAGCCACGGCACCACGGCGATGAGCACCGGGACGATGCAGACGATCGGCGTGTAGACCCGGGCGAAGTTGTCCACGAACCGCTGCGTCGGCGCTCGGCTTCCCTGCGCTTCCTGCACCGTCCTGATGATCTTGGCGAGCGTGGTCTGGTCCTTGCCGCCGGTAGTCTTGAACTCCAGCACGCCCGACTCGTTGATGGTCCCCGCGAAGACCTTGTCGCCGATCTTCTTGTCCACCGGCACGCTTTCGCCCGTCACCGGGGCCTGATTCACGCTCGATTCGCCCTCGACCACGATGCCGTCGAGCGCGAGCCGCTCGCCGGGCTTCACCTGTACGACCGCGCCCACGACGACCTCGCCCGCGCGCGTCACCATCCACGAGCCGTCCGGCTGCTTCACGCTCGCCTCATCAGGAGCCATCGCCATCAGGCCCTTGACGGCGTTGCGGGCGCGGTCCAGAGCCTTTTTCTCGATCAGTTCGGCGAGGGCGAACAGGAACGTGACGAGCGCGATCTCCGGCCACGCGCCGATCACCGCCCCGCCGATGATCGCCACCGTCATCAGGAAGTTGATGTTGAGCGTGAAGGTCTTGAGCGCGACCCAGCCCTTCTTCAAGGTCGGCAGGCCGCCGAGAAGGATCGACACGACCGACGCCGCGATCACCGGCCACGAGGTCTCCTTCATGCCCGCGAAGTACATCGCCTCCGCGCTGCCCGCGAGCAGCCCCGCCAAGCAAAACGCCCCTGATCGCCAAAGCCGCATGGACTGAGAAGGTCCCGGTATCCCGGAGATTGGGAAGGTACAGTCTTCCTCGCGATCGGCCGCCGAGGCAACTATTCCGGGCAGACCGATGGCGCTCAGTTCTGACAGAATCCGGCTCGTTTCGATTGAATCGGCGTGCTTGACTGCTACGCGGCGAAGCATCAACTCGCAGCGGACGTCAGTCACGCCGTCAATACCGAGCAACGCCCGGCGGATGACGGTTTCCTCGGTCGGGCAGTCCATCCCCGAAACATGGATCCTGGTGAGTCTCATCGGGGCGTCGCGGAATTCTCGTGTGCTCCTTGCTCGAGCCGCACCCGGACTTTCGACCCCGCGGGCGGCAACCCGGGGAATCGCACGGAGAACTTGGCATGCTTCGGGCCTGCCTGCACTCGACGCGACGCACCTCGGGGGCCGAGTTGCGTGGAGTGAGATGTAGAAGCCCGGCCATAGTTCACGATCGCATCGTGGACCACAACGCCGTCGGAGGTCGTGACGGTGATGTCAAGGTGCCCCCCGGCGACGGCTTCCTCCTCGTCGAGTTGCCCGCTAACGAGCAAGTCTCCATCAGCGCTTTCCACGGTGGGTGTGTGAGCCAGCGGCTGCGTTGACGCCGATTCAATCGTTATGTCACCTGTTGACACTAAGTCCGAGCGTGGGGTTGCACATCCGCCGAGGAGCGTGAGACCAGAAATCAAGACGAGGCAGAGAATGATATTTTGCATGAATGAAACCCTCTAGACATAGTCAAGACGTTGTGCACATGTGCTGGGATCGACAGGCCGCCCGGGAACGAAAGTCTCGCAGTCCGCCGTGTCGCTGTTCATCGTACGTGACGACTTGCCCGAGCCCGGCGCGGGGCCTTCACCGCGCCGGGCTCGCTCCAGCTCTTACCTTGAGATTGCGAGCCCCCCGACGGACTTACTCCCCTTGCCGTCATCGATCTCGATCCAGAGTTTGGCGTTCGCCGGGATGGGGTTGGGCACATCCACGTGGGCGTGGTACTCGGGGCCCGCGCCGTCGGCCTTGCCCTTCATCGCGCCCTTGCCGTCCTGAGCGCCGACCCAGAAGCGGATCGCGGAGGCCTTGGCCGTGCTGCCGGAGAGTTTGATATCCAGGTGGGCTTCCGCGCCCGCCTTGATCTCGCCCGAAACCGTCACGGTCCACGCGCCGATGGTGGCCGTGCCGATCGCGCCGCCCTCGCCGTGACCGTGGTCGCCGTGGTCGCCTCCGGCCTTGCCCGCAGGCGATGCCGTTGCGGGCTTGGCGTGGTCATGCCCGTCGCCCTCTTCGTGATCGTGGCCGTCCTTGCATTCGGCGCACGCGCCATGCGCAACCATCTTGAGGGTGTTGCCCTCGCGCAGCCAGAGGTGGGCCTCGCCGTCGTCGGCGGTGACGAAGTACTGCGTGTCGGCGGGGCCGCCTTGCGCGGCTCCTTGCCCCATCATCGCGGCGGCGGCGACAGTCAATGCAGCGCCCGCGACAAGACCAAGAACGATGGACGAACGATTCGGACTCTTCATGGTGATGCTCCAAAGCGAGGCGGTCGGACGCGGGCCGCCGGGATGTATCGTGTGAATGCCGCCCGGCCGCGCCGCCGGGAGAACGTGCGCTCCGCGCTCGGTTTACGACTTGAGATCAAACCCGACGATGTGCTTCTCACCCTTGGCCGTCTCGACTTCGACCCAGAGTTTGCTGCCAGCGGGCAGCGGACTGGGCACTTCGGCGTGGGCGTGCCAACCGTCGCCCTCGGCCTCGGCCTTGCCTTTGACCGAGCCCTTGCCGTCCTGCGTGCCGACCCACGCGCGAACCGCCGCGGGCTTGCCGGCGCCGCCGGTGACGCTGATGTCGAACGTCGCTTCCTTCCCGGCCTCCACGCCGCCCTCGCGAGCGGCGACGATGGTCATGCCCCCCGCCGACTGGCTGCCCAGTTCAGTCTTGGGTCCGTGCCCGTGTCCGTCCTTGTGGTCGTGGTCGTCCCCATCCTTATGGTCGTGCTTCTCGCCCGCCTTATGGTCGTGCCCGTCGCCGTCCTTGTGGTCGTGGCCGTCGGACTTCGCGGCTCCGGTTGACCCGGCGGCGGGCTTGGTGGGGGTCTCGGCCTTCTTCTCGCACGCCGTCATCGAGAGGGCGAGCGCGAGGGCGGGCAGGGCAAACGTGAGCGTGAGCGAACGAACTGTCTTCATGATGCGGACTCCTTATTACAGGTTGGTGGACACGGGCTTGTTGGGTGAGCGACGCAGCAGGCGGGCGAAGAGCCCCGGACTGTTCCGGGCTTCACGCTTCACCTTGAACGCCAGCGCGTAACCCGCGGGGACGACGAACAGGTTGAGGAACGTAGATGAAACGAGCCCGCCCAGCACGACGATGGCCAGTGGGGCGAGCAGTTCGCTGCCGGGTTTGCCCTTGGCAAGCGCCAGCGGCACCAGCCCGAGCGCGGCGGCGAGGGCCGTCATCAGGATCGGCACCAGCCGCTCCAGCGATCCTTGAATGATCGACTCGCCGATGGACTTGCCCTCGTGCTGCTGGAGGTGATCGTAGTGGTTGACGAGCAGGATGCCGTTGCGGACGGCGATGCCGAAGAGGGTCACAAAACCCACCATGCTGGCGATGGAGATGACCGGCGCGATGTAGCGGCTCGAAGACAGCCCAAAGAGCGCCAGCGTGTTGCCGATGAGCGCCGGGCTCTCGGTCAGATAGATGGCCGCGATGCCGCCGATGAGCGCCAGCGGCAGGTTGAGCATGACGAGCAAGGCCACTCGGGCCTTGCCCGTCGACAGTTGCAAGAGCAGGAACATGAAGACCGCCACGCCCGCCCCCATGATGAGGATCGTGCGGCTGGCGGATTGCTGGGCCTCAAACTGCCCGCCGTAGTGGACGGTGTACCCGGCCTTCTGCACGATCGGGTCCACCTTGGCCTGCACCTGTGCGACGAGCTGCCCGAGGTTGTAGCCGTCGGCGACGTTGGTTGAGATGACGGCCTTGCGCTGGGCATTCTCGCGGGCGATCAAGTTACTGGTCTTCTCCGGCCCGATGTCGGCCACTTCGCGCAATCGCACAATCGCCCCGCCCACGCCCCGCAGTTGCAGGTCCATGATCTGGTCGATCCGCTCCCGCTCGCTCTCGGCCAGACGCACGACCATCTCGTATCGGCGCACGCCCTGGTTCACCTCAGCGACGGTCTCGCCGTAGAGGGCTTGCTGCACCTGCTCGGCGGCCGCGCCGGGCGAAAGCCCCGCGGCGACCAGGTCCTGCGGGCGGTAGCGGATGGGCAGCGAGGTGATCATGATCTCGCGGTTGGCCGCGACATCGCGCGTGCCGGGGATGGGCTTGATCGCCGCCTCGATCTCCTTGGCGAGCGAGCGCAGGACGTTGAGGTCGTCGCCGTAGACGTTGATCGCGATGGCCGCGGGCGTGCCCGAGAGGACGTGGGAGAGACGGTGCTCGATGGGCTGGCCCACCATCGTGGTAATGCCCGGGATGTTGGCGATGATGCGATCGATCTCGGCCCTGACGCTGTTCTGGTCCACGCCCGCCTTGATCGTCACCTCGACCTCGGAACTGCTCACCGGCTCGGCGTGCTCGTCGCGCTCGGCGCGGCCCGTACGCCGCGTCACGCTCGACACACCCTCGATCTTGGAGAGTTGCGCCTCGACGCCCAGGGCTAGGCGGTTGCTCTCGACGAGCGACGTGCCCGGGGGTGCGAGCAGGAAGACCGTGAACGTGCCCTCCTTGAACGCGGGCAGGAACGACGTGCCGAAGGTGGACATGAGCACCAGCGACAGGGCCGTCAGCAGTCCCGCGCCGCCCAGCACCACGCCCCGGTTGCGGACGCTGGCGCGGAGGGTCGGCTCGTAGCCCCGCTTGAGTTTGCGAACCAGCCACCCGTCATGTTCGCCATGTCCCCCCGCTGCGTGCCCGTCCTTGTTCTTCTTGCCGAACGATCCCGCGAAGAGCCACTTGCACAGCGCGGGCGTGACGGTCAGTGCCACGATGAGCGACGCCATGATCGAGATGATGTACGCGATGCCCAAGGGCTGGAAGAAGCGGCCTTCAAGCCCCTGCAGGAAGAGCAGCGGCACGAAGACCATACAAATGATGATCGTCGCGAACACCACCGACGAGCGGATCTCGTTGCTGGCGTTGTAGATGATCTCCACCAGCCCCTTGCGCTCGCCTTCGGGCAGTCCTTCGTTCTCATTCAGCCGCCGCAGCACGTTTTCCACGTCGATGATGGCGTCGTCCACCAGTTCGCCGATGGCCACCGCCAGGCCGCCCAGCGTCATGACGTTGATCGACAGCCCCCATGCCCAGAGCAGCAGCACCGCCACCGCGAGCGAGAGCGGTAACGCCGTGAGCGTCACGATTGTTGCCCGCACGTTGAGCAAAAAGAGGATGAGGATGACCGCCACGATGATCGACGCCTCGATCAAGACCTTGACGACGTTGTTGATCGACCGCTCGATAAACCGCGCGGCCCGGAAGGGGTCGCGGTTCAGGACCATCCCCTTGGGCATGGCCTTCTCCATCTGGTCCAGCACGCCGTCGATCTGCGTGGTCATGTTGAGCGTGTTGGTGCCCGGGCTTTTCTGCACGCTGACGACCACGCCCGGCATCGCCCGGTCGGTTGCGGTGCCGCGCTTGGGCGAGGGGCCCAGTTGCACATCGGCCACTTGCCCGATCGTGACCGCCGCGCCGTTGTGGTAGCGCACCAGCGTGTTCTTGATGTCCTCGGCGCTGGTCACGCGGGCGGTCTGGCGGATGGGCAGTTCCTGGTTCTCCCAGTTGGGAACGTACCCCGCGCTGGCCGTCGAGTGCGCGCCCTTGGCCGCCTCGACCACGTCGCTGATCGTCAGCCCGTAGAGGGCGAGTTGGTCCTGCCTGACGTTGATCTGATACTGCGGCAACTCCCCGCCGATGGCGACCACCTGGGCCACGCCCGGGACCGCGAGGAGTTTGTTCCGCAGGTCAAACTCCGCGAACGAGCGCATGTCCAGCGGGCTGACCGAGCCGTCGGGCGAGGACAAGGCCATGAGCATGATCTCGCCGGTGATGCTGGTCACGGGCGTGATCTCGGCGTGCGTGTCGGGCGGGAGCGACTCACGCACCGCCGACAGCCGCTCGGAGACGAGCTGCCGCGCGCGGTAGATGTCGGTGCCCCAATCAAACTCGACCCACACGATCGAAAGACTCGTCGCCGAGGCACTCCGGACCCGCCGCGTCCCCGGCAGGCCGTTGACCGCCGTCTCGATCGGGAAGGTGACGTTGAGCTCCACCTCGTCAGCCGCAAGCCCGCCCGCCTCGGTCATCACGACCACCGTGGGCGCGTTGAGTTCCGGGAAGACATCCACCGGCATGTCCTTGACCTTGATCCCGGCGAAGACGAGCAGCACCCCCGCCAGCACGACGACGAGAGACGACTGCCGCAGAGAGAACGCGATGAGTTTGGCGAGCATGGGTTAGTGACTCCCCTTGTGGAAGGTCCCGTCGGAGTGGAAGTGCCCGGCCTTTTCCGTGCTGCCGCTGGTCGCCAGCATCAACTGGAAGTTGCCGCCCAGCACGATCTCGTCGCCTTCCTTGACGCCACTGGCGATCACCACCCAGCGGCCGTCGGAGAGGCCCACGTCCGCTTCCATGCGGATCGCCTTGTCGGGGTCCGCCGGGTCGCGGCGGAAGATGATGGCCCGCGCCCCATCGCGCACGACCGCTGATTGCGGGACGGCGAGTTCCTCCGTCCCGCCCGCCAACGTGACCTCCATGTGCGCCGACACACCCGCGCGGGCCCAGCCCGCCAGCGATTCGGGCGTGACCAGAAGGTCGATGGTCCGCTCGTCGGCCTCCGCCCCCAGGCCCAGTTGCAGCTGCCCCGTCATCGCGTCCTGGAGGTCCACGCTCCCTCCCTGCGGGGGGGCGATCCGTGCGGGCAGCCCGGCGCGCAAGCGGCCTAGGTCGGCCTGCAAGCCCCGCGCGTGGAAGCGGATCTTCTCCGGCTGCACCAACGTCAGCACAAGCCCGTTCTCCTCGGCCAGCGCGCCGGGCGTGAGTCCGATGGTCTCGACGATCCCCGGCTCCACCGCGCAGACCGTGTAGATCGAATCGGGAGCAGCGGCGTTGTGCCCGTCGAGGCAGCCCGCGCCACGCGTCATCACGTCGTGCCGGGCCGTGAGGCTCCGCAGGTCCGACTCGGCCTGCGACCGCTGCGCCGCCAGCTCCGCGCTGCGACCCCTGGCCACCGCGAGTTCGCTCTGGCTCGCGTTGAGCGTCGCCCGCGCCTCGATGACCTGAGTGGCGCTCCCACCTCCCGCGCCGCGGAGTTCGTCGAGTTGCTTCAGGCGGTCTTGCCAGAGCGTCACCTTCTCTGCCAGGCTCTTCTCGTGGTCGGCCTGGGCCGCCAGAAGCGGGACCATCGACTCCGTCCGCGCCCGCGTCGCGGCGATCTGCTCGTGCAGGTCGCGCCAGGCCGAGGCGTCCACGCGGTAGAGCGGCGTGCCCGGCTCGACCTTCTGGTACTGGCTCACGAGCAGTTCCACACGGCCCGACAAGGGTGTGCGATACTCGCGCCGGGCCGTGGGCAGCAACTCGAAGCGCCCCGGCACGCGGAGCGTCTTGGCGACGTTCCGGGATTCGACCTTGGCGAAGGTGATGCCGAGGTTTTGACGCACCGACGCGGGGATGTCCACGCGGTTGGAAGGCCCGGCCTCGCTCTTTTCTCCCGCGCCGCCTCCTTCGGCCCCGTGGTCGTGCCCATCGCCTTCGGCGTGGGCGTCGGGCTTCTTGTCGCAGCCGGTCATCGTGAACGCGAGTGGCATGGCGAGAGCCAAGCCGCATATGAGCAGGGTGTGAGTCGTGGTCTTGTGCATGGGTGATTCCGTGCGAGAGGCCGATCAGCGGGGTGCGCTACCGGTGGCAGGGGGATTTGTCGTGGAAGGATCGGACGCGGGCGTTGCGTTGGAGGGCTGGGTGGTGCCGGTAGGCACGCCGGGCAGGGAGAGGGGCGGGCCGACGAGTTCGTCCACGTCGCTGGCAGCAATCGCCTCGTCGCGCGCCGCCTCGACGAGCCCGATCTTGGCCTCCTGTTGGCGTGTCAGGCTCTCCAGAAGCACGAGCGTGTTGACCTCGCCGAGCCTGGCCACTTGCCTCGCGTCGCTGTACTGAGCATCGACCAAGGGGACGACTTCCGTTTCGAGGGTTTGACGCCGCCGTGTCGCCGCTGCGAGCCTGACCTCCGCTGCCCGCATGGCGGCAATAGTCTGCTCGAGCGTTGTCTCAGCTCCGGCTTGCGCCAGTTCCCTACGGGCTCGTGCCTCGGCGATCCCCTGCCGATTGGCGTTCAGAATCGGGATCGGCACGGACAGTCCCAGGAGCACTTGGTTCTGGCCATCCTCATTGCCATAGCCAGGCCCGATGTGCAGATCCGGGTACTGCTTGCGGACTTCGAGTTCGAGCGCCTTCTCGGCGGCCTCGTACTCCGCCGCGGCGACCAGCATCGCCGGGCTTCGGCGCTCCAGTTCGGCGGCGTCCGCGTTGGCTGTGGTGCTTGCCCGCGTCGGCCCGATGCCAGCCGCCTGGAACCGCAGCGGCGCATCAGGCGACATGCCCATGAGTTGCCGAAGGCGCAGTTCGGCCTCGCGTGCTCGTGATTCCAGCGTTGCAAGGTCCGAGGCCTTCGTCGCTTTCTCGATGCGGAAGAGTCTCGCCTCGGTGCGGGCCATCTCGCCCGCCTGTTCCATCTTGTCCACGACAACGAGGATCTGGTCGACACGGGAGAGGAACTCTCGCGTCGCCGCGAGTTGTGCATCCAGCGCCGACCATTCGCTCCACGCACGCCGAACCGCAATTCGAACAGACCACTCGCGTTGGGCGACACGAGCAAGCTCCGCCGCGTGCTCGACCCCGGCCCGCTGTTTCTCGATCTCAAGCCGTCCAGAGATCGGGATCGTGATGCCGACGCTGGTGAACACCTTCCACGGCTCGGGCGTGCTCTCGATAATGCGCGTGAGGTCAACACCGATCGTCGGGTCTTCCCAGAGGCCGGCGTTTTCCGCCGTGGCTCGCGTGACGCCCGCTCGCAGCCGGGCGAGCCGCAGGTCCGCGTTGAATACCAGCGCGAGAATCTCCGCTTCGGCGCATGTGATGCCGTCTGTGGAATTGAACCCGTTGGTGCCCGGCGAACGTGCTGCGAGGCCTTCCGCGAACGCCCTTACCTCGGGGCTTTCGGGCGTACGCGCGAGGAACGCGGCTTGGTGGCCCGCCATGTCCAACGGGCGGCGCTCGTAGGACTGACAGCCGCCGGCCACCAAGGCAATCAGTAGGGCTACTAAGAGGCCCCCGGGCCGCAGTCGCGACTGACCTTGGGCGATATTGTCGAACGATCGATGCATGTGGAACTCCGAACGAGTGAGCGATCAGTCGCGATGTCGGGGTTGCAACGCCGGGACGCGTTGAAACAACGCGGAACGCGATCCGATCCTTGTTGTGATTGGAATCAACGCCAAGAACCCGCTGCACAAGCCAGGCGGCTCGCATCAGGCAAAAACGACATCGCCCGGTGCTCGGGACAACTTTCCCCAAGGCGGCAGGCGGAAACGTCGGCGCTAGATAAGGAGGCGGGTGGTCTTCAGCGCGAGCACCTGATCAGAGGTGCTGAAATCAGGCGGTTGAACTCGCGCTGCAACCGCTACGGGGGGATCGAAATCCCAAGCCAAGACTACGGCGACCACGAAGGGGATAAAGAACGTCCTAGAGTCGGGACCGTCGCCCTTTGGATTGCTAGGAACCTGTCCTTCGTCCGGAACCGGCACATGCAGATGGCAGCCGCACTCGTCTTGCGGGTGGAACACTGTGCTGAATGGACCATGCTCTTGGCCCGAACCGCCTTTGCCACCGCCTACTGCCGAACTCCCGTGGGATTCGCAGTGGTCACACGCCGCGAGAACTTCCGATTCGTGTTTTCCGCAGTCTCGAATGGGGATGCACAGCACCCGCCCGGGAGCCAACGCGATCACCCCCTGCACCACGAGCAGGAGGATGGCAACGAGTTTGACGATCGCAGGGGGCATCTGATAATGCTATCGGTTCGGCAGTGTATACCGCTCCAGTCCTGTTTGGGTTCGTTCTGGAACCTGGCCGAGTCGCGCGTAAACCGATCTGTTTGGTATATGTTTGCAATTAGGGATGGAGCATCGGTTCGTGAGAGTTGCGGATACGGACGCTCAACTCATCACATGCGGTCGCATGACCGCAGCGGGTGAGACGCGCCAGTTCCTCCGATCCTGGCGGCGACGGGCGTTAGCGGCGGAGCCCCGTTCGATCCCCGCTGTCTATCCTCTATTGCCGGGCCGGTTGCAAACGCAGCCGGCCCTGTGGTTTAACGAAAGCGCCGCCGAGAGACCTCGGCGGCGTTCGCGTTTGCAGGCCACTGTTCCGCAAGGACTTGGCGAAGGCAGCGATGTCGGGCCGTGTCTCTGGCCGCGCCGAGGTCATAACCGATGGGCGCGGCCGGAGCCGCCCGGAGCGCCCGTTTGGGCCAAAAGTCTCTCCGAGTCTCTGTTTCGAAGGGTACGGGGTTATGAGGGGGTTGTCTCCCCTATAGGGAGCGCAACCCCCACTGTCGCGCTCGGTGAGCGGGCGCAACAGTTATCATGATGGAACTACAGAACGGAGTCGCCGCGTGTTCATGCCATCAGCCAGGGTCTGGAACGAGATGATGCACGAGCCAAACGGCTTCTGGCCCGTTCCGATCAACGGGGGAGACGAGTTCGCGTTTCTCCTGAAGGCGCCGATGACGGTTATCAAGGCAGCGTTTCGGTCGTGCCCGATTTCGCTTGCCGTCTCCATCACCGCAACGCAGATAGGGTCTGTGCTCTCGACCGTCTGCTGTGTCGCCGACGATCCGGCTGCGGCGTTCACGATCTCGGGGTTTCATCGCTACGCCGAAGAAGCGCGAGCGCTAGAGCAGGTGCTTCTCAAAGGAAAGGCGGTCTTCGTGTTCTTCGACGAACTCAGTCGGCCAGTGCTACGGGCACTGTGTGAACTCGATCCGACTGAAAGCGAGAAGGCTCGGGAGATGCTGTGCGGAAGTGATCCGAAGTATGTGGGTAAGCACAACCAGATTCTCGAAGACGTGCTCGACGCTGTTCAGGGACTCGTCGATCCACTTTTGGCAGTGGCTTCGGACTACTCTCCACGCCTAGCGACCATCCCAATGAAGCTGTCGGGTTTCCAGTCTCCACACATCGCGGCCGTCGGCGAACAGGAAGTTCGAGAGTTTCAGCTTGAAGACGTGGATGAAGGCTATGTGCTTGAGCATGCTGCATGGCACGTGATGGAAAACCTGTTCGGCGGGAGCATCTTCCATGCTCCCCTTGTGACCGATGGTGCCGAGACTCGCGAATTGACCGACATCTTTGCCTTCTGCGACTACGGCCTCTGCTTTGTGGAGGCGAAGGTCGCTGCGATCCTCTCGACTCGATTGGATCGCAGCACTGAGCGCCGGGCGAGCAATGTTCACAAGCAGATCGAGAAAGGGCTCTCTCAGTTGACGGGGGCGATGCGCAGTGTGGCGAGAGGCCTCCCGTTGAAAAGTAGAGATGGCGAGCCCATCCGACTTCCGCCCGACGCGGGATGCCAACGGCTCGGGATTATCATGGTTTCGGAACTCCTGCCAAGCGTCGACTGGACGGCCGTGTGGCAGCAACTTGAGGATGCTTCCTCGAGTACGAACTCGATGTTCCAGGTGCTCGACCCGGCAGAGATGAGGCTGCATGTCAGTGTAAGCCAGAACAACCCGAACCAGTTCCTGTCTCAGCTCGCGCGCCGATTCCTGGTGGTGAGAGAGCACGGGTCAGCGTATGTGCGGACTCGAATAAAGGGTCCACCGCTGCCGTAGGGCTCTCTTCATTAGCGAGAGTCTCGTGTGCGCATGTGCTCTCTTCCCGGCATAGGTAACCCATGACGGCGCTCTTCGTCGAGCGCCGCTTCATGTGCTTTGCCGGAGACCGCCGTGACCGCCATCACCGATCCCTCCACCATGTCCGCCGCCGAGCGGCGAGCCGAGGTCGCCCGCACACTCGCATGCGGCCTTGTCCGCTGCGTCCGGGCCGCCCGGACGCGAGCATCTTCGCCGCCCGCGGAATCCGCAGATTCCGGCGACATCGCACTTGAACTCGGCGAGCCTTCGCGCCTCACTGTGGTGAACCGGCCCCGCGGTTAGGGCCGGTCTCCATGCCGAAAGGAGCCGCCACATGCCAACGACCATCGAACGCGAGATCGACGCCCTGCAACGGATGACGACGAGCGAACTCGTCGAGCGCTACGAGGAGCTGTGCAACCAGCCCTGCCGCACGCGGCACCGCGCGTACCTCATCCGCAAGATCGCCTGGCGCATGCAGGCCAACGCCGAGGGCGACCTTTCCGAGCGTGCCCGCCGCCGCGCGGCAGAACTGGCCGACGACGCCGAGGTGCGTGTCATGGCGCCGCGCACGCAGATCCACCCGCCCCAACCAGACGCCCCTCCCTCTGCGACGCGCGCGGTCTCGACCGCCGAGCCGCGCGACCCGCGCCTCCCGCCGCCCGGATCGGCCATCGTCCGCAAGTACAAAGGCCGCACAATTCGCGTCGTCGTTCTCGACGATGGGCAGGGCTTCGAGTGGGATGGTCAACGCTACCGCACGCTCACCGCGATCGCCAAGAAGGTCACCGGCAGCCACCTCAATGGGTTTCGCTTCTTCCAATTAGAGGCGAAACCGTGAGCCGGCGAAGCACCACCGCCGCGGCGAACGGCAACGGAAAAGCCGAGACGCGCCGGATTCGCTGCGCCATCTACACCCGCAAGTCCAGCGAGGAGGGACTCGACCAGGAGTTCAACTCCCTCGACGCCCAGCGCGAGGGCGCTGAGGCATTCATCGCCAGCCAGAAGGCTGAGGGATGGATCTGTCTGCCCGATCGATATGACGACGGCGGGTTCTCGGGCGGCAGTATGGAACGGCCGGCGCTGGCCCGGCTCCTCCGCGACATCCAATCCGGCGGCATCGACTGCGTCGTCGTCTACAAGGTCGATCGCCTCAGCCGCTCGCTGCTCGACTTCTCGCGGATCATGGAGACCTTCGAGAAGCACGGCGTCTCGTTCGTCTCGGTCACCCAGCAGTTCAACACCACCCACTCTATGGGCCGGCTCACGCTCAACATTCTCCTGTCCTTCGCCCAGTTCGAGCGCGAGATCATCGGGGAACGCATCCGCGACAAGGTGGCGGCCCAGAAACGCAAGGGCAAGTGGGCAGGCGGTGTACCGGTTCTGGGCTACGACGTCGACCGCAGCGGCCCGAGTCCGCGACTGGTCATCAACGCCCGCGAGGCCGCGCGGGTGCGCGAGATCTTCGGCCTGTACCTCGAGAAGGGCTCGCTCCAGCCGGTGGTGAGCGAACTGGCGCGCCGGGGCTGGGTAAACAAACGAAGGGTGACTCGCATCGGCAAAGCCCTCGGCGGCCGGCCGTTCGACCGGGCGACGCTGCACGTGCTGCTCACCAACCCGATTCTGACGGGCAAGATCGTCCACAAGGGCGATGTCTACGAAGGCGAGCACGAGGCAATCATCGGGCAGGATGTGTTCGACCAGGTCCAGTCGCTGCTCAGGACGAACGCCCGCACGGGTGGCGCCGAGGTCCGCAACAAGTATGGGGCGCTGCTGCGCGGCCTGCTCAAGTGCAAGGGCTGCGGCCACGCCATGACGCATGCGTTCAGCAGCGGCCGCAAGGGACGGTTCTACCGCTACTACCGCTGCGTGCGAGCGATCAAGAGCGGCGCACACGTGTGCGAGTCGGGCTCGCTGCCCGCGGCGGAGATCGAGCGGGTCGTGGTGGACGAGGTGCGGGCGCTGGCGACCGACAAATCGCTCCTCGCCGAAGTTCTGACGGAGGCGCAGGCGTCAGTCGCAGGCGAGCGATCGACGCTCACGACTGAGCGCGACGACCTGATGGCCGAACTCCGCCGCCAGCATCAGGAACTGCGGCGGCTGGTCAAGGATGGCCGGACCGACCGGGAGGCCACAACCCGAGTCGCCGATCTCAATGATCGCATCCGCAGTGGAGATGAGCGTCTGCGGGAACTGGATGCTCGCATCGCCGAACTTGAACGCGAAACCATCACGCGCGCCGAGGCCGAAGCGGCCTTCGCCGACTTCGACGGGTTGTGGGCCAGTCTCAGCCCTCGCGAGCAGGCGCGAGTGCTCAACCTGCTGATCACCACTGTCGAGTACGACGCCAAGGCCGGCAGCGTGTCGGTCACCTTCCGCCCCACCAGCATCGGAGCGCTCGCGCGCCGCCGCAAGGAGCAAGCCGCATGACGACCGTCACCCGAGATATTCACTTCACGGTCAAGGGCAACCGCAAGCGCGCCATCACCGGCCCGGCGCCGCAGAAGCCGGAGCCGAAGGGTCGCATCCCGCGAATCTCCAAACTGATGGCCCTGGCGATCCGCTTCGACCAACTCCTCAAGAACGGCGTCGTCGCCAACCAGTCCGAACTCGCCCGCCTCGCCCACGTCACCCAGCCGCGGATGACGCAGATCATGAACCTACGCAATCTGGCGCCGGACATTCAGGAAAAGATACTGTTTCTCCCGATCGTCGAACGGGGCCGAGACCCAATCCACGAGCGCATGATGCGCAACTTGACGCACGCCATGATGTGGCGCGAGCAGCGTCGGCGTTGGGGCGCGATTCGTGACCGCTGACCGGCTATTTCTTCCTCTTGTCGTCGTACCGACCAGCGTCGCCGTGCCCCTTCTTGGGCGTGATCTCGACCGACGAGTTCGTCGGATCGGCCTTCGCCTGAGCCACTGACTTCAGACGGCCCGTGTCATCGTCGCGCCCGATCTTGAATCCCTTTGACTTCGACATTGCTGGTGCTCCCGAATGGGATTGGTACATTGCGCCGGTCTAGCGGCTTGCCCGAAGCCGCCGGCTTGCTCTCAGGTGACCCACAGGTTATGATCGCGTTAACTGTTTGGCAAACGCGGACAGTGAGAAGATTTTGGAACGGGTCGATGCGGGGCGTCGCCCGCAGCAACAAAGATGGGGAACGGTGTCATGGAGCCCCCGCTTCGGCACATCTCGATTCGCGTTCCGTGGCACGATACGGCCTGGGACGGGCGCGTGTGCGCCAAGCCTGCCCTCAACGGTGCTTGTCTTCGTTTGAAGGGCATCGGATTGGCTCGGGATGACAAGGCGGAAGACGCCGTCGCCACGATGTCGCTGAATGTTCTCCCTCGTGAGCAATGGCCCTGCTGTGTAGGGGAGCGGGCAACGTTCATGGCCCCCTTCGAACTGGTGCAATCGAAAGTTCATCCGTACAGCTGGAAAGACGATGGAAAACACGCTCACTTTGTGCCGACGCCGCTCCGGCATCCCCCATACTCCGCTCCAGCTGTGCCGTTCTCGTGGATGCTGGCCGAATCGGCGGAGCAACTGGCAGCGGAGCACGCGCTTGACGTACTGCCTGATCGTGAACCCGACCTCGGCTTCAAGACGCAGTGGCTGCAGCACCGTGAGAACCAAAAGGCACTGTCCGACTGTTTCTGCGCCCATATCAAGCCCAACGAGTCGTTGGTGTTCTTCTATGCCAAGCACGTTCCATTCGTCGAGGACACCGCGGGGCGACGCGTAATCATCGGCGTGGGTCGGGTGCTTCACGTCGGGCCCTGCGTCGAGTACGAGTACAACACCAAAGACCTGAAGGACAAGCTCCGGTCCATGCTCTGGGAGCGGCTGGTGCAGCACTCGATTCGGCCCGATTTCAGGGACGGCTTCATCCTTCCCTATCACGCTGCCCTCGAGAAGGCGGCCACCGACCCTGACTTCGACCCGACCACGATCGCGGCGTTTTCGCCTGAGGACCGGCTCCTTGAGTTCTCCCATGCATCGCAACTCGTCACTCACGACGCCGCCATCGCCGGTCTCCTCGCCTGCGCCGATTCACTGCGAAAGGTGAAGACTTACCTGCCGGGCAAGTGGGACCAGTGCCTGCAGTGGATCGACGATCGCCTCGGCGAGCTGTGGAAGGCTCGTGGTCCGTGCCCAGGCCTTGGTGCTGCCCTCTCGGCCTTCGGCGTCGAGCAAGGGAACTTCCTCGCCCGCGCCATCGCCGAAAAGGCCGGGGAGAACGCCGACCCGTGGCCACTTGTCGATCGGGCGTTCGCAGATCCCAAGAAATACTTGCCGGGACCACTTGCGGAAAAGATCGGCAAGACGATGGCCGCGAAGTGGGCCAAGCTGCCGGCGGAGCGGCGCGCCATGCTGTGCCTCCTCAGCCGGTTTGAGATCTCCCTCGATCAGGCCAAGCTGCTCTACGTTCAGGAGGAGCGAGCGGAGGCGGGCATCAACAGCACGGACGCGGACATCCTGGCTAATCCATATCTGCTCTACGAGTTGACCCGCCTGAGCGACGACCCGATGAGCATGTGGACCATCGATCGCGGTGTCTTCCCGGACGAGGTTGTGCGGAACGCCCACCCGTTGCCTGAGCCTACGGCGCTCGACGCGGGCACCGATGCGCGGCGCGTTCGTGCGCTGACGGTTTCCGTACTAGAAGAGGCCGCCGCAAGCGGAAACTCGCTCCTGCCGCAGGACCAGGTCGTGCTCAGGGTCCGCGATCTCACACTTGATCCGCCGTGCCAGGTCGATGCCGACCTCATGACGGTTGCAAAGGAGGCCTTCGGCGACGCCGTGGTGGAGGTCCCGCTGGCCACTGGCGCGCCGGCCCTGCAACTCGGCAGGCTGGCGGAGATGGGAGGAGTCATCCGCACCTCCATCACCAAGCGGTCCTGTGGGAAACGGCTGGAAGTGAAGGCGGATTGGCGGAAGCTTCTCGACGCACACTTGGCAACCAAAGGAGCGGGGAAGCCTGATGAACTCGAAGAACGGGCGCGGGTTGAGAAGACCGCGGCGCTCAAGGAGTTGGCCGAGTCTCGTGTCTCGGTGCTCATCGGCCCCGCGGGCACGGGCAAGACGACGTTGCTCTCCGTGCTGTGCGGCCACCCGGACGTTGCCTCGGGCGACATCCTGCTCTTGGCACCGACCGGCAAGGCCCGCGTGCGCATGGAGCAATCTACCAAGGAGCTTCGGCTCAAGGGTTACACGATCGCGCAGTTCCTGAGCCCGGATCGGTACGAGGGCAGCACGGGTCGCTATCGCCTCTCAGACCAGCCGCCGGACGATTGTCCGCGCACGGTGATTATCGATGAATCGTCGATGCTCACCGAAGAGATGCTGGCCGCGCTCCTTCAAGCGCTCAAGGGCGTGCATCGCCTGATCTTTATCGGCGACCCGCGCCAGTTACCGCCCATAGGCACCGGCCGCCCGTTCGTGGACATCATCAACCATCTCGCGCCCGCCGGCGTGACAGAGATGTTCCCCCGCGTCGCGCCCGGCTTTGCGGAGTTGACCATCCGCCGTCGGCAGGCCGGAGAAGAACGTGAAGACCTCCAACTCGCTGAGTGGTTCAGCGGTGCTCCTATCGCTCCCGGCGAGGACGATGTGTTTGACAAGGTGATCGCCACGGGAACGAGCAAGCACGTGCGGTTCGCGCCGTGGGAAACGGCGGAGGATCTTCGCACGGCCCTGACTGACACGCTCGTTGGCGAGTTGGCCTTGTCCGGTCCCGACGACACTGTCGGATTCGACGCTACGCTCGGCGGAGTGCCCTGGAACGACATCCGCTTCTTCAACCCCCGGCGCGACGACACGCCGACAGGTCGGGGCGCGGCCGAAGTCTCCGAAGGTTGGCAGATTCTGTCCCCCGTGCGTGCCGGCGCACATGGTGTGCCCGACCTCAACCGCCTCATTCATGAGACCTTTCGCCAGACGATGGTGAAATCGTCCTCGGAGCGCGGCCACCAGACCCCTAAACCCAAGGGGCCAGAGAAGATTGTCTACGGCGACAAGGTCATCAACCTCATCAACACTGACCCCGCCCACCCCCGCTACCGCCATCGCAGGGTCTACCCCGCGAAGGACACGCCCTACATCGCCAATGGCGAGATTGGCATGACAGTGGGGTTTTTCTGGCGGGGCCGCGCCGAGAATACCAAGCGGTATCGCGAGAACCTGGAGGTGGAGTTCTCGTCACAGCCCGGTTTCAAGTACACCTACACCGAGCGCGACTTCGGAGAGGAGGGGAACCCAGTTCTGGAGCTCGCCTACGCCCTTACAGTACACAAATCGCAAGGGAGTGAGTTCGGCACCGTCATCCTCGTGCTGCCCAACCCCTGCCGACTTCTTTCGCGCGAGATGCTCTATACCGCCCTGACGCGCCAGCGGAACCGAATCATTATCCTCCACCAAGGGGACCGCGCCGGGCTGCGCAAATACTCAACCGACAACAACTCCGAGACGGCCCGGCGGCTCACCAACATCTTCGAGGCGCCGAGGCCGATCCTGATCGAAGGACGCATCTTCGAAGAGGGGCTGATCCACCGCAGCACCGCCGACATCATGGTCCGCTCTAAGTCGGAGGTGATCATCGCCGATCACCTCGAGCGGCTGCGCAAGGAGACGGGCGTCGAGTACTCCTACGAGCGCCCGCTCACGCTCGGTGGTGTCACGAAGTACCCGGACTTCACGATCGAGGACATGGAGTCCGGCATCACGGTGTACTGGGAACACTGCGGCATGCTGCACGTCCCCTCGTACCGCCTGCGTTGGGAGGAGAAGCTGGCGTGGTATCGGGCGAGTGGCATTCTCCCCCACGAGGAGGGAGGGGGCGAGAGGGGCAAGCTGGTGGTAACGCGCGATGAGCCAAATGGCAGCATCGATTCGGCGAAGATCACGAGCGTGCTGAAGAGCCTCTTCTGACCCAACCGAGCCGGTTCGTGGTGTGTGGACGGCGATCTATCGCGATGCAGCCGTAATGCGCTTCATGTTCTTTTCGTACACGTCGTCGATGACTGGTGCGAGGGTCAAGTACACACCTTGCTCGTCGCGGAACGTGCGGTCCGGATCGCCTCGAAAGGACAACCAGTTGAAGCTGGACACGACACAGAAGGCTCGATCAACCACCAGTACCTTTGCGTGCGTGTCTCCGAGCCGCACGAAGCGGAACTTGTCTTGGAACTGTGCGGCGATCTGTTCCAATTCCCGAACTACGGCACGGTTTCGAGGGCGCTGCATTTGGCGATCGGCATCGGGGTCACCGATGCCCCAGCCGATGGTCACACGACAGCCGCGGATGAGCAGGACTTGCAGGCGGCGGACCATAGATCGATCCACAACCTCCGCACTAATCCACGGTGAAATGATGAGCAGTCGCTCAGTGGCCTTCAGAAACGCTCGCTCCAGGAGGGGCGGATGATCCGGCGTGTAGATGTGCCGGACAGGAAGTTCATCCAGGCGCGCCTCAGCGCTCTCCAACTGCTGCTCAGCAGCGACAACCTCAGGCGCGGGGGCCGCCGGGGCGAGATCATTTGATGGCGGAGCCCCTGTTCGCTCCTTGGCGGCTACAACCGCTTGCTTGGCGGCGGCTACATCCTGCTCTCGCTTGAGCACCTCGTCGGGCGCCGCGAGGGGTGGTAGATTGATCCCTAACTCCTCGACGGCAATGCGACTCGCAGCATCTGCATCCACGACCTCCTTCACGATGCCCAGTCGCACCGCCGCCTTGCTCTTGGCGAACGCTGCTGAATAGTCCTCACGAGTGCGACCGTCCTGGATCAGAACCACCTGAACATCGTCCGATCGGCCGCGACGAAACACCAGCGCGACACCTGGACGATACAGGCGCTTCGTCCGTCCCACCGATCTCACCGCGAGGACCTCGCGGATCTGTGTTCGCCCCTTCCGCAACTGTTGGGCGATTCTCTCGACGGCCGCCACCGGCACTTCCTTGGGAACCGGCGGCCGCGCGGGGCAGGCGGGTATCTCTGGTATGTCGAGATCGCGCAGGTCCTTGGGGAACAGCAGGGCTTCATTCATGACGGTGATGACCTCGCGTGACAGTCCGTCGTACTTGACGACCACGTCGAAGTCCTGAGGCATCGACAGCGTGGCCAACGAGAGCGTGCGCTTCCCCTTTTGGGTCAGAGCCAGGTATTGATGACCTTGGGTCGCGGTGGCTGCGAGGTGGACGTCTTCCGTGCGTGTGAGATCTGACAGCACACGTCGAACGGATCGGTGGCCGAGCCCGAGGAACGATGCGACGTGATCTGGGTGCCCGAGCCCTTCATCAACCGCCTTCATCGCGAACTCTTGCAGCGGCGGAATCGGCCGCACTTCTTGCACGAGCAGTGTGAGCGGCAACTCGTAAACAGGAAGGCCGACAAGACAGGCGTTCACCAGCCTCATGCCCGGCTTGCTAAAGGCGAAGCGATCGGCGATCGATTTCACGTCGATCCCGAATGGGTGCTGCTCATCGTTCACGCAACACCTCCCGCCAACACGATCGCATCGGTCGGATTGCGGTCGACGTAGTCCACCACGGTCCGCATAGGTGTCGTGCCATCGAGCCTTCTACAAAAGGCTTCGTCTCCGACAATGATGAGGGAGTCCTTTCCGCGGGACATGGCGACATTGATCCGTTCTTGATCGCCGAGGAACCCAGCTTGACCGCCTTCGTTTGATCGAACAACGCTGAAGATGCAGACGTCCGCCTCTCGCCCCTGCGCGGCATCAACGGTGTTCACTTCGACCTCCAAGGACGCCCATTCCGCGACGCGGGTTCGAATCGCCTCAACCAGCCTCGTGCGCTGCTCCAGATACCCGGTGAGGACCAGCACACGCTTGTGCACTCCGGCCGCGGCGCAGTGACGGTGTAGACGGGATAGCGCGGTTGATAGCACGGCGAGCTCCGCCGCATTCCCAAAGCTGGTTCCGGCGCGGTATTCACGCCTGTCCGCGCGGGCACCGGTGGAGACCCACGCCACTGCCTTACCGAATGCGGACAAAATCACTGGATCGAGGTCCGCCCGACTGCTCTCGAGTTCACCGCCATAAAAGCAATGACTGACAAGGTCGCCGATCGCCTTGGTCATCCGGTACTGCTTCTTCAGTTTCACGACGCACGGTGTCGGACCGTGCGCGGCGAGCCTGCCGAACAGCGTTTCCTCTATATCCTCGCGCGACAGCTGGTACTTGTCCAACAGGGCGGCCTCGTGCAGGATCTCACCGTGGAACGGCGGGAGCTGTCGCTCATCGCCAACGAGTACGCACTTGGTGGCTCGGCTCAGTGGAATCATCACCTCGGTCGCTGTGGCCTTCGATGCCTCGTCGACGATGCAGAGATCGAACTCCAACTCGCGAAAGCCAGAAAGGCCGGCCAGGCCCACACATGTTGACGCGACCACCTGGAACTCGGCCAGAATTGTCGGCCGAAGGTCCTTTGGGTTTGCCAACCGCTGGGCCCAGTCCTCGTGTACCTTGAGCAGGCGGAATAGCTGCTTGCTGATGTCCGACGGTGGGAGCAGGGATTGGAGGCGTTCGGTGAGCTCCGCCTCGCCAAGTTCAGCAAGGCGAGCACCACGGTCGTCCATGCGGATGAGTGCTTCCTCAGCGGACTTTCGCTCGCGCCTTGCGCGCTCGAGTGCAGGCTTGATCTCCTCGATTTGCCCTACCAGTTCCTCCTCAGTGAGCTTCGCCTTGGCGTCAGCGTCGATGGGGTCACCTCCGCGGAGCGCCCGCTCCGCAGCATTCAACCGATCGGCGAGAGTGCGGGCCCGGACACGCGACGCCAGAAGCCGGCGGGCCCCGATGGCGAGTTGGGCGACCTTCCTTTCGAGACCCCGTTCAGCGGCCCATGACTCCAAGAACTTCTCGCCCTCGGACACCACGCGCTCGATCCAAGGCTCTAGCTGTGCCTCCAGCAACAATGAGCGGCTGAACGGCATTACTCGATCAGGATCGGCGGCAAGGCGAACGACTCGAACCTCCTTAGAGGCCTCAAGCAGCCGTTCAATCGCGTTGTCGATGGCGATGTGGGTCTGCGAAGTCAGGAGTACTCGACTGTCCGGCTTTGTCCTCAGTTGCTGAAGCACGAGTTCTGCAATGAACGCGGTCTTACCGGCACCTGGAGGACCGTGGACCACGAGGAAGTCATCGCAGCCCAGAGCGGCGGCCACCGCTTGGCGCTTGTCCTCATCCAGATTCTTGATGAAGAAATCAGGGATCGATGCCGGCGCTGGCGCGTGCGCTGCATCTGGGCGCGTCAAGAATCGGCCGAGGTCCGATCGAAGGGAACGTCCATGCCGAATGTCCTCGAGCGCCCGGCGTTGGCGGACCAGCGGCTCCTCAGCGGCGCGAGTGTCAAATCGCACCACACCCTTGCGCGGCAAGGGAATTGACTCGGCGCCCGGCTGATAGAGCGTCAACGATCTGCCGTCGAAGTCGTCAAGTTCCCCACGGAACGCTGAGTCATCGACCCTCCAAAGCCCTTCTGTGAGGCCCACCTCGGCGGGCGAAGTGAGCCGGAACGTGACGCGACTACCGCGGACGTCGATCCCGTCGTACTGAACCGGGCGAAGCCGATTGCGTTCGACGTCGGTCTTGGCGTTCAGAATGCTGATCCACCGTTCATACAGCCGTTTCGCCTCGATCTGTTCCTTCGAGAGTCGGCGACCGTCGAGATGGTCCGCCAGTCCCACCTCGAAGGCGTTCAGGATGTCTACTCCGTGCTCGCGCGTCGCAGGACGGCCGAACTTGAAGGCGAATGGTGCCGGCCATGCGCTTTCTCGCAACCGTTCCAGTAGGGCTGGAGGCAGTCGACGCACGGACTCAACCGCAAACTGATCCGGCATGTTTGGTCCAACGACCAGGTGAATAGCGAGTGTCGGCGTGAGGAGCTCGTACTCGTTGTCGACGTCTGTTCCACCGAGCTGGTCGGGCAGGCGCCGGCGCTGCACTCCGCACACCTCCCTGATTTCGTCGAGGAGCAGCCCCTGCACCTGCTGAACGTCATGGAGGCCGAACAGGTCAACGCACCTCCGTGCGGCGTTCTGCGCCAGATGGAGGAAGCACACCCGTTCCTTTAGCCAGTGCTGCCGTCGATCTCGTTGAATCGTCTCCAGCTCTTCCAGCAACTGGCCCGCGTTGCGAGGCCGTTCTGCAGGATCGCGCGCAATCGCCCTCTTCAGCAGCGCATGAACCTCGGGGGCTACGTCGCACTCGTCTTCAAGGGCCCTTACCACCGCCGCGTAATCGTCCAGGGGCCGTGCAAGAAGGCACCGCACCGACAACACCGCAAACGCAAAGACATCCCGCGTCTCGGTGTACTCGCCGTGGTCATCCTCGGGAGGCGCGTACGGGCGCGTCATGAACTGGGCGAGTGTGATGCCCGGATCCAGCAACTTCTTGAGACGTGCAATCCCGAAGTCAGCCAGCTTCGGCGTACCGTCAGGACCGACAAGTATGTTCTGCGGCTTGATGTCACGGTGAATGCAGCGGCGTTGGTGGGCGAAGTCCAATGCTCGAAGAACCGGGAGGCCAATGCGTTCGACGTACCCATCCCACCCCCACACCTCGGGGTCGTCACGGTTCAGACTCCCGACATGCTCGTCGAGATTGCGATCGATCCACTCCAGCGCCAGGAAGTTCCGGTCGGTGGCTTCGTCGTGACCGAAGTCAAAGAGCTGCACAATGTTCGGGTGTTTGAGCTCCTGCAGCGCCGCCGATTCGCGCCGAAAGCTCTCCTGAACGAAGTCCTGGCTCAATCCACCGGCGCGGAACAGTTTGAGGGCCACGTCCCGCTCGGCGACGAGGTCGCGTGCCTTGTACACGTCGGACATTCCACCGGCTCTGACCTTGGGGGTCAGGGCGTATCGTCCTCCGATGATCCGTGGCTGCTCCAACGGCGCGCCCTCCGCGACGCGGAGCATCGGCGGGCTCGGGACGGCCCGGTTTGCACTCCGCTGACCCGCAGGTTATCATCCCGTCAACTGTTTGGCAAACGCGGACGACGCGCCCCTCGTGGGGCTCAGCCCTCCGTGTCCTCGCGATCCTCGGCGGGCCCCGCCATATGAAGCTCACTCCCTCGCAAGCCAGTGCGATTGACAGCCCGATGGGCAATCTTCAACTGATCGCGTGCGCCGGCTCCGGGAAGACCGAGGTTGTCGCCCAGCGGGTGGTTCAGTTGCTCACGCCCAAGCCCGAGGGGACGTTGTCGCCGCGGAACATCGTCGCCTTCACCTTCACGGAGAAAGCCGCGGCGGAGCTCAAGGAGCGGATCACGACGCGCTGCCGCGCCGCCCTGGGCGACATCCCCGGCCTCGCGGAGATGTTCGTTGGGACGATCCACGCGTTCTGCCTCGAGTTGATCAAGTCGGAGGTGCCGAAATACCTCAAGTACGAAGTGCTGAACGACGTGCAGCAGGGCCTGTTCGTGGATCGGCACAGCAAGCAGAGCGGGCTGACCTCTTCCAAGGACATCGCCGGCGCGCCCTTGTCGAGGTACAAGGACACCCAGCATTACATCAACGCGCTGGCGATCCTGCGCGAGGCGGACCTCGACGACGCTGCCCTGAATGGCTGTTCCATAGTGGATGGTTTGGGGGCCTACTGCGATCTGATCAACGACCGGAGCTACCTGGACTACTCTGAGATCCTCACAGCCGGCGTCGAGGCGATCACCAATGAGGCCGATCTGCGGAGTCGCTTGGCAGATAGAGTGCGATATGTGATCGTCGATGAGTATCAGGACGTGAACCCGATTCAGGAGGCGATCGTCTGGTCGCTTCACGATCTGGGCGCGAAGGTCTGCGTGGTCGGAGATGACGACCAGACTGTCTACCAGTGGCGCGGGAGCGACGTCGAGAACATCCTGACCTTCGCCAAGCGGTATCCGGGTGTCACGCAGATCCCGCTCGAAGAGAACTTCCGCTCAAGCGACGGCGTGGTGGAGACGGCTCGCGACTTTATCAACCAGAACGCCGGCCGACTCGCGAAGGCGATGAAGCCCACCGCGGCTCAAGCCTACGAGGTCGGCGATATCACTGCGCTGTCGTTCGCCGACCCTAACGCCGAAGGTCAGTTCATCGCGCAGGCGTGTGGGGCCTCCCGCGGCCTTGTAATACGCGACGATGACAAAGATCGCGGCATTTCGTGGTCCGACATGGCCGTCCTTCTCCGAAGCGTGAAGAAAGACGCAGCACCGATCATGCGGGCGCTCGACACAGCCGGCATCCCATTTGTCGTCGTCGGCATGAACAACCTGTTCGGCACCGCGGAGGCAGAGGCCGCCCGACAACTCTTCTACTTCATGGCATCGCGGCCCGGCGTAGACGAGACCGTCGTGGAGGCCGCCTGGGTCAACGCCGACCTTGGACTTGATGTTCCCACGCTGCGCCAGGCGATCAAGAACGCCGCGGCGGCACGAGCTGCACTGGTCGATCCTGACCAGAAGCGCTGGGGCTTCTACTCCATCCAGCGTGTGTTCCTCAACTTCCTGGAGAGCGCCGGTGTGCGGGAAGAAGCCGTTCCAAACGGGCGGGGCGAGGTGGTGTTTTACAACATGGGGAAATTCAGCCAGCTGATCTCGGACTATGAGACGATCCACTATCACTCGAAGCCCGCCGAGAAGTACGAGTCCTTCGGCAACTTCCTGCAGTTCCGTGCGGAGGAAGCGTATCCAGAGGGATGGCAGGACAACCAGTACGCCAACCCCGATGCGGTTCGCATCATGACCGTGCACCAGTCGAAGGGGATGCAGTGGCCGGTCGTGTTCATTCCGGCGTTACGGAAGAACCGGTTCCCTGCCCGGAAGCCCGGTGGTCGGACTGTGTGGCATCTGCTGCCACGCGCGGGGGTTCGTGGTCAGGCTCGCTACGAAGGGACCATCGAGGACGAGCGCCGGCTGTTCTACGTCGCCATGACGCGGAGCCAGAAGTTCCTCCACATGTCGTGGGCTCCGATCCCGGGCAATCAGCAAGCACAGAGGGTGTCGGAGTTTTGGAATGACGTCCTGGTTTCGAAGTGGGTCAAGCGCCGTCCCCCTGACTACACGACGCGGACGAGGCTGACGCCGGCCGCGCGGACTGGCGTCGCGAATGTCGTGTTCTCGTTCTCCAACCTGAAGTACTTCTTCGAGTGCCCGTACCAGTTCAAGCTCCGCGTTCTGTACGGATTCAACGCCCCAATCCACGAAGGGCTCGGGTACGGCAAGTCCCTGCATGACGCCCTGGCAGAGGTACATGCCAAGGCCATCCAAGGCGAGGTGTACGGTGCCGGCGAGGCGGCGCGCCTCATACAGACCCACATGCATACTCCGTACGCCTATCCGGCGCTGAAGCAAAAGCTCGCGGGAGCCGCCGAGCGCGTGGTGCGGGACTACCTCAATGACAACCAGACGGACTTCAAGAATCTGGAGTTCTCGGAGAAGCTGATCGAGATCAACCTCGGGCACGGGGTCAGCGTCATGGGCCGCATCGACCTGGTCCGCCGGCGCGACACAAACCAGACCACGATTGTGGATCTGAAGTCCAACGACCGCGCCCAGCCCGAGGATGTCACCGAGACCCAGTTGCACATCTATGCGCTCGGCTACCAGCATCTCACCGGCAGACGGCCCGACTATGTGGAAATATACGCGCTTGACGAGAGAAAGAAGAAGCCTAGGTCCGTGGATGACGAATTCCTAAGAGATGTGAAACTCGATGTTCTGAGCGCGGCAGACGCGCTTCGGAGGGGCGTACTCCCGGCTGCACCCGTCGCCACCAAATGCGCCAAATGCGACTATCTGGGTATGTGCACCGCCGGATCGGCTGTCGCTGCAAAGGCTAAGTGATGATCGCGCTGCACGAATTCTCACTGGCGGGCTCTCCCGTATCGCAACACCCGCCGCTGTTTCTCGGGGACAGCCTCATTCCCGTGCGTTTCCGCAGAATGGAGTGACCGTGTGAATCACTTTGGCGAAAGGATCTCGTTCATCTGGAGCGTGGCGGATCTCATCCGTGGGCCCTACAAGCCGAACCAGTACGGCAAGGTCATTCTTCCGCTCACCGTGCTTCGCCGAATGGATTGCCTCCTCAGTGCAACACGGGACAAGGTGCTGCGCAAAGCGGATGAGCTGAAGCGCAAGGGAATGTCGCCTCAAGCCATCGAGCCGATTCTCAATCGAACGGCCGCTCCAGCTGACTGGCCAAGGGACCGGCCCTTCCTCATCCACAACACTTCGAAGTTCGACTTCAGCCGGCTCAAGGACGATCCGAACCACATCGCCCGAAACCTCACGCACTTCATCAAGGGCTTCTCCTCCAAGGCCCGCGAGATCTTCGAGCACTTCGGCTTCGCTGAGCAGATCGAAAAGCTCGACAAGACCAATCGCCTCTATCTGGTTGTTTCCCGGTTCGCAGACATCGATCTCCATCCCGCATCGGTCCCGAACACGGAGATGGGCTACATCTTCGAAGAACTCATCCGGAAGTTCAGCGAGGCAGCGAACGAGACCGCCGGCGATCACTTTACGCCGCGCGAGGTCATTCGCCTGATGGTGAACATCCTCTTCGACCCCGACGATGAAATCCTCCGGCGCCGCGGGATCGTCCGCACCATGCTGGACCCGGCCTGCGGAACGGGCGGCATGCTCTCCGTTGCCGAAGAGTACGTCGCTGAACTCAACCCGGATGCGAAGCTCGAAGTCTTCGGCCAGGACTACAACGACGAGTCCTACGCCATTTGCGGCTCGGACATGCTCATCAAAGGCCAGAACATTGAGCACATCGTCTTCGGCAACTCGTTTACAGAAGACGGCTTTCCCGGCGAGTCTTTCGACTACATGCTGGCCAATCCACCGTTCGGCGTCGAGTGGAAGCCGGAGGAAGATTTCGTCCGCCAGGAGCACGATCGCAAGGGTGGCCGGTTTGACGCTGGGTTGCCCCGCATCAACGACGGCTCCCTGCTGTTCCTCCAGCACATGATCTCGAAGATGAAGCCCATCGACCCGAAGAAGTCCAACGGCGGCAGCCGCATCGGGATCGTTTTCAATGGCTCGCCCCTCTTCACCGGCGACGCTGGCTCCGGCGAGTCGAACATCCGGCGCTGGATTATCGAGAATGACTGGCTCGAGGCGATCATCGCGCTGCCCGATCAACTCTTCTACAACACCGGCATCTACACGTACATCTGGATTGTCACGAACCGCAAGACCCCGCAGCGGCGCGGAAAAGTGCAACTCATCAACGCCGTGCACTTCTACCGCAAGATGCGAAAGAGCCTCGGCAACAAGCGGAACGAGATCGGCGACGGCAAAGACGGGCGACCGGACCACATTGGTGAACTGACCCGCATCTACGGGGCATTCAAGCACAACGACGCGCGCGAACTGGACGTCGACGGTGAGCGCCAGCGGGTCACCGTCAGCAAGATCTTCGACAACGAGGACTTTGGCTTCCGCAAGGTCACGATCGAACGGCCACTTCGGCTGAAGTTTCAGGCCCTCCCGGAGCGGATCGATTCCCTGCGCGAGGCGACGCCGTTCCAGAACCTGGCCAAATCGAAGAAGAAGCCGGGCAGCAAGGCGGCCCAGCAGGAAGAAGAAGCGGGTCGGCAACAGCAGGAAGCGATCCTTGATCTGCTGCGATCATTCGATTCAGCAAAAGTCTGGATGAGCCGGGATCGGTTCCTCGCCGACCTGGACGTTGCCGCCGAGGGGTCGGGAGTGAAGCTCCCGGCACCGATCAAAAAAGCGATCGTCGCTGCGCTTGGCGAGCGCGACGAGTGCGCCGAGATCTGCCGCGACAAAGACGGCAACGTCGAGCCCGACCCTGAGTTGCGCGACTACGAGAATGTACCGCTCAAGCAGGATGTGTACGAGTACTTCGAACGGGAAGTGAAGCCGCACGTTCTTGATGCGTGGATTGACGAGGGTGTCGTTGACGAGCGGGACGGGAAGGTCGGGAAGGTCGGCTACGAGATCCCCCTCAACCGGCACTTCTACGTCTACAAGCCACCTCGGCCGTTGGGCGAGATTGAGGGAGACATTGCGTCGCTTGAGAAGGACATCGTTCGCATGCTCGCGGAGGTGACGCGGTGATACCTATTGCCATCGATGACATCACTGCGGACCACATCCGGGCACTCATTACCAACGGAGTACGCGAGGGCCGCACGATTGAGTACAAGCAATCGCTGCCGCGCCGAAATGACAAGGAGACGAAAGAGTTCCTGGCGGATGTCTCCTCCTTCGCCAATGCGAGTGGCGGGGATCTCGTGTACGGAATCGCCGCGGCGAACGGTGTCCCGATGAGTGCCGTCGGTCTCCAAGCAGCAAATCTGGATCAGGAGATGCTTCGTCTTGACGGCATCATCCGAAATGCCATCGCGCCGCGCATCCTCGGATTTCGAATGCGGCCGATCGCGGGACTGGATAACGGCCCGGTGTTGCTGCTGCGAGTTCCGCGCAGCTGGGCCGGGCCGCACATGGTCACATTTGGCGGGTCTTCACGATTCTCCACGCGGAGCAGTGCGGGCAAGTTTCCGATGGACGTCGATGAGCTGCGGTCAGCGTTCGCACTTGCAGGTGATCTTCCGCAGCGCATAAGGATGTGGCGAGATGAGCGATTGAGTCGGATACTTGCAAACGAGACACCGATTCCATTGCACGATCCGTCGCTTCTGGTTTTGCATCTGGTTCCAGTTCAGTCGATGCATTCGGCTCCCACGCTGGCTGTCATCGACCTTGTATCGAAGTCGGGCCAACTCGGCCCGATTGGCGTGGGCGGAGGGAACAGACGCATCAACCTGGATGGGCTGGCGATGTGCACCGAGAGTCATGATCGCCGCCTGCGGTTTGCCGGCTACGCCCAAACCTTCAGGTCGGGCTGCATCGAATCAGTATTCAGTGGACTCGCCCAAAGCGAAGAGAAGGGTCGCCCGCCATCCATACCCATTCAGGAATGCGAGAAGTGGACTCTCGAGGCTGTCGCGCGCTATGTCCGAACCCTCAACGAACTCTCGATCGGCTTCCCGATGGTCGTCATGCTCTCAATGATGGGAGTCAAAGGCGCCGTATTCGCGATTGGGCGGGGTATAGACGCGCATGCACAGCCGATCGATCGCGACCCGCTCTTGCTGCCGGAGATCGTCATTGAAGAAGCGCCAAGAGACCTTCCCCGACTGATGCGTCCAATGTTCGACGCTGCCTGGAATGCGGGAGGACTCTATCACTCGTTCAACTACGACGGAAAGGACAATTGGAAGGCCGGTTCGCTCTCGGGAGTCCCGATGGAGGTGGTCAAGTGAACCGCGCACCGCTGGCAAGTATTCCGGTCGAGCAGGTAGAGTGGCTGGAGGTCGTGACCGGTGGACGACGGTGGAAGCCGTATCCGGAATACCGGGAGAGCAATATCGAGTGGTTGGGACGGGTGCCGGTCGGCTGGACCATCGACCGTCTGAAATGGACGACAGCCGGCTCTCGGAACGGGATCTGGGGCAGCGAGCCGGATGCCCAGAACGACATCATCTGCGTTCGCGTCGCCGACTTCGATCGCACCGGCTTCTCGGTTTGGATCGACGATCCAACGGTGCGCGCCGTGCTGCCAAACGAGAGGCGCGGCAGGGTCCTTCAGCGGGGAGACCTTCTGATCGAGAAATCCGGCGGTGGCGACCTCCAGCCGGTGGGCGTGGTTGTTCAGTTCGACCACGATGAGCCGGCGGTCTGCTCCAACTTCGTCGCCCGGGTTCTGGTTCCGCCGGCTTTCGACTCGAGGTATCTCGTGTATCTCCACGCGCATCTGTACGCGGGGCGCGTCAACACGCGATCGATCAAGCAGACAACTGGCATTCAGAACCTTGATGCCACGGCCTACTTTGACGAAGGCGTTGCTTGGCCGCCCCTTCCCGAACAGCGGGCGATCGGGGCGTTTCTGGATGGCAAGACGCGGCAGATCGGTGAACTGATCGAGAAGAAGCGGCGGCTGATCGAACTGCTCCAGGAGAAGCGCACCGCCCTAATCTCTCACGCCGTCACCAAGGGCCTCAACCCCGACGCCCCGATGAAGCCTTCCGGGATCATCTGGCTTGGCGATGTGCCAGAGCATTGGGCGGTCGCCCCGTTATATGCAAAGTACTCTGTTGAACTCGGGAAGATGCTCGATGCGAAGCGGATCACCGGCGAGCACTTGGTCCCATACCTGCGCAATGTGGACGTCCGGTGGGACAGCGTGCGCGTGGACGATTTGCCGGAGATGGACATCGAGCCGCGCGAGTATCCCCGGTTCATTCTTGAAGCGGGTGACATGGTCGTATGCGAGGGCGGCGAAGTTGGTCGCGCGGCGTTCTGGCGCGGTGAACTACCTCTTTGCGCGTACCAGAAGGCCATACACCGGATCCGGCCATCGGACGCGACGCGGGACTACCCGCGGTTCCTGTACTACGTCATGTATGCGGCGTCCAAGGTTGGTGTCTTCATTTCAGGCGGCAACCCAAACACGATCCCTCACCTGACGGGCGAGGCGCTTCGCGTCTATCGGTTTGCGTTCCCGCCCCTCGCGGAACAGCGAGCCATCGTCGCCCATCTCGACTCGGCGTGCGCCAGGTTCGAGGCCCTCACCGCCACCGCCGAGGCCGCCACCGTCCGGCTGACCGAGTACCGCCAAGCCCTGATCTCCGCGGCGGTGACGGGCAAGATCGACGTTCGAATGGAGGAGCTGGCATGAACTGGCTGACTGATCTCGACGTCGTTCACGGCAGCAGCCACCACAATCCGGCCGTGCTAAACGGGATCACCAAGATCCTGAGGCAGGCCAAGATCCAGGGAACGTTCTACATCGGATATCCCGTGATGGCATCGTCGGATTCGAGTCTGACTGTCGATGCATTGCTGGTGTCACAGACGCCTGGCTTCGTCGCATTCCACGTCGTTGAACCGGGGCAGGACTATCGCGAACATCAGGATCGGCTCTACTACGTACTGGAGGCGACACTTAAGCGGCACGAGTCCCTTCGCTCGGGCCGAGATCTCGGAGTGCCGATCAACATCGTTTCACTCTTTCCTGAAGGTGATGTTCCTCACGATGCGAATGCGCAGTATCCGGCAGCGTCCATCAGTACTCTTACGGAAGTCCTTCACGCGGCGGCGGCTCTACCTGACGAGACGCTCTACAGAAAGCTCTCAGCTGCCATACAGCGCGTCACGACAATCAAGCCGACAAAGAAGCGAGCCAATATTACACGCGCTGATTCGAAGGGTGCGATTCTTCGCACAATCGAAAAGGAGATCGCTAATCTCGATCGATGGCAAAAGGCCGCCGCTATTGAAACTCCAGAAGGACCTCAGCGGATCAGGGGGCTCGCCGGCTCTGGGAAAACCGTCGTCCTTGCACTGAAGGCCGCCTACTTGCACACGCAGCATCCTGATTGGAAGATCGCGGTCACATTCCACACTCGATCGCTCTACCAGCAATTCAAGGATTTGATCGAGCGTTTCACGCTCGAGCATATGGGCGACAAGCCGGATTGGCAGCAGCTTCAGATCGTGCACTCATGGGGTTCTTCAGCGCAGGAGGGCATATACTCGATCGCGTGTAATGCAGTCAACCTGCTACCAACGAACTATTTGACCGCCAAGTCCCGGTATGGGTCCCTGCGCGCATTCGCTGGTGTGTGCGATGAGTTGGCCGCTGCTGTAAAGGGGACTCCGCTTGATCTTTTTGACGCTGTGCTCATCGATGAGGCGCAGGACCTTCCGCCGTCATTCTTCCGGATCATCGATGCGCTGACTAAGCAGCCCAAGCGGATCATCTGGGCCTACGACGAGCTTCAGAATCTGACCGAGACGGGAATGGCATCGCCGCCTGAGCTGTTCGACCGGGACATCACGCTAACGAACTCCCCGGATGCCCCACATCAGGACATCATCCTTCCTGTTTGCTATCGCAATACGCCGTGGGCGCTGACATTGGCGCATTCATTGGGATTCGGACTGTTCCGCGAGGCCGGAATCGTTCAACACTTCGATGAGCCGTCCATGTGGGCGGAGATAGGCTACATGGCGGAGAGCGGCGTATTGGATGCTGGACGCGAGGTCACGCTCGTGCGCGCTCCTCGATCTTATCCGCAGTTTTTCAGCGACCTGCTGTCGCCTAGTGAGGCAGTAGCGTCGCACGCATTTGAATCGCGCGACGAGCAATATGCCTGGATCGCCAAAGCGATCAAGCGGAACATTGAGGAGGACGAGCTCGATCCGGATGACATCATGGTGGTGCTCACGGAGCCGATCACGCAGAAGTCGGAATATTACCAGCTTCGCAGGCACCTTGATGCGATGGACATCGCGTCAGAGTTGGCAGGCATCACCAACGACCGCGACGCGTTTCTTCAGCCGGGTTCAGTGACTGTTTCCGGCATCTACCGCGCGAAAGGGAACGAGGCACCGATGGTGTACATCGCCAATGCGGATGATTGCGCTATCGGCCATGAACTGATTCGCTTGAGGAACATTCTGTTCACCGGTATCACGCGATCTCGCGCGTGGGTTCGAGTGTGTGGCGTGGGGCGAGGGATGGCGGCGCTCCAGACGGAGATTGATCGGGTTGTGAACAACGGATTCAAACTGACGTTCACTGTTCCCACCTCGGACGAGTTGGAGCGGATGCGCCGAATCAACCGCGATCGCACCAAGCAGGAAAAAGGTCAGATCAGGAGAGCGGAGAAGAGCATCGAGGAGGTGCTGGAGTTGCTGCGCCAAGGCGTGATTTCGGCGGATGCGATGCCGCAGCTTCAAGAACTCATCAATGAAATGCAGAAGCGCAAGGCGGAAGAGTGAACGCAAAGCAAACTGCTGCAGTCATCGCCAATACGTGCCGAGACCTCTTCTCAATGGGGATCGTGTCATTTCACAATCATCCGCGCCTTATCGCCGGAAGTGGTCGGGATCTAGTTTCGTGGCCCACGCGCGGAACAAGTGACGCAAGCATGCACGAGTTCGGAACACTAGATCAGTATCTCGCATGGGTCCGGGATGGAGCCTTTACCTGCCTGCTGAGTGATTTCTCGCTCATCCGCGCTTCGTATGAGTGCATGGGGAGCGCAACCATCGGGCACAGTCTTCTCTACTGGCCTTGCCCGATCGACTTTCGGGAAGGTTTGGAGGACTTGGATGAGTTGTGTGACGGCATCGCGATGTGCATTGAGTCCGTGCACCGATCGCGCGAGATCTGCAGTCTGACCATGCGAGCGCCAATGCGGTTCGATTTCGATCCATCGAGGGAGAGTGACGATCATCCGCTCGTTCATCTGCACACTCAATTCGAAGACGCACGGATCAGTGTGCAACAGGCCATGTGCTTTCCCGGATTCATGAAGCGGGTACTTCGGACCTTTTATCGTAACCGTTGGCAATTGTCAGAAATCGACAGCATCCATGAACCGGGTCTTCGGCATCAGGACGGCCAATGCGAACCACCGACTAGGTGCTTTCAGATCACTTGGAGTTGAAGGGAAGGGAAGTGTCCGACTTGGAATGCCTGCACGACGTATATTGCGCCGCGAAGTCGCACGACTTACAGGAGATCGCGCATGCCCGCTGACCATCGCGAGAAGGCATTTGAGACGGCCATTGAGGATGTACTTCTCGGCAAAGGTTACGCGAAGGGTGATTCGCGCGACTATCACGGAACAATAGCGACGGACGGGTACAACAGAGAATTGGCCCTGTTCCCGGGTGTATTCGTCGACTTCATCAAGTCATCGCAGCCGGAGACATGGAAGGCGCTGGAGAAGCTGCACGCGGGAAACACAGCCGAGGTCGTGGTCAGTGAACTCGTCAAGAACCTTGATTCCCGTGGGTGCCTGGACGTCCTGCGGCACGGCTTCAAGTGCTATGGGAAGCAGATCGACGCTGCGTTCTTCAGACCGTCGCACGGGCTCAACCCTGATACTCAGCGGCTCTACGGCACGAATCGGCTCACAGTCACGCGCCAGGTGCATTTCTGCCCTGACAGCGAGAAGTCAATCGATCTGATGATCACGCTCAACGGGCTGCCGATCGTCACGGCCGAGCTGAAGAACCCGATGTCCGGGCAGACGGTTGAGGATGCCAAGCGGCAGTACATGAACGACCGCGACCCGCGGGAGCTGGTGTTCCAGTTCAAGAAGCGATCGCTCGTGCACTTCGCCGTCGATCCTGACCTGGTGTTCATGACCACGCAACTCAAGGGCCGAGAGACGGCGTTCCTGCCATTCAATCGGGGGGATGGGAACGGCGCCGGCAACCCGGACAATCCCGCTGGGCACAAGACGTCGTATCTGTGGGAGGAAGTGTGGCAACGGGACTCGATGCTGGACATCGTGGCGCGATTTCTGCACCTCCAGACGGAAGAGCGGCGCATCGGGGGCCGACGCATTCGCAAGGAGCGGATGATCTTCCCGCGGTATCACCAGTTGAACGCGGTGCGGCGGATGGAAATGCATGCTCGCGCCAAAGGCGCCGGGAACAATTACCTGATCCAGCACTCAGCCGGGAGCGGGAAGAGCAACTCGATCGGCTGGCTGGCGCACCGCCTAGCCAGCCTGCACAACGACCGGGATGAGAAGGTTTTCCACTCAGTGGTGGTCATCACCGATCGAGTTGTGCTCGACCAGCAGTTGCAGGAGACGATCTATCAGTTCGAGCACAAGCATGGCGTTGTCCAGAAGATCGACGAGAACTCGACGCAGTTGGCAGAGGCTCTCAAGACCGGCGTGCCGATCATCATCACGACGCTTCAGAAGTTTCCGTTCGTTACGGACAAGATCGGTGACCTGCCAGAGCGGCGATACGCCGTCATCGTCGATGAAGCACACAGCAGCCAGGCGGGGGAGACGGCCGCGGAGC
>WYBR01000098.1 GCA_011525805.1 Vicinamibacteraceae bacterium
GGCGCGGCTCGTCCGGCAAGTCCGTGGAGTTCGAACACCTCACTCTCACCGTGACGTTTCCGGGCAGCAATCCCGCGACGCCGCGCGGCGCGCAGCCGCAGGCGGCGAAGTTCAACTACTACATCGGCGATGATGAGAGCCGGTGGGCGAGCAACGTGCCGTCGTTCGGCGCGATCATCTACGAGAACCTCTACGACGGCGTGGACCTCACTATCGCCGGCAACGACGACGGCGTCCTCAAGTACGAGTTCCACGTCGCGCCGGGCGCGGACTGGAATCAGATCCGCATCGCGTACGACGGCATTGACTCGCTGTGCGTTGATGAAAGCGGCGACCTGCGCATCGCGACGAGTTTCGGCACACTGATGGATTCAGCGCCGCTTGTGTGGCAGGAGGATGTTGAATCGCGGTTGAGTGGTGGAACGGCCGTAACTGGTGGAACGGCCGTCCCGGCCGTTCACCTTGATGGTGGTTGGGCGGCAGACGACGGGCGAGACGCCCGTGCCACCAGTGACACCATCCCCGCGCGCTTTGAACTCGTCGATGACGCAACCTACCGCTTCGCCCTCGACGATCCGGTCGATCCCACGCGCGAACTCATCATCGATCCGGATGTGGAGTGGATGGTGTACTTGGGCGGAAGCGGCAGCGAGGATGCGGATGGATTAGCAATCGCTCCGAACGGGGATGTACTGGTCTCGGGCACAACCTCCTCCTTTGACTTCGAACATCGCATCGGCCCGCACTACGGTCCCGACGACACGTTCATCCTGCGCATGCTCCCGACGGGGGAAGTGCTCTGGATGTCCTACGTCGGGGGCGAATTGGATGATTACGGACAAGCGCTGGCGGTAGACTCGGCTGGACGGGCGCTGGTGGTGGGCTTCACCTGGTCTCGCACGTTTGCCCGAGCCATTAATACCTATCGCGGCGGGTCGTGGGACGGCTTTTTGGCCGTCGTATCGCCGGGGGGCCAGATCGAATGGTCCGCATTCGTCGGCGGTAGTGCGAGCGATTCGGCCAACGCGGTCGCCGTGGATCAACGCGACAGAATCTGGATCGCGGGAAGCACAGGCTCTCCGAACTTGGAGTCACGTCTCAATGAACATCATGGAGGCGATACGGACGCCTTTGTATCAGTGCTGAGCCCGAGCGGTCAGACTGACTGGTCGATCTATCTCGGCGGTAGTGCATCCGAGACTGTTCGCGCGATCACTTTGGATAGTCAGAGTGGGGCCGTCCTTACGGGCAGCACAGGTTCAGTCGACTTTGAGCATCGCGTCAATTCGTACTTCGGAGGCATCACCGATGGTTTCCTCACGAGCGTGTCATCCCAAGGCGTAGCCGGATCCATGTCTTATCTGGGCGGTTCCGGGCGCGACGCGGGTTCCGGAGTCGCTCTCCCTCCCGCTGGCGGCGTACGGATTGGCGGATGGACGGACTCGCCGGACTTCACAGGTCACGTAAACGAGTTCGGCGGGGGGCGCAACGATGCATTTCTGACGAGCATTGAGTCAGGCGGCGAGCTCGCATGGACGATCTATCTTGGAGGAGGTGGCGACGACTGGTCCAATGGTATTGCAACAGACTGTCGTGGGCGGACAATTGTTGCAGGTGGAGCCGATTCGTGGAATTTCCGGGGTCGATGGAACAACCGACTTGGCGGTGCATGGGACGGCTTTGTTGCAATCGTCGGACCGGACGCTCGGCAGGAGTGGATGAAGTTCATCGGTGGAAAGAACCAGGACGACGCAAAACGACCCATCCTTGCCGCGGATGAAGTCATCTACACGGTCGGCGTGACGTCGTCTCCGGCATTCCGCGGCCGAGTCAACGAGTTTCACGGCGGATCGTACGACGCGTTCCTCACGCGCCTCGGACCTGAGCCGATGGTCTCGGCGACGACTTCATGCCCCAGCGGTGGGGCCGCGACCATCCAGTGGTCTCGAGCAAGGCCCGAGGGACGCGTTGTCCTCTTGTACGCCCGCGAACAGGCGTTGCTTCGCATACCCGATGGCATTTACTGTGCGGGCACGCTCTTGATGCTCGGTACGGACCATCTTCAGTTGGTGTTTGCAGGCACCTCCGACCCGAACGGTTCGGGAAGTCTGAACATCAATGCCGGCCCGGGCGCCTGCGGCGGGTACCTGCAACTGCTCGACCTTTCAACCTGCGCTACGAGCAATGTGGCGAGGATTGAATAGAGAGGCACTTGGCAATAGGCACTGGGCAATAGGGGAAGACATCAAGGCATCGAGGCGAACTCCGCGAAGCTGCGAGCGGCGTCGAAGCGACCATCCACTCCCCCACTCCCCTCAATCCTCCGTCTCCAGCACGCTCATGAAGGCTGACTGCGGGATCTCCACGTTGCCGATCATCTTCATCCGCTTCTTGCCTTCCTTCTGCTTTTCGAGCAGTTTGCGCTTGCGCGTCACGTCGCCGCCGTAGCACTTGGCGGTGACGTTCTTGCGCACCGCCTTGATCGTTTCGCGGGCAACGATCTTGCCGCCGATCGCGGCCTGGAGGGGAATCTCGAACTGGTGACGGTCGATCTGCTTCTTGAGTTTCACGAGAAGTGACCGGCCGCGCTGCTCGGCCTTGTCCCGGTGGCAGATGACGCTCAGGGCGTCCACCGGCTTGCCGTTGACGAGAATCTGCAACTTGACGAGCCGGTCGGCGCGGTAGCCGATCAGTTCGTAGTCCATCGTCCCGTAGCCGCGGGTGATGGACTTGAGGCGGTCGTAGAAGTCGTAGATGATCTCGGCGAGGGGCAGTTCGTAGTCGAGGATGTTGCGCGTCTCGGAGAGGTACTTCTGGTCCTTGTAGACGCCGCGCCGGTTCTCGCACAGGCGCATGATGTCGCCGATGAACTCCGTCGGGCAGATGAGTTCGACGCGGACGATCGGCTCGCGGATCTCGACGACGTTGCTGAGGTCGGGGAGGTCGGCGGGGTTGTTGATCATCAGCGTGGTGTCGTCGCGCAGGCCGATCTCGTAACTCACCGTCGGCGGGGTCTGGACGATGTCCACGCCCCCCTCGCGCTCGAGGCGCTCCTGGATGATGTCCATGTGGAGCATGCCGAGGAAGCCGCAGCGGAATCCGAAGCCCAGCGCGTCAGAGTGGTGCGGCTCGTAGGTGAACGACGCGTCGTTAAGGTGCAGGCGGGTGATGGCCTGGCGCAGGGCCTCGAACTCGGCCCCCTTCTCCCCGCTGCTGGAAGGGTAGAACTCGCAGAACACCATGCGCAGAGGCTCCTGGTAGCCGGGCAGCGGCTCGGGCGCGGGATCAACGTCGCGCGTCACGGTGTCGCCGATGCGGACATCGACGAGCGTCTTGATGGAGGCGATGAAGTAGCCGACCTCGCCGGTGGTGAGTTGATCGATCTTCGTGGGCTTGGGGGTGTAGCGGCCGAGTTCGGTGATGGTCCAGACGCGGCCGCTGGACATCATGCGGATGCGGTCGCCGGTTTTGAGTTGCCCGTCGAAGACGCGGACGTAGACGATGACGCCGCGGTAGTCGTCGTAGACGGAGTCGAAGATGAGCGCGCGGGTCTGCTTCATGACCGGCTGGCGCGGCGGGGGCAGGCGGTCGCAGATGGCGGCGAGCAACTGGTCGATGCCCTGGCCGGTCTTGGCGGAGCAGTTGATGCACTCTTCGGCCGCCAGACCGAGCACCTGCTCGATCTCCATGGCCGTCTCGGCCGGCTGGGCGCCGGGGAGATCGATCTTGTTGACGGTGGGGATGAGTTCGACGTTGTTGTTGACGGCGAGGTAAGCGTTGGCGACGGTCTGGGCCTGGACCCCTTGGGTCGAATCAACGACGAGCAGGGCGCCCTCGCAGGCGGTCAGGGCCCGGCTGACCTCATAGTGAAAGTCGACGTGGCCGGGGGTGTCGATGAAGTTGAGTTGGAAGGTCTCGCCGTTGTGGACGTGAAAGACGGTGACGGCGGAGGCCTTGATGGTGATGCCGCGCTCGCGCTCGATGTCCATGTCGTCGAGGAGTTGAGCCCGGGCATCGCGATCGGCGACGGCATTGGTGGCCTGGAGGAGGCGGTCGGCGAGGGTGGACTTGCCGTGGTCGATGTGGGCAATGATGGAGAAGTTGCGGATGGGCATGCGAGCGGGAATGATACGGCGCTGCGCGACGGCGATCCGGCCGACAGCAATTCAGCGACGCTTCAATCGGGCGGCGCCGCCGCGCCGGTTCATCCGAATCAACCGCGCCGACGGTTGCGTCGGGGCGGGGCTTCAGGCTCGCCCTCCTCGTCCTCCGGGGGAGCGGCCTGCTCGAACTCAGCCGGCGGCTGCCCCGTCTCCGCGATGGTCTTGTAGAGCGAATAGAACGGCTCGTGCGGGCGGCCCTGCGCATCCCAGAGATTGGCCCATTCGTAGGTGTCCTTGAGCGCGGTGTCGGCGAAGGCGGCGTAGGCCGCGATCAGCACTTTCTCCTCGGCCATGGCGCGATAGATGTCCGCCATGGCGGCCTGGGCGCCGGCGAGATCGGTGCGCCTGGCCGCGAACCGCGCCGGGCTCCACTCAAGGACGACGAGAGGCATGTCGCGCTTTCCGGCGGCCGCCAGGGCGCGGCGAAGCAGGCTGAGTTGGCGGCGCGCCTCTTCGCCCCCGGAGCAGTGCAGGTGAATGTCCACGGCGTCGGCATGATCAACGGACCACTGAATGGCGCGCAGCAGGCCCTGGCGGCGCAGGTTTCCCGGGCTTCCCGGCTCGGAGGCGCTTTCGAGCGGATCGAGTGCAGTGAGCCCCGGCCCGACGATCTTGACATGAGGGGCTTCCTTACGGAGGCGCTCCGCGGCGCGCGTGGCGAAGTCATACAGTCCATCGGCCTGTTCGGGCATGATCGTGCCGGGCCCGCCGGCGACTTCGTTGAAGAACTGAACCCACAGGCGACCCGCCATGCGCTTGGACTCGGCCAAGTTCAACACCGAAACCACGGTGTCAATCGACTCACGCTCCTCCTGGGTGGTCGGCGCTGCGTCAAATCTGATTGGTCGCTTTGTCTCCTTCGGATCGGGCCAACGGAGCGTGATGACCAGTCCGAGGTCTCGACCCTCGTACTGAGCGATCTGGCGGCGCATTCCCTCAAGTTGAAGATCCTTGCGCGCATTGAGGATCATCCGCACGCCGCTCGCCGAGATCGCGGACAGGCGGGCCGGATTGCCCAATCCATGCACCCACAACTGCGGACGACCCGCCCCAGGCTCCAGGGGCGATTGTGGATCGGGCGCCGTCGGGGGAGGCTGAGTTTCGTTGCCCCGGCGATCCGCACGAGATCCACCCCCAATGCAGGAGACAACCACGAAGGTCGAAGCCACCCACGCCAGACTGATTCTCAAACCACCCATCCCGCGTTCCTCCTTCGAACTGCCACGACCGATCGAGCAGGCTATGGTCCACAAGTGACTCTTGAGGATGGTATGAACTTCGCTCGCGCGCGGCCATGACGCCCACGACGCGGATGCCGACGCGATGGGTGTCGCGGAATCGCCGTGCTTCTGACGGCGCATGACACCCAAACGCGTTCGGGAGGTGCCGGCGTCTGGGATCCGGCGCGAACGACTCGACTGTTGGCGACTTCGCATGCGAACATGAATCATACACGGTGCGAACTCTGCACTTCGCGCAATAGCGGCCGGAATTGCGGCCCGGATGCGATGCCGCCCGCCGAATTCACCTGATCCTCAATTGGGCGTTTGGGAGCCGACCCCGTCCTCGGTCATTGCGACGCTTCGGATGGCGCCGGCCGCGGCGTCTCGATAGACATCTGCCATGTGTTGCGCAACCGCGTGATGCGTGAATTGGGATTCGAGCGATGTGCGGCCGTTCTTCCCCAGTCGAAGGGCACACTGGGGGTCAGCAATCACGCGATCGATCGCCGCAGCGAGTGCCTCGGCGTCATTGTCGGCCACGAGCAGACCTTCCCTGCCGTCCTCGACCAGGAATGGGATGCCGCCGACTCGAGTGGCGACGATGGCGCGCCGCGCCGCCATCGCCTCGAACACGAGCATCGGGCAGCACTCGCTGGTGCTGCTGATCGCGACGGCGCGACAGCGGCGCAGGTAGGGCGCGACGCCGGTGATCCAGCCGACGAAACGGACGCGATCCTCGATCGCCAGGTCGCGCGCGAGTTCGCGCAATTCGGCTTCCCGCGGCCCGGAGCCCGCGATGACGAGCCGGGCGTCGGGATGAACCGCGACCACTTGCCGCCAGGCGCGAAGGAGCATCGGGAAATTCTTGACCGGCACGAGCCGCCCCATCGCGAGGACCATCGGCGCCTCGCCGAGCCACTCGCGCAGCGCCGCGGGCAGGTCCGACGCGTCGGAGTCGATCGCGCCGGGATCGTAACCGTTGGGAAGCGTGACAAGGCCGGGTCGGCCTTCGCGCATTCCCGGCAGCAGATTGGCGAGGTGGGGGCTGACGATGACGACTCTCGCGGATCGCGGCAGCGCCCAAGCCATGGCCAGCCGCCACGCGGCGATCCTCCACGCCGGCAGGGAACCGCGCATCTCCTCGAACATGTCGGCGTGAACGGTGCGGACGACACGGGCGCCGAGCCGCCCCGCCGCGCGCCAGGCCATGAGGTGGCTCGCGGGATTGTGGCAATGAAGGATGCGCGGACGCAGCGGCGCCAGCGATCGCCACAACCGCGTCATGCGACCGATGCGGCTGACGCTGAGCACGCGGGTCTCGTAACCGGCCGCATTGAGCATGTCCGTCGCGGTCGAGCGGCTCAGCGACGCGAAGTGCATCGTCCAGCCAGCGGCTGCGAGCAGGCGGGCCCACTGGCTGACCGCGGTAATGATCCCTCCCCCTTCCGTCCCGAGCAGCAGGTGAACGACGCTGCCCTGGAAGTTGGGCGACGGGATCGGCGCGGACGTCTGCGCGGGGGGCGCGGTCGCCGGCGTGATCGCATTCTTCGCCACGGCGTCGTTCACTGGTGCCAGATGAGTTGAAGGGGAGGGAGGCCGGCGGCGGCGGCGTCTGCGGCGAGGCGCTCCACCGTCGCGCGATCCGTGCGTCCACGCGCCACCGAAATGACGAGGCGATCGAGCACGCCCGCGAGCATCGAGACGCTCCACTGCGGCCCAACGCTCGGCAGCGACCAGATGATCCGCTGGTAGCGCTCGCACAGCGCGGCGCTCAACTCGGCAAGCAGGCCGCCGTCCGCGAGGCGAGGCAGCGAGAATCGGCCGAGGCCGGCGAGCGCGTCGAGATTCGGCGCGGCGCCGGTCATGGGCTGAGGCATGGGAAGATGCTGGCCGCACTCGATGGCCGTAAGCACGTCGGCGATGCATGGAACCGTCCGCCGAATTCGGCGGCCCGTCTCACTGGAGCGCCCGCCGACTTCGATGAGGATCGTCGAGTACTCCCATCGCGCCCAGAGTCCGGCGAGTGTCACGGCCGTGTAGGACTGCCGGTTGCCCCGGCGAGCCGCGGACGTCACGCCGATCGAAAACGACTCGCCATCGTGGCCGGCGCGAATCTCCGTGGCGATGCGCGCGAGACGGGCAAGCGCCGCGGCCGACTCATCCTCGGCGCACACCTCCCGCAGGTACGTCCCGAGCCTTCCGAGGGCCAGCGGAGGCGTCGCGGCGTCGAGACGGCGAAACAGCCAGCGCGGCCTTGAGAGGGTGAGCGATCGGCCGTCCTCGCCGCGCTCGCCGGGCGCGCGGGTCGAGCGGTTCACGATGGCGCGGGATTCGTTCATCGCGGTGGTCAACTCCCCTGCCGCCCGGGAAGTCGCAGCAGCGTGCGCTGAAGCGGACCAGGCAGTTCGCCGACCAGTCGAACGGGCAGCGCTTCGCCAAGGGTCTCGACCTGCCACGGAGCGACGAGGCGCGACCGGACCAGGCTGCGCAGCGTCGGCAGGAGGAGCATGGCCAGCGCCGCCACTGCAAGCGTCCAGGCGAGGTGAACGGCGGCCCTCGGCTCATCCGGCACGTCCGGGTTCGCCACGCGCGGCTGGCCGATGAGCGCGAGATGGGAGAAAGGGATGACGCTCGAAAGCCGGGAGTCGAGCAGCGCCGCCTCGCCGTCGACGACGCGAAGGGCCGCGTCCGCGGCCTCGCGCTCGCTGATGAGTTCCTCCATGCGCTGCGCCGCCTGCATGGCGCCGGTCAGTTCGGTGAGGAGGCGCGACTCGGTCTCCGCGAGGCCGAGTTCGCGCCCGGCGAGGGTGACGAGTTGCCGGTTGTTCTGCGCCTGGCGCTCGAGGAGGCCGACGTACTCGAGGCTCGGCTCCTGAACTTTCTCGCGGATGACGAGAATCTCCTCGTTGTTGAGATCTCGCTTCTTGCTCTCGATTTCGAGGCGGAGGCGGACCATGTCCTCGTGCTTGGGCGTCTTGACGGCGAGATCGGCGGCGTAGCGCCCCTCGAGGGTGCTGATCTCGTTCTTGAGTTCCTGGATGCGGCGGTTCTGCTCGACGACGACGCGGGTGGTCTGCTCGACGGCGGCGGTCTCCAGTTGTCGGGCGATGTCCAGCCGGTTCGCCTCGGCCTCCTTGAGGTCGGTCTCGAGTTCCGCCCGCCGGGCGCGGGTGTCGATGAGGCGCCCCTGAAGGTCGTTGGCGCTCACTTCCGGATCGTGCCGGCCGATCTCGAGTCGATACTGCGTGACGGCATGTGCGGCGGCGCGGAGCCGCTCGGCGGCGTCGTCGCGCACGGGGCGAAGTTCCTCGATTCGCGCCATGGTGCGCGAGCGATCCTCGCGCCTCAGCAGGTCGCGCACTGCGGCGAGCAACAGTTCGGGCGCCGCCTCGGCAGCGCGGGGCGACGCCGCCCTCACGTGAATACGAACGACCTGGGCGTCTTCGCGCCAATCTCCGGCGCGCGCCGTAACGACCCGGTCCACCTCGGGAGTCGAGCGCTCCGCGACGCCCAGCGCCACCGCGAGCCGTCCCGGCCAGGCGCGGAGGGCGGACCAGGCGTCGATGGCGCGCCGTCGAAGCGAACCGGCGGCGAAGGCGGAGCCCTCCGGATCGGCCTGCTCTTCAAGCGCCGCCGCCACGCCCTGCACGACCGGTTCGGAGACGAGCAGGTCGCGCAACTCAATGGGAGACACCTCGATGCGAAGAGACGCGGGCACCGGATCGCTCGCCTGGCCGGCAATCCGGAATTCCGCCGTCACGAGCCATGACGGCCGCGTGGCCCAGAGGTGCGAGATGCCCACGACCACGCAGAGCAGGCCCGCTGCAAGCGTCAGCAGCGGCTGGGTGCGCATGGATGCAATCACATACGAAGCGGTGCGGCGCAAGCGGCCAGGGCGAGGCGGACGCGGCTGCGGCGCGACCGTCGAGGCGGCGGCGGGCGGCAGAGAAGGTGCTGGACGGTCGTGCTCGAACATGAGAATCCTGCGTCGCGTTCCTCTGGGAATCGGACTCGCCTTTCCCGCTGCGGTAGGCGCTGCGAGATCCCTTCATGATAGGGAAGCGCCCCGACCCCGGAGGCCGGCGTGCCCGACTCTGTGCCCGGGCGAGGATCGGCCGGGCATCGGGCAAAGATCGGGCGGTAAACCTCCCTCAGCCGACGGCCCATTCGCTTCGGACCTCGGATCGCAGATCAACGAGGCTGTAGCCGAAACTCCGCAGCCGCGAGTCGAGCGTGCGCTCCGCCCTGCGGATGCTGCGGCCGTTGAAGAACTCCCGCTTCCAGGCCTCCCATTGCGTGAAGTACGACTCGTTGACGTCGGGTTTGACCTCGCGGCTGACTTCGACCGGATCGAGTCCCACAAATCGGAAGGTTTCCGCGAGGGCCTCTGCAGGGCGAGTGACGAGATGCTCGTAGTGAATGACCTTGGCGCGGCGGAGGTGCGGGAAATCCTGCCTCATGATCTCGTGGCAGACGGCCCAATGCTCCACGAGCCGGGAGAGCGAGGTGCGCCGCTTCCACTTCTTGGTCGCGCCCGCGACCGCGACCGGATGGCGGAGGATGAAGACGAAACAGGAGTTGGGGAACATCGCCTGGAGGAACCGTGCCTTGATGAGGTTTGGCGGCGACTTTTCGACGAGATGGGTGCGCGAAGTGTCCCAGTGGCGAGACCACTCCTCCCACAGGCGCCGGCGATTGTCGTCGGTGACGAGCGAGGAGGTCTCAGTGAGGTGCATCTCGGGCGCGAAGCCGAACTTCCCCGGCCCGCCGTAGACGCTGGCGCGTGGAAAGACGGTCTGGAGGTGTTGTCCCTCGTCCTCGGGCGCGCCGGTGTCGTGGAACCCTGAGGTAGAGGAGTGATCGGCGAGGCATCGCGCCAGGAGTGAAGTGCCGCTGCGATGCAGGCCGCCGATGAAGATGAACGAGTGGTGGCTGGGGATCATGGCGCCGCGATGAGGTGCCGACGAAGGCCAGGGGTTTTCTTTCGGCGTGGAGAGGCTGGCGGGCGACGCTACGCGCTCCCCGGCGTCGACGTCGGCGTGAACGCGGCCGCGGGACCGTAGGCCCGCATCTGCGCGAGCGTGGGCGCGACGCGATCCTCTGCGGGGATTTCGCCGCCCCGGCGCTCGCGGCGATAGACATGGTAGGCGGCGCCGCACAGTCCAAAGACAATGAAGTACAACTCGTTCTCGAGCACGTTGGAGGTGCCGGCGAAGAAGAAGAACCCGAACGTCGTGGAGGCGACCGCGGTGGCTTCGAACTTGAGCCGGCGATCCGTCGTCGCGAGCGCCGCGCTGAAGGCGCTGACGGCGGCGGTGGCGTAGAAGCCGACGTAGACGAGCACGCCCTGCAGACCGTTCTCTGCGAGCAACTGCATGAAGGCGTTGTGGACGCGGAGATAGGTCCCGGGCGCGTTGGGCAGGCGGTAGATGTTGTAGTAGATTCCCCAGCCGTTGGTCCCCACGCCGACGATGGGATGGTCGAGGAACATGTTGAGGGCCATCTGCCACATGGCCACGCGATACTCGATGGTGCGGGTCGCGGTGCCGGGGCTGGCGACGCGCTGGGCCGCCACGTCGAGGTTGGACGCGGCGAGGATGGTCAGGGCGACAAAGGCGATAATCGCGACAAGCCCCAGTTTCGCAAAGCGGTGCCGCACCGGGCCGGCCAGGAAGACGATGAGCGCGGCGACGGCGAAGCCGAGCGTGCCGCCGCGCGAACCCGTCCCGACGATGTTGAAGGCAATGACCAGCAGCGCCACCGTGAGCAGCGCCTTCTTCCACCACTCGCGATAATACAGCAGCAGGCCGAAGGCCAGCGTCCCCGGCAGCGTCTGGGCCAGGGCGTGGAACGTCGAGCCGCCCGAGGGCCCGACGATGCGAAGCGCCCCCTCGAAGGAGCCGAGCACGTTCACCTGCGCCTCCGGGTCGGACTTGCCGAGCCGCTCGAGCATTGACTTTCCCGTGGCGACCTCGCTGAGCGTGGCGAACGCCACGAGCGTTCCGCTGATGACGATGCAGAGCACGCAGCGGTGAAAGACCTCGCGGTCGGAGACGGCGAGGATGAGGATCGCCATGAGCGCGACGACGTTGGTGCGCCGGTTGACAAACTCGACGCCGATCTCCGGATGCGGCATGAAGGGCATCCCGATCACGGAGACGAGCAGGTAGAGCACGCCGAGAATGATGAGCGGATCGCCCAGTTTGCGCGACCAGCCCCTGAGTTGATCCGCCAGAATCGCCGCCGTCAGAAAAACGATGGTGAGCGCGATGGCGATCTTTGTCCCGCTGATTCGGCCGCCCTCGCCGAAGGTCTGCATCCGGTCCCAGAGGACCAGCAGCATGATGAGATAGATGCCCATCCGAAAGTCGAGCCCGAGCACGACGATCGACCCGATGGTTCCGATGATCGCGGCCGTGAGCACGACCGGAAAGACGGGGCTGGAGGAACGGCCGATGAGCACGCCGAGGACGAACATGAGCCCGAAGATGGGAACGAACAGCAGGGCGAAGAACGCCCATTGCCGCCAGTTCTGTCCCGGTGTGGTCGTGGTGAGCATTGGAGGTGCAGTCCGCGGCCGGTGCGTGCGGGCCAGCCGGGCACGCGCCGGCATTCGTCAGCGGGATGCGGCGGCCAGAAGACCCCCGCTGCCCCGCCGTGCGCCTAGTCGAACCAGATCACGTCAATCGGCCTGAGGCCCGACCGGAGTGCCTGCTCGCCGACCTCGCGCACCGGTCCGCCGCGCGTCGATCCTCGCACCAGCGCGAGCACGAGACGGTCGCAACAGCCGCCCAGCGCGACGAACGGGAAGCCGGTGGCGATGCGAGGCGCGGCGATGACAACCCGGTCGTGGTTCTTCTTGAGGCCTTCCACGAGACTCGCCAAGCGACCCGTGGAGATGAGGCCGAGGACATCCGCCTTGCCCGCGGCGATGGCGCCCGCGCGCGGCAGGCTGCTGTGCAGGCGGGCGATGTCCGTAAGCGGGCGCCCGGAGGCGGCGGCATCACACGCGGCCGAGAGATCGGGCGATGACGCCGTCAGCGCACCGGAGAGCGCCTTGGGTCCGCTCGCGAGGTCGATGAGAACCGTCGACCGGCCCCAGCGCCCCCAGAGGGCGGCGAGGGCCGCCGCCGTCTGGCCGATCTTCTCATCCGCTTCGACCGCGCTGATCGCGACGGCAACGCTGCCGTTTCGCCCCGCGGTTTCGCACGAGGTCGCCAGTTCGCCGATCGCCATGGCGATGCGGGCGTTGGCGGGCGCGGACAGGAGTTGCGTGAGGAACGAGCCCACAGGATGGGACGTGTTCAGCGATGCGTTGGAGCCGGATGAACCGGCGCCGGACGCGGACGGAATGGCTGCGGCTTGGGTGGTCATGTCGGGTGCTCGCACTCGGGTCTTGGTTTCGACCGGCGGCGGGGACCGGGGCGCCCGCGGCCGCTGATTCATGAATCGTCCGGTTCAGGCGCTGGCGAACATCTTGCCGGACCCGCCGCGCGGCACCGCGGCCACGACGCGCATTCCCGGGATGGCGGAGACCTGCCTCGAGGTCAGCAGCGTCTGGTTCAGGTAGTCGTAGGCGATGGGAAGGACGAGAGCCGCGAAGACGCCGATGGCCAGCGCCAGAATCGCCGCGAGAAGCATGTTGGGATAGTCGCTCTTGCGCTCGTTGAGCACCTGCGTTTCGGTGCGCGAGACGACGCCGGTGAAGAGCCGCGGACCGGCGAGGAGGTTCTGCAGTTGTCGCGCCTGCGTCGTCAACTGCTTGAGTTGCTCCTCATCTGCGATGGACTCGCGCTGGAGGCGCTTGAGTTCGATGTCGGCCTTGACGGCCTGGTGCAGCATAGTGGTCATCGCGGCGATGGCATCGTCGAGCGCGGCGAAGCGCGTCCTGAGCGCCTCAAGTTGCAGCGTCGCATCCAGCCATCGCTCGAAAATCGCCTGATGCTGCGGATTTAACTGCTGGCGGACGTTGGTGGACTGCTGCGGGACGCGGTTCTCCTCCGCCCGGGCGTCTTCGAGGCTCTTGAGCATGGTCTGGAGGCGGACCTCCAGAGCCTTGACCGCCGGAGAGTTCGGACTCTGACTGAGTGACTTGGCCGCGATGTCGGCGCGAAGATCGGCGATGTCCTTCTCGAGGCGGGCGGAGAGAGACTGCTCCGTCGCCTTGATGGTCTCCACGTCGCCCATGAGCGAGACGAGTTCTTTGACTTCGGACATCTTCGCCGTCAGCGTGGCCAATTCGGCGTCGAGGGACTCCGCTCGAGCACGGAACGTGTTCTTCTCGCTCTGCAGCGACTGAGTGGTGTCCTGGACCTGCCGCGCGTAGGTCTCCGGATCGAAGAACTCGTAACGCATGCGCGCCTCCTGGAGCGCCACGTCGTTCTGGCTGACCTTGAGGCGAGCGTCCTCGATCAGGTCGTTGAGAACGGTGACCTGTTGCTCAACGCCGGCGCGGAGGGCGGCGTCGGTGCGCTCCTGAAGGAGGTCCATGATCGTGTCGCCGACCTTCTTCGTGATCGCCGGCGTGTCGCCGTACACGTAGATCGGGATGACCGTCGAGCCTTCCGTGGGCGTGATGCTCAGCCAGGTCGAGGTCAGTTCATCCATGCCCTTGGAGACGTAGTCAACCTTGAACTGGCCGCGCAGGAACTGAAGCGAAGCGACTTTGGCGATGACCTTCTTGATTCTCGTCCGCAGGTCCGGCGGCCGATCGGCCCGGTCCTGAAGATGCTTGTCCAGTTCGGAGCGGATGACGACCTCGCGCAGGAAACTCAGTGACCGGGTCTGCTCGATGAGATTCTTGACGAGTTGGGCCGCGGTCAGAGGAGCGGCCTGGGACACGGACCCGCTCTCGATGCTCATCTGGGGCATCGGGGTGGGGTGGATCTCCATCGTCGCCTGGCCCTCCCAGGTGGGCGTCACGAGCCAGGTTCCGAAAAGCACGAGGCCGGTGGCGGCGAGGAAGAGGACGATGATCGCCATCCAGTGCCTCGTCCAGGAGCGGACGAAGTTGTCGATCATCATGGAGCGGACCTCGGGCAGGGGCCAGCCCTGTGCGTCGAATCCGATGGGAGCCGATTCTCGTTGCTGAGGAGCATTCATGGGGGATTCTCTGGCAGTTCTGAAGTGCGGCGAACGGGCACATGCCTGCGAACTCGAGTGGATCCAATGCGATCCACACGCTTCTGAGCGAGTCACCAGGATCCCGGGGCGAAGCGGGATCGGCTGTGGCTCTTTGCGTGCCTGCTAGCATACCAACCTCCGGCATCGACGTAAAGGGGGCCGGGCATAAACGCATGCGAGGACGATCGCCTTCGCTGCATCGCGAATCTGGCTGGACGTCGGTCCCAACTCCGGGCCGATCGACGATCGATGGAGACGACAACACGCTCCGCGTGTCCCCGCGGCCCGCTGCTTCGTCATCACGATTCTGCCATCAGGTTGGATTTTTCCTCTTTTTTTGCGCGCCGCAGCGCAACTCAGCGCGGCGCTGCGGACTCTCAAGACGCAGCCCGAGAGGGTCGGACTCGGTTTCGAGATGGCCCATTGAGGATCTGGCAGAATTGAGGGCCACCACCCTCCAACGTCCGCCAGAGAACGCAGACGAAGAGCGCCCACCCGCTGGCCATGGAGAGTGTGCCACTCGGTAACCCAGCGCTCGGGCGTCGGGAGTCAGCCGACGCGGCGGAACGGCATAGTCGGGGGCACGGACACGCTCGGCGGCGACCGACTGCGGCGACGGCCTTCCGCCGGTTCCATCGAAGCCTCGACCCGCAGCGTGGGATCTGGACCTTCTGGAGGGGACCGCGGTTCCTGCCTGGCTGAGGAATCGAGTCATTCACCCGGCGGCCCTCCGGGCGCTCGCGCGCTCTTGAAGCGGCCGAGCGTTATCGGGTCAATCGCCGCGCTCGGTCGGCGAGGCGCCGTGACGATGCGGATCGACCGCAAAACCATCGGCTGGAAGTTGAACGACCACACACTCGAGCCATCTTCATGCCGGACCACCCTCAAAAGTCGGCGCGCGTTCCGATGATTGACGAAGTGACCGCAGCGTCACTACGCCGCTCCGTGGGCCGTGCATCTCACCCCGCCGCAGACAGATGATCAGGATCGAATGACCCGGGGTTGCAACCGGAGCGCTTATCGCGCCTATGTCGCCCGAGGATTGGGCGTTACTCAGGCACAAGTCCTGCAATCGTCACACCTTGCCGATGTTGGCGTGTTTCGCCCTTGCACGCGTAAAGATGAATCGTACTTTTCTCTCTGACACGGTTGGCTCGATCATGCCCTCGCGCCGCGGCGGCATCGTCAGGGCACCGCGCTGTCGGGAGGGACGAGCATGGCTCCGAGAACAAACCAACGTGCGGGCGCGACTTCACTGATGCTCGCATCGACCCTCGCCATCTTCGGGCACGCAAGTTCGGTGTGCTGCGCTTCGCATTCCGGGGAGGAAGCGCTCATCGCGTCCTTGACCCAAGAACCTGCACATCGAACCGAGCTATGGATTCACGGGCTGGGGAATGCGAAGCGCATGAGCGAAGTCTCGGCTGCGGGGCTCCGCACCATTGTGGACTTGCGCCAGGACCTCAAACTGGAGAGCATTCGGCGCCACATGCGCACGTACTCAGGTCAGCAACTCGGTCTCGTCTATACGCTGCGCTGGGCGGATCCCGAGGACAAAGGCCGCCCCGTGCGACTGGACCGAACGCCGACCGCGGAGGAAGAGCGACGCGCCCTGGATACGCTTGCGCAGTTGATGAACACACCAGAGTCCCGGCAGTTGGCAGGCCGCATCTGGGTGCAGTTCTACAACGAGGTGGCCGGCGGACCCGGCACGATCGAGCCCGCGGACGCCGATGCGCTCTATGACTTCGCAACCAGAGCCGCTCTTCGCCTGCGTGCGGAAGCCCCGCACATCCGCATCATCGGACCGGCGCTCACGGGGCTGTCCGCGCTCGAAGAGAATCACTCTCCCGGCTCGGTCGGGGAGTATCGGCGCGACGGCTTGCTTCGCGCCATTCGATGGTCGATCGCCAATGCCGATGCGGTCGACCTTCATCTGCATTGCGCCGGAGGTGAGGACGCGGCCGAGCAACTCGCCAGGCTGCGGCGCGCGCTTCACCGCGAAGGACGGCCCGATCTTACCGTGCACTCACTGGAGTGGAGTGCGGCTCGATTCCCCGCCGGTTCGGCGGATCTGAGCGGCGCGCAGCAGGCCATCAGCGACATCTTCGAGGCGATGTGTGCTGCCCGCGTGGGCATCGGCGCCTACTCCTCATTCCCCAAAGGGCACCTCAAGGACATGTACACATGGTCCTATCTGTGGGATCAGAAGGGCCAACCTCATGAACCTTTCTTCTCGCATCTCAAGTCGATCGCGGGGCAGAACGCTCCAGCCGCGCAATCTCAAGCGCGCGGCGGAGTGAGCACGGACGCTCCTGCCGCCCGAAGCAAGTCAGGCACGAGAGCCACCCTTGTCAAACGCAAGAAGCGCCGCTGAAACGGCGCAGCGATCGAGCCTGCCGAGCAGCGTCGGCGTTGAAGGGGTGGCGGGTAGGACCTACCCCTCCTCCGCCGGGGCGGCGAGGGTCACTTCAACCTTGATCATCTCGCCGTTTCGCTTCACGCCCAACGTGATCTTGTCGCCGGGCTGGTGCTTGGCGAGTTCGGTCATCAGGGCCCGGATGTCGGTCACGGGGGCGCCGTTCCAGGAGAGGATGAGGTCGCCCGCCTTCAGCCCCGCCGCCGCCGCGGGCGTGCCCTCCGTCACGCCGTCGAGCAGCACGCCCGTCGTCTCGGCGTTGTAATTGGGCTGGATGCCCAGGCGCACGCGCGAGCGGGCCATCGGCCGGGCCGGCTCCTCGGCGTCGGCCCCTTCGCCCGGCGGCTGGTCGAGCATGTCGAGACGGAACCCGCCGCCGGTGCGCTGAAACTCCAGTTTCTCCGGCATCGTGGCGAACTGCATCGCCAGTTCGTGCGCGAGGCGGACGATCTTCACCGCGCCGACGGGGTTGATGAGCGAGGCGACGTCCGTGGGCCGGTGGTACTGCTCGTGCAGGCCGGTGAAGAAGAAGAGCACGGGAATGCCCACGGCGTTGAAACTGGCGTGGTCGCTCGGGCCGCTGCCGCTCTCCTGGCTGACGACGCGCATGCCGCTGGCGTCGAAGGCGGGCTTGACGAGGTCGGCCAGGCCGACGGCGCTGCCGATGCCGCTCACCTCCACGCTGTTGTGGCGCAGGCGCCCCACCATGTCGAGATTGAGCATGATGTTCACCTGGTCGGCGGTGAGCGTGGGCTTGCGCGTGTAGTGTCGCGAGCCGTTCAATCCCGACTCTTCGGCCGAGAAGGTCATGAAGAGGATCGAGCGGGCGCTGGCTTCGGGAGGCAGTTTGGCGTAGGCGTCGCCGAGGCGCTGCGCGAGGACGAGGACGGCCGACGTGCCCGAGCCGTTGTCGTCGGCGCCTGGGTGAATCGTGCCGACGGCGGAGCGGCCCGAGAGGCTGCCGAAGTAGCCGTAGCCGACGTGGTCGTAGTGGGCGCCGATGATGATCCACTGATCCTTGAGGTCGCCGTGGCCGCGAAGCACGCCGCCGACGTTGTCGGTCGGGTTCTGGGTGCGCCGCAATTCGACCTTGATCGTCGCGGTCGTCTGGTCGCCGTAGTGGGTCGCCTTGAAGTCGTCGGCGTCGGCGGCCTGCCTGTGGGCGCTGAGGCTGCGCGCGCCGATGCGCGAGAGGAGGCGGTCCGCCGCGGGAATCGAGAGGTGAACGACGGGCACGCCGACGCGGCGCCAGGAGGACTCCGACGCGGCGAGAAGTTCGTGCGTGCGCCCGTCGCGCGTGTCGGGCGGGTTGACGAGGATGATGCCCACGGCGCCGCGGCGCGCGGTCTCGAGCAGTTTGGTCTGCAGGTTGGCCCGCTCGCTCCAGCCCTCGCGCCCGCCGTTCCACTTGCTGCGGCCGGAGGCGTCGCTTGGCTCCCAGTTGAGAAGGAGGGCGATGCGGCCGGTGAGGTCGATGTCGCCGAAGTGATCCTGCCCGTCGGGACCCCCGGCGATGCCGTAGCCGACGAACGAGAGCGGTCCGCTGACCTCTCCCTCGCCGACGCCCAGGGCCGTGAATTCTCGGAGGGGTTCGAGATCCGTGCGCGTGCCGTTGATGTCGGCGAAGGCGAGTTGCTGGGTGATCGCCTCCATGCCGCCGGGCATGTCAAAGGGCTGTCGGTAACTGACCCACAGCGCGCCGTCGCCCACGGCGTTGCCCTCGGCGTCGTACTCCGGAAACGCCGGCTGAAGGCCGAAGTGGCGGAACCAGAATTCGATGTAGTCGGCCGCGACGCGATTGCCATGCGTGCCGGGCGCGCGGCCTTCGAAGAACGGATTGGCGAGGGTGGTGATGTGAGCGATGTAGGCGCGGACGTCCGGGTCGAGCGCGTTGAGGATCGCCGGCATGTCCACATCGCCATTGGCGTCGATCCAGCCTTGCGTCGAGGCGGCGGCGTTATCCGGCGCGGCGGCGGCAGTCTGGGCCAGTGCCCGGCCGCCCCAACCGAGGGTGAGACTGCCCGCAAGCAGAAGCGCGGCAGCGGGAATGGACAACGAGCGCGACAAACGGTGAGTCCGATCGAGCATGGCCTGTGAACCCTTCCGGTGGTGTTGGAGCAAGGAGGCGCGGCGTGGAGCGGGAATCATATGTGTCCACGCCGAGTGAGACGATCGTCAAGCGGTACTGCCCACAACGCTGAGCGTTGCGGCAACTGGGCCGATCGTCTCGCCGATCGCGGGAGAGTACCTGAATCTGGCGGTGGCGAAGGGGGCGGTTCCAAGGCCTTGCGCGGGCCTCTGCTATGATTCGGCCGGCTGAGGGGCCGTGATCGGTCGGTGCCCTTGGCCGCTGGTTTCTTTCCTCACAGGAATCCTCGCGCCCATGCCGCCGACCATCGCCTCGTCCCGCCCCTTCTCCGTTGAACCTCCCATGACCAAGCCCAGTGAGCCTCAGATGCCTGCCGGATCATGCCGTGCCGCACTCGATCCGACGGATGCCTTTGCCGACCGGCACATCGGCCCGAGCGGCGATGAGATCGACGCGATGCTGTCGAGCCTGGGCTTCGACTCGCTCGAGGCGCTCAGCAGCGCGATCGTGCCCGAGTCGATCCAGTTGAAGAGGGCGCTGAAGATCGAAGCGGCGCGGAGCGAGTTCAACCTCCTCGCCGAGTTGCGCGCCATCGCGGATCAGAACAAGGTCAATCGCTCGTTCATCGGGATGGGCTACCACGGCTGCATCACGCCGCCGGTAATTCTGCGCAACATCATGGAGAACCCCGGCTGGTACACGCAGTACACCCCCTACCAGGCGGAGATCTCGCAGGGGCGCCTCGAGGCGCTGCTCAACTTTCAGACGATGATCGCGGACCTGACGGGCCTGCCGCTGGCGGGCGCTTCGCTGCTCGATGAGGCGACGGCGGCGGCGGAGGCGATGGCGATGTGCTTCGCCGTCGCGGGCGGCAGCGGCGGCGACCGCCGCGCCTTCTTCGTCGCCGACCACTGCCATCCGCAGACCATCGCCGTCGTGCGCACGCGGGCGAAGTCGATGGGCGTGCAACTCGTCGTGGGCCATCCCGGCGCGATCGACTTCACCGGGGTCGCGCACGGGCTTGATTCGACCGGCTTCTGCGGCGTGCTCGTGCAGTATCCAACGACGGACGGGCGGATCGAGGACTACGCAAAACTGGCTGAGGCAACTCATGACGCCGGCGCGCTGCTCGTGGTTGCAGCCGACCCGCTGGCGCTGGCGCTTCTCAAGCCTCCGGGCGAACTCGGGGCGGACATCGCGGTGGGCAGCACGCAGCGTTTCGGCGTTCCGATGGGCGGCGGCGGACCGCACGCGGCCTACATCGCCACGCGCGAGCAGTATGTGCGGCGTCTGCCGGGGCGGATCATCGGCGTCTCGCGCGACGCGACGGGCCGGCCGGCGCTGCGCATGGCCATCCAGACCCGCGAGCAGCACATCAAGCGCGAGAAGGCGACGAGCAACATCTGCACCGCGCAGGCGCTGCTGGCCATCATGGCCGGGATGTACGCCGTCTACCACGGGCCCGCCGGTCTGCGCCGCATCGCCGAACGCATGCATGCGCACACGGCGGCGCTGATCGTCGGCGTCGAGCAACTTGGGCACGAGACGCTCGGCGACGGGCCCGTCTTCGACACCCTGCGCGTCCGCCTCGGCAAGGGCGTGAAGAGCCACGCGGTGCACGCGGCGGCGGAGGCGCTGGGCATCAACCTGCGGCGCTACGCCGACGGCACGGTGGGCATCTCGCTCGATGAGACCGCGTCCCCCCCCGACATTCAGGGAATTCTCACCGCGCTGACGGGCCAGGCGGGGCGGATGGTGGAGATCGACGCCGCAGCGCTGCTCGCCGAAGCGCGGAAACGCGGGCTGCTCAACCTCGGCCCCTTCGAGCGAACCAGCGCCTACCTCACCCACCCGATCTTCAACACGCACCACTCCGAAACGGAGATGCTGCGCTACATCACCAAACTCCAGTCGCGCGACCTCTCGCTGGCGCACTCGATGATCGCGCTCGGCTCGTGCACGATGAAACTCAACGCGACGAGCGAGATGATCCCCGTAACCTGGCCGGAGTTCGGCAACATCCACCCCTACGCGCCGGCGGAGCAGATGCGCGGCTATCAGCGAATCTACGCCGACCTGGAGCGCTGGCTGGGCGAGATCACCGGCTTCGCGGCCGTTTCGCTCCAGCCCAACGCGGGCTCGCAGGGCGAGTACGCCGGCCTGCTGGCCATCCGGGCGTATCACGAGTCGCGCGGGCAGGGGCATCGCGACGTGTGCCTGATTCCCGTTTCGGCGCACGGCACGAACCCGGCGAGCGCGGTCATCGCGGGCTTCAGCGTCGTGGCCGTCGAGTGCGACCGGCACGGCAATGTCGACCTCGACGACCTGCGGCTCAAGGCGCAGCAGCACGCCGACCGCCTCGGCGCGCTGATGATCACCTATCCCTCGACGCACGGCGTCTTTGAGCCGAAGGTCAAGGAAGTTTGCGCCGTGGTGCACGAGTTCGGCGGACAGGTGTACATGGACGGGGCGAACATGAACGCGCAGGTCGGCCTGTGCCGGCCGGCGGACATCGGCGCCGACGTCTGTCATCTCAACCTCCACAAGACCTTCTGCATCCCGCACGGCGGAGGCGGGCCGGGCATGGGGCCGATCGGCGTGGCCGGGCACCTCGCGGCGTTTCTGCCGGCGAGTCCGCTTGCGGAGAACGGGCATGCTGTCGGCGCCGTCGCCGCGGCGCCCTATGGCAGCCCGAGCATTCTCACCATCTCCTGGGTCTACATCGCCCTCATGGGCGCCGGCGGTCTCAGGAAGGCGACGCAGGTGGCGATGCTCAACGCCAACTACATGGCCCATCGCCTCCGGGAACACTACGACGTGCTCTACAGCGGCATCGGGGGACACGTCGCACACGAGTTCATCCTCGACTTCCGCTCCTTTGAGAAGTCAGCGGGAATCAAGGTGGAAGACGTCGCCAAGCGCCTCATGGACTACGGCTTCCACGCCCCCACCATGAGTTTCCCCGTCCCCGGAACGCTCATGATCGAGCCGACCGAGAGCGAGTCCAAGGCGGAACTCGATCGATTCTGTGAAGCGCTCATTCAGATCCGCGCCGAGATTCGCGCCATCGAAGAGGGCCGCGCGGACAGGGCGGACAACCCCCTCAAGCACGCCCCGCACCCGATCCACGTCGTCGCGGCCGACGAGTGGCCGCATCAGTACTCGCGCGAGGAGGCGGCGTACCCGGCGCCGTGGCTGCGCGACGCCAAGTTCTGGCCGCCGGTGGCGCGGATTGACAATCCATATGGGGATCGGAATCTGGTCTGTACTTGTCCGCCGATGAGTGAGATCTGAACGTGCTTCGCGCCGGGCGTCGGGTGGCATGGCCTGGCGCTTCGCCTGGCTATGCCAAGCAGGCAAGGACGTTCGATCGCGTTTGCCGAGAGGGCATAGCGACGCGAAGCGCGACGCCATGCCACCCCGGATAGACCTGGAAGGCGAGTCATGCGGCTATGCTGATCTATCATGAACCATGAACGAGCGGTCTCGCCGAACTGTCCATCGCCGCCGCCTCCGCCGCATCAACGTGCCCGGCACCGCTCGATATCTGACCTACTCGTGCTTTCAGAATCGCCCCCTTCTTCGCGCTTCGCGCACCTGTGCATGGCTCGCCAATGCCATCAACGGTGCGAGAGAGAAGTATGGGTTCCGAGTGTGGGCGTACGTGTTCATGCCCACGCACGTGCATCTGCTCCTGCGGCCTGACGACAATTCGCCGGACGTCGGGCCGATCCTTGGATCGACCAAACTCTCCGTGGCGAGGCGGGCAATCCGCTGGGTGAAGGTCAACGCACCGCACTCGCTCGGTCCCTTCGTTGATCGGTCGCCTTCGGGCAAGGTAACGCACCGCTTCTGGCAGCGCGGCGCGGGTTATGACCGGAGTCTCATCACGCCCGCCCACATCTGGGAGGCAATCGACTACATCCATTACAACCCGGTTGCAGAGGGATTGTGCGATTTTCCGCATGTGTGGTACTGGTCAAGTGCCGCCTTTCATCGCGACGGCACGCCCGGCCCCGTGGCATTGGATCTTACAGAGCTTCCGGCAAGACACTGACCTGCGAGTGGATCTCAGCCGATTCGCCTTATCATGCCGTGCGGGCAGGGACGTTCGATCGCGTTTGCCGAGAGGGCATAGCGACGCGAAGCGCGACGCCATGCCACCCAGGGACGTTCGATCGCGTTTGCCGAGAGGGCATAGCGACGCGAAGCGCGACGCCATGCCACCCAGGGACGTTCGATCGCGCTTGCAAACTCGGCATAGCGGCGCGAGGCGCGACGCCATGCCACACGCTCCCGCGCTCACTCCGCCGCCGCGACTGCTTCGCCGTTGACGGCGTTTTCACCTTCGACGAGGCGTTGCAAACCGCGGCGCTGGTCGCGGAGGCGGCGGCTCTTGCCGACGCGGTCGCGGAGGAAGTACAACTTCGACCGGCGCGCGTCGCCGCGCCGGACCAGTTCGATCTTGGCGATGCGCGGCGAGTGGATCGGCACGACGATCTCCACGCCTTCGTTGGAGACGATGCGGCGGACGGTGATCGTCTCGTTGATCCCGCTGCCCTTGCGGGCGATGAGCACGCCCTGGTAGACCTGGATGCGCTCCTTCTCGCCCTCGATGATGCGGCGGTGCACGTCGATCGTGTCGCCGATGGTGATATCGGGAAGATCGGACTTGAGTTGCTTTCCGATGACGTCGGCGAGGAGTTGCTGCTGGTTCATGGCGTGTCCTTCTGAGGAAGAAGTGAAGACGCAAGCGTTGCCGCGGGTCATGGAGCAATCGTGCGCCGCTGATTCCTTGTTCAGCACCGGACGGTTCAGGCGTCCGGGGGGTCGTTCCTTTCAAGCAGGTCCGGCCGCCGTTCGGCCGTCCGCGTTCGTCTCTGTTCCATCCGCCATCGATCCACCTCGCCGTGATCGCCGCTGAGGAGGATGTCGGGGACGCTGCGGCCGCGCCACTCGCGCGGCCTGGTGTACTGCGGGCAGTCGAGCAGCCTCCGCCCGCCAGCGCTCACCGAGAAACTGTCCTGCTCGGCCGACTGATCGTGCCCGAGCGCGCCGGGAAGGAGCCGCACGACGACGTCGATGAGCACCATCGCCGGCAGTTCCCCGCCGCTGAGGACGTAGTCGCCGATGCTCAGTTCCATCGGCTCGAGTTCTTCGATCACCCGTTCGTCGATGCCTTCGTAATGGCCAGCGATGAGCAGGAGCCTCTCCCGCTGGGCCAGGTCGGCCACGATGGCCTGCGTGAGGGTCCGGCCCTGCGGGGTGAGGAGGATCCGCGTCGCCGGCCTCGGGTCGAGCGCCTCGGCGGCGAGGACCGCATCCCACACCGGCTGGCACATCATCACCATGCCCGGGCCGCCTCCGAAGGGGCGATCGTCTACTTTGCTGTGTTTGTTCTCCGTGTAGTCTCGAATGTTGACGAGGTTGAATTCGACGAGGCCTGCCGCCTGAGCCCGACCCGCGATCGACGCGCCGAGCACCGGGGGGAACATCTCCGGAAAGAGGGTCAGCACATCAATGCGCATCGCTCACCGCCCCTTGCCGGGCGAGCGCCCGGGCCGAGGGCCGGGCTTCACTGTCCCGCCGGCGCCGCCGGGGTGAACTTCTGCCCCGGCGTGGGATCCACGCCGATGCGCTTGAGCAGCCCCGCCACCGTCTCGCTGGGCTGGGCGCCGACGCTGAGCCAGTAGCGAATGCGGTCGGCATCGAAGTTGATCTGCCGGGCCTCGTCGCTGAGGGTCGGATCGAACCAGCCGAGTTCCTCGATGACGCGGCCGTTGCGCGGCGATCGGGAATCCATGGCGTTGAGGCGATAGCGAGGCGTGTGGCGGCGCCCGAAACGCTTGAGACGCAGACGAACCATGTACGGGTGCTCCGAGAAGTGCCAAGGCCCGGTTCCCGAAACCGCTTCGGGCGCCCGCCGGGACCGGCGCCAGAGCGGGCGGCGGCGTGGGGCGGATCATGAGGGCCGATTTCACCGAGTTGACGGACGCAAAGTGTAGGCCGCCGCCTCGGCGTTTCAAGGGGTGGACGGCCTGCCGAACCCTGGAGCAGTTTCACATCAAGCATGGCGGGTGCCACTGCACGCTCGCTGCTCTGGGCGAGAGTGCAGTGCGAGGGGCAGGGGAGGACGACTGCGCTTGCACGCTCGCATCGATCTCCGCCCGGAGCGGCGGCGATCGATGCCACGCCGCGGCGATACGCTTGACGCGGAATCGCTCTCGCGTACCCCCCAGAAACGCAAGCGGGCCGCGGCGCGCGCCGCGACCCGCCGTTGATCAAGGTTGTCGAGGCGCTCCGTCGAAGCCGGCGGCTACGCCCGGAGGCGTCAGTTCCGCAGCAGCGTCCAGGGAGAGGCCTTGGAGGAGGAATCCGAAGCCAGTTCGCCGCCCTTCATCCAGAGCGAGGCGAGGAGGACGACGAGGGCGAACACGCCGGCAAGCGCGAGGACGGTGTAGACGTCGAGGTTTCCGCCTCCGGAAACGCGGCGCGGGGCTGAACCTTTGAACTGGGACATGGTCGATCTCCGCAAGGCGCCCCGCGACGAGGGCGCGGAATGGTTCGGGAATCAGAGGCGGGAAAGCAGTCCGCCGCGCACCTCGTCGTTGATCTGCACCTGGCCCTGCTCGAGTTCGACGTAGCCGACGGCGCGGTTGAGTTCAACCTTGGTGATGATGAGGTTGCCGAGGAAGTTGCCGCCGCGCGCGATAAGGAACTTCATGTTCTCGGAGACGCCGTCGCGGCTGCCCAGGTTGACCTCAACGTAGCGGTTGCCGTCGGCGCCTTGCGCGACGCTCATGACGCGGCCGCTGACGAGAGGCGAAGGGATGGGCGGTCCGGCCTCGGCGCCGGCCTGGCTCGGGGCGGCGCCGCCGCCGGCCAGTTGCTCGCGCAGTTCCTGCATCTGTTCCTGGAGGGTGCGCTGGGCGGCGAGGGAGACGTCAAGGCGGCTGAGCGTGTCGCGCAACTGATCCTCGAGTTCGATGGCGCGGGCCATGAGTTGCAGCGACTCATCGCGCCGGCGCGTGATCTCCTCGCCCTGCGTCTTGATGATGTTGGCGTTGGTCTCGGCCGCGGCGGTGAGGCGGTTGATCTGCGCCTCGATCGCGTCCTTCTCCTGCTGAAGGGTGGCGGCGCGGGAGCGCAGGTCGGCGACCTGCGTGGTCTTGGAGGCGAGTTCCTCGCGCAGGTCGGTGATGATCTTGTTGAGGGCCGACTCCGACTGCGCCTTGGCGATGTTGGCGAGGTCAAGGTCGCGGCTGGCGAGTTTGGCGGAGTTCTCGGCCGCGATGCGCAGGCCGTTCTCCTTCTGGTACCGCGCCTTCCACGTGTCGTTGTTCATGACCAGCGGGACCGCCAGGGCCATGACGAAGACCGAAAGCAGGGCCCAGAGCACGATGAAAACCTTGGTGAGGGTGTGCAACGATCGATCCTCCACACAGCGCTGGTGTTTGGCCGACCCGGCCCCTTCCCCGTGGCGGGGTCGTCGCGGGCCGACTGGCGTTTCCGTCGAAACTTCCCTTCGCCGGGGTGTCGAGCCCGATCGCTCGCTTTCCGGCATCCGTCCCCGAAGCCGCCCGGGCCGTCCGATTCATCCCGGCGGATTCGGTAACGCTAATCATCACTCCAAGTCAACCGGTGTCAACCGGGTCCCGTCTCTTTCCGTTTCGGCGTCCTCCTCGCCCAGGGCGACGGTCAGTCGGAGGATCGCGGCCGCGGCGGGAAGCCGGATCTCCGGTTCGGGGCTGGAATCAAAGGCCCGGGCCAGGTGCGGCAGGGCCTGCGGCGCGGGGTACTGGCCCAGCGCGTAGACCGCCTGACTCTGGATGGCCAGGAAGGTCGGATTGGTCCGATCCCGATAGGTTGGGCCGAGGTATTCGAGCACCAGGTCGATCGACTGGGGGTCGCCGAGTTGGGCGAGCGAGGCGAGGGCGGCAAGGCGAACCTCGGCGCTGTGGCGGTACTGCCTCCACATGGCGACGATGTTGCGCAGGTCGCCGATCGTCCGCGTCGCGCCGAGCCGGCCGAGCATCGAGGCCGCCAGCGCCATCACTTCGCCATGCTCCGGGCGGCGGGAGTACAACTCGGCGCGGATGCGGGCGACGGCGTAGGGGTCGCCGAGTTTCGCCATCGCTTCGGCGATCTGCAACTGCACGAGGCGCTGCTGCTGGACCGAGAGGCGCGGCGAGCGGAACTCGATCGTCTCGCGGAGCAGCGGCAGCGCGCTCACGTCGCCGATCTCGCCCAGCACGAGCGCCGCGTTCCCCGCCGCCTGCGGATCTTCGCCGTGGAGCATCTCCGCCAGCAGCCCGAGATTCACGTCCACGGCGTTGCGCTTGAGCGCGAACGCGGCGGCGGCGCGGACCGAGGGAGACTCGTCGCTGAGCAACGCGTGCGCCAGCGGCGCCGAAGCGGAATACTGGTGCAGGCCGATGGCGAAGGCGGAGACGAAGCGCACCGCGAGGTTCGGATCCTCCAGCCCTTCGCGGGCTGCCTGCTCGCCCGCCCGCGGATCGGCCTGAAGCGCCTCGATCGCGTTGGCGCGATAGAGCGCGTACGGGTCCTTGCGCATGGTCTCGAGGTATTCGACGGCATCGCGGCGCAGTTCGCGCTGCTCCTGAACGTCGTCGGCGAGCACGGCGTAACCCGGTGGAAGGGTCGGCGCGGAACTGACCGCGGGCCCGCATCCGACCGCGCCGCCCAACCAGATTGCCGCCAGAACCGCCGCCGACTTGATGCGCATCATGCCACCTCTTCGGATTTGCCGCGCCTGGAGATCCATGCCGCAGGCGCCAGCAGCGCCACGAGCGCCAGGCACGCCCAACCAAAGGCGTCGCCGAGGCGCGCGTAGAGCGTCGAACCGGGACGCAGCGTCACATCGGCGATCATAAGCCCCTCATCGTTGGCCGCCGCGCGCCCCGGGGGAACATTGGGGCCGTATTCAATCAATCTGCCTGCCGAGTCGATCGCGGCGCTGATGCCGGTGTTGGCGGCGCGGACCATGGGCACGCGGTTCTCGATGCAGCGGAACCGGCCGACCTGAAGGTGCTGCTCGCGCCCCCCCGCGCGCGAGCCGAACCAGCCGTCGTTGGTCAGGTTGATGAGCAGGTCAGCCTTTCGACCGCCTCGCGGCTGGACGAGCGCCCGGCAGACGTAGGGCATGGTCGACTCGAAGCAGATCGGCGTGCCGACGAGAAGCGCCGCCGGCTCACCGCCAGGCAGCGGAATCTCGAGTCGCGTGAAACCGGCTCCGGCGTCGAGGTCGAAACTCATCCCCCGCGCGCCGAGGTTGAGCAGCCACTGCTGAACGCCGGGCCAGCGGTGCGCGATCGGGATCACCTCGCCGAAGGGCGTGCGGTGGACCTTGTCGTAGCGGCGCTCGTCGAGCGTGCCGTCGGCGCGGAAGACGAGCGCGGAGTTGTAGCGGGCGTTCCACTTCCAGCGGGCCGACTTCTTCGGCGAGCCGTCCGCGTTCGTGTTCGTCTCCTCGACGTACTGCAACTGATCCGCGGCCGAGCCGCCGACGAGCAGCGGCGTGTGGAGTTCGCTCGCCACTTGCGCGAGCGCATCGTGGAAGTAGCGGACGCTTCGCAGGTCGCGGCCGGTTTCGCGCTCGATGCGGAGCGTGTCGCGCAGGGCTTCGATGTTGAGGGCCACGCCAGGCACCATCGTCTCGGGCCAGACGATGAGATCGGGCCGGGGCCGATCCGCCGCGGCAAGGAGTGTCGAAGCGGTCAGTTCCACGAAGTGGGCGAAGTCGGCGAACTGCTGCTCAACCGTCCACGCCTGCTTGTTGCTCTGGGGCAGATTGGTCTGCACCGCCGCGACACGCACCGAGGCAGCGCCGCCGGCGGCAAGACCATCCGCCTCGCGCACCCGCCACAGACCGTACCCCGCGACGAACGTCTGAACCAGCAGAAAGACAGCGAGCGAAACGCGGATCGAGAGCGCGCAGCGGCCGTGTCGAAACAGCGGCAGCGTGAGCAGGTCGCAGACCACTCCCGCAAACGTCGCCGCGGCGAAACTGACGAAGTACGTGCCGAAGAGGTCCGCCGACTGGCAGAGCACCGGCTGGGCAATGAGCGGATGCGCGAGCAGGAACCAGGGATAACCGCTCAGGAAGATCGGCGAGCCGCGGAGCATCTCCGTCGCCGTCCACAGCAGCGGAACGAAAAGGACGTTGGTCAGGCCCGGAACCACCGGCCGCCCGCCGCGCGGCCGCAGGCTCGCCAGCAGCCAGACGAACAGGGCCGGAAAGAACCCCTGCGCCAGGGCGAGGAGGACATAGCCCGGACCCGTCACGTCGATCATCCACCGCTGCATCCAGAGCCACGAGAGCGTCGAGGCGGCCCACACGGCCAAGACGGCGCGGGGGCGGCTCGTCGTCCGCAACGCCAGCAGCGCCGCCGGCACGAGCGCCGCGTACGCGAGCGGCCAGAGGTTGTAGGGCGGAAAGGCCAGCATGAAGCAGGCGGCATGGAGCACCGCGGCCGTGAAGGCGCCAATCCAGGATGTCCGCCTCGCTTCGTGACTCAAGACGGAGCATTATCGCCGCGTGAGGCGGCCGCGGCGTCGGCCCTGATCCCTGGGCCCCTTCCGGGGACAAACCCCGCGATCGGGTCCATAATTAGGCATGTCCACGGATTCACGGATCGATCTCCTGGCGCAGGAGGCCGCCCGGCTGGTGCATTCCGGCAAGGTCGAGTCGATTGACGACGCCATCCGCCGCGCCGTCGAGGAGACGGGATGGGTCGAGGTGCCGCGGCCGAGCAAGGGGCTGGTGCGCCGGCACGTGCAGGGCCTATCGATGCAGGAGATCGGGGCCGAGGCGTACCGCCGCCGCATCGTCAACGTCTGGGAGACGGCCGAGCGGGTCATGAACGCCCTGGACGACTGCGACCCGCACCTGCTCGGGCGAGCGGCGCGCGGGCACATCGACGCGGGCGTCACGCTCTACATCCGCGTCTTCACCAGCCAGCGCATCGGGATGCTCGCCCAGCGCCTCGTGGATGCGGGCTTTCCCGAGCCGGAGTTCAGCACGGCCGACAGCCCGCGCTTTGGCCGCTTCGACCGCCTCGAACTGAGCGAGAAGGGGCTGCCCATCGTCGTCACGCGCTGCGCACCGCACCAGCGCGAACTGGCGGAGGTCGATCTCTTCACGGGCCGGCCGATCGAATCCATCGACCTACACGCGCTGCGCCGGCAGATCGAATCGAGCGAGGCGATGTAGCGCGGCGCTGACGGGTCGAAGAAGCGCCCTCAGCGCCGCGGCGGCTCGCGGGCGGGGCGGCCTTGCTCGCCGTCGAGGCGCGGCAATGATTGCGGCGGAACTCAACGGCGGCGGCAAGGAGCGCGCGATGCGGACAACACGGGCGGCGGTACTGGCGATCGGCCTCGCGGCGGCGGCGATGCAGACCTCCTGCATGACCAGAGGCCGGCTCACCGAGGGCACTCAGCCGCGCCCTTACCCCTACGACGCCGCGATTGTCCGCACCCTTGACGTGCAGGTCTTCCGCGACGGCTCGAAGATCGAACTCGTCAACCACACGACCCAGCCTCTGGCCGACTTCGACCTCTGGCTCAATGAGCGCTACCTGCGGCGGATTGATTCGCTGCCGCCGGGCGAGTCGATCAAAGTCTCGCTCTACGAGTTTCTCGACGAGTACCAGGAGCCGTTCCGCGGCGGGGGCATCTTCAGCACCGAACTGCCCGAGCCGGTCGTCAAGGCCGAAGTGCAGGACAGCGAGGGACTCGTCGGACTGATCGTGATCCCTGAGCGCAAGCGCTGAACGGCTGCGCGAAGCGACTTCCCGCATCTCCGGACGGATTGAAACCCGATTTGCCGCAGAGCGCAGAGACCGCCAAGGGGTCAGTCGTAGCCGCGCGGCTGCCTCGAAACCTGTCCGAAAGCGGGTTCGGGAGAGCGTATTTGGAAGGCGCGGGGCTTGCGGTTCAGTTTCCTGTTGCCAATCCGCGATCGATGTGGTAGTCTCTTCACAGGGGAGATGCGCGGCGGCCGGCCGTCGCTGGTTTCGCCTGTGAAGGACGAAGGGGAGTAGACATGAATGCGAACCGTTCACGCGGAGTCGCGCTCATCGCGGCGCTGTCGCTGTCTCTTCTTACCACTCCAGCGCTGGCGCAGCCGGTGTTGACGGTCGAGGGATCGTGCCCCGGATCCATGCGCGCTCTGGCTGAAGGGATGTACCCCCGCGCGGTCGTGTACCTTTACTTCTCGCCGGAACGCGGCTTCTACGAGTTTCCTCCGTTCCACATGTGCTATGGCGTCGAAGTCGGGCTTAATGTGCATCGGCTCTACTACCTCGGGAGTACGCGTGCGGATGACTTCGGCACGGCGCTTTGGGAGGGCGATGCTGGGCCGCGCGCGTGCGGCGGCTTCATGCAGGCGATGGACAACCGCTGCCAAATCTCTAACGTCGTCCAAGTTCCGTAGGAGGGACTGCCATGCACGCGGATTATTCACACGGGCTGGCGCTCATCGCGGCGGGGGTCATGCCCATGTTGAGCGCGCCGGCGATGGCGCAGTACGAACCCGTGCTGTCGCTGGACGGGAGGTGTCCGGGAGTGATGCGGGCGGAAGTCAGTGGTGCGCGTCCGCGCAGCGGTCTCTCGCTGCTCTTCGCGTCGGAAACCGGGAGCGTGACAATCCCCTGGTTCTGGCAGCACTGTCCGGGCGTCGAACTGGGGCTCGGGCGGCGCAACCTGCGCGAAGTCGCGTCGGGAACCACTGACGAGTCCGGCAACCTCATCATCGAGGGCCGCGTCCGCTCCCGCGCCTGCGGCGGGTACCTTCAGGTGCTTACATTCCCCCTCGGCGGCTGCCTCACGAGCAATGTCGTGCAGATCGAGTGACGGGCTGCACCCGTCAGGAGGCGAAGGCAGGGTCAAGCCCCTGATGGACGCTCGGGGTGAGGCGGGGGCGAGGGTGCACAGTCTCGGTTGTGGGGGCGGAAAGGAGATGGTCATGAGTGCGAGACGATCACGCGGTTTCACTCGTTGGTCCCTGTGCGCGGCGGGGGCGCTCGCCCTGTGGAGCGCTCCGGCGCTGGCGCAGCCGGTGCTGACGCTCGAAGGATCGTGCCCCGGACGGATGCTTGCGCAAGTCAGCGGAAGCAGCCCGCGCGGTGTAGTACGTCTCTACTTCTCCCCGCATCGCGGGTCGTATGCGTTTCCGCCCTTCCATCCCTGCTATGGTGTCGAGATCGGCCTGGACCCCCGACGAATTCAACACGTGGGGACGACGCGCGCCGATCAGGCCGGTATCGCCAGATTCAACGGCGACGCCGGACCCGCTGCATGCGGAGGCTTCCTACAGGCGATGAGCGACTTTTGTGAGGTGACCAATGTCGTGCAGATCGAGTGACGGGCTGCACCCGTCAGGGGGCGAAGGCAGGGTCAAATCCCTGATGGACGGCCGGGATGAGGCGGGGGAGTCAGTGTACAACTTCAGCGACGGGGGGCGGAAAGGAGACAGCCATGAGTGCGAGACGATCAGTCAGGCTCGCCCTGTGGGGCTTGGGCGCGACGGTGCTTTGGGCTGCGCCGGCGATGGCGCAGCCGGTACTCACGCTCGAAGGGTCGTGCCCCGGACCGATGCGCGCTCTGGCGGAGGGGATGCATCCGGAGGATGTTGTGTACCTGTACTTCTCGCCTGAGCGTGGCTCGTACACATTTCCACCGTTGCATCAATGTTATGGCGTCGAGGTTGGCCTGAACGTTCGTCGGCTTCACTATGTGGGCAGTACACGGGCAGATCCGAACGGGTTGGCAACGTGGGAAGGGACTGCTGGGCCGGCTGCATGTGGAGGCTTTCTCCAAGCCATGGACCGAGTCTGCAGAATCACGAATGTGGCAGAGATTCCGTGACTCCGTATCGCGAGAATGTTCAACGCCCACCTGTGTCTGTTGCTGTAAATCGAGGTTCCTATGGAATGTGTGCTTTCTGCGGCTTCGTTGTTTGTGGTCATGGGCAGCCTGACTACCATGGTACCTGCCGCGCTGGGTCAAGATTGCGGGGCGGCGCTCGACTTCGGCTTTGAGGCGCAATCATCGACGAATCCCGGCGGGTCGGACTGCGTTCTGGCGGTAAGCAGCAGCCACATTCTTGCAGGGACAAACGAGGGACTCTGGTTGTTCGATCGGGAAGGTAATCAAGTAGATTTTGCTGTTCATGGCGACTTCTTTCCTTCTCCGATCGATCCTCTCAGCGATCCGATCGTGCGATATGACTCAGAGTCTTCAAGATTCTTTGCTCTCATCATGAGCGGAAATCTGCAGGATCCGGACATCGCCATGGCCGTTTCAAAAACGTCTGAACCGACGCTCGATCCCGACGATTGGTACTTTTACGAATTCACTGACCTGCCGGGCAAGGTGGACTTTCCCAACATGAGCGTCGGCGAGGACTATGTTTATGTGACTTGGGCCAGGCTCCAGTCGGAGAGCCGCGAGCATGCCGTCATCACATCGCTGGACAAGGCTGACCTCATCGCAGGCACGACGCCGACTCCGGCGGCCAAGCTGATTGACCCCGTGGATGGCCAGGAAACAACCCAGTACTTCCGCGCGATCGGCTGCGTGAAAATGCACGCCCAGCCCTCCTCCTCGATCGCTTACCTCCTCACGGACTCACACGCGGCGAGCGGGGTCAACACCTGGGTGCGCCTTTACGCTCTCGACGCATCTTCGAATTCCCTTTCTGAGTTCGTCTTGACGGTTTCCGACTACAACAAGGCACCCATCAAGATCAACTCCGCCGGAACGGACGGCGAATTGACCTGCCATTGGGATTTCAAGTTTCCCGTGTACCGGAACGGATCTATCTGGGCGGCACACGCCATCGGCCCCGGCGACCCCGGCCAGGAACCCAAGACCGCCAAAGTGCGCTGGTACGAGATCGACATGAACGGCTGGCCGGTCAGCCAGGATTTTCCCGAACTCGTCCAGTACGGCACGATCAACCCCGGCAGCGCGGTCAGCGCGTGGTATCCCGCCATTCATGTGGATGACGACGGCAATGTCGCCATCGCCTACAACCAGGCGTCAGCGAGTCAGCATCCGGCGATCTACCGGCAGATTCGCAAGTGGTACGACGATGAGGGAGCATTGCGCGCCCCGCTTCTGCTCAAACAGAGCGAATCGTCTCCCGCCGGCAGCAACCCCTGGGCGGACTACAGCGCGATGGATGAGGATCCTGAGTATCCCGGCGTGATGTGGAGCCATCTCATGTGGTTCGAGGGGGAATCCACGCGCAAGACCTGGGTCGCGCGGACGGACCTCAACCAGTCGATGCCGCTGGCGATCTCGCCGACGACCACGCCGATCATGCGCGGCACGTACGTGACCTTGTCGGTCAAGGGCGCGGGGCCGGGCAACCTGGTGCGCTGGTAATACTCGACGACCGGCTGCAGATCGGCGTACATCCCCGCCCTCGATGTAACACTGAATCTCGACACGGCCGAACTCATCGGATCGAGCACGGCCGACGCCAACGGCGACGCGTCGAAGAGTTTCACCGTCCCCAACGACTTCCCCCTCGGCGTCGCGCACCTCCAGGCGGCCGAGGCGCAAAACACGTCGGCGGTGCTCGATGTGACGGTCTCGGGGCAGTGATGAACCGCCTCGGTCGAAGGCGGCACAACTCAACGGATGAGATCACCCGCGCAGGTCGATGTGCTCGCCGGCGGGGTCGGGCCTGCTTGCGGCGGCGCGTTGTGCGGCCTGCTCCGACGCCGCCTGGCGCTGGGCCTTGCGCTTCTGCTGCCGCTCGTGCCCCTCGTCGTTCTCGTCGAGTTTGCGCACGGCCTCACCGGTCTCGACGCCGCCGACGGTGAGGTCCACGGCATCTTCGAAGCGGCGGGTGCTGTCGGCCTTCTCGCGGTCGCGCTTGGCGCGGGTCTTGCCCGCGGCTTCCTGCGAGGGCAGCGCGCCGGAAAGGCTCGACTGGATAGGCCCGCCGATCTGGCTCATACCTGTCAGATCGGCGCGGCCGCCGCCCGCCCATGAGCGTTCATCCGCCGCCGCCCGCACGCCCGAGAACCCGCGCGACGATGAGGGTGATGTCGTCGTACTGCCGCTGAAGCCCCACGAACCGCCGCACATCCCAAAGGATGTGGTTGAGGATCAGCGAAGCGCTCACCTGGTCGGAGAGTTTGAAGGACTCGGCGACGGCGCGGCAGACGCGCTCGCGGCCGTAGCGCTGGCGGTCGAAGGTCTGGGCGTCGATCAGCCCGTCGCTGTAGATGACCAGCACGTCGCCGGGGGCCAGGTCAAAGAGGCCCTTTTCGTAAACCGCGCCGCGGTCGATGCCGAGGACCGGCCCGCCGGCGCGCAGGTCGCGGTACGCTTCGGCGGGATGTTCGCGCAGCGAAGGGCGGAAGACAAAGGGCGGGTCGTGCCCCGCGCTCGTGTAGGTGAGGCGAAGCGTCTGCGAGTCGATCACGCCGTACCAGACGGTGGCGAACTCGTGCTCGTGGGTGTCCTCGACGAGCGCGCGGTTGGTGCGGGCCATGATCTCGTTGATGTCGTAGATGTCCATGGCGTGGGCGCGGAGGCTGGCGCGGACGCCGGCCATGAGCAGGGCCGCGGGGACGCCCTTGCCGACGACGTCGCCCAGCGCCAGGCCGAGGTTGCGCCCGAGGTCGATGAAGTCGAAGAAGTCGCCGCCGAGTTCGAGCGAGGGAATGCAGCGCGCGGCGATGTCGAGGCCGGCGACCGCGGGCATGCGCTGCGGGAACATCCGCCGCTGGACGTTGGAGGCGAGATCGACCTGCCGGCGCACCTCGCGCGCGGCGCGCTGCTCGTCGAGGAGCCTCGCGTTGGCGATCGCCGTCGCCACCTGCTGCGCCGCGGCGCGCAACAGGCTGCGGTCGAAGTCGCTGAACCGGCGCACTTCGCCTGTGTAGAGGCGCATCACCCCCACCGCCTTGCCTCGGAAAACCAGCCCCGTGCTCAGGAAACTCCGCAGCCCTTCCGCCTCAACGAGGTCGGGGAAGCGCACGCGCTCGTCCGCGGCGAGGTCCTCGACGTAGACGACCTCGCCGGCCAGCGAGCGCGTGTCAAGTTCGCTCTCGTGCGCGAAGACGGGCCCCTTGGCGAAGTAGCGCTCGCTGAGGTTGACGCTGGCGCGGAGGGTGAGTTCGTCGGTGGCGGGGTTGAAGAGGCGGATCGAGCCGGCCTTGACATCCATGACTTCGATCGCCAGGCGCAGGGCGCACTGAAGGATCGACTCGAGGTCGCCGATGCCGCTCAGGGCGGTGGAGACCTGGTAGACGGCGCGGAGTTCGGCGATTCGGTGCGCCAACTGGTCCTCCGCGTCTTCGAGTTGCACGGCGAGGTCGGCGAAAGCGCGGAGGAGGTCGGCGAGGGCCTCGTCGGGCAGGGCGCCTGGGTCGGCGCCCTCGGCCGGGCCGGCGACGAGCCATCCCCGCGCCCCGTCGCCCGCGTCAAGGGCGACGGCGACGGCGGCTCCGTCTCCGGGCGGCGCCGCGCTCCACGCCACCGGCCGCCCCAGCGCTGCCGAAAGGCGCTCGACGGCCCGGTCGAGTCCGCGCAGCGCCCCCGCGGCGCCCGGCGCGGGAGGCGCGGGCGCTTCGGGAAGCGGCGGGTTGGATCGCTCGGCACGCATTTCGATATCGCGTCAGTTGGGGGCAATGGTAGGAAGACGCGCGGCGCGACGGACTCATCCCGCGAACCGGGCGTTCGTGCCGCAAGCCCCTGCGCCGCAGCCCGTTGACGATCGCCGCGGATCGCGCGCGTCGCGCCGGGCCGGTTCTGCGCAGGCGGCGGGGCTAGAATCGCAGCCGCGCGCCGGGCCGGGCGACGGGCGGCAAGCCGCCGGAGCGGATAGCCGATGGAGCATTGGCCGCGACGGTCGCCTCGGGGGGCGGCCGCGTCGATTATCGGCTTTCAGCCCACTCATTTCGAGCCTTCAGAAGACTCAAGGACCAACCCATGCGCCTGACCATGGTCGGAACCGGATACGTCGGACTGGTGACCGGAACCTGCTTCTCCAACACGGGCAACAAGGTTACGTGCCTCGACGTGGACGCCGGGAAGATCGAACGCCTCAATCGCGGCGAGGTGCCGATCTATGAGCCCGGCCTCGATGAACTGATCCAGCGCAACGTCGCCTCGGGCCGGCTTTCCTTCACGACCGACGCCGAGCGGGCCTACGCCGGGGCGGAGGTGATCTTCATCTGCGTCGGCACGCCCAGCGATGCGCAGGGCAGGGCCGATCTCAAGTTCGTGCGCTCGGCCGCGGAGGCGATCGCCGCGGCGATCGAGTCGCTCGGGCCGGACCAGAGGCCCAAGACCGTGGTGGTGAAGTCCACGGTTCCGGTGGGCACGACGTTCATGGTGCGCGACCTCATTCGCGGCAAGACCCGCCACCCCTTCCACGTCGCCAACAACCCCGAGTTTCTCAAGGAAGGCGATGCGATCAGCGACTTCAACAAGCCCGACCGCGTGGTGTGCGGCGTGGAGTCTGCGGAAGTCGGCGAGATGATGAAGGACCTCTACGACCCTTTCGTCCGCCAGGGCAATCCGATCTTCATCATGGACGTCCTGAGCAGCGAGATGGTCAAGTACGCCTCCAACGCCATGCTCGCGACGAAGATCTCCTTCATCAATGAGATCGCCAGCCTCTGCGACGCCTACGGCGCCAACATCAACCGCGTGCGCGAAGGGATGTGCTCGGACAGCCGCATCGGCAACCAGTTCCTCTATCCCGGGCTGGGCTACGGCGGCTCGTGCTTCCCCAAGGACACGCTCGCATGCGTCTCGATGGGAAAGCAGGCGGGCGTGCCGACGCGCCTGCTCCAGGCGGTGCATGACGTCAATCAGGAGCAGCGGGCGCTCTTCTTCCGCAAGATCAGCGAGGAGTTTAAGGGCGATCTGGCGGGCAAGACCTTCGCCTTCTGGGGCCTGGCGTTCAAGCCGCGAACCGACGACATCCGCGAGGCGCCGGCGATCACGCTGATCAACTGGGTGGCGGAGAAGGGCGGGAAGGTGCGCGCCTTTGACCGCGTCGCCGCCGCAAACACGAAGCGCGAACTCGGGTCGAAGGTGGAGATCGCCGACGACATGTACGCCTGCCTCGACGGGGCCGATGCGCTGGTCATCTGCACGGACTGGGACGAGTTCAAGAACCCGGACTGGGACGCGATGCGGGCGGCGCTGCGGCGACCGCTGATCTTCGACGGGCGCAACCTGTATCGCCGCCCCCACCTCGCGGAACTGGGCTTCACGTACATCTCGATCGGCAGGCACGCGGTGAGGCCGTAGCGTCGTAATCCGTAGGGTGCGTTGAGGCTTTGCGAAACGTACCACTTCGGCCCAGGCCGCGCCATTGATGGACAAGCCCGGTGCGACCGTCCATCCCGGTGCGTTTCGCAAAGCCTCAACGCACCCTACAACTACTACACCCTCCCGCTCGTTGCCGGCACAACGCCATCGATCAGTGGCGCATATACTGACGCCATGCACCGCTTGATTCGCTTTGCCGCCGTTTCGATTGTCTCGGGTCTGCTCATGGCTGCCGCGCCCCCTTCGGAGGGTCAGGGGGAGCACGGCGATGGTCACGCGGAGGACGCCGCCCATCACGACGCCGGCATGGAGTCGGCGGCGAAACTAGCCGTACACGAGCCGCCGGCGTGGTACGGCAAGGTGGTGACGGGCGCGGTGGTGCTCTTCGTCCTCGCGGCGACGCTCGGTTCGATCGCGGTGCTCACCAAGGCCCCCGAGCCGCAGGAGCCGGATCATCATGACGACCACGGTCACGGCGGGCACGGGCACCACTGACGCCGGCTTGCTCGGCGCTGTTCACTGCTGCGACAATCTCGATCTGCTGAACGCCCTGCCCGAGGCGTGCATCGACCTCGTCTACATCGATCCTCCCTTCAACACCGGCCGGGCGCAGCGCGGCAAAGATCGAAGCCGACCCCCCACGCCGGGGCAAAGGCTCGGCTCTGCCCCGGAGCCGCTCCAGGCCCAGGCGTGTCGCGAGAGACCTGCCACCTACGCCGACGCCTGGCCAAGTATCGCCGACTACCTCGACTTCATGCGCCCGCGGCTGGTCGAGATGCGCCGCGTGCTGCGATTGAGCGGTTCGATCCTCCTGCACTGCGACTGGCGCGCGTGCCATCACCTGCGGCTGCTGCTCGACGACCTCTTCGGCCCGGAGCGGTTCGTGAATCACCTCGTCTGGTCGTACGGCCTTGGCGGCTCCTCGCCGCGGCGCTTCGCGCGCAAGCACGATGACATTCTGTTCTACGCGAAAGGCGAGGGGTACTACTTCAGCCCGCCGCGCGTGCCCGCCACGAGCGCCCGGATGAAAGGGCTGACGAAGAAGGCGACGGACGTCCTCGACATCCCCTCGCTCAACAACATGGCGGCGGAGCGCACGGGCTATCCGACGCAGAAGCCCCTCGCGCTGCTGGAGGTGCTCATCGAGGCGTGCTGCCCGCCCGGCGGGGTCGTGGCCGATTTCTTTTGCGGCAGCGGCACGGCCCTGGTCGCGGCGGCGCGATCAAACCGGCGCTGGATCGGCTGCGACGTATCGGGGCAAGCGGCGGCGATCGCGAAGGCCGTCCTCGCGGCCGGATCGGGTCGATCGCCCCGGTCGGTGCGCGGCGCGTGACGCCGCCGGGCGGGCGTCTACACTTTCCGCTTTCCGCGAAGCCGGGTCCGCGCCGGCCTCGCCCTCCAGCAGGTGAAAGGCCAGCGCGATGAAGGTTCACGAGTACCAGGCCCGTCAACTCCTCGCCGACGCCGGCATTCCCGTTCCCCCCGGCGTGGTCTGCACCGACGCGACCCGCGCCGGCGAGATCTACAAGCAGGTCTGCCGCGAGGCGGGCGCTGAACTCGCCGTCGTCAAAGCCCAGGTCCACGCGGGGGGGCGCGGCAAGGCGGGGTTCGTGAAACTGGTCCGCTCCGCGAAGGAAGCGGAGGATGCGGCGAAATTCATGCTCAGCCATCGCATGGTCAGCCCGCAGACCAGCGCCGAAGGGCTTGAGGTCAAGAAGCTGCTCATTGCAGCCGGCGTGGACATCGCCCGCGAGTTTTACCTCGCCATCACCACCGATCGGTCGCGCAACACCAACACGCTTATCGCGTCGGCCGAGGGAGGCGTCGAGATTGAGAAGATCGCCGCCGAGCGCCCGCAGGCGATCATCAAGACGCCGCTGCACCCGCTCGTCGGCATGCAGGCGCACCAGGCGCGCGAAGTGGCGTTCCGCCTCGGCTTCACGGGCAGCCAGGTGGGACAGGCGGTGAAGATCATGCTCAATCTCGCGCGGCTGTTCGTCGAGAAGGACTGCTCGCTCGCCGAGATCAACCCGCTCATCGTCACCCCGCCGACCGAGTCGCACCCGGACGGAGTGGTGATGGCGATCGACGCGAAGTTCAACTTCGACGACAACGCGCTCTTCCGCCACAACGACATCAATGAACTCTTCGACCCCACGGAGGAGGACCCGGCGGAGATGCGGGCGTCGAAGTTCGGCCTGTCGTTCATCAGCCTCGACGGCAACATCGGCTGCCTCGTGAACGGGGCCGGCCTGGCGATGGCGACGATGGACATCGTCAAACTGCACGGCGGCGAGCCGGCCAACTTCCTCGACGTCGGCGGCAGCGCCACCGAGGAGGCCGTCACCGAGGCCTTCCGCATCATCCTCGCGGACAAGAAGGTCAAGGGCGTGCTCGTCAACATCTTCGGCGGGATCATGCAGTGCGACCGGATCGCGCGGGCGATCGTCAGCGCCGCCAAGGAGGTCGGCTTCACCGTTCCGCTCGTCGTGCGCCTCGAAGGCAGCAACGTGATCGAGGCGCGGAACATCCTCGACGCCGCCCGCGGCGAAATCGCCACCATGCGCAGCGCCAAGGACCTCACCGACGCGGCGAAACAGGTCTGCGCGGCGGTGGCGTGAGGCGCACGCCGCGAGCACGAAGCGTGACCGAGGCGATACGGCACGGCCACCCGCGAGCAGAACGAGCGCAATTTCGAGCATTGGGAGGAGTTGGTCGACGGCGGCCGTTGCTACTGGTTGGACGTCGCCGGCCATCACGGGTGGCGCGCCCGCTACCTGAAACAGGTCGATCGCGACGAGCGAACGCTTCGATTCTGGCAGGAAATCTACGACGACTCAGGGCGACTCGTCGAGGTACACCAGAAGTATCCCGTCGATGAAGGGCATCGGAAGGCGTAGAATCCGAGCGATGGCAGTGACTCGAGAGACCGTGGCCGATCGACTTGGCGCTTACCTTCGCGGGGAGGTTGCGCTGGCGCATCTCGTCGATTGGGCGGAGCGGCAGATTCTGGAGAGCGACTTCGAGTCGCCGGCGGTGCGCGATGCAGTGGCCCGGCTCGGACTCGCCGATGTGCGCGCGTTCGGCCTGACGTGGGAGGACTGCCAGAGCCTGCTGCGTCAGTTGGGGTACTCGGCTCACATTGACATCGACGCCGCGTGATGCGGGTCGCCGACCACATCCGGCGCGTGCCATCGCCGGCGCACACGTCCAAGACCCGTGCTCACGCGTGGGGCTCGGTTGCGGCTCTCGCACGGCGATGCCTGAATGAGCGCTCAGCGCGGATCGTTCACCCAGCCGAAGCGGGTCGTCCAGGAGCCCATGGTGTACTTGCGGCCCTTGACGGCGAAGAAGAAGTCCCACGCATCGAGGTCGCCGGATTCGATCCGATCGGGCTGGCCGCCTTCCGCGGGTCGGATGGGATTGACGGATCCATCGAGGAATCCGATGTTGCCGGTACCCTTGTGACGGTCGGTGATCTGGTCCTGGTTCGCCCAGGCGCCGTCGTCGATCTGCTGGTTGTACCAGCGCTCATCCTCCTCCATGAGCGTCGGCGGGGGAATCTGGCTCAGCGGCGAGTTGGCGCCGAGTGCGGGTTGCTCGCGGTAGAAGAAGGGCCACTGGAGATCGATCTTGGCGCCTCCCATGTTGTGGGGCATGGTGTAACTGAATCGCTGGTTGGCCAGTCGTTTCTCCGTGGGGCACTCGAAGATCAGGACGACGCCGGACACGAACGGCCAGAGCAATCCGTTGTAGGGAGGGCCGTTGAAGGGCGGCTGATATCCCTGCCGCGGATTGTTGTTGTCGCCGCACCAGTCCAGACCGCGCGGATGCGTCGACGTTCCCGGGAGGATGCCCTTGGCGTCCTCGGCGGCGTAGAAGCCCTGGGCGAGGACGAGTTGCCGCATGTTGCTGCGGCAGACCACGGCGCGGGAACTGTCGCGCGCCGCCGAGAGGGAGGGCAGCAGCAGCGCGATGAGCAGCGAGATGATCGAGATCACCACGAGCAGTTCGATCAGGGTGAAGCCGCGACGGGCGCCGAAGATCCGGGCCGCACGGGACGGCGGCTCATTTCGCTGCAGCATCAGGTTGTCCTCGCCACGTGAAGGTCGGAATCAGAATCGCACGCGCAGCGACAGGCCGCACGATGAGGAGTACCGCAGGAACGACCCGCCGTGCCAACTCGACGAGCCGCAGTATCGATAGGTCGGCCGGCAGTAGGAGAAGCGGTAGAGCGACGGCCGGAAGGACCAGCCGTAGTACCCGTACCAGTACGGCGCATACCAGTAGCGCCCGCCGAGTTGGTAGGAGGAGCGCGGATAGTACATGTTGCGATAGCGCCGCTGCGACCAGGGATCGACGCGGAAGTCTTCGACGGTGATCGTCGGCGGCGGGCTGGTGTACGAACCCGGCGGGGGCGTCAGGGGCTGCTGCTCGTACTGCACAAAGCGCGCATACTCGACCGGCGGAATGGTCCCGCCGGCGGCGAGGACGGACTGCTTCGTGATCAGCCGCGCGCGATTCTGCGGCGGATAGACCTGCGCGTAGGTGCGCTGAACGGGCCGGCCCTGAATGACGGTCACGGTCTCCCGCCCATCCACGATGATCTGCGCCGGCGCGGCTGGCGCGAGGGTCAGGAGAGCGAGCGCGGCGCCGGCGGCCGCAAGGCTATTTCGAATGGTCCGGGTGTTCATGGCTGAACTCCTTGTCTCGCGTCCGGATGGCCGGAATCGGACGGCGCGGCCTGCGGGCCGCACCTCCATACCATACCCGATTCTGGCGCGAAATGCCGGAGATGTTGGCGGTTTTCCCTTGAAAAGGTCGTTGCCGATGCATTTTTACCCCCTCAGGTTCGTGCCGCACCTCGTCCCGAAACCGTGGGGAGGGCGGAAGATCGCCCGGCTGGGCCGCGATCTGCCCGGCTCCGCGAGCACGCCGATCGGCGAGTCGTGGGAACTCGTCGACCTGCCCGGCCGTTCGAGCGTGGTCGCCAACGGTCCGCTGGCGGGCCGCACGCTTCACGACCTGATCGAGGCGGACGGGGCGTCGCTGCTGGGCGACCTGCGGCCGACGGCGGAAGGCGGCTTTCCGCTGCTCGTCAAGTATCTGGATGCGCGCGAGAACCTCTCCATTCAGGTTCATCCCGACGCGGCGTACGCGGCCGCGAACCCGGGCGTTCGCAGCAAGACCGAGGCGCTCTTCGTGCTTGATGCCGAGCCGGGCGCCGTGGTCTACCGAGGCGTGAAGCCCGGCGTGACGCCGCGGCAATTGCGACACGACGCCGAGACGGGGCGCATCGTTGATGACCTCATCGCCACGCCGGTGAAAGCGGGCCAGTGCCTGTACCTGCCGGGGGGAACGTGTCACGCGTATGGAGCGGGCATCTTCGGGGTGGAGGTTCAGACGCCCGGGGATACGACCTTCCGCCTCTACGACTGGGGCCGCACGGACCGCGACCTGCACCTCGATGAAGCGATGGCGTGCGTGAACTTCGAGATCGGCGCAGCGCACTTTGCGAAGGCGGAAAGGCGCACCCACGTTGCCGGCGTCTTCACGACGCTGAGCAAGGTGTGCTCGTGCGACCAGTTCACCATCGAGAGAGTGCGGATGGTCGAGCAGTACGGCCAGGAGATTCCCTACGACCGACCGGCGGTATGGGTGGTGCTGGAAGGGTCGGGGATCGTTTCGGGCAGTCCGGCGGGAGTCGATGTGGAGTTCAATCGCGGAGATGTGCTGCTCATGCCGGCGGGCCAGCACGAGGCGAAGGTGCTCATCCGGGAGGACGCGGTCTGGCTGGACGTGCAGTTTCCGAGGGTTGGGACCGATATCCTGCTGGCGTGAGACTCTCAACGCGAGCTGCGGCGTCGTCGAGGGGCGGGGGCGCTGGAACGTCGGACGCGATCCGCCACGAGGACGTGGCGGCTCGCGGCGAGCCGCGGCGTCCCCGCCGCGTGGGGGTACGAATCGTGGAATACCGAACGCTCTCAAGCGTCTGATTGGGTGATATGCCGCTTTCCCTGACCGAGCACGACCTGGGACGGCTGATGAAGGCGATGGGGCCCCGGCTTCTTGCCTTGGCGCGCGGCATCTGCCGCGATACCGCCGTCGCGGAGGACGTGGTCCAGGAGGCGTTCGTCAAACTCTGGAACACGCCGCCCGATGGGCCGGAGCAGGTCGTGCCCAGTTGGCTCAAGCGGGTGGTCGTCAACCTCTCGATCAACCACCTGCGGCGGCGAAAGAACACGGAGTCGCTGCCCGAGTTCAGCGAAGATCGCGCCCTGAGGCACGATGAGCCGCCCGAGCGGCAGATCGACCTGACGGACAACATGCGGCGCCTCGAGGCGGCCCTGGGCCGCCTGCCCGACGACAAGCGCGCCATCCTGGTGATGAAGGTGTACGACGAAATGAGTTACGAGGAGATCGCCAAGGCGATGGACATTCCGATCGGGACGGTGATGAGTCGATTGAACCGGGCGCGGGCCGCGCTCAAGGACCTGATGGAGGCGGACCTGAAACACGCCGATGCCGACCCGCTCATCTTTCCGCTGAGGCGGGCGCAGGGGTAAGGACGACGAGGTGATGACCATGGAGCGATACGAGTGTCAGGATGTGCAGGCGGTCCTTTCGGGGCTGCTCGACGGCGAACTGGACGCGGCCGCGTCGCATCTCGCCGAGGCGCACCTCGCGCAGTGCGCCCCGTGCCGCACGCTGCTCCAGCAAGCCGAAGAGACCGACGACGTGCTCCGCGCGACAATGGCGCGCCATGAAACGTGGCCGACGGCACTGGAGCGTCGCATCAGGGCCGAGATCTTCGGCGTGGTTGATGGAGCGGAGGTCAGTCACCGGCGTCGGCGGCTGTTGTTCGCCGCGTGGAGCGGGTGGTCCATCGCCGCAATCGTGATGGTGGGCTTCGGAGTTTCGCTCTCGACCGGCCGGTTGGGGCCGCGGCCTGCCGCGCCCGCCGACAGCGCTCCGCTGGCGGGTGGGGTCAGCGACGCCGCGCCCGTCGAGCCGCCCGTCTGGGCGCCGCCCGTAGGCAGCGAAGAACTCGCCCGCGGGCTCTTCGATGACGCTTCGGCGCTTCTCGCGTCGGCTCCGGCCGAGCAGCCCGTCGATTCCGCGGCGCCGGTCGAACCGGAGGCGCCGGCAGTGAATGCGACTGAGATGCTCGCGTCGGTCGAGCCCACCCCCTCTCTTCCCGCGGGCCTGAGCGAGCGAGTGCTGGCGGGCGTTGAGTCGGAGATGGCGCTCGCGGAGTCCCTGGGCGACCTGGCGCTGGCGTCGGCGGCGACGCCCGACGCCCCGGCCATCGCGGTTGAGTCGCCGCCGGCGTTCGAAGCCCCCGCTGAAACGCTGGCGATGAGTGAACCGGCCCCGGCCGGCTCCCCCACCACCGATCCCGCCACGGCCGAAGTGCTTCACCAGGCTTCGGTCCTGCTGACGTTCCTGGAGCAGGCCGGCGACAGTTCCTTCGGCGACGTGCGTAAGGTTCAGCAGGCCCTCACGAGCGACGACGTACTCGAACGGCTCGCGCTGGCCCGCCATGATCTTGACTCGCCCGACTCCGTCGATCTGGTCAACCGGGCCTGGACGGTTCTCGAGTGGACGACGGGCAGCGTCGATCAGGAGGAACTGGAGCGCGTCCGGGAGTCGATCGCGATTCAGGATCTGCCGGGCCGTCTGGAGCGTCTGAGTGATCGCTACTGGAACTGACAGGTTGAGGCGCCCCCGGGGCGTCGGGTGGATTCTGGCGGCCGCGGGCTTGGCGGCGGTCGTCGGCTGCTCCTCCTCGGCGCGGCACCCGACAGCGCCCGGCGGCCTGCTCGACACCAGCCTGCGAAGCAGCGACGCGCTGCGGACGCCCGCGCTCAGCGGCGAAGCGCCAAGCCCGGAAGCACGGATCATCCGAATCGAACCCGATCCGGAGCGCGATGCACAGGTGCATGCGCTGCTGCGCGAGGCGCTCGACCACCTGCGAAGCGGGGAGATTCAGCCGGCGCTCGACCTGCTGCTGGCGGCGCAGAGCATCGAAGGGTGGATGCGCAGCGAGCACGCCCCGGCCCTCCTCTTCTGGACGGGGCACTCCTACGACCAGTTGGGGGAGCGCTACGCCGCGATGGGCGCGTTTCGGCGCATCACCGCCCACTATCCGAACTCCGCGTTCGCGGAGCGCGCCACGCGCCGCCTGCGGGAACTCCGCAACCGGCCCCAGCGGGCGGAAGATCAGCCGCGCGGCGGGATTTAGCCCGGTTCCGCGGCATTCAAACGGCGCGAGAGGGTCGGCGCCGTTCCGGGCGACTATATTTGTGGGCATGGCGAAGAAACTGCCCAAGACCCTGGCGATCCTCGACGAGGACCTCTGCACCGGCTGCGAAGCGTGCGTTTCCGTCTGCCCGGTGGATTGCATCGACACCCTCCCCGGCCCGCAGTTCCAGTCCGTCATGCAGATCTGCCACATCGATCTGCCTCGGTGCATCGGCTGCACGCTCTGCGCACAGGTGTGCCCGTGGGATGTGATCTCGATGGTGCCGACGGACCAGGTCGTGCAGGTGGGCAAGTACGCCGAGCAACTGTCGTAACGACCGCCGGAACGGAAGAAACGAGCGGTCTGGGGAGTTGGTTGAGGTCCGAATAGCGCCGGGTCAAATGAGGGCTGTGCGAGTTGGTTCGTTTCGCGCGAATCGTCTGCATGAAACGGAAATGGCGTGCCGATAGGTAATCCATCGTGAACCCGCGAACCACACGTCGGATGTTTCTGCTCGGGGGGCTGGGCTTGCTCGCCGGGTGCGCTTCCACGTCGAGCCGGACATCGCTTCCCGGCGTTCCATGGAGCGCCGGCCGCCCGGCCGGAAGCGGCGCGCCGCGGCCGATTGAGTTGCCGCCGGTCGAGTCGCCGGTTCGGCCCGCCGTCGGCGGCAGCCAGACCTTCGCCGGCGCGATCCCGCGCAGCGCGTGGGCGAACGGCGCCCCGATCCCCGCCCGCATGGACCCGCTGACGGGCATCAGCCGCATCACGCTGCACCACGACGGCATGACGCCCTTCTTCTCGACGAGCCAGGGCGACGCGGCCGCGCGCATCGACGCCATCCGCCGCGCCCACCAGACACAGGGCTGGGGGGACGTGGGGTATCACTTCATCATCGATCCCGCCGGGCGGATCTGGGAGGGTCGGCTGCTCCAGTTCCAGGGCGCGCACGTGAAGGACAAGAACCCCGGCAACATCGGCATCGTCTGCCTGGGAAACTTCGAGCGGCAGAGTCCCGCGCCCGCCCAGGTCGAGGCGCTGCGCGACTTTGTCCGCCGCGTCCAGTCAACGTACCGAATCCCGGCGGCGCGCATCCACACGCACCGTGAACTCGGCTCAACCCTCTGCCCCGGCGGCGCGCTTCAGGGGCGCATCAACATGCTCCGCCAGGGCGGCGCCTTCGCCTGAACCTCGAACGCCGCCGGCCGGTCAGTTCCAACTGCACCCCTTGGGCCAGTCGGAGGTTTGCGTGCGCGCCCGCGAGACGAGGCGCTCCAGTTCGCGCAGTTGCGCCTCGGTGTATTCCGCGCGTTCAAGGGTGTTCGACTCGGCGAGGAGGCGGTAGCGGCGCTCGGCGTCTTCCGCGGTCGTCATGAGCAGGTGCCCGATGATCTCGATGAGCACGTGCGAGGGAATGTCCTCGCGCTCGAACCATTTGAGCACGTCCGGGCCGAGGCGCATTCCGGAAAGCGGATCGTTCTCGAGCAGTTCCTGCACGCGGCGGCGCCATCCGGCGAGTTCACCCTCGTGGGTTTCGGGGCTGGCGTCGAGCGCGGCGAGGCGGGCGAGGCGATAGGGCCGGCCTTCGTCGGGCATGAACTCCTCGACGATTCGCGCCCGGCAGATGCCCTGGAGCATGATGTTGTAGCGCTCCATCGGCAGGCGCTCGTAACGCTCGATCTGGCCGATGCAGACGACCGGCCGGATCGGCGGGTTGCCGTGGTACTCCTGCTTCCAGCGATCGCCGGCGAACGTCGCCATCGCGATCTGGCTCGAACCGTCGAGCGCTTCGCCCACCATCTGAACGTAGCGCGGCTCGAAGATGTGCAGCGGAATCGTCGCGTGCGGAAGGAGGCACATCCCCGCGAGCGGAAAGACGGGGAATCGTCGGCTGAAGTTGATCTGGATCATCTCCGGCATCGCCGGATTGTACACGTCCCCGCCGCCCGGCCGGGTCGTGGAAGGGTCCAAAAAACCGCGACGCCCGCGAGGGGGATCGGCTCGCGGGCGGCGCAGGCGAAGGAAAGAGGTCGATTCGGGCGCGGCGACTACGCCTCGGAGGCGTTCGCCGGCTTGAGTTCCTGGCGCAGTTCGTCGTGGCGCAGGCGGAGGTCGTCGAGAATCTTCTGCATCTGCTTGAGTTGCTCTTCCATCATCCGCATCATCTCACCGTGGTCGGGAGCGGCTCGCCGGAGAAGATCCTGCACGTTCTTGTCAACCTCGCGCAGCCGCGGCTGGAGTTCGATGATGCGGTTCTCGCCGAGGTTGCGGAAAAGGCGCGGCTGGGCGTCAAGTTGAATCCCCTCTCCCGGGCGCCCGAAGAGCATCGGCGTGTCGGTGAGCGACCCGAGCCGCCCGCCGTCCCACTCCGCCAGGGTCGCCGACGCCGTGCGGCGCTCGCCCTTGCGGAGGCAGGTGATCGAGATTTCCGTTCCCGGTTCGCCCTGGCCGACGATCTCGCGGAACTTGTCGATGGCGATGCCGTCGTGCGTTTCCGAGCCGATCTGGACGGCGACGACGATGTCGCCTTTCTGGAGGCCGGCCTTGGCGGCGGGTGAGTCTTCGACAACGCCGCCGATGCGCACGCCCGCGCCCTGCGGCAGTTCGAGGTACTCGCGCAGATCGTCGCTGATCGGCTCGAGGTGAACGCCGAGCATGGACTTGGGCGGATTGAGCGCCGTCAACCGGGTCACATCGAGATTCGGGACCGCCAGTTCGAAGCCCTTGAAGCCGGGCATCTCCCCGTGAAGTTCGACCTGGAAGTCCTGCGGGTTCACCTGTAGATGCCGCCAGAGATGCGGCTGCCTCGGGTCGAGGACCTGGACATCGACCTCGACGTGGGCGCCGGCCTCGCCGATCGCTTTCTGCACGTCCTCCATCGTTTCGACTTCGATCTCCTTGCCGTCGATCCAGAGGCGCACGTCCTCCTTGCCGTCCACCACTTTGCGCTCGATGCGGATGTCCTGAGACTTGGAGGCGGCGGGATCCTGCCCCGCCTGCCGCGTCACCACGAAGGTCCGGGTCTGCGGCGAAGGCTGCGTGAGCGTGTAGGTGCGCACCTGCGCCTCGCGCGGCGAGGTGAGGACGATCGCGTCGCTCTCGGCGGAGGGGGCCGGCTGAGTCTGGGAGCAAGCCGTGCTCGCGGCCAGGGTCATGAGAGAAGCGGCCGCGCCGGCGGTCAGGCCGGTCAGGGCGTGTGCGTGTCGCATGAGTGATCCATCCTTTCGCTCGAAGTCGTTGCTCAGGGGAGTTGCTCAGCCGCCGACGGCCCGAGCCGCCTCGGCCTGGCGCTGCTGCTCGAGGAGCAGAAGGTCCTTCAGCACCTCCTCGATACGACGCAGTTGGCGGCGGATTCCGTCAAGTTCCGCGCGGAGGGCCTCGGAACTGATCTCGCCGCCGCGGACCCGGGGCTCCACGAGGCTCACGACGGGCTGGCGCTCGCCGTTGTGGGGAACGGCAATGCCCTCAGGCAGGTCCTCGCCGGTCTCCGCCAGCCACTGCAGCACGTCAGCGGGCGAGAGGCCCGTCCCGAGTGGTTTCCGGACCGACGCCATCGCCTCCGGGTTGTAACGCTCGACGCGGACTTCGACCTCCGTCTCCCGGCCCTTGCGGAAGAGCACGATGTTGACCGTGTCGCCGGGAACGGAGGCGGCCATGATGCGGGAGAACTGGACGTTGGTCATCGGCCGCTTGCCGTTGCATTCGATGATGACGTCGTGGACGAGCAGACCCGCTCTTGCCGCGGGGAGGTTCTCCTGCACTTCCGTCACCACGAGCGCGTCGCCCGGATTGAGGTTGAGTTGCGAAGCGAGCGCGCCGGAGATGGGTTCGAGGAGGATGCCGATCATCGCGCGCGGAGAGACGTGCAACGTCTGGCCCTGCGGATCGACGAAGGTGATCGTGCGGCCGGGGAGCATTTCGATCGCCTTCCTTTCGATCTCGACCCACCTGGCGTCGCGGAACGAGGCGTCGCCGATCCTGATCTCGTACTGGCCGTCGGCGCCCTGGCGGACGGTGACGGTCGCCTGCGCGTCAAACTGATCGGGCGCGAGCGCGGCGGGGGGCGAAGCGGATTCGCCGCCGCGCCGCTGCGCCGCCGCGGGAGCAGCGGCGATATGGAGCGCCGCGGCTGTTGCCGCCGCAATCGCGAGCGCGGACGAGGCCCGCGCTCTGCTTCTCGAGGAAATGTTGGAACGCTGGATTCTGGTTTGCATGTTGACCATCCCACGAATCGGATCGAAAGGGGCTCGCATCAGTAGCGGCTCGCGAGCATGGCCGGCTCCTGCCGCGCTTCGCGCAGGACCGGATTGGAGTTCTCATCGAGTTGCAGGTCGTAGAGGCTGACCGGCCGGCGTTCGACGAACCGGCGCACGTAGGTGACGACTTCGCCACCCTCGGCGGCGCTGATGCCGCGGATCTGCACGGGCAGTTCGCCAACGACGTGGGCCTGCTGGAGATACTGCGCCAGCAGCGACGTGCTCGCGGGGGCGAGAGGTTGGGCGCTCGGCACGAGCACGGAGCCGGCCCACGCCAGCCCCATGACGAGCGCGGCCGCCCAGCCGAGCATCGGCCGCCAGGAGGCAAACGAGCGCGAGGACGCGCGGCTGGTTGTCTGAACTTCGAGGGGCAACTGGACCGCGAGCGCCGGCGCCACTGCCGCGTCGAAGCCGGTCTGGAGCAGCGAGGCGCAGCGCTGCGCCTCGGCGAGGCGGCGCCACGGCTCGGCGCTGGTCGCGGCGAGCGACTGGAACTCGCTCCACGCGGCCTCGTCGGCGGCGCCGTCGACGATCGCGTCGATGAGATCGTCGAGCCGGTCGGCGGGCGGATTGGCGGCGTCGTTGCGAAGGTCTTCAGTCATGATGAACTCCTCTTCGGGACTGGGCGGCGGCCGCGGCCGCGCCGGAGGTTTCGATGGATTCGCTTGGCGTGTCGTTCTCCTCGCCTCCGTCCGAGCCGTGACGCTGCCGCCACTCGGTGCGGAGCATTCTGCGGGCGCGGCTCAGGCGCGTCTCGACGGTGGTGCGAGGCAGGTCGAGCATCTCGGCAATCTGCGCCGACGAGAGGCCGCGCACGCAGCGGAGCAGAAGCGGTTCGCGGAACTCGAGGGGAAGCGTCATGGCGTGCTGGAGCAGGGCGGTCGCTTCGTCCGTCGTCTGGCCGCGAACTTCCGGCTCCGGGAAGCGCTCCTGCACGTAGGCGTCCTCTTCGATCGTCTGATCGCCGCGGGTCTTGAGCGAGCGGGCCGCCTCGCGGGCGATGTTGATGGCGATGCGCCGCAGCCAGGGCCGGAAGGACTGCGCCTCGCGCAGAGTGTGCAACTTGGACACGAACTTGACGGCGACGTCCTGCATGAGGTCCTCGATGTCCAGTTCCCGCGGCTTGTGAGAAAGGAGAACGGCCGCGAGCCACGGGCGATGTGCCCGCCAGAGATCGCTCTGTGCCCGGTTGTCGCCCTGCATGGCCAGGACCACCACGTGATCCGGTGCTTCCAATCCCCGATCGGGCATCGTTCCTCCGGATGCGCGCCGCCGCGCCGCTGGGCAGAAAAGCACGGGCGAGGGGCCGCCGGCGCGGCCGCCGGCGATCCATTCGATCGTATCACCGGGTCCGGTTGCATGGCGGCGAGGGCGGTCGGGCGTTCCCGGACGCGGGGGTATGATTCGCTCCCATGACCGCGCGCCCCGAAGAGTTCCGCATGCCGCTTGGAGAGCACCTTGAGGAACTGCGCGGCCGGCTGATCATCTGCCTCGTCGCCCCGCTGACCCTGGCCGTTCCAGCGCTGATTTTCGGGAAGCCGATTCTCGCCTGGCTCCTGCGGCCGATCCAGGCGGCGATGACGGATGCAGGGCTGGTCGGGCGCCTGCAACTGCTCAGCCCGATGGAGCCGCTGGTTTCCTACTTCAAGATCGCCCTGCTCGTGGCGGTGCTCGTCGCCGCGCCGGTCATTCTCTGGCAATTGTGGCGCTTCATCGAGCCGGGCCTCTACCAGCGCGAGAAGAAGTTCGTCTACCTGCTGCTGCCCGGGAGCGTGACGCTGCTGGTGATCGGCGTGGCGTTCAACTACTACCTCGTCTTTCCGCTCACGCTGCGGATGCTCGTCGGCTTTGCCCAAACGATGCAGCCGATCGCTTCGCTCGCGCCGCCGGAGGGGGTAACGACGCCGCCTGAGATCATCGAGAAGTTCTTCACGGCCCCCCGCTATCCCTATGACCCGCCGGAACTCAGGCCGGGCGAGTTCTACTTCAACACGACGGTGAACCAGTTGCGGACGGTGGACGAAGAGGGGCGCTACTTCGGCATCGACGCGCAGGTGGACACGGGGTTCGCGCAGCAGTACGAGATCAAGGCGTACCTCGGCATGCTGCTGAGCATGACGGTGGCGTTCGCGCTGGCGTTCCAGTTGCCGCTCATTCTGCTGCTCATGGGGTGGATCGGGATCGTGGACGCGGCGTCGCTGCGGCGGTACCGCAAGCATGCGCTGCTCGGCTGCGCGGTGGCGGCGGCGATTCTCACGCCGCCGGACGTTACATCGCAGATCGCGCTGCTCGTGCCTCTCTATCTGCTCTACGAACTGAGCATCGTCCTGCTGTGGCTGATGCCCGGGTCGCGCGCTTCGGCCGAATAACGCTCCGGCCGCGCGGGCCGGGGGCGGATAAAGTTGACCGGCCCGGAAAACCGCCCGTGCCGCCCGGAAAAAACGTATATCCGGCAAAGGACCTCGGACCAACCTCCGATCATCCACCATGTCTGAGACTCACGCGCACAACGGGCCAAAGCGGGAGGCAGTCCTCCCCACCGCCGCGCTGCGGGCGCTCAGCAGGTGGGTGAAACGCTTGACGATTCTCCGATCCACGCCGCGCGCGCATCCGACCTCGGGTCGGGCGACGGAACGCGACCTCCGCATGATGCGGCGGGCGCTCGAACTGGCGCGGACCTCCGCGGCCGCGGATGAAGTCCCCGTCGGCGCCGTCGTCTACCGGGGCGACGAGATCATCGCCGAGGCGCACAACCTCCGCGAAGCGGTGAACGATCCGACCGGCCACGCCGAACTCATGGCGATCCGGCGCGCGGCGGAGCGCCTCAAGACGTGGCGCCTCTCCGACTGCTCGCTGGCGGTAACGCTCGAACCCTGCCCGATGTGCGCCGGGGCGATCGTGCAGGCGCGCCTGGGCCGCCTGGTCTACGGCGCGACGGATCCCAAGGCCGGGGCCGTTCACACCCTCTACAACCTGTGCTCCGATCGGCGCCTCAACCACAGCGTCGAGATCATTGCCGGGGTGCTGGCCGAGGAAGCGGGCGATCTGCTCAAGGCCTTCTTCCGCCGCCGCCGGGCCGAGAAAAAGGCCGATCGCGACGATGATCGCCCCCCATCGAGTCGGGTGCGAATTCGCTGACGCGCCGGGGTCCGAAGCGGATCGCTCCGGGCCGCAAGTGCAGGCCGGCTCGTACGTTGTGCCCGAGCATGGTATACTCCATGGCCGACGGATCGGCGAAGGGCCTCAGGAGGGCCGGGGAATGCACGCGCATTCGATCGCTCTGGACGCCAAGGTGCTCGTTCTCAACCGCTTGTACATGGCGGTGCGCGTCATCTCCGCGCGCCGGGCGTTCCGCCTGCTCATCAAGAACCTCGCCGAGGTGATCAGCGTCGAGGACGGCAAGTACTGCAACTACGACTTCCAGACCTGGACCGACCTCGCCCAACTCCAGCAGCAGTTCGAGCGCGACCAGCACGACTGGGTGCGGACGGTGCGCTTCGACATCGCCGTGCCCCGGATCATCCGGCTGCTGGGCTACGACCGCCTGCCGCAGCAGATGGTCAAGTTGAACCGCAAGAACATCTTCGCGCGCGACCGCAACCAGTGCCAGTACTGCGGCCGGACATACGCCACGAGCGAACTGAGCATCGACCACATCATTCCCAAGAGCCAGAACGGCTCGGACACCTGGGAGAACCTCGTCTGCGCCTGCACGGGCTGCAACGCGCGCAAAGGCGGCCGCACTCCCGACCAGGCCAGCCTCACGCTGGTGCGCCGGCCCGTGCGGCCGAAGCGCAACCCGATGATCACGGTGCGCCTGGGCGACAACCGCTACGCCTGCTGGCAGACGTTCCTCGACAACGCCTACTGGTCGGTGGAACTGCGCTGACGCGCTGCGGCGCGGCGAAGCGCGTCGATGGCCGCGCGGTAGTCGCTCTTCCTGAAGATGCTCGACGCGGCGGCGATGACATCGCATCCGGCCGCGCGGCACTCGACCGCTTCCCGCGGACCGATCCCGCCGTCCATCTCCAGGCGCTGATCCGCCCGCAGCCGAGGCGCGATGACGCGGACCTTCTCAAGCACCGGGGCGATGAAGGACTGTCCCGAGTAGCCCGGGTTCACGCTCATCACCAGCACGAGATCGACGTGCTCGATGAGCGGCAGGACGCGGGCAACGTCCGTCGGGGGATTGACGGCGATGCCGGCCGTGGCGCCGTCGTTGCGGATGCGCAGCGCCAGTTCGCTCGCTTCCGCTCCATCGACCGCCTCAACGTGGAAGGTCAGGTGATTGGCCCCCGCCCGGACGAAAGGCTCGATGAAGAGGCCGGGATCGGTCACCATGAGATGAACGTCGATGAAGGCGTCGGGCAGGTGGCGGCGGACGGCAGCGCACATGTCCGGTCCCATCGTCAGGTTGGGCACGAAATGCCCGTCCATCACGTCGAGATGAAGCAGGTCGGCCCCCGCCTCCATCACCGCCCGGCACTCCTCGGCCATGCGCCCGAAATCGGCCGAGAGGATCGACGGAGCGATCAGCGGCAGTCGCGGAGGACGTCGAACCAGATCAGTCATGCCCGATCGTAGCGGGCCGGCGGGTGAGTTGACGGCGGCCGGTTCGCTGCGCTTTCCAGCCCGCGCCCGGGGCGACGGATGGCGCGTCTATCATCGGGCATGTCTCTTGGCGGATTCAACTCCTCGACACTTCTTCAGCGGATGGTGGATGCCGTGGAACTTGTTCGACAGCGGCTGGTGCGCGCGGCGGGAGCGCTGCGAACTGCGGGCATCGACTACGCCGTGGTGGGCGGCAACGCCGTCGCGGCGTGGGTCGCCACGGTCGATCGCGCTGCCGTGCGCAACACGCAGGATGTGGACATCATGATCCGGCGCCGCGACTTCAACCGGGCCAGGGTGGCGCTCGAAGGGGCGGGGTTTGTCCATCGCCGGGCGCGCGGGCTGGATGTGTTTCTCGACGATGCCGCCTCCAGCCCCCGCCAGGCCGTGCATCTCGTCTTCGCGGGTGAACTCGTCAAACCCGGCGAGCCGGCGGCGAACCCCGATGTCAAGGAGTCGATCGACGCAGGCGGCGGCGAGAACTTCCGCATTCTCAATCTCGATGCGCTGGTGAAGATCAAGTTGACAGCCTTCCGCGATGAGGACCGCACGCACTTGCGCGACCTCATCGAGGTCGGACTCGTCGATCAATCGTGGACGAAGCGATTGCCGGCGCCTCTCGCCGAGCGCCTGCAATCGCTGCTCGACAATCCCGATGGGTGAGCGCGGAGTCGGTCCAATGCCGAGAGACTACAGCGGTGCGGTTTCATCGACACAGATCGGCGCGGTGGCGGAGAGTCTGGTCGCCACTCGCCTGATGGTTGCGTCTGCTGGTCGGCTGTCGCCGTACCGCCCTCTTGCTGACGATGCCGGTATTGACATTCTGATTCACGACAAGCACACCGGATGTGCCGTACCCTTGCAAATCAAGTCGAGAACGGTCACACTCAAACGCCATCCGAACACGGTTCACTTTCAGGTTCGCTGTGCGACATTCCAATCGAGTCGAACTGCGTTGCTGCTTGCTGTGCTGCTTGATCCGGCGACGATGACTGAGCGACGCGCTTGGCTTATTCCAATGAATCGACTCGAGAGCGTCTGCCGGCGCGGTAAGTCGAATCTGATCATGCGTTCCAGCATTCAGATGGACTCGAAGGATCGGTATACGCAGTTCCGATGCGCAGACCTGTCGCAGGTGGCGGACCGGATCATCGCGCAAATTGACAGATGAACAGGTGAGATTGTGTGTCGGTAAGCCTTCGGGCAACGTCATACCCTTCCCCATGCCCACACCCCTCACGCTCACGGAGAAGATCGCCACGCGGTACGCCGTCGGCCTGCGGCCCGGCCAGGCGGCGCGGCAGGGGGCGATCATCACGATCCGCCCCAGGCACGTCATGACGCACGACAACACGTCGGCGGTCATGGGCAAGTTCCGGGAGATGTTCAAGCAGGGAAACGCTGATCCGCGCCTGCACGACCCACGCCAACCCGTCTTCGCCATCGACCACGACATCCAGAACACCTCGCCGGAGAACCTCGGCAAGTACGCGAAGATCGAAGCCTTTGCGCGCGGGCACGGCATCGACTTCTATCCAGCCGGCACGGGCATCAGCCACCAGGTCATGGTCGAGTACGGCTACGTCACGCCCGGCTCGATGGTGGTCGGCAGCGACTCGCACTCCAATCTCTACGGCGCGCTGTGCTGCCTCGGCACGCCGGTGGTGCGCACCGACGCGGCGTCGATCTGGGCGATCGGCACGACGTGGTGGCAGGTGCCGCGCGTCGCCCGCTGCACGCTCACCGGCAGACTTCCTCTTGGCGTCGTCGGCAAGGACGTCATCGTCGCGCTCTGCGGCGTCTTCAACAACGACGAAGTGCTCAACATGGCCGTCGAGTTCACCGGCGACGGCGTGGCGAGCCTCTCGATGGACGAGCGCTTGAGCATCGCCAACATGACCACGGAGTGGGGCGCGCTGGCCGGCATCTTCCCAGCCGACGAGGCGCTGCGCGAGTACCTCTACAGCCGAGCGGATGTGTTCGAAGGGCGCGGCGATGCGCGGCCCAAGTACACTCGCGCCGATGTCGATGCGATGTTCGAGCAGGATCTCGCGGCCGATGCCGAGGCGCCCTGGGCCGTCGATCTCACACTCGATCTCTCCACCGTCATCCCGCACGTCTCCGGGCCGGACCACGTCAAGGTGATGCGCTCGCTGCCCGAGGTGGAGCGTGAGCGGATCCGGGTTCACAAGGCGTATCTGCTCAGTTGCGTCAACGCACGCCTGTCGGACCTGCACGATGCGGCGAAGGTGCTGCGCGGGAGAACCGTGGCGGACGGCGTCGATCTCTACGTCGCCGCCGCGTCGGCCGAGGTGCAGAGCAAGGCCGAGCATGACGGCACGTGGAAGGCGCTGATCGACGCCGGCGCTCATCCGCTGCCGCCGGGCTGCGGAACGTGCATCGGCCTGGGCGTGGGCACGCTCGAAGCCGGCGAAGTCGGCATCAGCGCGACGAATCGCAACTTCAAGGGCCGCATGGGCAGCCGCGAGGCGCAGGCGTATCTCGCCAGCCCGGCGGTCGTGGCGGCCTCGGCCGCGGCAGGGTACATCTGCGCGCCGCAGCGCTTCGACGAAGTGCGGCCGCGCTTCTCGATCACGGTTCATCCGGCCCCGGCGGGGGCGGAAGTGGAGACGCCGATCCTCGAGGGATTCCCCGAGACGGCCACGGGCCGGGCGCTCTGGCTGCCCATCGACAACCTGAACACCGACGGCATCTACTCCGGCAAACTCACCTATCGCGATGATGTGACGCCGCAGGAGATGGCCGCGGCGTCGATGGGCAACTACGACCCCGCTTTTGCCGCGATGGCGCGCCGGGGCGACATCATCGTCAGCGGCGCCAACTTCGGCACCGGCTCGTCGCGCGAGCAGGCGGCCACCTGCCTCGTGATGCTCGGCATCCGCTGCATCATCGCCGCGTCCTTCAGCGAGACGTACAAGCGCAACGCGTTCAACAACGGCTTCCTCGTCTTCGAGTGCCCCGACTTCGTCGAGAGCCTGCGCGCGGCGCACGCGGGGACCAGGGCGCTGACCATCGACGCGGGCGAGGTGACGATCGACTTCCGCCGCTCGCGCCTCACGCATGGCGGCCGGGCCTATTCGTTCGTTTCGCCGAGCGAAACGGCCCAGGAACTCATCATCGCCGGCGGGGCGGAGAACGTCGTGAAGCGGAGGCTGGCGGACCTTTCGTCCCGGGAGTGACCGATCATGCTCATCGACCACCTGCTCGGCGGGGAGAATGCGGGCGAGGTGCGGCGGTTCCGCATCGGCCTGGGGCTGTTCATTCTCTGCGGCGTCGCGCTCTTCAAGTCCTGCTCGGAACTGAAACTCTCGATCTGGGGCCGCGAGGCGACGGCCACCGTCGTCCGCGCCGAACCGTCAAAGTACAACGACGACGGCCAGTACCTGACCTTCACCTTCCGCGACGACGCAGGGACGCGGCACACGGTCGAGCGGACCGTGCACGGGCTCGAGCGGATCATCGAGTCGCCGCAGGAAGTCGGCGTCGTCTATCGCCGCGGATTGGAGCGCCAGGCGGTGCTCGCGGAGGAGCGCAGCATGTACTGGCCGACGATTCTCGGGCTGTTCATGGTGGGCGGGGTAGTGTGGTTCATCTTCGAGTGGCGAGCGGCGAAGGCGGGCGAGTTGTAGGGCGAGGTGAGGGCGATTCGTTGCGGCGCGGCCCAGGCGCAACGCGGCGGAACAGGCAGGCGTACGAGCGCCAAGGCGGCGATCCCTCCGGACCGGCGCCCGGGTCTGGTGGCGGGGCGCTGAAGCGCAGCGCACGCTGCCGCGCCATACGATTGCACGATGCGATCCTGCTTTGAAGTCGATCCTCGAATCCGAGCGGTGCTGCCCGCGATGGACGCCCCTTTCTTCCAGGCGGGTCTCGCGGGGTATTCCGACGCGGCGATGCGACTGATCGCCCGGCGGCACGGGGCGCCTTACTGCATCACCGAGGCCCTGCTCGACCGCATCCTCCTGGCGGGCGGCAAGGGCCTGGCCAAGGCCGATCTCGAAGCGCTCGCCGACAACGTGCCAGCCAGCGCCGAGGATCATCCGCTCGCGGGTCAGATCATCGGCACCGAGCCGCACGAGATGGCTGCGGCGGGCCGACTTCTCGCGGGCATGGGTTATGACGTGATCGACGTCAACCTCGCCTGCCCCGTGCGCAAGATCGCGCGCAAGTGCCGCGGCGGGCATTTCCTCGCGCACCCTGACGATGCGATCGAGGTGCTCAAGGCGGTGCGCGACGCCGTCCCGCATCGCATCCCCACGACGGTCAAACTCCGCCGCGGCTCGGACGATTCCAGCGAAGCGGCCGACAACTTCGAACGCATCTTCATCGCGCTTTACGACCTCGGCTACCGCTGGGCGACGGTGCACGGGCGCACGGTCGAGCAGAAGTACAACGGGCCAAGCCGTTGGGAGTTTCTGCGCGACCTCACGAACCGGCACCCCGACAAAGTGATCTTCGGCTCGGGCGACATCTGGAGCGCCGGCGACATCTTCCGCATGATCGAGGAGACCGGCGTGCAGGCGGTGAGCGTGGCGCGCGGCTGCATCGGCAATCCGTGGATCTTCCGCCAGGCGCGGGAGATCATGAGCAGCGTGGAGCGTGGGCTTCCAGCCCGTGCAAGCGAACCGACTCTCCCAACCCTCGACGAACAGCGCGAGGTGCTCCTCGAACACTTCTCCCTGTCAGTGGCCCTGCACGGCGAGAACGCGGCGGGGAAGATGATGCGCAAGTTCGGCATCAGGTTCGCCGCCCATCACCCGCAGGCGGAGCAGGTGAAGAACGAGTTCATCAAAGTGCACACGACGGCGGACTGGCGCGCGGTGATTGAGCGGTGGTATGCGGCGGAGCCCGTCATGGCGTGAGTCCGGCGCGAAGCCACGGCTGAAGTGGCTTCGCGAGTTCGCACTCGACAAAACGGACACGTTGATCGAAATTAGGAATTCGGCGGCTCCCTCTTGCGGCGGTTCCGCAACGCCCGTACACTCGACTGTCGGAGGAAGGAGGGGCTGATGTCCCGAAAGCGCAACCGTCCCTCAAGGCAACAGGCAGGAAGCAGCGCCCTCGCGTGCCTGGGCCTCGGCACGCTCGCTCTCAATCTGCCGGCCCACGCTCAGTTCCGCTTCGCGCCGCCTCATCGCTCCACACTTCCCGGGGTCGAGGGGGCGGCGATCGCGCTCGGGGATCTGAACGGCGATGGGAAGATGGACGCGGCCGTCGCCGGCTACTTCTACCCCGACGGTCCCAGCCGGCTCTACGCCTATTTCCACCTCGATCGCGGCCTCGTGGAGCGCCGGTTCATCATCGAGCGCCCGACGGCGACGTTCACTCTGGCCGCGGGCGATCTGGACGGCGATGGACATGTCGATCTCGCGTGGAGCGAGCCCGACGGCATCGGAATCTGGTACAACAGCGGGGACGGCGTTCACGGGCAGTTCGTCCTGGAGGCGGCGTTCCACTATGGTCGGCGCTTCCGGCTGGCTGACCTGGATGGGGACGGCGTGCTGGACATCGCCGTTGTGCTTGGGCCCCCGAGCGGCCCGGCGCCGCAGATCGAAGCGAGACTCTCGCGCGGCCGGGGACAGTTCGAGCCGCGACTCATCTACGAGCATTCGCAGCCAGGGTACGGAGCGCGGGATCTGGTGCTGGGCGACATCGACGGCGACGGAGACATCGACGCCGCGGTCGTCTTCACGCATCAGGACTCCGGCTCCACCTACGACTCGGAACTTGTGTACCTCGCCAACGACGGCCTGGGCGATTTTTCGCAGCGAGCCCGGTGGCCGCTGCCCTGGCGCAACGGCGTGGACACCTATCCGCAGGCGATCACGATGGGCGACCTGGACGGCGACGGCGACCTCGACTTCTTCATCGCCACCGGCGAGCACTATCACTCCGTGGAACTCTTCGCATTCCGCAACGACGGGGACCGAATCACGCAGACGGCGATACTCGGATCAGCCTACGGCTATCGCGTGCGCGTGCTCACCACTTCCGACCTCGATCTGGACGGCAACGTGGAGGTGCTCTTCGCAGGGCAATCGGATCTCTACGTCTTTCGCAACCGGGGCAATGGGAGTTTCAACACGAGACAGACGATCGAACTCGGCCGCGGCAAGGCCGTCAGCGTCGCAACGGCCGACCTCTATTGGAGTGGGCAGTGGGACATCGCGGCGCTTGTGGGAACTCGCTTTCTCTCGATTGTCCGCAACACGACATTCGAGCAGGGACCGCGGCTGTTCGTCGGCCCGCTCACGCAGGGCGAGCCGGTGTCGCTGGCGGTGCGCCATGCCCAGCCAGGCGAAACCGTGCATTTCCTCCACTCGCTCGGCGGCGCCGGCCACGCGCACGGCCAACCGCTCCTCGGCGGGATGGTCCTCGACCTGCTCGAACCGATCACGCTCTTCGGCAGCGCCGTGGCCGACGCCGACGGAACCGCCGTGCTGCGGCGCATCGTCCCCCCCAACGCGCCGTTGAGAAACGTCGTGTTCCAGGCCATCATTCGGCGCGGGCCGGGCGGAGAGGATTCCGTCAAGACGCCATTCCGCACCGCGCGGATTGAGCCGAACTGAAGCGTACGTGCGACGACAGACTGGCGCGCGGTGATCGAGCGGTGGTATGCGGCGGAGGCCGTGGAGGTGTGAGTCATGGCTTACTCAAGAATGCGTGCAAGTGTCATCGATCGCTCCTGCCGAGATCAATTCGCAGAGATCTTCCGTCACTTCGCCGCTGGATTGATGACGACGGATGCCTTCGAAAGCCGAGTCGGTGAAGCAGTCGGCCGGACGCGCGACCTTGGAGTCGAGCGAGTGTTCTGCGACGGCGCGTACCTGCTGTATCACGACATCTGGCCGTACCGATTGCGGGGTCGCAAGCGCCTTCCGCATGAGCAGCGGCGTGAGGTCGCCCGCATGATCCTCTTCCTGCACTCCGATCTTCCATACGAATGGCCTGCGGAAGACGGCTGGTGGCTGCAGACTGGCGAATCGCGCATCGGCTGCCTCGGCTGGTTTGCCAAGCGGTGCGGCTGCCCGCTTCCGGACCCGCCGAAGATGTCCAAGGAACTCCGCGATTCGATGCACATCTTCCGCGCGGTCTGGCCATTCCGCCGCGTGGAAGATTTTGAGGAAGCCAGACGGCATCCGCGCCTGCTGGCGGGTTGAGAGCCCCGTTGGCAACCCGCTCGCTCCTGTTGTGCTGTTCACCTAACCTCACGCGACCTTGCCGCGGCTGCACATTGTCATTCCGGTCTACAACGAGGAGGCGACGCTGGCGGCGTGCCTGGCGCGCGTCGCCGCCGCGCCGCTGCCGGCCGGATGGCCGCGGTCGCTCATCCTCGTCAACGACGCGTCGACCGACGGCACTCGGGCTTTGCTGGAAAGCCTTTTCACCGCAGAGAGCGCTGAGATCGCGGAGCAGAGTCCTGATTCTGCTGCGAAGGCCGGTCCCCTGCCCTCCTCCGCGTTCTCTGCGGTGATCACGCTTCATCACGACCACAATCGCGGCAAGGGCGCGGCGATCCGCACCGGCTTCGCCGCCGCGCTCGAAGCAGCCGCGGCGACCGATGTGATTCTCGTGCAGGACGCCGACCTCGAGTACAACCCGGCCGACTGGCAGCGGCTGCTCGAACCGATCGCGCAGGGCCGCGCGCGGGTCGTCTTCGGCACGCGCTTCGGGCGGCACTATCGCCCCACCACTATGGCCCTGCGCCTGCACGCCTTCGGCAACCGCCTGCTCACCGAGATGAGCAACTGGCGCACGGGACTGCGCGTGACGGACATGGAGTGCGGCTACAAAGCCTTCACCGCTGACGTTCTGCGGCGCATCGTGCCGATGCTCACGGAGGATCGCTTCGGCATCGAGCCGGAGGTCGCCGCGGCGGTCGCGGCGATCGGCGAGCGCGTCGAGGAGGTCGCTGTGTCCTACGACCCGCGCAGCGTCGGAGAGGGAAAGAAGATCAAGTGGTCGGACGGCTGGGCGGCGCTGCGCGTCATCCGGCGCGGCGTGCGCGGCCGCACGGGGCGCTCATCGGGTGCGAAGGACGACCACGGGTGATGGACGAGCGCGGCGAATCAACATCGCGGCCGGACGGGGCGCAGGAGGGTGGCCTGGCCTGGCGCTTCGCATGGCTCTGCCGTGCGGGCAATCGCGTCAGAACGGCTCTAAACGCTGAGCATGGCGACGCGAAGCGCGACGCCATGCTGCCCGGCACGCGGTCGCGCCTGCTGCTCAAGATCGTCGGCTTCATCCTCGGCCTCGGCCTGCTTGCGTGGGTCACTCAGCGCGCCGTCTCGCGCCAGCAGTTCAGCGGCCTGACGGAGGCGGCGTGGTGGCAGTTTGCCTTGCTGCTCCTGTGCACCGTCGTGAGCGTGCTCGCCAACGGCGCGATCTTCTGGACGATCATCCGGCCGGCGGCGCCGCTCGGGTTCTGGCCGATCCAGGCGGTGAATGCGGCGGTGAGCCTGGTCAACTACAGCCCGGTGCGCATCGGCGTGGCCCTGCGCTTCGTGCATCATCGGCGCGTGGACGACCTGCCCTACTCGCTGCTGCTCGCGTGGTACGCGTGCTTTGCGCTGCTGATGTTCATGACGCTCGGGTGCGTGCTCGGGGCGACGCTGCTTCGGCCGGCGGTGGATGCGTGGTGGGGAGCGGCCCTGCTCGCGCTGCTGGCGGCGGGAGGGGCGGCGGCGGTATGGGTCGGGTCGCACCGTCTGCTCGAGAGCCGCTGGCGCGGCGCCTCGCAGATTCTCGCCGCGCCCGGGGCCGTCGGCGGAGCCATTCTCCTTCGCCTCGTGGACATGATCGCCTACGGCGGTCGGCTCTACATCGCCATCACCATCCTCGGCACGACGGTGACGCCGCGCGACGCCGTCGTCCTCACCGTCCTGAGCATGGTCTCATCGCTCTCGCCCGTCGGGAGCGTCGGCCTGCGCGAATTCGCGGTGGCGTGGCTGGGGCCGATGCTGGCGGACGCGTCGCTGGCGCAGCACATCGACGCGGCCGTGCTGGTCGACCGCGCGGCTGAAGTGCTCATCGTCGCGCCGGCGGGCGCACTTGGCCTGCTGTGGATCGCGCGGGCGTGGCGATCGGGGAAGGGTTGAGGCTCGCGGCGCGGGGCAGCAGCCTGCAGCGGGAGCCGCAGGTTGCCCGCCTGGCGCACTCGGGCGCTGCGACGAAGCGCAACATCTGCGCGCGGTGAGCGCAACACCTGCAGTTGAGGGTCCGGGGGAATCGGGTTTCCGCGGCGTGAGCGGCGAGCGCCGCCTGGCACGACGATTGCGGAACATCGGCCGCAAGGAACGTCACCGGCCACGGAGGGCCGCATTCACCCATCGGAGCGACGCCGGCATGGACGCCGGCGCTCCCAGCCGCAGCCCCCGAAGGAGGCACGTGATGTCCATCATCGGAATCGAGATCCAGAACACTCCCCTCAAGGGCACGATCGACGTCGAGACGATGCGCAATCGCCTCACGTCCATGCGCGACCGCCTCCAGCAGGAAATCGACTCGACGGGCGGCAATCCGCAGATGCTCGATCGCCTGGCGAAGATCGACAGCCAGATCGAGCGCCTCGACCGGCTCGACGGGCGGAACCTCTCCGTCAGCGCCGAGCGCATGCAGCGGGAGATCGCCAACGGCATGAAGTACCTCGGCGAGGGGCTGGACTACCTGCAGCGCCAGGGCGAGGGCAACACCGCCGAAGCCGGCAAACTCCAGCGCTGGTTCGACCACCTCGACTCGGTCTACCGCCACATCGACACGCACGGCTGATCCGCGGCGTGCAATCCAGCGCCGCGGCCGCGGCTCAACTCGCCCGGCCGGTCACGCGGTTGAACCACAGCGAAGAGACGTAGAGCAGCCCCGCGCCGGCCCCGATCGTGACCGCCGCGACCAGGGCGGTGAGCGCCGCAAACTCGACGACGCCGAGGTTCTCATCCCAGAACTCCAGGCGGAACGAGGGAACGTCGCGGTAGGACGCTGAGCCGACGTGATCGCAGACGACCGCGATCCAGTAAAAGGGATTGAGGAGCATCGTGACGCCGACGGCCCGTTCGGCGCCGCCGCCCCATCCCGCCAGTTCGGAGGTAATGCCGACGCCGGCCGGAAGCACGCCCCACAGGCCGATGGCCAGGCCGAGATTGGCCGCCATCGCGCCCAGGTTGCGCCGGCACAGGAGGCTCAGCGCCGTGCCCGTGCACGCCAGGAACGTCGAAAACGCCACGGAAAAGACCGCGACGAGCACCGAACCGAGCAGCAGGCCCGAGTGCTTCGTCGAGTAGTAGATCATCACGAGGAGGATGATCGCCAGCGGGATGAAGGTCAGTTTGATCGAGCCGGCCGCCTTGCTCCACAGGATAGTCAGCGGCCGCACGGGCGCGCACAGAAGCACTTCCCAGGATCGCGCCTGCTTTTCCGACGCGATGACCGTCGGACTGACGACGCAGGCGATGACGAGTTGGGCGAGCAGGGCGAGGAGGATGAGGGGGATGAGCATCTCGGAGTCGCGGCGCACTTCTCCCTCGATGTTGTACCACACGAGCAGCACGACCAGCAGGAGCGAAATGAAGGCCGCGGCGATCGGCCGGCGAAGGAAGCCCAGTCGCATCTCGCGCCAGAGGACGGCGTTGTCCCAGACCTTCGGGACGGGCAGTTCCGCGCGGGCGGCATGGACGGGCGCTTCGCGGGACGGCCGGGACGGCGCTGAAGGCGGCGCCGCGGGCGGCACTGACGTCGGCGCCGCGGAGTCGCCGGCTCGCGGAGCGGCCGCGGCGTACGCCTCGCGCCGGCGCGGGCGCAGGAAGCGCATCAGCCATCGGACCGTGCGCTCGTCGCCCGCGCCGAGGCGCTTGTTCGCCGCCCGCCGGAGCAGCGGAATCGATACGAGCACCAGCACGGCCGACAGGACGACGTTGCCCGTGTTGACGCTGATCCACGCGTAGGCGGTCGCCCAGGCGAAGGGTGTCCCTCCGCTCGCCTCCATCGTCTCGAGCATCATCGTCAGGACCGGGTTCACGTGGAGCATGAGGAAGGGATACGCCTCCCAATCGAGCGAATGGAGGATCGGCGGCAGCATCGGCAGATATGGGCCGAGCAAGCGCCCCGCCAGCATGGCCAGGGCGACGACGACGAGCGGCAGGGCGAACCACCACACGCCCAGCCAGAAGTAGGCCATCGCCACGGCCCGCCAGCCCCGCGCCTCCCAGCAGGACAGGAACATGCCGACCGACGCGCCCAGCAGCGCCGTGGTCGCGCCGAGCACTTCGATGCGCACCAGTTGCTCAAACGTGAAGCCGCCGTAGGTCCGCATCGCCAGCAGCAACGGGAAGCCGAGCGCGACGAGCAGAAGCACGTACACGAATCGGCTGAGCATCTTGCCGACGATAATCTGCCCGGCGGTGAGCGGCGTGATGAGCAGCACGTCGAGGGAGCGGTCCTCGACCTCGTCGCTGATGCACGACCCGGTGAGCATCGGCGCCACGAGGATCAGCGCGATGAGTTGGATCCATCCGAGCGTGAGCGAGAGGCCCTGGCCGGTCTGGCTCTGCCGCTGGAGCATTTCGGCGGCGGACTGGCTGAGCGATCCCTGCGCCATCACCCACCACGCGAAGAGCAGCGAGGCGACGAGCAGAAGGAGGTAGGTGGCGCGGAGCCAGTAGGTCCGCCGGCGCCGGGAGGAGACGGTCAGTTCCTTGACGAGGATGGGGCTGGCGACGAGGCCGACGGCGCTGCGGGCCATCCTGAAAGGCAGCGACGCGAGCCGGCGCGATCGCGACGGCCCTGGGGGCGCGGCCGGCGGCGAGGGCGCGCCGCCGGACGGTTCGGGCGCGCCGGCGGGCGGTTCAACTTCAATCGCGCCGCCGCTCAACTCACTTCCCCCTTCGTGAGCGTGAGGAAGACGTCCTCGAGTTTGACGGTGCGCGGCTGCATGGCTTCAAGGCCGATGCCCGCCGCGACGAGGGCCGCAGGCACAGCGCGCGACGCCTCGCGCTCCCCTTCGATCATGATGATGACGCGGTGGTCCTCCACCTCGACGGAAGTAACGACGTCGAGATTGCGGAGCACGGCGGCGGCGCGCTCGCAGTCGTCGACGCGCAGTTCGATGCCCTGGTGCAGGCCGCTGCGGCGGATCGCCTCGTCAATCGTGCCGCTGAACAGGAGCCTGCCCTTCTCGATGATCCCGATCGTGTTGCACATCTCGTGCAGTTCGGAGAGGATGTGCGAACTGACCATGATCGTCTTGCCCATGCGGCGGAGTTCGAGCAGCAGGCTGCGGATTTCGATGCGGGCGCGGGGGTCGAGGCCCGAGGCCGGTTCGTCGAGCAGCAGGACGTCGGGGTCGTGAATGAGGACGCGCGCGATGCCCAGGCGCTGCTGCATGCCGCGCGAGAGGCTGTCCACCATCGCGTCGCGCTTCGAAGTGAGGTCGGTCAGTTCGAGCACGTCGCCGACGATCTTGCGGCGGTCGCGCCGCGGCATGGAATACGCCGACGCGAAGAAGTCGAGGTACTCGTGAACCCGCAGGTCGGCGTAAACGCCGAGGAAGTCGGGCATATAGCCGAGGATTCGGCGGATCTTCATCCCGTGCGTGGCGCAGGGCATGCCGCAAACGGCGGCGAACCCGGCGTCGGGCTTGAGCAGGCACGCGAGAATCTTCATCGTCGTGCTCTTGCCCGCGCCGTTGGGGCCGATGAAGCCGAACACGTCGCCGCGCTCCAGTTTCAGCGACAGGCTGTCAAGCGCGGTCAAGGAGCCGAATCGCTTGGTGACGTGACGGAGTTCAATCATGGCCCGCCCTCCGGCGCCGCCGCGACCGACTCTGCCGGGACGATGAGGCGAAGCAGCGTCCGCTGGCGCCACTGCGCCGCCACGGAGGCGCCGTCGCGCCGCAATTGCACCGCCGGCGGCTGCTCGAGTTCCAGCAGCACCACTCCGACGCCGGGGCCGATCTCCTCGAGGCGCCTCTCGACGTGCCGGTGGCCGGGGATCTGGAAGGCGAAGTCGTGCATCCACCACCGCTGCGACTCACTGCCATAGTAAGAGAGCGCGGCGGACAACTCGGGCCGGCGGCGAAACTCCATCACTTCCTCATCGCCGGGCGAGCGCGGCAGCGTGCGGCCGACGATGGATGCGAGATCCTCCGCCTCGCCGTTCGAAGAAGCGTACCACCGTCCGTTCCACCACGCGCCGAGGATGCAGCCCCGCGTGCCCGGCGGCGCCTGAAGATCGATCGAAACCTCATCCGGATCGTCGTGTGCGCTCAGTTGGCCGGCGATCGCCGGAACGGAGGTCGACCCGCGATCCTCAATCCACCGGACGTTTTCAAGCGGAATGGGAAGCGAGCGGATCCGCGCCCCCGCCGAGGACTGGTGGATGGCGACGGTCGTGGCCGGCCGCCGCTCGCCGTAGTACCAGTAAACGTGCGTCCAGCAGACGGGAGCGGCAAACGCCGCATCGGGAAGGCCGTCGAGCGAATAGCGCCCGCCCCGGTTGGAGGCGATCGCGGTGAACGAGGCGGCGAAGCCGCGATCGGCCCCCGACCAGGCGTCGACGAGCGTCAGGCGCTCGGCCCGCGCAGAGCCGTAACTCACCGCGTCCTGCGCCGCGTAGATCGCCGCGCACGCCAGGGCGATGAGCACGGGCGTGGTGACCCAGGTGAGCGGCTCGCGCCCGAGTCGGCGCAGGACGAAGTAATCCACCGGGCCGATGAGCGCGACCAGCAGGAGGAGCGCGACGGCGATGGCCGCGAACAGGCCGCGCGCCGAGCCGAATTCCACGCTCAGGTCGTCGAGGATCGAGTTGACGGCCTGCGACGCGAGGTGGGTTTCGAAGTCCTGCGCGGCCCCATACCAGTAGTCCGGCTTGACGACGTAATGGGGCGCGACGGTTGCGTGAACGGCGGGCAGGTGCGCGAGGCAGTGCCACCATGCCAGGCCGCGCGCCTCGCCGCCCGCCGCGCCCGCGAGGTTGGCGGGATCGACGCCCAGGAGCGTGATCGTGCCGAGGCCGAGGCGGCCGCAGACGACGTCGCCCTCGGCGGTGCTGCTCCAGCCGGCGTCGGCGGCGCGCGGGTCGAAGGCCTCGTGCGACCACCTGGCGCGCCAGAGCGACTCAGCGCGTTCGGCGTCGACGCGCAGCGTGCGGCGGTAGAGATAGCGCCCCTGCACGTCTTGAAGCGAAGCCTTGAGCGGTTTGAACTCGCCCTGATACCACTCCATCGGCTCGATCAGCGTGAGCGTCGTGCCCGACCGCAAAGCGGCGCCGTCCACCTTGGGTCGCGGCGGCGCCTCGGTCGCCTGCGCATACGCCGCGCGGAGCGTCTCCGAGACGATCGGATCGAAGGGAACATCGGCATACTCGCCGATGTCAACGGGCAGGCCGTTCGCGCTGAAGACCTGGCCGAGCGTGTCCACCTGGCTCGTTACGGACACGACGAGATCGCCCCCGCGGCGCACCCAGTCGAGGAGCGTGCGCACCTGCTCGGCGTCGAGGCGATCGGAGCCGAGATCGCCGAGGAGCACGAGTGAGACGGCGTCATATCCCGGCCACTCGCGCGGCAGGTCGGCGACCTCCCACTCCGCCACGCGGATCGGGCTGGCGGTCGAGTTCATGAACGCCCAGCCGCTGCGGGGCAGGGAGGAACGACCGACGGCGAGCATGATCGAGCGCGTCGAGTCAATGGACCACCAGCCGGGGATGCCCGAGTTCTGCGCCTTGTGTCGCGCCAACCGCCGGCCCGCCGCCTCGCGCAACTCGACCTCGATTTCGGCGACCTCGGCCGGGGCGCGCGCGTAGAAGACGGCGGTGGTGACGCGGCCGGGCTGGATCGTCACGTCGCGCGACAGGCGCACGAAATGGAGTTGATCCTGCGCGAGGCTGACTTCGAGGCGCGCCGGCCGGGCCTCGCCGCCCGCCGATTCTCCGGGCGCCGCAGACCACTGCACCTGCACGCGGATCGGGAAGTAGTGCCCCTGGCGGACGGCCCCGTTGTGCCCGACGTCGACGACGAGAAACGGCTCGGGCGCGCCGGCCGCGCCTCCCGGCCCGGCTGCGCTGATCAGCAGCGCCGCGAGAAGCAGCGCGAGGCGCCGCCATCCCCGCCCGCCTTCGACTCGATCAATCGCCGCGCCCGCGTCCATCTCGCCTCGATCCTCAGATGTACGCCTTGCGGTTGTAGACGATCCACTCGACGCACAGCAGCGCCAGGGCGGCCAGGAGCATCCACGGCCAGAGTTGGCGCTTGCGCACGCCCGACTCGGCGTCGATCGTGTCCACCGCGTCGCGGCCGAAGCGCACCGACCCAGCCGCCGCGATGTCGCCTTCGATCTCGTCGAAGAAGTTGACGGCCACGGCCCGCGTCTGCTCCTCGCTCGAACCCGGGACGCGGTATCGGAAGGTGTACAGGCCGGCGAGGTCGGCGACGTAACTGGTCATCGCGGGGTCGAGGGGGGTGAGCGCGACAGCCACGCCGTCCGGCCGCGTGATGCGGATGTCCGTCGCCCCCGAAGGCAGGCGCGCCACGATCGCCTGTCCGGGGCGGAGCGACTCGTCCGTCAGCGCCTCGCCGAGCCGGCCGAGGTAGTCCAGCGCGTTCTGAATAAACTTGATGAGATTGACGTCAAAGGGCCAGTTGGACGCGACGGGGCGGAACTGCACCGCCACCACCGACACACCTCGCTGCACCGCTTCGACCACGATCGGCCCGGCCGAACCCTCCACCAGGACGCCCGCCTCGCGCGGCACGATGAGCGGGGCGGTGGGCGACATGAACAGCGTGTGGTAGTTCATGAACTGGTTGATGGGGTGGTCTTCCTTCCACGAAAGCGCGACGTTGTTGCCCCGCTCCTCGCTGAGCGAGAAGCCCGGCAGCGGAGGCGCCAGACCGAAGGTGAGGTACCGGCCGGGTCCGAGTTGCGCCACTTCCACCCCGTCGATGATGATGAGGTCGTACTTCTCCGTTTCGCCCGTCGCGGCCAGCGTGGCGAAGTGCTGCGGCGAAATGTTCTCGATGCGCTGGAGGAAGGGCACGCCCGCCATCGCGCTCTCGATGATCCACCCGTCGCTGGGCGCGACGAGGCCGACGACCAGTTGCTTGGCGGGCGGAATCACGGTGTAGGCGACGTTGTCCACGTCGAGATCGTCCTCAGCGTGCAGGCGGATGCCGACCGTCAGGCCGCGCGGATCGGTCAGCGCGAAGGTCACCGAGTTGGCGCCGGGCCGCAGGGCCGGAGGGGAGTCGGCGTCGGCGGACGCGGCCGCGGCGCCGTCGCCGGCGTCCTCGCCCTCGCCTTCGGCCCGGGGGTCGCGCGGCGCCGCCGCGTCGATCGTCAGCGTGCGCGTGCTCACAAGCACGTCGCCGACGGAGAAGTCGACGTCCACGGTGCGCCGCTGCGTCGAGTAGTTGGCGACGCGGACGTAGATTTCGAGGTTGTCGGCGTCGTCGAGCGCTCGGCGCGCGCCCAGGGCCGCGATGCCGACGTTCCAGGATCCCTCGCTTCGGCCGATGGGGCGGTAGATGACCGGCTCGTTCGTGCGGGCCACCTGCTCGGAGAGGTCGCGGATGCGGCCGTCGGAGAAAAGCAGGAGCGTGGCGGGCGGGCCGACGTCGCGCCCCTGCCCCTCGGGGTCGGTGTTGATGGTGTAGGCGCGGGCGAGTTCGAGCGCTTCGCCGATCGCGGTGCCGCCGTGCGTCGGCGTGATGCGTTCGATGTCGCGGAGGAGTTGGGCCTTGCTGGAGGTGAAACTGGTGTAGACCTGGGCCTCTTCGCCGAAACCGATGACCATGACCTCTTCGGTGTCGACGGCGCTGCCGAGGATGCCGCCGGACTTCATGCCGCTGACGTACTCGATCGCCTGCTTCTTCGCCTCTTCGAGGCGGGAGCGCCCGCCCTCAACGTCGGTCGCCGACATGCTCGCGCTGCGGTCGATGAGGATGACGGTCCGCGCGCTGCGCCGGATTTCGCCGACGTACTCCGGCTGCGCGATCGCGAGCAGGATGAGAATGAGCACGAGCAGTTGCAGCAGCAGGAGCCAACTGAGCCGCAGGCGTTGAAAGAGGGCGTTGGCCTGGAGGTCCTGCACCGACTGCCGCCACAGCAGCGTCGAGGGGATGTAGTGCTCGCGCCGGCGGAGTTTGAGGAAGTAAAGAAGGATGAGCAGCGGCAGAATGAACGCGGCCACCACGCCCGCCAGCCAGGGAGTCGCCCACGTCATTTGAGCAGCCCCCGCTTGCGGAGGTAGTCCATGATGAGCGTGTCCATGCTCATGTCGGTGCGCAGGACCATGTGGACCATCGAGCGGCGGATGCAGTGGTCGCGCAACTGGCCGCAATACGCGTTGAGGTTCTCTTTGTAGCGCTTGAGCAGGGCGGCGGAGACGGAGACCTCGGCGGTGTTGCCGTCCTCCATGTCGCGCAACTTGAGATCGCCGCTGAGGGCGTTGGTGGCGCCGGGGTCAATCTCCTGCGGGCTGAGGGTCTGGAGGATGAAGGTGTCAAACCCGCCGCCGACCAGGTAGCGCAGCCCCTTCTCGTAGCCGCTCTTGTAGAGGAAGTCGGAGAGGACGACCATGACGCCGCGGCCTTGGCGGCTCAGGGCGACGCTCTTCATCGCCGACTCGAAGTCCGTCGTGCCTTCGGGGCGCAAGTCGAGAATCCACTGGCCCATCGGCTGGGTCTTGCGCCGTCCGCGGAGGTTGCTCAGCCGGTTCCGCACGCCCTCGCCGAAGGAGACGAGCGTCACGCGGTTGTAGTTGACCAGTCCGATGTAGCCCAGGGCCATGGCGAGTTTCTGGCAGAAGGTGAGTTTGTCCGGCTCGCCGTAGTCCATCGACATCGACGAGTCGATGACGACGAAGAAGGAGAGGTCTTCCTCCTCGAGGAACATCTTGAGGAAGAGTTGATCGAGGCGGGCGTAGACGTTCCAGTCGATGTATCGCAGGTCGTCGCCGGGGACGTAGTTGCGGAAGTCGGCGAACTCGACGCTCTGGCCGCGCTTCTTGCTCCGCCGCTCGCCCTGGAGTTTGCCGGCGAAGATCTTGCGCGAGACGACGTCGAGTTGATCGAGGCGCGACATCAGCCGCGAGTCGATGAGGTCATCGATGCGCTGCGGGCGCTTGCGCCGGCTGACGGGCATGGCGGCGGAAACCTGGGTCATTCAGTGCGGTGTCCCTTCGTTCATCGGTCGCCTCAGCGCTCCCCTTCGCAAAGCCTTCGGGTCGCGGCTAAACCCTAGTCCCTAGTGCCCAGTGCCTGATGCCTCGCGCCTTTCGCCCCTCACCCTTGTGCGAAAACCGCCTCCTCCTCTTTCGCCTCCACCTCGCAGGGCACGATCCGCACGAGTTCGTTGATCACGTCGTCGCTGCTCACATCCTCCGCTTCGGCCTCGAAGTTGACGATCACGCGGTGGCGCAGCGCCGGCAGGGCCATCTGCTGGATGTCGCGGAAGGATACCGCGTACCGGCCGTCGATCACCGCCCGGACCTTGGCGCCGAGAATCAGCGCCTGCGCGCCGCGCGGACTGACGCCGACGCGCACGTACCGGTTCGTGACGGCCGGGGCGCCGGTTCCCCCCGGATGCGTCGCGAGGACGAGACGGATCGCGTAATCCTGCACGTGCGGCGCCGCCACCACGCCGCGGATCAGGTGCTGGGCGTGAAGAATGCGCTCGGCGTCGATGATGGGATTGACCTGCGGCGTCCCCCCCGCCGTCGTGCGCTCGAGGATCTTCGTCATCTCCTGCCGCGTCGTGTAGGGCACGACGAGTTTGAAAAGGAAGCGGTCGAGTTGCGCCTCGGGCAGGACGTAGGTCCCCTCCTGCTCGATCGGGTTCTGCGTGGCGAGGACGATGAACGGCTCATTGAGTTTGTAGGTCCGGCCCGCGACGGTAACGCGCCGCTCCTGCATCGCTTCGAGCAGGGCCGACTGCGTTTTGGGCGTGGCCCGGTTCACTTCGTCGGCGAGGACGATCTGCGCAAAGATCGGCCCGGCGCGGAACTCGAGCGATCGCTTGCCCGTCGTGCGGTTCTCCATCACGATGTTCGTGCCCACGATGTCGGCCGGCATCAGGTCGGGCGTGAACTGGATGCGGCTGAAGGGCAGCAGCAGCGCCTGCGAGAGCGTGCGAACGAGGAGCGTCTTGCCCAGCCCCGGAACGCCTTCGAGGAGGATGTGCCCGTTGGCGAAGAGGCCCACGAGCGTGAGATCGACGATCTCATCCTGCCCGACGATCACCTTGCCGATCTCGCGCTTGAGGTCGCCGAGCACCGAGCGCAAGGCGTCGCAGCGCTTGACGACTTCGGAGGCGGAGTTCTGGAGGAGGCGTAGTTCCGGGAGTTGGAGCGCTTCAGCCATCGCGCGAGTCTCCCGGAGGCTTATCCTTGCCCTTCTCGCGGGCGCGGCGCTTGGCTTCGAGGAGGCGCGAGGTGTAGGAGCCATCCTCGACTTCCTCGGCCTTCTTTTCCGGGGCAGGGCGCGTCGGCGCGGCCTTCTTCAATGAGCCTTCCGTCGAAGGAGCGTCGAGATCAGCCAGGTCGATCGCCGCTTCGCGCGCCTGCTCATCGGCCTCGAAGCGTGCTTCGGCCTCGGCGGCCTGTGGCTTGCGGCTGGTAACGCGCTGCTGCACTTCGGTGCGGGTCTGCTTGAGGCGGTCGAGGTTCTGGCCCGCAGTCGATTCGCCGCCGTGCATCAGGGCGTAGAGGCGCCGCCGCAGCGCGATGGGATCGATCGCCAGGCGCCGCGCCGCGACGTCGAGCAGGAACATCGACGCGGCGATGATCGCCATGAGCGGCCAGATGTCCGACAGGCTCGTGGGAGTCTCCAGGCCTTCGCGGTTGAAGAGGTCCGCCTGCTTGGGATCGCCCGGCAGGTCGCGCCCGTGGGTGATCGTGGCGACGTTGGCCATGAGCGGCGCGTTGTCGCGCAGGTTGCTGAACTCCGGGCTGTAGGGAACCGAGAGGCCGGACTGGATGCTGCTGCGCTCCCCTTCCGGGTTCTGGTAGATCATGTTGGCGACCCAGGAGCCTTCGCGATCGACGGTGTACTCGCCGCGCCACTTGCCCGGCCCGATCTGCTGGAGGTTGACGATCTGCTCCTTGAGGTCGGGCGAAATGACGACGCCGGAAATCGAGCCGAAGTTGGCGAAGGCGTTGTCGGCGCCGAGGACGTTGACTTCGACGACGGCCTTGTTGCCCTCGATGCGCGTGGACTGCTGGATGTTGGTCGGGGCGGCGGGGCGCATCGACCAGCGGACGATCTGCTCCCAGAACGCCTGAAAGTCGCCCCAGTCCACCCACGCCTGCCCCCAGCGGCTCGTCGCGTCGGTCGTGAAGGCGACGCTCTTGCCCAGGCCGTACTGCCACTGCGCCATGATCGGGTCGCGGTCGCCGTAGTTGCTGACGATCTCGGGGTCGTAGCCCGGGCGCGGCGCGGTGAGGACGTAGCCGCGCATCGGCGGCAGCGCCGGCCAGCGGCCGGCGAAGGGTCCGGGGCGGCCGGTCGGCTGGTGGATCGCCTGGTAGGTCTCGCCCTCGACGATGAGCGAGCGCCGGACGATCATGGCCTCCTTGATGAAAATCTTGGGCATCTGGTTGGGGCGCTGGGGGTTGTAGGCGGTGCCGCCCGTCTGCCGCGCCACGTTGGCCATGCTCTGCACATCCTGCGGGTTGCCGTGGCCGCCGGCGATCACCGTCGACACCGTCACCTTCGACGCGATGTACTGATTGAGGAGCGCCTGCGAGGGCGGGCTGGGATCGCCGTCAGAGATGATGATGACGTGCTTCTGACCCGCGGTCGATTTCTGAAGCGCCGTCAGCGCCATCTGCATGGAGGGGGCGAAGTCGGGCATGTCGCCCATCGTCATCTTCTTGATCGCGTTGATGGGGGCGGACTTGTCCCCCGCCGGGCCGAGCGGATAGACCCAGTTGCAGCCGGCGTTGGGCCCCTGCATGTTGTTCCAGTCGAAGTCGATCACGCCGACCTCGTCGAGGCGGCTGAGCGCCTCGACGGCGGCGACGGCGCACTGCTGGCCCCAGTAGTTGCCCTGGGGAATCTCGCTGCTGTGCATGATGCACACCAGCGCCCCCTTGGGCATCTGGCTCTTCTCCGGCGGGTCGAGGCGCACCGGCAGCGCCTTGGACACCTCGCTGTTGATCCACCCTCCGGCGCCGAAACTGTCCGGCCCGCCGAGCATGATCAGCCCGCCGCCGATGTCGTGAACGTACCGCCGCAGCGCGTCGTCCACGCCGGCGCCGAACGCGTGGGCGGGCACGTTCGCAAGGATGATCGAGTCGTAGCCCGAGAGGAACAACAGATCGCTCGTCACCTCGTTGGGCATCGCGGTGTCCACGTCGATCGAAGCGTCCGCCATCGCCTGCCGCAGCGAGGCCGTCTCTTCCGACCGCTCGTGAATGATGAGCACGCGCCCCTCGCCGCCGACGACCACGACCGCGTCGGCCCGGTTGTTCGTTGCGATGGGGTCGTCCTCGGGGTTGTCCGGCTCGAAGACGGCGCGGAAGCGCTGCGGGCCCTTCTGCGACAGAGTCAGCGTCACCGAGCGGACGTTGACGCCCTCGTCGAGACTGACCGGCACGCTCATACTCCCGGCATCTTCGGGGTTGAGGTCGATGAGCGTGTCGTTCTGGTAGAGCGAAATGCGCCCGGAGGTCGTCTGGCGCGAACGGAGCGCGAAGCGCAGCGAGATCGGCTGACCCTCTCGCGCCATCGACGGGGCCATGACCCGGTCGAACATCACTTCGCGAGGGTAGTCGTAGGTGAGTTTGAGGACGTCGATGGGGATCTTGTTGGCGCGGGCGATGTCGGCGACGGCCATGACGCTGCCGGTCGTCTCGTTGCCGTCGCTCACGAGCACGAAGCGAGTGGCCGAGTCGCGCGGCGCGATCGCCAGGCCCAGGCGCACCGCGTGCGCCAGGTTCGTCGCATTGCGCTCCTCGATCGTGGTCTTGGTGTCGAGGAGCGTTCCGCGATCGACCGCCTGCACGACACGCGCCTCGGCCCCGATGTTGATGACCCCCAGGCGGTCGAACGTCTGCCGGCCCTGCGGATCATCCGTCGCCTCGCGCAGGTAGCGCAGCGCCTCGGACTCGAGTTGGTGCGAGATCGAGTGGCTGCGGTCGATCATCAGAATAACCGTCAGGCTCTCACTGCGCTCGACCCACTTCGGTTCGGCGAGGGTGAGGGCGATGAGCAGGATGACCAGGGTGCGCAGCGAGCAGATGATGCCGCGCCTCAGGCGCGACATACCCGTGAGGTAGCGCCAGCCGATCCACGCGAGCGGCAGGGCGAGCAGCGCGATGAGCAGCGCGGCGGGATTGTCAAAGTGAACGGGCAAGTCCGGCGCCCTCGGGCCAGCGGGCCGTGAGCCGCCTCCAGCGGGCGGTTGCAGCATTATACCGATTCATGCGATGGGCACGCCGGAGCATCGGATCAAACCGCGCGGGAGAATCGATGGAGCACCCCACGATTCGCTCGAAGACTCGCTCAACGTGAGCGTGCCGGGTTGGCCGAGAATGATCGCTCAGATCGCCAGGGCCGGGGCGGGGACAGGCATGTCATACGCGCGTGCTGCTTTCTTCGCCCCCTTGGGCAGGCCGATCGTCTGGGCGGTAATCTTGTCCTGGAGGCGCATGAGTCCCTCGATGAGCGCTTCGGGGCGCGGCGGGCAGCCGGGGACGTAGATGTCCACGGGCACGACGAGATCGACGCCTTTGACGACGTGGTAGCCGTACTTGAAGTACGGCCCGCCGCCGACGGTGCAGGCCCCCATCGCCATGACGTACTTCGGTTCGGGCATCTGCTCGTAGAGGCGGCGCACGCGCGAGGCCATCTTGTAGGTCACGGTTCCCGCGACGATCATCAGGTCGCTCTGGCGGGGCGTGGCGCGGAAGGCACCGGCGCCGAAGCGGTCCACGTCGAAGCGCGAAGCCCCGAAGGCCATCATCTCGATCGCGCAGCACGCCAGGCCGAAGGTCATCGGCCAGATGCTCGACTTGCGGGCCCAGTTGAGCGCGAAGTCGACGCTGGTGATGATGAGGTTTTCTTCGAAGCGGTTTTCGATCCAACTCATGGCGGCTCGGCTTCCGGGAGTCTCTCGGGGCAGGGAGCGGCGCAGGGCGCCGGAATCGATCATAGTGGCCGCAGCCGCCCCGCACCACCGGACCGCGCGCATTGCGGGCGCGGCCGGAGGCAAAACGGGAGCGGGCCGCCGGTTCCCCGACGACCCGCCGATTGATCTGATTGGACCCGCGCCGCTGAATCGCGAATCAGTTTCCGGGCGGATCGTCGGACATGATCACGCGCCCGCCGACGAGGACGGGGATCGCGGAGGACTGGATGTCGACGATCTTGGCGAAACCCCAATCGCCGGTGAGCGTCACGTAGCGCGGGGTGGGGACAGCATGAGCGAGGCCCTGGGCGCCGCCGGCCGCGGCCGAGGCGTTGCCCCGAACGCGCCCGGGCGCGAAGGGATACCCGCCGACCTGGCGATGGAGGTAGTCGGCGGCGTTGATGATGAGGTTGCCGCGGAAGTAGCGGATGCTGCCGCCGTCGCCGCCGAGCGATTCCCACTGATTGGGCTCGACGATCGAGGTGATGATGTCGATGAGTTCCTCGGCCTGATCGCCTTCATTGGCGCGGCCTTCATCCTGATTCTGGCCGGTCTGCCCCTGCGTGTTCCGGAAGATGTTTCCCGAACCGCTGCCGCCCTGACCGGACTGCGTGGAGGCCTGGAGCACCGACTGGAGGTCGAGTTGCGGCGCGTTGGCGAATCGTGGTGGAACGAAGAGCAGTTCGCGCACCGGGTAGATGCGGACGTACTTCTCCTTGTTGAGGATCGTCTTGGCGCCGATCTCGACGTAGCCGTCGCCGAGCACCCAGGTCGTCTCCTCGTCCGTCGCCTGCTTCATGACCAGTTCGAGGACGGTCACAAGCGCGGCGGGATTCTGGAGTTCGAGGGTGATCTTGGCGTTGGGATCGAAGCCTTCGCCGAAGCCCTGCTCATTCCACTTGGCGAGGATGTCCAGGCCTGCCACCTGGGAGAGGAAGTTGACGACCTGCCGGAACTCGTGACCCGAGAACTTGACGTCCACGCGGGTGTTGTACAGTTTGCCCAAGGCCGTCGCGCGGGCCTGGTAGTCCTGCGCGGACGCCGTTGCGGCAGCGCCGCCCACGAGGGCCGTCGCAGCGAGAGTCGTGATGATTCGACGCATGGGATTCTCCTTGCCAGGTTGGCCTCGGGCAGTCGCAATCGCCGCCCTCACACATACCGGATGATAGCACCTCGCGGGGCTGGCACAATCAAGCGCGAATCGGGCTGATTCCCTTCTCGAAGACGGCGGAGTCCGCCCGAAGGCGGGCCCCTCCTCCCATCGGCATTCCGGCCCGCGGGGGCGCGAACCCCCGGTTCAATTCGCCGCGGGCGCCGGTTTATCGGCCGGCGGGCGCAGTCGGTCAAGGCTCTGGAGCATCTCCGCCGCCGCCAGAAGGGTCATCGCGGAAGCCGCGGTGGGCATGGTCTGGTCCCACAACGACGAGCGAATCCCCCCAAGCGCCATCTCGGGATTGCGAAGTCGATAGCGATCGACCTCGCGCACCTGAAGTTGGCGCAGGTAGCGCATCGCCCGCTGAAGGCTGAGGATCTGCGCGACGCTCGAGTCCGCGGGCGTGCAGCGCTCGTCACCGAGCATGAGCGCGAGCCCCGCGACGAGATAGGCGGCCTGCCAGTCGGGCGGCTGGGTGGGGCGATAGGCGACGGCGCCGACGAGATCCGCCTCGACGCTCCGCGCCGCGGCGTCGCGCCCCTCCTGCCGCGACCAGATCCGTTCGCGGAGCGCGGCCAGCGCGGGCAGGGTGGGAATCGGGTCTTCCGCGCCCGCCGCTTCGATCTCGGCGATGGCGATCCAGGGCATTGCAAGGGACTGAAGTTCCAGGCCAGTCGAGAGCCAGGCCGCATCCACGACCTCGCGGGACGAGGCCGCGGCGGCAACGAGCGAGCGCTCTTCGGGCGAGAGATCGGGATCGAATCCCGAGGGACCGATGCAGGCGCGGCTGACGGCGCGGCCGGCCTCCTCGATGAGCAGGTTGAGATCCGCCGACCGCTCGCTCTGGACGAGGCGGCGCGCGGCCAGGCAGACCAGCGCCGAGGCGCGCGCCTCGGCGGCGACCGCGACGCGCGTCGCCTCTTCGCGCGCCAGCATCGTGAGCAGCCCCATCGCCGCGGCACGCGCCCGCGCCGACATCGCCGCACCCGCCGCGGACGCCCTCGAGTACTCGAGCAGCGCCAGCGCCGCCAAAGCGTGCTCGGCGAAGGTCGCCCGCTCCTGAAGGCGGCGATCGGTGTGCGGCGCGTAGTCTCCCAGCAGCATGACGCGTCCGGATTGGTCGGGGAAGGCGAGTGTCGAGCGCATCAGGTACTCCGCCGCCTCCTGCGCCAGAACCGCGATCTCCTCTTCGTCGATCGCGTCGAGCGGAACCAGCCGGCTTCCGCGATCAAGAAACGTCGGGGGCGCAACGCGAGTCGCCTGCGCCAGGTGAAGCGTCTGAAACTTCCACACGCGGATCGTGCTGTTGGCGATCTCGGCGTCGAGCGTCTCCATCGCCACCCCGGCCTGGGCCAGCAGACTGACCAGTGCGCTCGCCGGGCGCATGTCGAACGCGAGCATCTCCGCGGGGAAGACGACGAAACTCTCGCCGTGACGCCGCATCAGGAGGCCGTCAATGCCCGGCCGCACACCCAGCATCACGCGATCCAGCGATGTGCCGCGGATGCGAACCGGCGAGTGCGCGAGATCGAGTTCGAGCGTGCGAAAGGGCGAATCGAGAAACGACTGCTGGCGGTCGGCGCGGACGTCGGGATCATCCTCGCCGCCGGCGGATTCGAACGCGGCGCCCATGGCGCGACGGACCGCGGCCGGCAGCACGCGCCGAGTCGGCACGTCAGCGACGGCTCCGTCCGGACTGGTTCCGGCGCCGGTGAGTCTCGACGCATCCACGACCGAGGCGGCGCCCATCGGCCGTCCGGCGAAGCGGATTCCCACCCACACGCCGAAGCAGCCTTCGGGAAGCGGGGCCTCGGTGGGAGTCTCCCAGGCTTCGAGCCACTGGGAAACCTGCTTATGGGTCTCAAGCGCGGCGACCGGATCGAGTCGCTCAGCCGCCCCCGCCGGCCCCTGGGCGGCGGCGACGCCCACACCCACCATCGCCATGACGACCGCGAGCAACGCGGTGAGGCCAGGCGGCATCATGCCGCCACCAACCGACCCGGCCCGGCCGCGGCCGACCCACGGCGCACCGCTGCCAGCGGACCTGACCAGCCCTTTTCCCGGACCCGCTCTCCCGGCACGCCGGTTGAACCCTCTCAGAGCAGACAATCGGAGATCGGGCATGCTCAACGCTTTCCTCCTGACCGACAACCGAAGACGATTGCTTCTTCTGACCATCCTCACCTTCGCCAGTCTCTGCTGAGGCGGCTGGCTCGGGCCGGCGCCGCAGCCGCCGCGCCCTCCGGGCGCCCTCACCGGTCAGGAGTTGGTCTGGTCCACCCCGCCGAAGCGCCGATGCCGTCCGGCATAGTCTCGGATCGCGGCGCGCAGCCCCTCCGCGCCGAAGTCCGGCCAGAGCGTCTTGGTCACATACAACTCCGCGTAACTGATCTGCCACAGGAGGTAGTTGCTGATGCGCATCTCCCCCGCCGTGCGGACCAGCAGGTCGGGGTCGGGCAGTTCGGGGACGTAGAGGTGCGAACGGATCGTCTCCTCGGTGATCTCTTCGACGCGCAGGTCGCCGCGCGCCACTTTTGACGCGATGGCGCGAACGGCGTCGGTGATCTCCGTCCGCGAACCGTAGTTGATCGCCAGGACGAGTTTGAGCCCGGTGCAGTGCCGCGTGGCCTCGATGGTGCGGTCCAGTTCGCTCAGGACGCGCGACGGCAGGCCGCTGCGCCGGCCGCATTGAATGAAGCGAATGTTGTTGTCGATCATCTCCTGCCGCTCGGCGATGAGGTAGTCCTCATAGAGGCTCATGAGGAAGTCGACTTCATCTTCCGGGCGCTTCCAGTTCTCGATGGAGAAACTGTAGAGCGTCAGCGCTTCGATGCCGAGATGGGCGCACTCGGTGACGACGGCACGGACGGACTGGGCGCCGGTCTTGTGGCCGTGAACGCGCGGCAGGCCGCGCTCGACCGCCCAGCGACCGTTTCCGTCCATGATGATGGCGATGCTGCGGGGAAGCCGCCCGAGGGGGACATCCGGCAGTCGAAGTTGGGGCGTGGGCTGCGGGGGAGCGCTGACCGCCGCCATCGCTTCCGCCGCCGCCCGCGCGACGCTGCCGCCCTTTGAGGCCGTTTCCATCGACCGGATTGTATCACGCCCGGCGCAGGCTTCAGTCGGCCGAGCGTGCCGCCTCGACGCCGCACCGCGGCGGCGCGGCGGAACGTCCCTTCGAACCCCGCCTTGCGGCAGTGAAACCGCCTGTCCGAGTCCCGCGTCCCGCGCCTTGTGCAGCCGCAGAGGCCGCGAGGCCGAAGAAAAACAGCGCCGGGCGACGGATGGCTCGGCCGGCGACTCAAGGCCGGAGCCGCCGGGCGCCGCCGTCGTGAAAGCAGCGGGCCCGGAGCGAATTGTGGCGAGGTTCACTTCATGCGCCACCGCTCGTCGAGTTCGAGTCGCTGGGGAGAAGGACGACGCGTGCGATCGCTTGTATTCACCGCACCCGACGGGTGCGGCGTGCCGTCGTTCATCCCTTCCGGAGACGCTCCATGAACCGAGTGAAACTGGCCACCTTCGCCACCGCCCTCCTCACCGTGACGTTCACCCTCGACGCTCAGCCCGTCCCGAGCGCGCAGCGCACTCAGCAGGACGTGCTGACGGAGATCATCGCCCGGCATGTGGAGTTGGGCCGGATGATCCGTTTCGATACGCCGCGGCACAACGAGGCGCTGCGGCGGGCCCAGGCCGGGCAGATTCTCTGCGAATGGGCGATCGTCCTCAACGAGGATCGCGCTTTCGCCGACCAGGTCGAATTCGCCTGCGCAGCGCTGCGCGAGCAATGGCCGTGGCTCGTGGAAGGCTGCTGGCCCTGCCGCAAGTGAGCGCGGCGACCAGGCGCCCGCGCGACGCGCCGACAGCGGCTCTCCGCTTGGGCGACGGAAAAACACAGTCGCCGGCACACGCCGGCGACTGGTCAATGATCCATGGATCTTCCGCGACTCAGCGCCGGCGCCGGCTCAGGCCGAACACGCCCGCCAGGCCGAGCAGCGCCAGCGAGCCGGGCGATGGAATGAGCAGGAAGTCGATGTAGCGCCCGCCGCCGCCGTGAACGAGGGTGCTCTGCTGTGTGTTGATGTCGTAGACCCACGCGCCGCTGCTGTTGGTCCACATGATGTTGCCGTTGCCGAGTTGGTAGACGCCGCGCACGCCCGACGCGGCGAAGGACGAGACGATCTCGCCCGTGTTGTAGTTGAGCCAGTAGACGCCCGAGGGCGAAGAGAACGCTCCCGCGAGGATGTTGCCGTCGGCGGCGTAGTTCATCTGCTCGACGAAGTTGAGCGAAGTGCTGTTGTGGAACGTGCCCAGCGAGTTGCCGGAGAGGTCGAACTCGTGAATGTCGTCATTGGCGCTGCTCGAGGAGACGAGCATGCCGCCGCCGTACGCGAGCACGCCGAAGGGGCTTGGCGCCAGGCCGGTCGTGCTGAAGAAGCCGAGGTTGTTGCCCGCGGTGTCGAACATGACCACGGCGTTGCCCGGCGCGCCATTGCCCGTGCCGGAATTGGTCGCGTACACCGTGCCGTCGATCAGCCCCATGCCGCGCACGTTGTCCAGCCCGCCGCTCACCGCGCCGAGCGAATTCCCGAACAGATCCCAACGCGAAAGCCGGTCGCCGATCTGCTCCGACACCCAGATCTCGTTGCCGACCTGCATCGCGTGGATCGGCGTGCCAGCCGCGAGGCCGAAGTAACTCGCGTTCACCACCGAGCCGTCCGTCGGATCGAACAGCACCAGGGCGTTGTTCGTCGAGTCCGGCATCATGAGGTACTGCGCCTGAGCGAATCCGGTGCAAAGCCCCATCGCCGCCGCGGCAAAAACGAATGTGCGCATTGCTTCTCTCCCTCTCTTGACAGGCAGGCCACGTGCGCCGGCGCGACCACGGCGCCGGCGATCATCTGAATGTGAAATATACCGGCCTGCCCGTGAGCATGTCAAGCGGAATCCTCGAAACTTGCTCCCTCTCCGCCGATCGCCCGTCGAGTCGGACGGAATCTGACCCGCGCAGGGGGCCGGGCGGGTTCGATAACCCCGCCCGAGGCTCCTTCCATCCGACGAACCGGCCAAAAGCGCGGGCGACCCCGTCCTGCGGACGGGGTCGCCCTGCTTGTGCCCGATTCGATGTCCGCGCTCCGGTGGATGTCAAGGCACCTGGGCCACGTTGCTCGTCGCGCAGGGATTGCCCTCGGCGATAACGAGTTGGAGGTACCCGCCGCACGCCGACGAGCCGGCCAGCCCATTGACCGAGCCGCTGCCGCTCGATCCCGTGTTGACGACGTTCACCAGCCGCAGGTTCTGCGTTCCCAGGCCGAGTTGAGTTCCCGCGCAGGGTCCGCCGGGAATGGTAAAGTTGCCCTGGCTGCTCGCGAAGACGATGCCCATCTGCCGGTTCGCCGGCGCGTTGGACCAGGCGACGGTGATCGTGCCGGGGCAATCGCCGCTGAGGCGAAGCGTCGGGCCGGGCGGCGTGATGTTGAGCACGTCGAGGTAGCGGCAGCCGCCGGCGTAGACCTGCGTGCTCTGCTGCGTGTTCGGGTCGTAGACCCAGGCGCCGCTGCTGTTGGTCCACATGATGTCGCCGTTGGCCAGCGCGTACACGCCGCGCACACCCGAGCCGGCGAACGAGCCGACGATCGCGCCGCTGTCGGGATCGAGTTCGTAGACGCCCGCGGGAGTCGAGAATCCGGCGGCGAGGACGTTGCCGTTGGAGGCGTGGGCCAACTGCTCGACGAAACTGATCGAGGTGCTGTTGTGGAACGTCCCGAGCGAGTTGCCGCTGAGGTCGAAGCGGTGAATGTCATCGCCGCCGCTGCTTGACGAAACGAGCATGCCGCCCTGGTGCGCGAGAATGCCGAAGGGGCTGGGCGCCAGCCCGTTGGTCGTGAACGAGCCCAGCGCGTTGCCCGAGGTGTCGAACATGACGATCGCGTTGCCCGGCGCGCCGTTGGAAGTGCCCGAATTGGTCACGTAGACGCGATCGCCGATGAGCGCCATGCCGCGGATGTTGTCCATGCCGCCGGTGACGGCGCCGAGCGAATTGCCGTCGAAGTCCCAGCGCGACACGCGGTCGCCGACCTGCTCCGAGACCCAGATCTCGTTGCCGACCTGCATCGCGTGCAGCGGCGTTCCGCCCGCCAGCGCGAAGAAGTCGGAATCGACGAGCGAACCGTCGTTCGGATCGAAGAGCACGATCCGGTTGTTCGTCGAGTCGGGCATCATGAGGTACTGCGCCTGGGCCGCGCCCGCGGCCGCGAGCGCCGCCGCGGCCGCCATGATCGTGATTGACTGGTTCATCTCTCTTCTCCTTCTGGTTGCGTTCCTGCCGCCGGCCGAGCACTCTCGCCCGCGCCGGCTTTCGGCATCGCCACAATGAATCACCACCGCGGCACGCGCCGCGCCGGCGGGGATTCGGACTCGCATCGCGCACGGTCGGGGCCGCGGGCCATTTCCCATGGGCCCCGCTGCCTCGAGCCTTCCCCTCGCGGTCAATATACTCCAGATTGTGCGAAGGTCAATTCCCTCAGACAACTCCCGACCGACTTGATCGGCCGACTCGCCTGCCCGCCCCTCTCGCCGCGGCGCCCGCCGGCCGCGCCCCTGCCCACAGTACGCTCGCGAATCCAATCGCGTCCACGCAACATCTGACAGTCGGCGGACGAACAGGCGTCCGGAACATCCAGCCGGTCCCTCAAACGGCCAAACCCTCCCTGCCGGAGATCACCCATCATGCCTTGCACACACGCTTGCTCTCAACTGGTGGCCGTCCTGCTGACTGGCGCGGTGCTCGCACCTTCGGCCGCGGCGCGGCAGGTCCGATACGATGCCGAGGTCTTCGCCCCTCCCGGTTCGCAACCCTCTCTCTACGCCTTCGGCATGAACGAGCAGGGCGTGATCGTCGGCCACGCGGGCGATGACCGATATGACCCGCGCGCGGCGCCGATCGCCGTGCTCAACGGCCGCGTCCTCGAAGGGCCGCGACCCAACGAGTCGCTCAACTTCCTCTTCGGTCTCGGCCGTGCCGACCTGGTCGTGGGCACGTCGTCGACGTTTCCGTTCGTGTGGAAGCGAGGCGTGCCGCAGCAACTCCGCCCCGCCGGCGGCCTGCCGCAGGGCAGCGCCTACGACGCCAACACGCGCGGCGTGATCTGCGGCGAGGTCTACCGCGACTTCACCGGCGACTACTACCCCGTCGTCTGGCCCAGCGCCGGCGCACGCGGCATCCGCCTGCCGGGCGTGGGCGACAGCCGCCAGGGCGCCGCCTTCGCCATCAACGAGAGCAACCAGGTCGCCGGGGCGGTCCGCAACGTCGGCGGCTACGCCTTCGTCGCCGCGCGCTGGGACAGCCTCAACACCCCGCCGCGCGTCCTCGGCGTCCTTCCCGGCGCGATGAACAGCGAAGGCCTGAGCATCAACAGCCACGGCGACGTCGCCGGCCGCTCCTCCTTCCCCGACCTCACTATCCAGGCCTTCGTCTACCTCGACGCGACCAACTCGATCACCGGCCTCGGCCATCTCGGTGGCGGATACAGCCTCGCGCATGGAGTCAACGATGCGCGGCAGGTCGTCGGCGAGTCCACTGTCAACGGCGAGGTGCATGGCTTCATCTGGCACGAAGGCGTGATGCGCGACCTCAACGACCTCATCCGCAACACGAGCGAGCCGATTCTCTACGTGTCCAACGCCGTCGCGATCGACTCGCGCGGCCGCATCGCGGCCGAAGTGCAGGTCGCCGACGGTTTCGGCACGGCGACGCGCATCGCCCTGCTCACGCCCACGCCGTAGCGGCGAAACGCCGAGAGAGGTGAAAGGTGCACAGGTGAGCAGGAGAGCGGCGGCGAAGCGCCGAGGAAGTTGAGAGTTGAGCAGGTGAGCAGGAGAACGCCGCCCGTCGATGCCTTGCTGCCTCGATGCCTCTCCCCAGTGCCCAGTGCCTATTCCCTCGTGGCTCGAAACCCCATCCGCTTGCTCACACGCGCGGCTCGTTACTCGAATCGATGCACCACCAACTGGCTGATCGCGCACTCATTCTGGACGACGGCCTGGAAGAGGATGGTCTGGCCGCGGGCGATGGGCGGGACGGTGCGGGTGATGGTGGCGACGCCGTTGCCGTCGGCGATGGCGGTGCCGATGATCTGGGGGTTGTCCAGTTGTAGAGCGTTCTGTTGCAGGTCGCATCCCGGGATGCGCGTGCCACCACTGTGAAGGGCGTAGAGGAAGACGACTCGGGCGCCCGGGATGGCTCCGGTGAGGGTCAGTGTATTTGGTCCCGGCGCAGCGCCGGGCACGGGTGAACTGAGTTCCATCGTCGGGTTGACCGGATTGATCAGGAAGGGATACAGTGTGAGCGGCTGACCAATCACATAGCCTTCCGCCGCGATCTGGCCCGCATCATTGATTTCCCTGGCCATGCTGATGCGCCAGCTCCTGCGGGGCTTGGCTGGTAGGAGGTCGTCGAGTCTTCGCATCCCGTTGTTCTGATCCCAGAGGAACCCGTACACGTTGGTTGGCTGACGACCGACCCATCCGACGACCTGCCCGACACTGTTGATGCCCCACGCGGAACTGCCGATGCCGAGTTCCGAGTTGTGCAAATCGACAATCTGCTCGTTGACCCACGCCACCGCGTGAGCATTGTCGTTCGGACCATCGGACTGGCCGACAATCTGGCCGAGCTCATTAATGGCGATCGCGATGCTCGGGTCTGATCTGAGAGTCCGCAACTCGACCACACCACCATTCTCCCACAGCACGGCCCTTTCATATCCATCAACGGTCCATGAGGAGCCGACGATCTGTCTGGCGTTGTTGACGTCGTATGCCCCTCCTCCCGAACGTCCGAGATTCGGCAGGGCTGTCATTTCTCCATTCTCCCACAGGAATCCGCCGCCACCTTCAATCGCTTCGGCGACACCCACGATTTGAGACAGATCATTGATAGCGAATGCTTCACTCTCTTTGCCACCGAGAGTTCCAAGGTCAATCATCTGGCCATCGCGCCAAAGAAATGCGTGCTTATCGCCAAAAACCGTTTCGCCCCCCCAACCCACAACTTCACCGGGTTCGTTGATGTCATGGGCGGAACTCACAAGGCCTCGAAAAGATCCCAGATCAATGGGATCCCCGTTCGTCTCCCAAATCGTCGCGTGGTAATACCTTCCCGACTCGAAGTCAGAGACTCCGGCGACTCGTCCTGCCTGGGTGATCGACTCGGCCGCACCTCCAACACCATCCACTGCCGGCAGTTGGAAGAGCGCGTAGTGCGGATCTTGCGCCGTGGCAAGCGAAACACAACACGCCGCACTGGCTGTCCCAATCAGACTGACAATACCGCCTCTGTGTGCCATCTGAGTACCTTCCGGTGTTCACAAAGTCGGCGGAAGGGTCTTCACCCTTCCGCCGGTGACTGATTGAACTAATTACAGTCAGGACAGACGTCTTCGAGGTTGCAGCCTTCGCCGTGCGGCTCGAACCCGGAGATGTTGTACTTGCCACCC
>WYBR01000099.1 GCA_011525805.1 Vicinamibacteraceae bacterium
GCATGGCGGTACTCATCGACTTCTACGAGGACAAGGGATGGCTGAGTCCGACATCGAGCAGGCGATCAAACAGAGCGCCCAAGGCCCCGCCAAGGCGAGCGGCGACTCGGGCAGCGTCGAGCAGCACTCGCTCAGCGAGCAGATCGAAGCGGACCGCTACCTCGAAAGCAAGAAGGCGAGCCGGGGCAAAGGGCTCAAGGTGAAGTTCGTGCAACTGGAGCCGCCGGGTACGGCGTGATGATGCTCAAACGTCTCGTGACATCGTGGTTCAGCGGAAAGACGCCGGCGCCGTCCACGTCATCGCGCCCGCCGGTCCGGTTTGTCCGCGCCAAGTTCGACTCGGCGCAGACCACGACTGACAACCGCCGCCACTGGGCCAACGCCGACGGCCTGTCACCCAACGCGGCCCTCTCGCCCGAAGTCCGGCGCATTCTCCGTAGCCGGGCCCGATACGAAGTCGCCAACAACTCCTACGCGCGCGGCATCGTGCTCACACTGGCCAATGACACCATCGGCACCGGGCCGCGTCTCCAGATGCTCACGGAGGATTCCAAGGCGAACGAGATCATCGAACGATCATTCGCGCAGTGGTCGCGGGCGATCGATCTGCCCGAGAAGTTGCGCACCATGCGGCTGGCCCGGGCCGAGAGCGGCGAGGTCTTCGGCATCCTGACCAACAACCCGGCCGTCGAGGCGCCGGTCCAACTCGACCTGCGGCTCGTTGAACCCGACCAGGTGACGAGTCCGCCGGGTCGATTGCTTCGCATTGGTGAAGCGGATGGAATCACGTTTGATTCGTTCGGCAACCCGATCACCTACACAGTGCTGCGCCGGCACCCCGGCGACGGCGGCATGTTCGGCTTCTCCGGCGAGTTCGACACGGTGCCGGCCGCATCGGTCGTTCACTACTACCGGGTCGATCGGCCCGGCCAGTGGCGCGGCATCCCCGATATCACGCCCGCGCTGCCATTGTTCGCGCAGTTGCGGCGCTACACACTCGCCGTGATCGCGGCCGCTGAAACGGCCGCAGATTTCGCCGCCGTCATCTACACCGACGCCCCGCCCAACGGTGAAGCCGAGTCGCTCGAGCCGATGGACATCGTCGAACTCGAGAAGCGTCTGGCGACCGTCCTGCCCGGCGGCTGGAAGTTGGGCCAGGTCCATGCCGAGCAGCCCGCGACGACCTACGCCGAGTTCAAGCGCGAGATCCTCAACGAGATCGCGCGTTGCCTGAACATGCCTTTCAACGTCGCGGCCGGGAATAGCAGCGGGTACAACTACGCGAGCGGCCGGCTCGACCACCAGACCTATTACAAGTCGATCCGCGTCGAGCAGAACCACCTCCAGACGGCGGTCCTCGATCGGATTCTCCGCGCCTGGCTCGATGAAGCTGTCCTCGTCGAAGGACTGCTGCCCCAGTCGATGCGGGCGATTGGCGTCGCCACGCCGCACACGTGGTTCTGGGATGGGATGGAGCACGTCGATCCCGCGAAGGAGGCGACGGCGCAGGCCACCCGGCTGGCCAATCACACCACGACACTCGCGACCGAGTTCGCCCGCCAGGGGCGGGACTGGGAGGAGGAATTGCGCCAGCGGGCGCGTGAAGTGGCACTCATGAAGGAACTGGGACTGTCACCGGCGCAGGTACAGCCGCGCGCCGACAGCCCCGACGAGACAGACAAGGAAGAGGACGATGGCCAGAACGAAAACGCCAACGCGGTCAACCGTATCGCCGCCTGAGAATCCCAGTTCGTCGTCGATCGAGATCACCGCGGCAGCGCAGATCGATGTCGAGGCTGCAGCCGGCGAAGGTCAGACGGCATTGCCGCGCTTCAAGATGGTGGCGTACACCGGCAGCGCCATGCGTGTCGCGGGCTGGCGGCACGCCGTCATCCTCGACCTGGCGGGGTTGAACATTCCCTCACAGATGCGGCCGATCCGTTTCAGCCATGATCCGGCTTCGGGTGTCGGCCACACCGACGCGATCCGCATCGAGCAGGGGCAGCTCATCGCCTCGGGTCTGGTGTCGCGCGATACGCCCACGGCCCGCGAGATCGTGACCTCCTCGAAGAACGGCTTCCCCTGGCAGGCGTCGGTCGGCACCTCAGTCGAGGAGTTCGAGTTCATCCGCGAGGGGCAGAAGGTGCTCGTCAACGGCCAAGAGTTCGCCGGGCCGGTCAACGTGGTCCGCAAGGCGACACTCGGCGAGATCAGTTTCGTGGACCTCGGGGCGGATGGAAAGACCAGTGTGAACGTCGCGGCGATCGCTGCGAATCAGGAGGACAACATGGACGGCGACACGAAGGACAATGAGAACGACACGAGCGCCCCCGCCACCAACGGAGTGGTCTCGCAGACCCCGGTCGAATCAGCGCCGGCGACCGACGACGCCTCCAGGAACGGTACGAACGCCAATGCAATCGAGGACATCCGCGCACAGGCACTGGCGGAGACGAACCGCATCGCGACGATCCGACGCCTCTGCGCCGGCCGGCACCTCGACATCGAGGCGCAGGCCATCCGAGAGGGCTGGGATGCCACGCGCACCGAACTGGAGATCCTGCGCGCCAGTCGCCCCAAGGCCCCGGCAGTCCATGTACCCGACCAGAGCGTGAGTACGCAGATCCTCGAGGCGGCATGCCTGATCGCGGCGCGGTTCGAAGACCTGGAGAAGCACTGCGAGGAACGATCGCTCGACCTGGCGGCCAAGCGGTTCCGAGGCGGCATCGGTTTGCAGGAACTGCTGCTCGAAGCCGCATGGGCGAATGGATACAGCGGCCGCAACTTCCGCGACAGCCGTTCCGTCCTGAGGTTCGCGTTCAATCCCGGCATCGAGGCGGGAATGAGTACGATCGACATCGGCGGCATTCTGAGCAACGTCGCCAACAAGTTCCTCCTCGAAGGGTTCTTCTCCGTCGAGCGCACCTGGCGCAACATCACCGCGGTGCGGAACGTGAGCGACTTCAAGACGGTGACGTCGTACCGGCTGGTGGGCAAGGACCAGTACGAGATCGTGGCCCCCGGAGGTGAACTCAAGCACGGCAGCCTCGGCGAAGAGCAGTACACCAACAAGGCTGACACCTATGGGTTGCTGCTGGCCATCGATCGGCGCGACATCATCAACGATGACCTCGGCGCCATCACGACTGTGCCGCGCAAACTGGGCCGCGGATCAGGCCTGAAGATCAACGACGTGTTCTGGTCGATCTTCATGGCCAACACCGACTTCTTCAAGGTCGGCAACAAGAACTTCCTCAGTGGCGCCGACACGGTCCTGGGCATCGACGGGCTGACCAAGGCCGAGGTCGCGTTCATGGACCAGGTCGACGGCGACGGCAAACCGCTGGGGATGCTGCCCGCCATCCTCCTCGTGCCCACTTCTCTCAGTGCCGTCGGCACGCAACTCTTCAAGAGCATGGAACTGCGCGACACCACCGCGAGCACGAAGTACCCCATCTCGAACCCGCACCAGGGCAAGTTCCGAGTCGAGGTCAGTCGCTACCTGAGCAACGCCTCGTACACGGGCAACTCGGCCAAGGCGTGGTATCTGCTCGCTGATCCGACGGACCTGCCGGTCATCGAGGTCGCGTTCCTGAATGGTCAGGAGTCGCCGACGATCGAAACCGCGGAAGCCGACTTCAACGTGCTGGGCATCCAGATGCGCGGCTATCACGACTTCGGCGTCAACCTGCAGGATCCGCGTGGCGGGACCAAGAGTAAGGGCGAGGCGTGATCAGACTGGAGTCCGGAGTCTGGAGACCGGAGCCAGACATCCGAACCACGATGCTCCAGACTACAGACTCCGGACTACGGACTGGAGATTCGACATGACACAGGCAACTTTCGTCTCGCAGGGCAACGCCATCGACTACACCCCCGGCAGCGCCGTTGCAGCCGGCCAGGTGGTGGTCCAGAGTACACTGCCGGGCTTTGCGCGCACGCCGATCCCCGCCAACGCGCTGGGATCGCTGGGCGTGGCCGGCATCTACGACATCGTCAAGGTCACGGGCGCGATCGACGCCGGGGTGGCGGTCTACTGGGATGCCAACGGCGATCCCGTGGGCGGCACGGCCGGGACCGGCGCGTTGACGACCACTTCCACGGGCAACGCCTACTTCGGCAAGACGGTGAGGGCTGCGGCCGAGTCCGACGCGACGGCCCGCGTGCTCGTCGATCACTCCGTCATCGGCCTCCAGAGTGTCCTGACGGGCGCGATTCCCGACCCCGGCGATGCCGGCGCGATTCCCGTTGCGCAGTCGGGCTATGTTCCGATCGTGACGGCCGGCTCGGAGACGCGCACACTGGCGATCCCGACGTTCGTGGGGCAGGAACTGCTCCTGTTCATCAAGACGGATGGCGGCACGTGTGTGATCACCGTCGCGTCGGCGATCAACCAGACCGGCAACAACACCATCACGATGGCGGATGTGAATGACTCGATCCGCCTGCACGCGATCGACAACAACGGCACCCTCGCGTGGCGAGTGGTGTGCAGCGATGGCGCCGCACTCTCGACGGTGTGAAGAAGGAGACTGGAGGCTGCAGGCTGGAGACTGGAGGAAGAAGAGGTGCGCCGCACGGCCGCTCGAATCCTACAGCCTCCGGTCTACAGCCTGAAGCCTGATCATGACCGATTTGCTCGCACAGGGATTGTCATGGCTCGAAGATCAGCGTCACCAGCACCTGACGCGGATGGTGACGTACCAGCGCGCCAGCAACGAGGTGGAGGTGCAGGCGACGATCGGCCGCACCGTCTTCGAACAGGACGACCACGCGGGCGGGCTCACGCGCATCGAATCAAGGGACTTCCTTATCCGCGCTACCGATCTCGTTCTCGGAAGTGAAGTCACACTGCCCCAGCCCGGCGATCGCATCATCGAGACTGACGCCATCGCCACGTACACCTACGAGGTCATGGCGCCGGGACTTGAGCCGCCGTGGCGCTACAGCGATGTGAATCGTCTGACGCTTCGCATCCACACCAAGCACGTGACAACGGAGAACCTGTGAGCAGCACGATCCTGACCATCGCGGATGCCGTGGTCGCGAGCCTGAATGGGACCTCGTTTTCGATGCCATTCACGGCGCAGCGCCACCTCGTGCCGAGCCTCGGGCTCGAAGACCTGGCGAGCCTGCACGTGACGGTCGTGCCGCGCAGTGTGGCGCGGACGGCTTCGGGCCGGCGGGATTCGTGGCTGGACTGCACGATCGACGTGGGAGTGCAGAAGAAGGTGGATGGTGATCCCGATGCCGATGCGCTCATCGCGCTGGTGGAGGAGATCGCCGAGCACCTGAGCCACCAGCGACTCACCGGCGCGCCCGAAGCCGCGTGGCTCAGCACCACGACGGACCCGCTCATTTCACCCGAGCATCTCGATCAGCAGCGCGCATTCACCAGTGTCGTGTCGGTCACCTACAGGGTGAGGATGTGATGAGGCTGGAGACTGGAGACCGGAGGCTGGAGGTAGAGCAGATTCGCAACCGCGCACGCTCGTTGCCTTTGCCTTCAGCCTGCAGCCTCCAGCCTGCAGTCTGACAAGGAGATTCCCATGGGCTTCAAACTCGGCATGGAGGCCGTCCTCAACTACAAGGTGGACGGCCAGGGCGCCGGCGGAGCATGGTTGGAGCTGACCAATGTCCGCGATGTGACGCTCAATCTCGAAGCCGCCGAGGCGGATCTGACCACCCGCGGCAATGCAGGCTGGCGCGCCAATGTCGCCACGCTCAAGTCCGCGACCATCGAGTTCGAGATGGTGTGGGACACCGCCGACGCGGGCTTCACCGCCATCCGCAACGCCTATCTGAACAACGGCATCATCGGCTTCCAGGTTCTCGATGACACCGGGGGCGAGGGATTGCAGGCCGACTTCATGATCAGTTCCTTCAGTCGCAGCGAGCCGCTCGAGGAAGGCATCACCGTCTCGGTGACGGCCAAGGTCGCCTATTCGGCCACGCCGCCCTCGTGGATCGGAGGTGCGTAATGCCCAGCAGTACCCTGTCACTTTCCGGCGAGATCGGCGGCGCGCCACTGGGGGCCACGCTCCAGCGCACCGCTGACGGTTCCATTCGCCAGGGGCCGATCACGCTGCCGGCCGCCGAAGCGGGAACGCTTTCGACGCGATCCACCGACACCACGGGCGTGCTCACTCTCGCTGGCACGGCGCTGCAGATCGGAGATGTCATCGACATCTACTGGGATGGCGGACGGCGCTACGACGTGGATGTGGACGGCGTGGCCGGCGATGCCGTCACGTTCTCGGGCGGGGCCGGCGATGTGCTCCCCGTCCAGGACACCGCCGTGACGGCGGCCGAGCAGGTAGCGATCGCGCTGGCGTTCACCGGCGATGAACTCGTGGCCATCGGCGCCAAACTCGGAGAGCGCGGCCACCTCAGCGTTCGTGACACCGGGGTGACGGCCCTGTCGATCGACCTCGTGAAGAACGAGACCTGGTTCTGGCTCGACGGCCAGCAGATTGCCAATCCGCTCGCCGGCGACTCGGTCGATGGGCTCATGGCCAGCAACGCCTCGTCGACGGCGACGGCGGTTCTGAACCTCGGCGTGCTCTACGACTCGACGCCGTGAGGAATAGTCTGGAGGCTGCAGGCTGGAGGCTGTAGGAGAGTCATTTCCGCAGCGATCGCAGCAGGCCGCTGAGCACTTTGGAGGTCTCGACACATGCGCCTTTCAACTCGCTGTAATCCGCATCGGCAAAGTATCCGAGCCGATGCGCCAGAGACGCCTGATACTCCAACTCGCGCGCCGATGCGTACGCGATGTCGAGGAAGCGAAGGTACTCGGTTTCCGTCTGCCGCGCGCAGCCTTCGACGATGTTGCTCGGGATTGACACCGCCGCCCGTCGCATCTGCATCGCCAGGCCGAAGCGCTCTTCGGAAGGGAAGGCGCTCGTGGCCCGATAGACGCGCAGGGCCAATTGGTCAGCGAGTTCAAACGCCCGGAGTTTCGTGTGGTCCCGCATGCCACAACCCTACAGCCTCCAGCCTACGGACTCCAGCCTCATGAAGACCTTCAGCGACAACGCGGATAACGAGTGGACGGTCGAGATCAACGTCGCCACCCTCAAGCGCATCCGCAGCCTGACCGGCACGGACCTGCTCGAAGTGATCAGCGGCGGCGACCTGCTCGAACGCCTCATGCGCGATCCGGTTCTGCTCTGCGACATCCTCTACGCCCTCGTCAAGCCGCAGGCGGATCAGAAGCAGATCCGCGATGAATCGTTCGGCGCGGCGATGGCGGGCGACGCCATCGACGCCGCCACGGCCGCGCTGCTCGATGAACTGGTGGCTTTCTGCCCCAGCCCGAGGGACCGGGCCAACCTCGGGCGGGTGCTGCTGGTGGTCCGGCAAGCGATGGACCAGGCGCGCGACGTCGTCGAGGCGCGAATCAACGGCGGCGAGATCGAACGGATCGTCGAGGCGGCACTGAGCACAGCGACCTCTGGCAACTCATCTGGCGCTGCGCCGGCATCCTCGGGCTCGATCCCGCCAACCTGACGCTGCGCGATCTGCTCGCAATGGCCGAGCAGCGCCAGCGCGACGAGTGGGCTCGGGTCTCATCGATCATGGCCCTCATCGCCAACACCCAGCGCAGCGCCAAGCACCAGCGGGCGTTCCGCCCCAGCGACTTTGACCCGTTCGCGCGCCACGCGGGCGTCATGAAGGCCGACGTGTCGGTACTGAAGGAAGTGTTCATCGAGGGGCGGGTGCCGAATCACGCCCGGGAGTAGCCATGCTCGACCTGCGCATCAAGCAGATGTTCTTCGACCGGCCCAAGGTCAAGCGGGCCGTCGATGCCGCGCGCCGCAAGGTTCTGAGCAAGGCCGGCGCCTTCATCCGCCAGACGGCGCGCACGAGCATCCGCAAACGCAAGGGCACGAGCAAGCCCGGCAGTCCGCCGCATTCGCACGTCGGGCTGCTGCGGCGCTTCATCCTCTTCGGCTACGACCGGCAGAGCGATTCCGTCGTCGTCGGCCCCGTGGGGTTCCGGGACTCGACCGCGCCGCGGGTGCTCGAACGTGGCGGCACGACGACCGTCACCCGCCGCCGGCGCGGCAAGCGCAGCGAGCACCGGGTCCGCATCGCCGCCCGCCCCTACATGAACCCGGCATTGGAGAAGGAGCGGCCGAAGTTGCCAGAACTGTGGCGCAACAGTGTGAAGGGGACGTGATTCATGGCCAACACTCAGGGTATCCGCGCCGGAAAGGCCTTCGTCGAGATCGGTGGAGACGATGCGCGCCTGCAGCGCGCCCTAAAGCGCGCCCAGCAGCGTCTCAAGGCCTTCGGCGCGGGTGTGCGCCAGGTTGGGCTGCGCGCCGTGGCCGCGTCGGCCGCGATCCTCGCGCCCCTCGCCGGGGCGACGAAGATCTTCGCCTCCGCCGGCGACCAACTCGACAAGATGGCCGCCCGCACCGGTGTGAGCGTCGAAGCCCTCTCTCAACTCGGCTTCGCCGCCGAGCAGTCCGGCGCGGACATCGAGACGCTCGAGAAGGGCATCCGCACCATGCAGCGCACCATCAACGATGCGCAGCGCGGCCTCTCGACCGCGACCGACGCCTTCGACGATCTCGGCCTGAACTTCAGCCATCTCGCCTCACTTTCACCGGAAGAGCAGTTCCAGACGATCGCCGACGCCATCACTCGCGTCGAGGATCCCTCGAAACGCGCCGCCCTGGCGATGCAGGTTCTCGGCCGGGCCGGCACGCAACTGCTGCCACTGCTGGCCAACATGCGAGCGCTTCGCGCCCAGGCCGACAGTCTCGGGCTGACGATCTCGACAAAGGATGCTTCCAGCGCGGCCCTGCTCACCGACACACTCAACATCCTCTGGCGCACCGTGCGTGTGGGCGCGTTCGTCATCGGCTCGGCCCTTTCACCCGCGATCATCGACCTGAGTAATCGCATCATCCGCATCATCGTCGCCGCGAGCGAGTGGATCAAGGCGAACCGCGAGACCGTCGTGTGGGTCGCCAGAGTCGGCGTGGCCGTGGGGGGTGTGGGCGGCATCCTCATCGCGACGGGACTGGCGTTCACTGTGCTGGGCATCGCCGTCGGCGGCCTTGCCGGCGCGCTGGGCCTCGCGGCCGCGGTCATCGCCAAGGTGGGGGTGGTCCTCGCCGCCATCCTCTCGCCCGTCGGCCTGCTGATCACCGCCGCCGCGCTGCTCGGCGGGACAGTAGTCGCATGGTCCGGCGCGGGTGGCGCATCGCTCGACTGGCTGCGCGGCCGCTTCGATCAACTCGGCAAGTTCGTCGGCACAGTCATCGGCGGCATCCGCGACGCCATCGCCGGCGGCGACATCGCGCTGGCCGCGCGGGTTCTCTGGGCCGGCCTGCGCGTCGCGTGGGAGCAGGGCATCCAGCCATTGCGTCAGGCGTGGATCGGCTTCAGCGCGGGACTCCAGCGCGCTGCCATCATCGCCTTCTCGGGGGTCCGCAAGGCTTGGATCGAGGTCCGCGACTGGTTCGAGCGCAACTTCCCCGACTTCACCGCCGGCATCGCCAAAGGCTGGGCCAATCTCGCCGCGGGCGTGCAGCGCATCTGGGCCCGGGTGACGAACTGGCTGGCCGACCGCTTCACCGAAGTCATGGGGATTCTCGACGAGACGCTCGATGTCGAAGGCGCCAAGGCGCTCAATCGCAGGGAACTGGACGCCGATCTTGCGGGGATCGAATCGCAGCGAAAAGATGCGATCGCCGAGGCCGAGCGCCGCCGCGGTCGCACCGATGCCCAGCGCGAGCAGGAGAAGGAATCGGCGCTCAATGCCGTCGATACCCAGCGCGCCGAGGCGCTCGCTGATCTCGATGAACAGACCGCCGAGCGCATCCGCCAGGCCGAGGAAGCGCTTGCCCGCACCAAGCAGGAACTCGCGCAGGCAGTGGAAACCGCGCGGCAGCGCCGTGAAGAGGCGCTGGCCAGCGGGCAGAACCCCGCCTCGGCGGCGCTCCAGCGACTCGCCGACCTGAGCGATCAACTCGATCTGCTCGCCAGTCGCGTCAGTGTCCGCGGCACCTTCGACGCCTCGGCCGTGCGCGGCCTCGCCGCCGGCGATGACAGCGCCGAACGCACCGCCCGCGCCACCGAACAGACTGCCAGGCACACCAAGCGCCTCGTCGAGGCATCAAGCAAGGGGCTGGCCTTCGGGTGAGTCCGCAGTCCGGAGTCTGGAGTCCGGAGCCAGACATCCGAACGCAATCCTCCAGCCTCCGGCCTACAGACTCCAGCCTATGCCCACTGAAGTTCAGGAACGCGGGATCAGTCGAACGACCAGCGGCGGCCGGAGCCCATCGACCGAGCGGCTGTACTGGGTGCGCGGCACGAGCGATGACCTCGAAGCGCTGGCCGCACTCGAAGCCGAAGTCCCGTCCTTCTACGGCGGCCTGCCACTCTACCAGGTGCGCGTCGAAGAGGCCGGGCCCGATCTCTACGACGGGACCGTCACCTACCAGGTCGATTCATCGACTGACCCGCCCGACACCGGCGAGAGCACCTTCACCTTCGAGACCGGCGGCGGCAGCGAGCACATCACCCAGTCATCGGCCACCATCGCTTCGTACGCCCCGCCCGGCAAGACCGCTCCGGACTTCAAGGGCGCCATCGGCGTCACTGCCGACAGTGTCGAGGGCGTGGACATCGTCGTGCCGGTCTACCAGTTCACCGAGACGCACTATCTCGATGACAGTCTGGTGACACCCACATATAAAGGTACGCTCTTCGCCCTGACCGGCAGGGTCAACGATGCCCCTTTCAAGGGCTTCAACGCCGGCGAGTGCCTGTTCCTGGGAGTGAGCGGCTCCAAACGCGGCCAGGGCGACTGGGAACTCACCTTCCGCTTCGCCTCGCGTCCCAACCGCACGGGCTTGGCTATCAGCGACATCACCGGCATCGACAAGAAGGGCTGGGAGTACCTCTGGATCAGGTACGCCGAGGCGGAAGACGCGACCGCCGGCGCGATCGTGAAGCGGCCCGTGGCGGCCTATGTCGAGCGCGTCTACGAGAGCGGGGGTTTCACGGCACTGGGGATCGGAACATGAGCGGCGATTCCCTGCGCAAGGTGAAATCCGGCGACCCGCTCAACATCCCCGCAGGAGCCTACAACGCCTTCGTCGATGCGGCCGTGGATCTGCGCCAGCGCCAGCATGAGGAAACCCGCGAACCCCAGCGCCTGCGCCGCGACAGCGATGTCATCCTCGTCCGCAACGACAGCGGATCGACCGTCGCGCGATTCGGCATCCTCGGCCTCGACGCGCCGATCATCGCACCCGGCGATGCGCTGGAGATCGAACGCATCGCCTTCATCGGCGTCACGCCGACATCCGGGCACGCGGGCCGGTTCGCTGTCCTGCTTGAGACGGCGGCCGCCGGCGCCATCGTCCGCGC
>WYBR01000100.1 GCA_011525805.1 Vicinamibacteraceae bacterium
CCTTCGGCGCGGCGATGGCCGGGGACGCCATCGACACCGCCACGGCCGCGCTGCTCGATGAACTGGTGGCTTTCTGCCCCAGCCCGAGGGACCGGGCCAACCTCGGGCGGGTGCTGCTGGTGGTCCGCCGCGCGATGGACCAGGCGCGCGATGTCGTGGAGGCCCGTCTGGAGGGCGGCGAGATCGAACGGATCGTGAACGAGGCGCTCAAGGCGGCGACCTCTGGCCACTCATTTGGCGCTGCGCCGGCATCCTCAGCCTCGACCCCGCCAACCTGACACTGCGCGACCTGCTCGCGATGGCCGAGCAGCGCCAGCGCGATGAGTGGGCGAAGACTTCATCGATCATGGCCCTCATCGCCAACACCCAGCGCAGCGCCAAACACCAGCGGGCGTTCCGGCCCAGCGACTTCGACCCGTTCCCGCGCCAGGGTGGCGTCATGAAGGCGGATGTGTCGGTACTGAAGGAAGTGTTCATCGAAGGCCGTGTGCCGCGACCGGCCCGGGAATCACCATGATCGACCTGCGCATCAAGCAGATGTTCTTCGACCGCCCGAAGGTGAAACGGGCCGTCGATGCCGCCCGCCGCAAGGTGCTCAGCAAGGCCGGGGCCTTCATCCGCCAGACGGCCCGCACGAGCATTCGCAAACGCAAGGGATCGAGCAAGCCCGGAGCCCCACCCCACTCACACGTCGGCCTGCTTCGCCGCTTCATTCTCTTCGGTTATGACAGACAGAGCGACTCGGTGGTCATCGGCCCGGTGGGATTCAAGGCCTCGGCCGCGCCGCGCGTGCTCGAACGCGGCGGCACGACGACCGTCACCCGCCGCCGGCGCGGCAAGCGCACCGAGCGCCGGGTGCGCATCGCCGCCCGTCCCTACATGCAGCCGGCGCTGGAGAAGGAGCGGCCCAAACTTCCCGAACTCTGGCGCAACAGTGTGAGGGGGTCATAGCCGATGGCCACCACCCAGGGCATCCGCGCCGGCAGGGCCTTCGTCGAGATCGGCGGCGACGACTCGCGTCTGCTCCGCGCCCTGCGGCGCGCCCAGGCGCGCCTGAAGGCCTTCGGCGACGGTGTGCGCCAACTCGGTTTGGGCGCTGTCGCCGCCTCGGCCGCCATACTCGCGCCCCTCGCCGGGGCGGCGAAGATCTTCGCCAGCACGGGTGATCAGCTCGACGAGATGGCCGCCCGGACGGGCGTGACCGTCGAGGCCCTCTCGGAACTCGCCTTTGCGGCTGATCTCTCCGGCGCGAGCATCGAAACACTCGAAAACGGCATCCGTATCATGCAGCGCACCATCAATGATGCCCGGCGCGGCCTCTCCACCGCCACCGACGCCCTCGCGGACCTCGGCCTGAACGTGGCGCATCTTGCGGCGCTCTCGCCCGACGAGCAGTTCCACGCCATCGCCGACGCCATCAGTCGTGTCGAAGACCCGTCCAGACGCGCCGCCCTGGCGATGCAGGTTCTGGGCCGCTCGGGTACTCAACTCATACCGCTGCTGGGGAGCATCCGAGCACTCCGCGCCCAGGCCAGTTCGCTCGGCTTGACGATCTCATCCAGGGACGCAGCAAGCGCGGCACGACTGGCTGACGCACTGGACATCCTCGGCCGGACTGCGCGAGTGGGAGCCTTTGTCATCGGCTCGGCCCTGGCGCCGGCGATCATCGGCCTGAGCAACCGAATCTCCCGCATCATCGTTGCGGTCAGTGAGTGGATCAAGGCGAACCGCGAGACGGTCCTGTGGATCGCCAAGGTCGCCGTGGCCGTGGGCGGTCTGGGCGGCATACTCATCGCGACTGGTCTGGCCGTCACACTCCTCGGTGTCGCCGTGGGTGGACTGAGCAGTGCACTCGGGCTCGCAGCCGCCATTATCGCCAAGGTCGGGGTGGTTCTCGCCGCCATCCTCTCACCCGTCAGTCTGCTCATCGGCGCTGTGGGTCTGCTCGGCGGAGCCGTCATCATGTGGTCGGGCGCCGGTGGAGCAGCGATCCAGTGGCTGCGCGACCGTTTCGGCGAGCTGAGCACATTCGTCGGCTCCGTCGTGAGCGGCATTTGCGATGCGCTCGCCGCCGGTGACATCGCGCTCGCCGCGCGAGTCCTGTGGGCGGGCCTGCGTGTCGCGTGGGAGCAGGGCATTCAGCCATTGCGCCAGGCCTGGATCGGCTTCAGCGCCGGATTCCAGCGAGCCGCGATCATCGCCTTCTCCGGTGTGCGCAAGGCGTGGATCGAAGTGCGCGACTGGTTCGAACGCAACTTCCCCGACTTCACCGCCGGGATCGCCAAAGGCTGGGCGAATCTCGCCGCGGGCGTGCAGCGCATCTGGGCCCGGGTGACGAACTGGCTCGCCGACCGCTTCACCGAAGTGATGGGTCTGCTGGATGAGACGCTCGATGTCGATGCCGCCAAGGCGCTCAATCGCAGGGAACTCGACGCCGATCTCGCAGGGATCGAATCGCAGCGCAAGGACGCCATCGCCGAGGCGGAGCGCCGCCGCGGTCGCAGCGATGCCCAGCGCGAGCAGGAGAAGGAGTCGGCTCTCAATGTCGTGGACGCCCAGCGCGCCGAGGCTCTGGCTGATCTGGATGAACAGACGGCCGAGCGCATCCGCCAGGCCGAGGAAGCGCTGGCCCGCACGAAACAGGAACTCGCCGAGGCCGTCGAGACGGCGCGGCAGCGGCGCGAAGAGGCGCTGGCCGACGGTCAAGACCCGGCGTCACTCGCACTCCAGCGTCTGGCCGACCTCGGCGATCAGCTCGACCTGCTCGCCAGCCGCGTCAGTGTGCGCGGCACCTTCGACGCGTCGGCCGTGCGCGGCCTCGCAGCCGGCGATGACAGCGCCGAACGCACCGCCCGCGCCACCGAGCAGACCGCCCGCCACACCAAGCGCCTCGTCGAGGCCTCTACGAAGGGACTGGCCTTCGGATGAGCACGGAAGTTCAGGAACGCGGGATCAGTCGAACGACCAGCAGCGGCCGGAGTCCATCGACCGAGCGCCTCTACTGGGTGCGCGGCACGAGCGACGATCTCGAGGCGCTGGCCGCGCTCGAAGCCGAAGTCTCGTCCTTCTACGGCGGCTTGCCTCTCTACCAGGTGCGTGTCGAGGAGGCCGGGCCTGATCTCTACGACGGCACCGTCACCTACCAGGTGGATTCCTCGACCGACCCGCCCGACACGGGCGAGAGCACCTTCACCTTCGAGACGAGCGGCGGCAGCGAGCACATCACCCAGTCATCGGCCATGATCGCTTCGTACGCCCCGCCGGGAAAGACCGCGCCGGACTTCAAGGGCGCCATCGGGGTCACCGCCGACAGTGTCGAGGGCGTGGACATCGTGGTGCCCGTCTACCAGTTCACTGAGACGCACTATCTCGACGACAGCGTGGTGACGCCCGCTTATAAAGGTACGCTCTTCTCCCTCACCGGCCGGGTCAACGATGCCCCTTTCAAGGGCTTCAATGCGGGCGAATGCCTCTTCCTGGGCGTATCCGGCTCCAAACGCGGCCAGGGCGACTGGGAACTCACCTTCCGCTTCGCCTCGCGCCCCAACCGCACCGGCCTGGGCATCGGCGACATCACCGGCATCGACAAGAGGGGCTGGGAGTACCTCTGGGTGAGGTATGCCGAGGCCGAGGACGCGACCGCCGGCGCGATTGTGAAGCGCCCGGTTGCGGTCTACGTCGAACGTGTCTACGAGAGCGGCGATTTCACGGCATTGGGGATCTGATCATGAGCGGCGACGCCCTGCGCAAGGTGAAGACCGGCGACCCGCTGCGAATTCCCGCGGCGGCGTACAACGCCTTCGTCGATGCGGCCGTCGATCTGCGTCAGCGCCAGCACGAGGAAACCCGTGAACCGCAGCGGTTGCGCCGCGACAGTGACACCATCTTGGTGCGCAACGACAGTGGATCGACCGTCTCGCGATTCGGCATCCTTGGCCTCGACGCCCCGATCATCGCACCCGGCAGCGCGCTGGAAATCGAACGCATCGCCTTCACCGGCGTCACGCCGACATCGGGCCACGCGGGCCGGTTTGCCGTCCTGCTGGAGACGGCGGCCGCCGGCGCCATCGTCCGCGCCGCGGTCGGCGGCGTGGTGCCCGTCACGATCAATGTCAACGACGCCAATCACAAGTACGTGGATGTCGTTCCCGGATCGACGATCCGCCTCCAGACGGCGCACAGCGGCGCGGCTCACATCCTGTGGCGCGAGCCAAGCGTCACGCCGGGCATCGCCGCGGTGGTGCGTCTGCCCTCCATCGCCGGCGTCAGTTGCCTCGGGTCATGCCTCGTGTTCGACGGCAACGGCTGCCCCGCCTTCGACCTCCAGACCGCCAGCCAGGTCAACGCCACGGTCGTCACCGGCGGTTCGCTCTCCATCGTCGCGGGCACGCCCAAGAAACTCCGCCTCACTCTGACCCGCGCCACCGTGACCTTCAATCGCAACGCCTGTGGCGTGCTCGTCGGCGTCTCATCGAGTGGCGCTTCCTCGATCACCTCCGACCTCAACCTTGATGAGTGTCCATGATGGCGCTGGTGCTCGGACCATCCGGCAACCTCCTTCTCGCGCCAAGCGGCAACCTGGCGTTCTCGCTCAACTGCTGCTGCAACCTCTGCGATTGCTGCGAGGAGATCATCTGCGGGCAGGACACGGTCCATCTGCCCGAGTGCGGGCCGTTCCCCACACGCTACATCGGCTTCACCGCTGACCTGAACATCACGCCCTGCCAGAACACCTGCATCCAGTGCGGCAGCCCGCACAAGGCGATCGGCCTGGGCACGAATGCCAACATCTCGCGCACCGGCAAGAAACTCGCCTGTGCCTCGACGGACGAGAACGATGTGATCATCCCCTCGCCGGAGAACCTGTGCAATCACGCGAGCCGCTGTCGCGTGTGGCAGAGTTGCGTCCTGCCGACCGACACGATCACGGGTCTCCAGATCGCACGCTACACCGACATCGGCATCTTCAACTGCACCGGGAACTTCACTCTTTACACGACGGCGACGATGCTGATCAATCTGGCCTACGACCATGCCAACCTGCGGTTCATTCTGGCGATCTGGCTGAGCCCGATCGGCGCCGGCGGCCAG
>WYBR01000101.1 GCA_011525805.1 Vicinamibacteraceae bacterium
CGCGCTCACACGCCCGCGATCGCCGTAACCCGTTGCGGCCCAGGCGTCCAACACCCGTGCTTACGCGTGGGGCTCGGTTCCAATCATCGCAAGGCGATGATCCGAGCCCCGACCGTGAGGAAGTGGCGTTGGACAGCCGACAAGCAACGGGCAACGCTCCCCGCCCGCCGCGTCCGACTCGCTGGGATGCGCTCGCGTCGGCGTAGGGTCCGCCATGCGCAAACTCCTCACCATCCTCAACCTCATGATCCGGGACAACACCCCATGGAATCCACAACCACACCCTTGACTTTCAAGGCAGTCGCTACACCGGAGCAACCCGGGCTACTTGCTCGCCCCGTCCCCGCGACCACGCCCAACTCGTTGGGATGCGCTTCCCAGAGCGGCGCTCATCCCAACCTACTCGCTCCCCAAATCAAAAGCGCCGGAGCGTCGTGCAGGGGAACAGGCCGTTTCCCTGCCCCGCCGCACCCTCCGCCGACCGATGAGTAGGGTTACCAGCAGGCAATTGCCACGACGCCACCCACCCCGCCCGGACCGCCCCGCCCGGCAGCCGGTGGCCCGCCCACAGCTCCAAGCACCAAGGACGGCGCGTTCTTCCGTCCCACCGCCACCTGCTGGCGGGGCGCAGCTTTCCTTCTTGCTCAGGCTCCCTTTTCAAGCTACAATGGCGTTGAATCAGCGGGTCGAACCCGCACTCTCTCGCCCATCACGGAACGGAGGACGCCCGTGGCAAAAAAGACGATCTTTATCAGCTATGATTATGACAATGACCGGCGGTACAAAAACATGCTGCTGGCGTGGGACCAGAACGATGAGTTTGACTTCGAACTGTACGACGGTTCACTGAAAGTGGCTATCGACAGCAAAGATGCCGATTACATCAAGAGCAAGATTAAACCGCTTATTCAGAAATCCACGCACCTTTTGTGTATTGTCGGCGAAAGCTGCAGCACCAACAAGTGGATAACTTGGGAAATCCAGACTGCGGTTGCCCTCAAGAAGAAACTCATTGCAGTGAAAGTTGAGAAGTCTTGTCCCAGCCCCGCAGTTTTGCTAAATAGTGGCGCAACCTGGGCAATGTCATTCAATTTCGCTGCAATAAAGAAGGCGGTGGAGGCCGCATAACGCCGCACTAGTAACCCCGTAGCCATCGGGAAAGCTCGGTCGCAGTGTTCGCTTGGTAGTTAAACACCATCCAGACGGACTCATCGTAGCCCTGCAGTGGTCCCCATACGATTCTTGCATACAGCCCCAAGTACTCTCGTTCTGTCCACGCGGTCTCGTGCACGTACTCAACCGCCGGAAACAGAGCGACCGCATGTGCACCTTTCTGTCCGTCTGCAAGCCCCAACTCCCATGGGATCCATGAGCTTCCGTGGCTGTTTGGGGATACGAGCAAAACGAAGCGCGACACCGCCCTTACTGCGTCGCGCAGAATCTGCGCCGTCTCCGTCGACGCCTTCTCGGGCAAGCGTTCGTCGCCCACGTCGACGTATACACGGGCTCCGTGATTGCTCAGAATAAGCACCGCGCCCGCTACAATGTCGTTGTCCTTTGACGAGTGCGAAAGAAATGTGTCCTTACCTGCCTTTTGCGCAGCCTCGCGCAGCAGGCGCTGCGGATCGGCACGATCAGCAACAAAGGCCTTCATGTCCGCTCTGGTCGTGTAGTCAGGCACGCGTTGCTACTACTCCCGCCTCATAGCGTCTCCCTACGAGCGATCCAACTCGAGTGCTCGCGCGAGATGGCTGTTTCGGCGTCGTTTACAAACCGGCCCAAATCCTCGCGGGTCTGCACGTGGCTTGCGCGGGCGGAAATCAGTGAAAGTTCCTGCGCTGCAAACCCATATGCTTGGGCCAACTCCTGAAATCGCCTGACCTGACCCCAAGCCACGGTCGCGGAAGCCAGACTGCTAAATACGCCAGGTCCACGCCATAAGCTCGCCGGATCGTAGACTAAATACATGGCCAAGATGACGGCGCAGCCCTGAAAGACTACCAAGAGTACGAACCAAACTGTCTGCCGCCACCGATTGCGCTCGGCCTCGCGCGCATACCACGCCTGCTGGTCCTCGACTCGCTGCGCCCGATACACGTCTCGCATCGTGCCGACAGCGGTTCCGCGGATCGACGTCATGAACTGTGTGATCTGCTCATCTCCGGCGTCCTTTCCCGCGAGAGCGGCGGAAAGCACGCGATTCTCGTGCAGTAGCTCTCGAAGGGTCTTCGTGAAGCGCTCAGTCGCTTCGGCGGGGGTCAGCAAAGTTGGATAGGGGTCGGCTCCCATCATAAATTTCCATGTCAGAGACTTGACGGACTCCGCGACAGCGCGGCCGGAATACCAGACCCTCTCCCACCGCCTTACTGCGAGCAACAAAGAAGTCGCGAGCGCCAGTAAGAAGCATGCCGCTGCGATGGCATGAACAACTCGCTTGTCAGTGATAGACGCCGGGGACACCGAGACAACGGTCGCGCCCATGACGAGAAGGCCAAGGTTGATTGCAACCCACCGCAAGTACCACCGCTGCGCGCTAATGGAGGCTTTGTCAGCGCACCGATATAGGGCTGGAAAATCCAAGGGATCCCAGTCCTTGACTCGGTAATTGCGCCACGTTCCTGTTTTCAGGAGATGCGCTAACCCCCCCGGAGAACCGTCGATTTTCGCCCTGTCCATGTGGTAACCATACGCCGCAGCCCGGAGCGGGGATAGAAGACCGCGGAAAACTGCAGAGGAGCATGGAGGCCACCGCGCCGATATCGCCCCCATGCTGGCCCTCTCCATTCGCCAACCCTATGCCGAACTCATTCTCCGCGGAGTGAAGACCGTTGAGTACCGCTCCCGGCCGACGCGGGTGATCGGCCGGCGCTTCGCCAACTACGCCGCCCGCACATGGGGCGGCGTTCCGGAAGATGCTACCCCCGGAACCGGGGCGGGCCAGTTTTCGACAGGTTGTCCACCAACAGGGAAGGCGACGATCCGGGCCTGATCCGCGCCGGCGCCATGGCGTTGGACCCCCACCCTGACCCTCCCCGGGCGAAGCGCCGGAGCGTTGAGCAGGAGAGAGTTGAGCAGGAGAAGAAACGGCCCCGGCCGGGCCTTCCCCCCGTGGTCCGGACCGACGCGCGGCGGAGGCGCGCGGGCGCGGTCGCTTCCCTGCTGTGCGGCGCTTGGGCTTTGCCATCGACTCCCAGTTTAGGGGGGTGGTCGGGCGGGTCAAGGGCTCGCATGGCTGCGATCGGAGAGCCCGATGCGGGTCGAGCGCCCCTCGGCGCCGGGCGCATAACATCGTCCGCTCGATTCCGGTGGGCGTCGGGCTTGTTTCGCACCCTCTCTGGAGCAGTCAATGAAGAAGTGGATGTCGCGTGCGGCTCTGCTCGTCGGAAGTCCGGTGGTCGCGGGCGGATTGCTCGCCTGGGGCGCGGGGGCAAAAGAGAGCCTGGTCGGGCGGCTGGCGCAGGTCGCGGGCGGGTGCATGGCGCTGTTCTGGCTGACCGCGACGTTCTTCATCGTGTGTGCGGCCTTCTCGGGTGGAGCCGGGTATCAGGCGGCCGATGCGCCAACGCCGGCGCGGCACGTCGAGACCTCTTCAACGCGCACGAAGGAAGACAAGGACGACGCGGAACGCGCGTGAGGCAGGGCAGCGCGGAAGGAAGGACCACCCATGCGAGCCGTCATCCTTGCCGCCCAGGGAGAGCCCGTTCACGCCAACGTCCGCTTCGTCGCCGAGTGGCCCGAGCTGGCGGCCGGACCCGGTGAGGCCCTCATTCGCACGCAGGCCTCTGCGCTCAATCACCTCGATCTCTGGGTCGGCCGCGGGCTGCCCGGCGTCGATCTCGCCTACCCGCGCATCGGCGGGTCCGACGCTTGCGGAATCGTCGAAGATGTCGGCGAGGGAGTCGATCGCGGGTGGATCGGCCGGCGCGTCATCATGAACGCCGCCGTGCCACAGCCTCAGGGCGCGCAGCCCGACTCGGCGCCGACCATGCCCGAACTCGTGATGATCGGCGAGCACACCAATGGCGGACACTGCGAGCGCTTCGCGGCGCCCGCGGCGCAACTGGTCGACGTCGGCGCGGAGTGCGATCCGGTCGAAGCGGCGGCGTTCGGCCTGACCTTCCTCACCGCGTGGCGCTGCCTCATCACCCGTGCCGGCTTGCAGGCGGGGCAAACGGTCCTCATCACGGGCATCGGCGGCGGCGTGGCCACTGCGGCGCTGGCCATCGCTGCGCACCTCGGCTGTCGGACCGTCGTGACGAGTCGCCACCAGTGGAAACTCGATCGCGCGGCGGACCTCGGCGCTCACGCCGGCGTCCTCGACGCGGGCGAAGACTGGTCGCGCCAGGTGCGCGGCCTCACCGGCAAGCGCGGCGTGGACGTCGTGATCGACTCGATCGGCGCGGCGGCGCACCTCGCTTGCCTCAAGAGCCTGGCTCGCGGCGGGACGCTCGTCACGCCCGGCTGCACGACGGGGCCCGCGCCCGCCACCGACCTTGCCCGCATCTTCTGGAATCAGTTGCGCGTGATTGGCTCGACGATGGGCGACATGGCCGAGTTGGCGCAGGTGACGTCGCTCTTCCGGGCCGGACACCTCAGGCCCGTCGTTGATCGCGTCTTTGACGCGCCGAACGCCCGGCAGGCGTACGAGCGGCTCGAGGCGGGCGAGCAGTTCGGCAAGATCGTCCTCCGGTGGTCGTAGCGATCGAATCGCCGGCGCAGGGGGATGCCCGATTCCTCAGCGAACTCACGGCCGGACCGGCGCGCGCGGCGGTGATCGGCTATCATCACGGACTTCATTCTGAGACACAAGCAACCGAGCGAGCCGCGCGGCTCAAGGAGCGAGTTCATGTCCGATACGAAACCCGGCGCCCCGGCGAATCAGCCCGCACCCGGCCAGGTCATGGTCCAGGTCGATGAGACGCAGGCGAAAGTCACCTACGCCAACGCCTGGCAGATGAACGCCGGGCAGGACGAGATCATCTGCGATCTGGGCGTGCAGGTGCCGCGCATGATGGGCAACCAGCAGGCGATCAGTTTCCAGGTCGGCTCGCGCATCGTCTTCTCGCCCAACAGCGCCATGCGCTTCGCCGCCGCGCTCCAGCAGGTCATCGCCCAGCGCGAGCAGCGCCTCAATCAGGCCACGACGCAGAATCGGTAGTGAAAGGCATCAAGGCATCGAGTGTCTGGTTCGCCGCGACGCGGAGGCTTTGCGGAGCGGAGCGCGCCGCGTGCGAAGCGATTCCCGAATCGTCTCCGACGCGTGCCCATGAGTGATGCCGGCACACCGTTGAGGGAACGCAAGATGGGCGCCACTTCAACCAAACGTCAACCCGTGAACATCGCCCCGCCCGCCTCGCGCCTCGCCGCAGAGGGCGGCGTACCCGTCTCGCCGGAGATGATCCCCGTCGTGTCGGCGCGGCTGGGGGAATCGGAGATCAGCGCCGCCGTCGAAGTACTCCGCTCCGGCCAGTTGCGCCAGGGCAGGAAATGCGCCGAGTTCGAGCGTGAGTTCGCTGCGGCGACGGGCGCTGAGTTTGCGCTGACGACCTGCAACGGCACGACGGCGCTGCAACTGGCCTACGAGCCGATCATCGGCCCGGGCGATGATGTGCTCTGCCCCGCGTTCGGCTTCATTGCAACGGCGTCCATGATCCTTGCCCGCGGCGCGCGGCCGATCTTCTGCGACGTCGATGCGCGGACGTTCAACATCGACGCGGCCGACGCTCAGCGCCGCATCACGCCGCGGACGACGGCCGTCGTCGCCACCCACCTCTACGGCAACCCCGCGGACATCGACGCCGTCGAAGGCCTCGCTGATCGCTGCGGCCTGAGTGTGATCTACGACGCCGCCCAGTCGCACCTTGCCACGTATCGCGGCCGCGGGATCGGCGCCTTCGGCCACGCCGTCACCTACTCCTTCTACCCCACCAAGAACATGACCACGGGCGAAGGGGGAATGGTCACGACCAACGACGGAGAGTTGGCGCAGCGTCTCGCCCTGCTGCGCGACCACGGCATGGCGCCGGGGCAGCGCTACCACCACGTGGCGCTGGGCTACAACTACCGCCTCACCGACGTTGCCGCCGCGATCGGCCTGGCGCAACTGCGCCTCCTGCCCGAGCGGACGGCGAAGCGCCGGGCCAACGCCGAGCGCCTCTCGCGCCTGCTGGCTCAGTGCCCGACGGTCATCACGCCGGTTCCGACGGAGGGCGCCGGCCACGTTTACCATCAGTACGCCATCCGCCTGCGCCTGGACCGCCTGCGCTGCGATCGCGACGAGTTCGCTCGACTGCTCACGGCGGAGAATGTCGGCAGCGCCACGCACTATCCGCGGGCGATCTCCGATCAGCCGATCATCACCGAACTCGTTGCGGATCGCGCGCCCATGCCGGTGAGCGAGCAACTCGCGCGCGAGGTGCTTTGCCTGCCGGTGCATCACGACCTGACGGACGATCAGGTGCAGCGCATCGCCGAGGCGGTGGCGAGAGTAGCCGAGGCAATGATCGCCTGATGTTGGGTGGCATGGCTTGGCGCTTCGCCTGGCTGTGCCGAGCGTGCAGCGACGATTGATCGCGTCAGACCTCACGGCATAGCGACGCGAAGCGCGACGCCATGCCACCCGCCATCAAAGCGGCAGCGCCTTCAACTCCGACTCGATCTCGCGCATCAAGCCGGTCAGACGATCGGCGCTGAAGTCAAATGACAACCCGGCGGTGCTCCAGAGTTCCGGCAGCGGCCGCGAGCCGCCGAGCGCCAGCCCCGCCTGGTACTTCCTCACCGCCGCGGCCGCGTCGCGCCGGTAGTTCACCCACATCTGGAGGGCGCCGATCTGCGCGATGCCGTACTCGATGTAGTAGAACGGCACGCCGAAGAGGTGCAGTTGCCGCTGCCACGACCGCTCGCGGTGCACGTCGAGGCCCGACCAGTCGAGGCGGTGCCCGAAGCGATCGTCGAGTTGGAGCCACATCTCGCGCCGCTCGGCGCGCGTGTGCTCGGGGTGGGTGTAGAGCCAGTGCTGGAAGGCGTCGATCGTGGCGATCCACGGCAGGATCGAAAGGACTCCCTCGAGGTGCTGCCGCCGCGCCCGGTTCGCATCCGCCTCATTGTAGAACTCGCCGAAGTAGGGATGAGCGAGCAGTTCCATGCTCATCGACGCCACTTCCGCAAACTCCATCGGCGAGCCGCGGTAGTGAAGCAGCGGATCGTGCGCGCAGAGGATGGAGTGAAAAGCGTGCCCGCCCTCGTGCAGGAGGGTGATGAGGTCGCGGTGCAGTCCGGCGGCATTCATGAAGATAAAGGGCTGGCGGATGCGGTCGCGGTTGTACTGGTAGCCGCCCGGCGCCTTGCCCTTGCGCGATTCGAGATCGAGGCACTCGGGCCGGCGGAGGCTGGCGAACATCGCTCCGAGCTCGGCGTCCATGCGGCGGAAGAGGCGCTCCGTGCCCGCGACGAACTCCTCGGCGCTCGAAAAAGGGCGCAGCGGCGGCCGGCTCTTGACGTCCACGGCCAGGTCCCACGGGCGCAGCGCCTCAAGTCCGAGGCCGTCGCACCGCTCCTCGTCGAGCCGGCGCATGAGCGGCACGACGAGCCGCTCGACAGAATCGTGAAACGCGAAGCAATCATCGGGTGCGTAGTCGAAGCGCCGCATCCGATCGTGCTGGTAGTCGCGGAAGTTCTCATAGCCGGCGTTGAGCGCGATCTGATGCCGATGGGCGATCATCGCGTCGAAGAGGTCGTCGAGGCGGTCGGCGTCGGCGAGGCGGCGCTCGGCCACGGCATTCCACGCCGCCTCGCGCTGAGTCCGGTCGGTCACTTCAAGGTACCGCGCCATCTGCGGCATGGTGCGCGTCTGCCCGTCGAACTCACAGGTCATCGCGCCGCAAATCTCCTGGTAGTGCTGGTCGAGTTTGGCGAGTTCAACCTCGATGGGGACATTGGCCTCGCGGAACATCTCGACGTCTCGCTGCGCATCGCGCAGCAACACCTCGTAGCGCCGCGCCTCAAGACGCTTCGCCGCCGGCGATTCGATGAGTCGCCGATTGAGCGCCGAGGCGATCGGCTTGTACTTCGGCTCGATCTCCTCCACGAACTGAAGGAACGAGCGCTTCTTCTCCTCGTTCTCCGTGTCGCAGGTCATGGCGATGTAGCGGTTCGCCTGCGCCTCGCTCAGCGCCGATTCGAGTTCGCTGCGGTCGAGCAGCCACCGCTCCAGGGCGTCAACCGTGTCGAGCGGCCGCTCAAGCAGGTCGCGCGTCAGCGGCTCCACCTGTGACCAGTCGCTGCAATCGATGTCGGCGGGGACGAAGGAGGTGTCGAGTGTGCTCGTCATCATGCGGCAACGGTAGGCGATTCGCGTGACGCGGGGCATCTTGAGGCCGGGGTCAAGGCCCCCGCGGTCTGCATTCAGGCCCCGGGCGTTGGCGCCGGCCATGAGGCGCCGCGTGGTCGGCCCCGATCATCGTCGACGAGTCCGATAGCGGGAGGACAAATCTCCGCGAAGACCCGGACATCCCCTTGCGTTTGCCTTCGGCTTGCATTACACTCCTCTGGCCGACTCGCCATGACGTGATCCGGGCGGCCCCTGCCGGGTCGGTTCAATCCTACTGCTCGCTCTGCTGCGGGGCCGTCGCGGGTGCGGCAGTTAGGGCTCAGGCGTTTCGCCGATGCCGGAGGATCATGCCATGATTTCTCGCCTGGCTGTCCTGTCCATCGTGGCAATTTGTCTCACCACCCCCCTCGCCGCCGCCGACGCCCGGCAGGAAGGGCCGTCGCCCGCCGCGTCGGAGATCATGCGTCTTGGACTGCGCGGCGTCTACTTCGTCGAGAACCAGGGACAGTGGGGCGACGAGTCGGTCCACTACGGCCTCAAGTCGCGCGGCCTCGACGTCGCCTTCCGCGAGTCCTCGCTGACGATGCATCTTTCGCGGCCGATCGAAGATGCAACCGATGCAAGGCGGGACAGAGGCTTTGCGCCGCCCCGGATTGCGTCCCTCGACGACCACGACCCTCCCTTCGCCGAAATCCGGGGCGTAGAAGACTCTGCGCCGGCGTACGAGCATCTTACCCTCACCGTCGCCTTCCCGGGCAGCAACGCGGTGACGCCGCGCGGCGCGAAGGAGCAGACGGCGAAGTTCAACTATTTCGTCGGCGGCGACGGCCGCGGCATTGCGAGCAACGTGCCCTCCTTCGGCGCGGTGATCTACGAGAATCTCTACGACGGCGTGGACCTGCACGTGACGGGCAACGACGACGGCGTGATGAAGTACGAATTCCACTGCGCCCCCGGCGCGGACCACGCGCAGATCAGAATCCGCTACGAGGGCATCGACTCGCTGTGCATCGATGACGCCGGCAATCTGCAGATCAATACATCATTCGGCACCCTCGCTGACGGTGCGCCGGTGGTGTGGCAGGAGGATGGTGGAACGGCCGTCCCGGCCGTTCGTGTGCTTGTGGATGCATCGCCACAAATCAACGGGCGGGACGCCCGTTCCACCAATTCAGCCATCCCCGCCCGCTTCGAACTCTGCGATGCCCGCACCTACCGCATCGCACTCGATGGCCCCGTCGATCCGACGCGCGAACTCATCATCGACCCGGAGGTGGAGTGGATGACCTACCTCGGGGGAAGCGGCTTCGACAGCGGCTACGGCATCGCCGTGGACAGCGCCGGCAACGCGCTGGTGACGGGCGAGACCAATTCGACCAACTTCGAAGGTCGGAACAACGCATTCTACGGCGGGCCTCAGGACGCCTTCGTCGTGAAGGTGAATTCCTCTGGCACTCTCCAGTGGATGACGTATTTCGGCGCAAGAGGCTACGACAGGGGTGACGGCATCGCCGTGGACAGCGCCGGCAACGCCCTGGTAATGGGCTACACCAATTCGACCGGCTTCCAAGGTCGGAACAACGCATACCATGGCGGCGTCAACGACGCGTTTGTCGTCAAGGTCAGCGCCTCAGGCGCTCTCCAGTGGATGACCTACCTCGGTGGAAGCCGCGGCGAAGAGGGTTACGGCATCGCCGTGGACCGCGCCGGCAACGCGCTGGTGACGGGCGTCACCTCTTCGACCGACTTCGAGGGGCGGAACAACGCAAACCACGGCGGCCCTTGGGACGCGTTTGTCGTCAAGGTCAGCGCCTCAGGCATTCTCCAGTGGATGACCTACCTCGGTGGAAGCCTCTACGACTATGGCCTGGGCATCGCCGTGGACAGCGCCGGCAACGCGCTGGTGACGGGCTTCACCCAGTCGACCGACTTCGAAGGGCGGAACAACGCGTACCACGGCGACCCTTGGGACGCGTTTGTCATCAAGCTCAGCGCCTCAGGCCTCCTCCAGTGGATGACCTACCTCGGGGGAAGCCTCTACGACTTAGGCAACGGCATTGCCGTGGACAGCGCGGGCAACGCGCTGGTGACCGGCTACACCCACTCGAACGACTTCGAAGGTCGAAACAACGCGCATTACGGCGGCACCTTGGACGCGTTTGTCGTCAAGGTCAGCGCCTCAGGGGTTCTCCAGTGGATGACCTACCTCGGTGGAAGCGACCGCGACCATGGCTACGGCATCGCCGTGGACAGCGCCGGCAACGCGCTGGTGACGGGCGATACCTATTCGCCCGATTTCGAAGGTCGGAACAACGCATTCCACGGCGTCTACTGGGACGCGTTTGTCGTCAAGGTCAGCGCCTCAGGCGCCCTCCAGTGGATGACCTACCTCGGTGGAAGCGGCCACGACCATGGCTACGGCATCGCCGTGGACAGCGCCGGCAACGCGCTGGTGACGGGGATCACCATTTCGACCGACTTCAAAGGTCGGAACAACGCGCGCCACGCCTACAACTACGACACGTTCGTCGTCAAACTCCGGGGTGCCAGCAGCGGCAGGCTCCAACTCCTTGTCGCCGCCACCTGCCCCTCCGGCGGCCCCATCCGCATCGAGTGGTCCGGCGCTTCGCCCGGCGGGCAGGTCGCTCTCCTCTTCGCGCGCAACACCGGCTCGTTCATCATCCCCAACAACCGCCCCTGCGCCGGCACCACCCTCGGCCTCGGCAGCAACCAGATCCAACTCGCGTGGCAGGGCGGAGCGGGGGCCAACGGCTCGCGCACACTCAACACCACCGCCGGCCCCGGCGCCTGCGGCGGCTACCTCCAACTGCTCGACCTCACTCCCTGCGCCACGAGCAACGTCGCTAGAATCGAGTAGGGCGGCGGTCGGAACGTGTCCTGGTCGGCTCCCCTCACGGCGGGCCGCGTACGCCTTGGAGGCGATCCGTGAAACTGCGGCAAGCCCATTCCCAATGAAGCGGGCGGCGGACCGGGCACGAGGATCGGCCACGGGATCGCCGGCATCGAAGGAGACGAAGCCATGTCTGTCGACCCCGATCTTCAGGCCATCCTCGAGTTCCTCAGCCGCAACGAGCACGTTGTCGTGCTTTCCTTCATCGTCGGCGGCGGCATCATCTGGATCGTCGCGGCCTCGATCGTCGAGGTCTTCAAGTCCATCGGCCGGGAGCGAACTCGCCGCGAGATTGCCGCCTACATCGCCGAAGGCTCCATGACGCCCGACCAAGGCGAGCGCCTCCTGCGGGCCGGAGAGAAGAACGACGAGGCCTGAGCATTCCGCCGCCGAGGCCGCCGATCACAGCAGCACATCGACGAGTCGACCCGTCGCGGCGACGTAGGCCCGCACCACGCCGGGCACATGCACAACTTGTACGGGCGGGCAAACGACCGAACGGCCGCCGGGCGTCCAGGCAAGACCGTAACTTGCAGGCGCCTCGCGGCCCGGGTCGACGCGTTCAGTTTCGATCAGCGACGCCTCGAGTCGCGCCCGCGCGAGCGCGATCTCCGCCCGGGCCAGATCGCGCTCCGCTCGCCCCGCCGCTTGGTCGGTGCGAATCGCCTCGGCCCGGCTCACGCGGGGCGTGCGGCACAGCGCGTCGTAAAGGCGCGCACCGTCCTGAGTCTGCCAGCACGAGGGAGTGAAGCGATCGCCCTCATCGCGCCGGTCGGCGACGCGCGCCAGACGCCGCGCGCGAAGCGTTTCAATCACGTCCGGCCCGACGCGGATCGCCACGTGGCGCAGGAGCCATGGCGGCCGGAGGCGCAGGGTGCGGCACAATCGCGTCGCCAGGGGAGGCGGTGCGGTTCGCTGCGACTCTGCGGCGGTCGGAGCCCGGTCCATGCCGCTCGAACCCGCACACCGCGCTCCTGCCTCGCCCCGCCTCGCCGCGTTCGATAATCACCCGCGCAGCAGCCCGGCGGAACCGACTATCCTTGCCTCAACGCCTCCTCCCGAGCCCTTCTGTAACGCCTGTCGCCCGCTCGCCACACCGGCGTCACTCCGAATCAACATGCTGCGATCTGATGCGCTCGATTACGACCTGCCGCCGCACCTCATCGCGGCCTACCCGTGCCCGCAGCGGGACGCATCGCGCATGATGGTGCTCGATCGATCGGGCCGGATCCTGGCGCACCGCTACGCGCGCGACCTGCCGGAATACCTCAGGCCCGGCGACGCGATGATCCTCAACGACTCGCGCGTCATTCCCGCGCGCTTCACCGCACGCCGACTCGACACGGGCGGACGGATTGAAGGCCTGTACCTCGCCCCGAGGACCGACCCGCGCGAAGCCGACGCCCTTCTTCGCCCAGGCTCGCGTGTGCGCCTCGCAACGCCCTACGTCATCGAGTCCCCGTCGGGAGACCTCGAGGATTCGCGCCTGACCGTTCTCGGCCGCGAGAAGGACCACTGGCTGGTGCGACTCGACGGCCCGCCCTCGTGGAGCGAGGCGCTGGGTCGTGCGGGGCACGCGCCGCTGCCGCCCTACATTCTCAGCCGGCGGCGTGAGGCGGGCGATGCCTCCCTCGACACGCCCGAAGACCGCGCCCGCTACCAGACGGTCTACGCGGGGCCGGAAGGGGCCGTCGCCGCCCCCACCGCGGGTCTGCACTTCACTGAAGATCTCCTCGCCGAGTGCCGCCGGCGCGGCGTCGACCTGGGCTTTCTCACGCTCCACGTCGGGGCCGGCACGTTCAAGCCGGTCGAGACCGAGTTCGTCGAGCAGCACCCGATCCACGAAGAGTGGTTCACCGTTTCGGCGGCCACGCTCGAACTTCTTCGCCGGACGCGGAATCGCGGCGGCCGCCTCATCGCCGTGGGCACGACGAGCGTCCGCGCACTCGAAAGCCTGCCCGACCCGCCGCCGGACCAGACCCGCACCGCCGCGACGCGACTGCTCATCACGCCGGGTCTTCGCTTTCGGCGGGTCGATGGCCTGCTGACGAACTTCCACCTGCCGCGATCATCGCTCATGGCGCTGGTGGCGGCAGTAATCGGCGTTGAGCCCCTGCTGGCGGCCTACCGCGAAGCGATCGCCCGGGAATACCGGTTCTACTCCTACGGCGACTGCATGCTCATCCTTCCCTGACGCACCGGCGGTCCCGTCCGCTCGATTCGATCGATTCTGCGATCAAAGCGCTTGCCGCGTTCGTCCGATACGGCTATCTTGATGGTGCTGAATCGCGGCCGGGCGGCGCCGCACACCCGCGCCCCGTCCGTCCGACGACCCTGGAGATCCGGCCGATGCGGGAAGCCCTTCCCCTGGCAGTTCGACGCGAAGCGACCACGGCCGCGGCGGTATGAGATCTCCATCTGCGCTGAATCGAGTTTCGCCTGCCGCGTGCAGAAGTGTTCGACCCGCCGACGCCGGAGCGGCCGGTCGCCATTCCCTCTCGACCGTCCGGCATGAGGAGACTTCCCATCGCACATCGTCGATTCATGGGCCCGCGTGACCAGCAGTTCCGCCGGGAGCGCATCAATGACATGATCCGGTTCTCGCCCCTGCGCGTCATCGGGCCGGACAACGAGCAACTCGGCGTCATCCCCCTCGAAGAGGCCAAGCGCCTCGCCCACGAGGCGGGACTTGACCTCGTTGAAATCTCCCCCGACTCGCGCCCACCCGTCTGCAAGATCATGGACTTCGGGCGCTACAAGTACGAGCAGTCGAAGAAGGAGAAGCGATCCGCCGGTGGATCGAAGAAGAGCGAACTCAAGGAAGTCCGGCTCGGTCGATCCCTTAAGATCGATCCTCACGACGTCGAGATCCGCGTTGAGCAGGCCCGTGGATTCATCCTCGACGGCCACAAGGTCCAATTCGTCCAGCCCATGCGCGGCCGCGAGTTCCAGTACCGCGAGCAGGGCATCGCCCGCCTCAGGGAAATCGAGCAGCGGTTCTCGGACATCGGCAAGGTCGAGATGCCGCCGAAGTTCACCGGCCGCGCCGTCATCATGATCATCTCCGGCGACCGCTCCAAGATCCAGGTCTACAAGAAGGCCCACGGCCTCGACAAGCCCCTGGCCGCCCAGGCCGCGGAGTCCTCCGATTCCGAGGCCGGCGAGACCCCGGACGCCGAAGAATGATCCTTCGCCCCCGATTCCGACGGATCGCGCGAGATCGCGGCGTCATTGTCGTTTTGCATGGGAGAACGGCTGCAAAGAACCGATATCAAACCCGTACAAGAGAGCATCACAACGACCTTCGTGGGACCTCGACCTCTTGGCGCGTTTCGCATTCATCTCGGACATACACGGCAACCTCCAGGCCTTTGAGGCGGTCCTTGACGCCATCGACCGTCGCGGCGTTGACGGCATCCTCTGCCTCGGCGACGTCGTGGGTTACGGCCCCAACCCCGCCGAATGCCTCGACCTCGTCGCCGAGCGCCGCATCTTCACCGTCCAGGGCAACCACGACCTGAGCGTCATCGACAACGTCGAAGCGCATCGCTTCACCCCCACCGCCCGCCTCTCCATGGAGTTCACGCGCGACCGGCTGGACGATCGGCACCGCGAGCAGATTGCCGCCATGCCGAAGATCGCCGACCTCGACGACGCCACGATGTGCCACGCGTCGCCGATTGAGGACGCCGGCAGCGATTACATCCACGATCAGAGAATCGCCGCCCTCGCCTACGGCGGGTTCACGAACCACTGCCTCTTCGTCGGGCACACGCACATTCCCGTCGCCTTCGGCACGCCCGAGGTCGGTTACGCGCCCGTCGAGCCCAGGCACGTGCGCGTCGCCTTCCTGCCGCACAATCTGCCGATGCGTCTGGACCCGCACTACCGCTACATCATCAACCCCGGCAGCGTCGGCCAGCCGCGCGACGGCAATCCCGATGCGAGTTTCGGCATCCTCGACGTCGAGCAGCGCACATTCACCGTGCATCGCGTTCCCTACGCCGTCGAGCAGACGCAGCAGGCCATCCTCCAGGCCGGCCTGCCCAACTTCCTCGCCCACCGCCTGCGCCTGGGCGCGTGACCCGCCTTTGCCACAGTCGACAGATCGGACCCAGCCAACACGCCGGGGCGAAGGCTCTGTCGCAGACCCTGAGCCTCGCCGAAGGGCGCCGCCCCCCGGATTCGCTTGGGCAACTGCGTCCGGATCGGGCAGGCGCCGCCACGCTGTTTCCGCTCTTTCATTTTCTGCTCCACATTACCGGAATATCGCTTGCACTCTTCAGAGTTAGGAGGTACATTGTTGTCGAGCAGCGCCGGGGTTCGCCGTGGCACG
>WYBR01000102.1 GCA_011525805.1 Vicinamibacteraceae bacterium
ATGATTGGAACCGAGCCCCACGCGTAAGCACGGGTGTTGGTCGTGGGCGCGGCGATGGCGGGCGACGATGGCGGGCGCGTGAGCGCTGTTGTGCCATTGCCAAAGCGAACCGCGAAGGCCGGTGTTTGGCGATGACCCTCCCTCACGGTCGGGGCTCGGTTCATCGCAGAGCGATGATCCGCCGACAATCACTTGCCTCAATCATCCGCATCAAGCGATCCGCCCTGTCGATTCATCGTGTAGTCGCATGCCGCCGCGATCGAACGCTCATCCCACAGGTAGCGTGTGCTGCCGTGCCGCGACCAGACCTTTTCGTCGTTGCCGATGAGCGCAGCCTCTCGCAATCGACGGGTACACCATGTCTTGAAGTCATTCATCATCCTCTCAGGCGTAGGCGGGCCGGTGACAACGACATGCACATGCGTCGTTCTCGCCTGCAGGGCGTGGAGCGTCCACTTGCGGTGTGCGCACACCTCTCGTATCGTCGCCTGCACGACCTGACGTTTGGCAGCGTCGAGCGTAACGGTCTCCTGCTTGAACCGCCGGACTTCGAATCGTCGTCTGGCTTCACTCGGCGGCACGAAGGGAGTTCCCGGTCGATTGTGATCTTCATCAACGGAGCCGCCTTCCTCGCCGTGCAGCCATGTGCCGAAGGTGTGGAAGGTGACGAAGTACGCCAAGGGCCGGGAATCGATGCGACGCTCCGCCATTTGTTCATAGTGTCCACCTCACCGCGAAGAGTCAACTCTGGAGAACTCCATGGGGCAACGCGGAACCGAGCCCCACGCGTGAGCACGGGTCTGGGTTGACCGTCGCACGGGCGACTGGCGGTGACATTCAATGCGTGATCGCGACCGTCAGCGAATCGAACCGCGAAGGCCGGTGATCGGCGAAGACCCTCCCTCACGGTCGGGGCTCGGATCATCGCGTGGCGATGATCGGAACCGAGCCCCACGCGTGAGCACGGGTCTGGGTTGACCGTCGCACGGGCGACTGGCGGTGACATTCAATGCGTGATCGCGACCGTCAGCGAATCGAACCGCGAAGGCCGGTGAGCAGCGATGACCCTCCCTCACGGTCGGGGCTCGGTTCATCGCGACGCGATGATCGGAACCGAGCCCCACGCGTGAGCACGGGTCCTGGACGTGTGGGCGGCAATGGGTCACGACGATCGCTGGCGTGTCGGCGCGACCGGACCATTGCCAATGCGAACGGCGAAGGCCGGTGTTCGGCGATGACCCTCCCTCACGGTCGGGGCTCGGATCATCGCGTGGCGATGATCGGAACCGAGCCCCACGCGTAAGCACGGGTCCTGGACGTGTGGGCGGCAATGCGTCACGATGATCGCTGGCGTGTCGGCGCGACCGGACCATTGCCAATGCGAACGGCGAAGGCCGGTGTTCGGCGAAGACCCTCCCTCACAGTCGGGGCTCGGATCATCGCTTTGCGATGATGAGGTCGCGCGATGTTTCCCCGCACTCCGGGCAGCGAGGCTGGGCGAGGCCGGTGAGGTCGTAGCCGCAGCCGTCGCACGTGCCGGCGGCGCAGGTGAACGCGTTCACCGCCGCGCGCCAGGCAACGTAGAGGATCAGGCTTGAGACGATCGACATGATGAGCGCGGCGGTGAATCCGCGAGGGACGATCCGGACTCGGTCCAGAGACGGATTGTCGGTCCAGTTCCAGGGAAAGCCGGAACGGTTGCGTTCGCTCAACAGCCATCCTGTGAAGCCGAAGGCATCGACGCGAGACTCGTCAATCGAAACTGATGATCCAAAGACAACCCGATCACCGCTTGGTTCAAGATACAGAGCATGCGGATCGGGTCGGATGCGAACGGCTTCGATCATTGCCTCCAAGTTCGGCGTCGAGCGAGAAACAGTTGGAGAAGCCGGTCGCGCTTCCCACACGCCTTCACTCCGCCACGCCCAGCACAAGTACATTCCAACGATCCACACCGCCAGAAACACTACCCCGAAGAGCCTTCGTCGCACCGGTTTCGTCGGGGGCCAGGTCATGGGAGGGACTTCGGAATTGCGCCGCCGGGGGGTTACGATTCCGGCATTCGGGGTTATTGGGCCGCGCAGCGCCGCGTGCCGCGACGACCGCCCCGACCAATACGATGGTACGAACCCGGCCGCCGCCGGTTCCGGAGATCACATGTCACGCCACGCTTCCGACATCCGCAGGCAGTTCATCGAGTTCTTCGAGAAGAGGTGCGGGCACACGGCCGTGCCCTCCTCGCCCGTCGTCCCCCACGACGACCCGACGCTGCTGTTCACCAACGCGGGGATGAACCAGTTCAAGGATGTCTTTCTCGGCACGGGCAGCCGCCCCTACAGCCGCGCCGTAGACACGCAGAAGTGCATTCGTGCCGGCGGCAAGCACAACGACCTCGACGACGTCGGCCGCGACACCTACCACCACACCTTCTTCGAGATGCTCGGCAACTGGTCCTTCGGCGATTACTTCAAGAAGGAGGCGATCCAGTGGGCCTGGCAACTGCTCACCGAGGTCTGGGGTTTGGACAAGAGCCGCCTCTACGCCACCGTCTTCGCCGGCGATGAGAAAGACGGCCTGCCCGCCGACACCGAGGCCGAGCAACTCTGGAAGGAAGTCACCGACATCGATCCGGCCCACGTCAGCCGCTGGGGCCGCAAGGACAACTTCTGGGAGATGGGCGACACCGGCCCCTGCGGACCCTGCACCGAGATTCACTACGACCTGACGCCCGACGGCTCCGGCGGCCCGCTCGTCAACAAGGGAACCGAGGGGGTCATCGAGATCTGGAACCTCGTCTTCATCCAGTTCAACCGCGGCGAGGACGGCAAACTCTCGCCCCTGCCGGCGAAGCACGTGGACACGGGGATGGGCTTTGAGCGAATCTGCCGCGTCCTTCAGGGCCGATCGAGCAACTACGACATCGACCTGTGGACGCCGATCTTCATGGCCATCGAGCAGCGCAGCGGCGCGCGGGCCTATCGCGGGCGCCTCGACGATCCGGTGGACACGGCGTACCGCGTCATTGCCGACCACATCCGCTGCCTCACCTTCGCGATCACCGACGGCGCCGTGCCGGGCAACGACGGTCGCGGCTACGTCCTGCGGCGGATTCTGCGGCGGGCAGCGCGCTTTGCGCGGCAGACGCTGGGCGTGCAGGGGCCGCTGCTGCACCACCTCGTCCCCGCGGTGGTCGAGGCCATGGGCGACGCGTTTCCGGAACTCAAGAAGAACCCGCGCCACGTCGCCGGCATCATCCTCGAAGAGGAAGAGTCCTTCGGCCGCACACTCGATCGCGGGCTGGAACTGTTCGCCGAGGCGCTCTACCGCGCGCAGTCCGCGGGCCGCAAGGCCATTGCGGCCGAGGACGCCTTCAGACTCCACGACACCTACGGCTTCCCGATCGACCTCACCGAGCAGATGGCGCTGGAGCGCGGGATGACGGTCGATCTGGAGGGGTACAACCGTCTGATGGAGCAGGCGCGTGAGACGGCCCGGGCCGGCGCGAGCCGCGGCAAGGCGGGCGCCCAGATCGCCCTCACCGGCGACGCCATCGCACGGCTCAAGCACATGGGCGTCGAGCCGACCATCGACGTGGACAAGTTCCACGGCCGGTCCATCAGCGCCCGCGTCAAGGCGATCTGGAACGGGACCGACTTCGACAATCACACTCACGCCGCCGGCTCGCCCGAGTTCCTCGGGATCATCACCAACCGCACCAACTTCTACGCTGAGATGGGTGGGCAGGTCGGCGACGTGGGGCGCATCTTCAACAACGGCGGCGGCGAATTTGAGGTCGTCGATACGCAGGCTTTCGGCGGATACGTCCTGCACATCGGCCGGGCCAGCCGCGGCAAGATCAGCCTCAACGACACCGTCGAACTCGACGTCACCAACAGCCACCGCGCCGCCGTCCGCGCCAACCACACCGCCACGCACCTGCTCAACCTCGCGCTGCGCCAGACGCTCAACGCCGACGCGGACCAGAAAGGCTCGCTCGTCGCCCCCGACCGCCTGCGCTTTGACTTTTCATCGCCCGGCGCCGTGAGCGTCGAGCAGATCGCCGCCGCCACCGCCCGCGTGAAGGAAGCGATCGAGCGCAACCTCGAGGTGTTCGCCCTTCCCGCCCCGCTCGAAGAGGCGAAGAAGATCAATGGCCTGCGCGCCGTGTTCGGCGAGCGCTATCCCGACCCGGTGCGCGTCGTGAGCATCGGCGTGCCCGTCGATCAATTGCTCGACGCACCGGGAGCGACGAAGTGGCGCGACCACTCGATCGAGTTCTGCGGCGGCACCCACGTCGCGAGCACGAAGGAGATCGGCGACTTTGCGATCATCAGCGAGGAAGCGGTGGCCAAGGGGGTGCGCCGCATCACCGCGATCACCGGCCCCGCCGCGTCCGCGGCGTGCGCCACGGCGGCGCAGATCGACGCGGCGATCCGCGAACTGCGCGACCTGCCCGCCGAGCGCCTGCCCGTTGAGGTGAGCGCGCTCGTCGAGCGCCTCAATGACGCCGTGATGCCTTACGCCGAACGCGCCCGGCTGCGCGGCGAGATCGAGCCGTGGCTTGAGAAGGTCAAGGAGATCCGCAAGCAGGCCGCCCGGGCCGACCAGCACGCCATCATCGACCAGGCGAAGCAGATCGCGGCGGCCGCGGGCGAGGAGCCGATCATCGTCGCCGAGATCGCCGGCGCCAACGCCGAGACGCTGCGCAGCGCCGCCGATGTGGTACGCTCGCAGCGGCCGCGCAGCGCGATGCTCCTGGCGTCGGCAATACCCGAGGAGGGCAAAGTCGCGATCATCGCCGTCGTCCCCGAGGCGCTCATCAAGCGCGGCCTCAAGGCGGGCGACTGGGTGCGCGAGGTCGCGGTCGTCTGCGGCGGCAAGGGCGGCGGCCGACCCGACATGGCCCAGGCCGGCGGACGCGAGCCCGACAAACTCCACGACGCCCTCGAACGCGCCCGAGGCTTTGCCGACGGCGTGCTCAGCGCGAGTAAGTGAACCGACCCCGGAGCATGGGCGTCTCGCCCGTGCGAACCGGACTGTCACCCCGGAGATCGCAGAGAGCGCGGAAAAGAGGCGAACCCCCAAGGCCCAAAGGTTCAAAGAGGATCAGGGACGCAGCGTTGGAGGGAAGAACAGATGAACCGTCAAATCAAGACTGAACAAAGCCAGACGTCGCGCCGGCGATTCCTCACGGGAGTGACCGCCCTCGCCGTAGCGCCGTTCCTGCGAACACCGCTGGCGTGCGCCGCAACTACGGACCTGAATCCCATGATGGCCAGACCCCTCTTCCCCATCTCGCTCGCCCAGTGGTCGCTGCATCGCACCATCCGCGCCGGCCGACTCGACGCCCTCGCTTTCGCCGCGTACGCGAAGACGGAGTTCGGCCTCGAGGCCGTCGAGTACGTCAACCAGTTCTTCGCCGACAAGAGCGGCGACCAGGCGTTTCTCGCGGAACTGCGCCAGCGGGCCGAGGACGCCAGCGTGAAGAGCCTGCTCATCATGATCGACGGCGAGGGCGCCATCGGCGACGCCGACGAAGCCGCCCGCGCGAAGTCCATCGAGAATCACAAACCCTGGGTCGATGCCGCCAAGACCCTCGGCTGCCACAGCATCCGCGTCAACGCCGAGTCGAGCGGCTCCTACCAGGAGCAGCAGCAGCGCGCCGCCGACGGACTCTCGCGCCTCCTCGAGTACGCCGCGCCTCAGGAGATCAACGTCATCGTTGAGAATCATGGCGGGTTGTCGTCCAACGGCGCCTGGCTCGCAGGCGTGATGAAGCGCGTCAACCACCCGCGCTGCGGCACGCTGCCGGACTTCGGCAACTTCTGCTTCGACTGGTCGCGGCAGAATGAGCCGGACGCCTGGTACGACCGCTACAAGGGGGTGGAGGAGATGATGCCCTTCGCTAAAGCCGTCAGCGCCAAGAGCCACGACTTTGATGAGCATGGCAACGAGACGAAGACTGACTTCCGCCGCATGATGCGCCTCGTCCTCGCCGCCGGCTACCGCGGCCACGTGGGCATCGAGTACGAAGGCGAGCGCCTCGGCGAAGTCGAGGGCATCCGCGCCACCCAGCGCCTGCTGGAAACGGTCCGCGAGGAGTTGGCGGGCGAGTTCACCCCCTGATCCGGCGCGGATAAGGCAAGTGCGCGGGCCGCCATTTTACTTATCCGCGTCGATAAGCAAGACGGCGCTTTCCCTATCGGCCGCTCCACCGCCGCACCGCCCTGCTTTGTGCCTTTGAGACTTTGTGGTGAACGCTCGATCTGGACGCGCTGAAGGCGTCCGACGCGGATGGATCAGGAAGCCCGCGCCCCTTCTCCCCAGCGCTTCCCCACCGCGTGCTCCACCCCGAGCAGATCGAGCAGGCGCGCCACGACGAAGTCGGCGAGGTCCTGCGTACTCTGCGGCAGCAGGTACCAACCCGGGTTCGCCGGGGCGATGATTCCGCCCGCGAGGCTGAGGCGGCGCATGTTCTCGATGTCGATGTGCGAGAGGGGCATCTCGCGGTGGCAGAGAATCAGCCGGCGCCGCTCCTTGAGCGTGACCGCCGCGGCTCGGTAGAGCAGGTTGTCCCCCAGGCCGTTGGCGACGCTGGCGAGCGCGTTGCTCGAGGCCGGAACGATGATCATCCCGTCGTGGAGAAAGGATCCGGAGGCGATGGCGGCGCCGACGTCATTGTTGTTGTAGAGGATGATGCCGTGATCGCCGCGGCGGGCGAGGCCTTCGAGGTTCACCTGCTCCATGCCGAGTTCATCGCGCAACAGGCGCCGGCCCCACGTCGAAATGACGAGGTGAACTTCAACATCCGCGGCGACAAGCGCGCGGATCACGCCCTGCGCATACACCGCGCCGCTCGCGCCGCTGATGCCAACCACGATTCGCCGCATCTCCGCTGATTCTACGCCCACGATGAGGCTCTGCGAATCGTGGGGTGCGTTCACGCGCCGCCGCGCAAATCCTCGGCCCGATCGAAAGCGATCCCGCCCCGGCGGCGCGCCGGTGAATAGGATAAGGAGCGCTGTGCATACCCGCACGCGCCCGACCCGCCACCACCGGAACCCCGCCATGCACTTGCGCCTGCCCGCCATTCTCCTGCTCGCCGCCGCGCTGAGCGGCTGCGCCTCCTATGTCAACATCCCCGCCGACTCGGAGAAGGACATCGCCATCAACGCGATCAACGCGCCGCCGACGCCCGGCGTGATCAGCGCCGCGCTGGATCATGTCCTGCGCGACTTTCCGCCGCCGGCGACGCCCTACGGCATCCGACTTCCCGCCGACGCGAGCGAGAGCACCTGGCAGAAGGTCGCCCGGCAGCGCGACGGGGCCCTGCCCTTTGCCGAACTCCCCCTCGGCCAGCCCGCTTACGACGTGCGCTCGATCCGCATCCGCGGGAGTGACGCATGGGTGGACATCGTCGTGCCGGAGACGATTGACAACCGGCCCCTGGTCGAACTCCGCCTCGAGGGGTGGGTGGACGGCTGGAAGGTGACGTCGGTGCGCCGCTGGTCGGCGAGCGTGATCCGCGTGCGGGAATCGAGCGGGCAGTATGTTCCGACATCCACGAACGAACCGGCGCTGCGGCCGATCGTGGCGACGACTGAGCCGCGCACCGCCGCGGCTGAGCCGCCGTCGATCGAGCCGAGCGCGGAAGAGGTCGAGCCGGCCGCGCCGCAGGATCGTCCGCTCACGCCGCTGCGACCGGTCAAGAGCGACAGTCCGTGAGTCGCTGAGCGTTTGACGCCATGGCCGATCAACCATCCATGAAGGGCCTGGCCAATCGCCTCAAGCTGCCCCAGCCGATGGCGAGGCGGATCGCCATCGCCGACCTGAGCCGGCGCGATGAGCCTGAGGCGCTCGATGCGCTGCTGGCGCACCTGCCGCGCGAGACGGACCACAAGGCCCTGCTGCGCATCGTCGAAGCGCTCGGCGAGCGCCGCCACGCCCCGGCCGCCGAAGCGCTCACCGCCCTGCGCGACAACCCGGAGACGCCCGCCGACCTCGCCCACGCCGCGACGATCGCGCTGGATCGGATTGAGCGTGCGGAGGCCGGTGATTCACCACAAAGGACACCAAGTCACGAAGAAGGCGCCAAGCGAAAGCCCGGCTGATTCGTTTCGTCCCTGTGCCGAGCACCCCGTTTTCCTTTGAGTTCAACCTTCAACTCACCTTCGTGCCCGCTTTGTGCCTTTGTGTCCCTTGTGGTGAACGAAGTGCGCACGAATCGTCTGTACCGCCGCCTCACCGCCGCCCGATCTTCTTGCGGTTGTGCTCGATGACGCTCGGCCCCCAGCCGCCGATGAGGTACGGGCCGGCCCATCCCCACGAGGGGACGCGCAGCGTCCCGCTCGCCTCCAGTTGCAGCCAGTAGTAGTTGCCGTCGCTTTCCTTGCGCACGACGGACTCGCCGAGCACCTGCGGATCATCAGACGTGATGAACTGCGCGAGGAGGGATTCGAGGCGGCGCTGCGTCGCGGCCGCCTGCCGGGCGTCCTTCAACTCGAAGTACACCGTCGTCGCGCCGGGCACGGGCACGGCCGGCGGCGGATCGTTGCTCAGCACCACGTAGGGCACGAACGCCGACCACAGCGCCGCGTACGTCTGCCGCTCGCGTGCGCGATACTCGCGCACCCGCGCATCGAACGCGGGCAGTTTGTCCTCGCGCAGCGTGTCGCGATACGCGCTGAGCACGCGGTCGAATGACGCGGCGAGGTCGATGGGAATGACGACGCAATACTTGCCCTCCGGCCTGGGAAGCGTCAGGTCGCGCGGCCAGCGGTCGAGGGTGAGCGATCGGCTCGCGACCGCGTCGAGGGGATCGCTGCGCCGCTGCCAGGTCACGTCGGCGACGAGGAACTCGTTCGCCCACCGGCCGTGGAACATCCAGTTCCGTGCGTTGTCGAGGCGCCAGGTGGTGAGGATGCGCCGCGGCCGGCCCTGCGCGAGCACTTCGGGCATCGCCTTTCGCAAGGCGTCGAGGTCGATCCACAGTTCGAGGAACGGAGGTCCGGCGGCGCGCTGTGCGCCGGAGGCGCGGTGCAGCGTGAGCAGGTCGTGAGGCACTGCGGCGCCCTGCGACGTCACCCACCGCTCCAGCGAGCCGTGGCCGAGGCCGACGACGAACGAATCGCTCAGCGACGCCCACTCGACGGTCTGCCACGCCGCCCACTGCGGCTGGCGGAATCGCGCTGCGCGCCGCCCGCCGGGCAGGTCGAAGAGTTCCTGCGTCGGGCCCGGAGTATCGCCTTGCCCGGCCGATTCGTCGCCGCCCGCGGGCGCTTCGCCCTTGTAATGCGAGAGGATCGTCCCGAGGGTCGAGAGGAAACTGCGATGGTCGCGCGTCGATTCAAGCACGAGCACCGCCTGGAGGGCAGTGATGCGAAAGCCGTTCTTCGCCGCGTCATCATGCTCGGCGTCGAGGTCGAGCACGCACATGGTGTGGGGCACGGCGCCGGCGACGCTCGCCGCGAGAATGCCGTCGAAGATCGGATGAAAATCGGCATTCACCAGCCCCGCCTGCTCGGCGAGTTTGAGCGCCAGCGGAAGGAACGCGGCCGTCTTCGTGTCGAAGCGCGAGGGGTCGAAGCGGTAGAACGCGACGGCGTCGGGCGGAATGGCCGGAGGCGCGGCCTCGACCCGACGAGCCGCGCCCGCCCCGAGCGCAACCGCGAGGAGCGCGCCGATCACCGGAGTTGCCGCGAAGATTGGCTTGCGCATCTGTTCCACCGGACGCTCAGCCCGGCGCTCCCCGTGCAAAAGAAGTGGCGGCGCAATTCAATCGACGGGGGCGGCGTCGATCAATGGCGACTTCCGGCTGATCTTCCGGCGGTCGGACGCCTACTTCGCGCGCCGCTCGATGGCGCTCAGGCCGGTTCGCGCGATGAGGCCGCGGATCTGGAGGATCGTCAGGTCGGCCTGGAGGGTGTGGATCGGCAGCCCGGTGCGGGCGGAGAGTTCATCGAGTTCGACGGCCCGGCCGTCGAGCGAGTCGAGGATGCGCTGCTGGCTCGGGGTGAGATTCAGCCGCGCGATGGAAGGCGGCGGCCCCGCTTCGCCGGCGCCGTCTCGCCCGGCCGGATCGAAGAGCGAAGCGCCCGGCGCGGCGGTGCGCATCGCGCCGGCGAGGAGGTGCTCGCTGCCTTCGAGGGCTTCGACGATGTCGGCCGCGCCGGTGATGAGCCGCGCCCACCCCTCGCGGATCATCCTGTGGCAGCCGGCGGCGCGGGGCGAGTCGACGTTGCCCGGCAGGGCGAAGACCTCGCGATGATGCTCCTCGCACGCGAGCCGCGCCGTGATGAGCGCGCCGCTGTGCTCGCCCGCCTCGATGACGAGCGTTCCGAGCGACAGGCCGGAGACGATGCGGTTGCGGCGGGGAAAGTTCTCCTTGCCGGGCCCGGCGCGCATGGGAAACTCGCTCACCAGCGCGCCGCGGCCGTCGCGGACGATTGACTCGAAGAGCGGTTCGTTCTCCGGCGGATAGTGATGCGCCAGCCCGGCGCCCATGACGACGATGGTGCGTCCGCCGCCGCGGATCGCGCCGCGATGGGCCTCGGTGTCGATGCCGCGCGCGCCGCCGCTGACGATCGTCAGGCCGCGCTGGGCAAGCGCGGCGCTGAGGCGCCCAGCCTGATCGCGCCCGTAGGCCGAGCAGTTGCGCGTCCCCACGATCGCCACGCCGAACGCGTCGGCCGGGTCGATCGAACCGCGCACGTAGAGAATCGGCGGCGGGTCGGGGATCGTCCTGAGCAGCGGGGGGTAAGTTGCATCTTCGAGCGTGACGATCGCCGCGCCGCGCTCCGCCGCCTCGCGCACCTCAGCCTCGACCGCCGAGTCATCGACTCCGGCGTGGATCGCCCGCGCCCGCTCGGCGCTGATGCCCTGCACCTGCTGAAGATGCGTGAGCGGAGTTTCGAGGACCGCCTGGGCCGACCCGAACCGCTCGCGCAGCCTCGCGATGAGAATCGGTCCGATACCCGGCGTCATGCTCAGGCGAAGCATGGCCGGCGGAGGGGCGTTCCCGCTCGTCGGATCGGTCGTCATTGCACTCAATATACCCGCAAGTTCGGAAGATGTCAGCCGCCTCGACGCCGCGAAGCATTCGCCGTCGGGCCGGGGCCGTGTCAGTCCGGCGAGAGTGGCGATGATCAGTGCGGAATCGTGCAGGTGGCTCCGGCGGGCCCTCGTTTCCCGCCGCGTTGCTGCGGCTGGCGGCGGGCCAGGCCACGGCACGCCGCATCCTCCACAAGAAAGAATTGAGTTTTTCCGTGGATGTTCGTGTAATGCTCGGATGACTTTGAACGACCGCCGGTATACTCGGCGCATGGTGAGCGGTGCGATTTCCCGACCGGCGCTCTGGACCGGGGCTCGCGCCGCTCGTTGAACCATGATCATGATAAGAGAGAGGCGTGTGGCCGACCGAGCACTCTTCCCGGAGAACGAAGCAATGAACGCGTTGCCTGCCCCGCGATCGTGTTGGCTGGCGAGTCTTGTGGTCATGCTGGCCCTGTGTGCATCGCGGGCCGGCGCCCAGCCCAACTTGCTTGTTGATCCCGGGTTCGAGCGCAACGCGCTGGGAAGTTACCACGAAGTGCTCAACAACTTCGTGCAATACCAGGGAGTCTGGGGTGCGGAGGCGGCCACGATCTCCGGGGCGGTCGGGCCCGTGATCCCGCCCGAGGGGGTGCGGATGCTGCGGGTACTCCCCACCGGGGGGGTCACCTCGCAGGTGGTTCAGGTGACGGACGTAACCCCCTTTGCCGCGGACATCGAGGCGGGGCGAGCCGTGATCTCTGTGCGTGGGCTGTTCAACGCCGACCCCGATGTGTCCGCAGCATACGGGGCGATCGTCTCGCATTTCTACACCGGGCCGGGACTCGGTTTCAAGATCGGGCATCTCCAGAGCAGCCTCTTTCTCGACACCGATCCCACCTCATGGGAGGAAATCAGCGGTGAGTTTGAAGTGCCCGTGGGAACGCGCTGGCTCGTGACTCAGTTGTACTACGGAAACGAGTCCATGAACAACCGGCCCTGCTACGTTGACGCCACCGAGATGACGATCACGTCGTCCTACCTCTGCATCGTCTCCGGCGCGTGCCCCGGCACGATCTCCATCACCTGGAAACATGCCCGTCCGTCCGAGCAACAGATAATCATCTACTCATCCGGCCTGGGCAACGTTCCAATCGGGGGCCTCTGCGGCTCGGTGCTCAGCGGACTCGCCTCCGTGACGCAGTCCGGCCGGCCCTTCGGAACATCGAGCGGCGGCGAAGGGGGTCGAATCGGCCGTGTCAATGCCGGTGCCTGCGGCAAGTACCTCCAACTGGTCATCTTTACCGGCGGACCATGCATGACGAGCAACGTGGCGCGGATCCCCTTGTAACCGGCTCCGCGCCGCGGGTCGTCTGAACGATCTGCACTCCCTGCGAGTCTGCTGCCGCTGGGCTGTGATCGCCCCCTCACGCCCCGCTGCGGTTCGCCAGGTCGTGGGTAGCGATGGAACTAGCCGTTCGCGCCTGCGTCTGTACTTGCATCTGCCATGCTTCGTTCTCGACCTACTCGTGTCGAGTTCTTCCTTGCTCTGCTGATCGTGCTCGGCGCGATCTCATCGATCGGCGTGGCGCTCGGCGATGCGCTGCTCGATAAGCCTCCGTTCGCCCGATGGAATCCCCTCGGCTGGTCGAAGTCGAAGGGCTACGCGTGCCGAGAATGGAACGTCGCCGAGTACCGCGGTCCCGCGTCGATTGCCCTGCACCGCAGTAAGCCGCGGGGCCAAAGCGAGAGGCTGATAGCCAGCGCCGGCCACCTCCCGTGGTGGTGTCCTGATCTGCCCTCTGAGGTTGACGAATCATGCGAGTTTGCGCACGGCTGGCCGCTTCCCGCCCTCCGGGTCTCGTGGTTGGAAACTCAGAACGAGTTCGAGACAGCCGGCACTGCGTTGGACAAGGGTCTGATCGTGGAGCAGGTGCGCATCCCGTGGGTCCACGACGTGCCCAGGGGAGCAGGCGGCGGCCTGTACCACCTCTCCTCGTCCTATGCGGCGCTGTCCAGCCGGTCAGCCATCCCGCTTCGCCCCATACTGCCGGGACTTCTCATTGACGCGGTCACTCACAGCGCCATCTGGTTCGCCGTCATATCGATGTTTGGGCTGCCTGGAAGATGTCGCCGCTGGCTGCGACGCCGCCGCGGCCTGTGCGCGGCGTGCGGATACTCATTGCGCGGCTCACCCTCGACACGATGCTCCGAGTGCGGCTGGGATGTTGCCCATCGAAGGCCCTATCCATCGCGGCAACAGTTCGGAATGACGCTCGCGCTCGTGTGCGCCATGACGGCGGGCATGGTTGCCCTGATACTCTTCATCGCCAATCGCGTCATCCGCCCCGGGGAGATGCACGTAGCGGCGGCGAGGGGCGATGTCAAAGCCCTGCATCGACTGTTGGCATCGAGACATCCGGTAGATGCGCGCACGCCGCGCACAGTCAGTCGAACACCGTGGCCCGAAAACACCACGCCGCTCATGTGGGCGGCGGCCCACGGCCGGATTGAAGCGATGAAGATGCTCATCGGGGCCGGCGCAGACCTCAATGCCACGCATTCATGGGACAATCGGACACCGCTTCACGTTGCCGTCAGGCAAGATCGGCCGGAGGCCGTTGTCCTGCTGCTCCAGAGTGGCGCCATTCTGCCGGACGATCGCCTCCTCCCTATCGCAACGTGGGCCACCAGACCCGACCTCTTGAGAATCCTCGTCGAGTGGGGCGACCAACGGCCGTATGGCCCCGCGCTCAATCGAGCGCTCTCCACGGCCGCGGCTGCCGGTCGTCTCCATCATCTCGGGTACCTGCTCACGCTCGAGTACGAGGAGCGGTCCGACGGCCTGCAGTCCGCGCTCTACGCCGCCGCCCGAGGTGGGCGGACGCTTGTCGTGGAGCATCTCCTTCAACATGGCGCGCGTGCGGACAGCAGCGCCGACCCCCTCCTTTGGGAGGCCTCCGAGCACAGCGACGCTGAACTCACTCGCATGCTCCTGGATGCCGGCGCTGATCCGAACATCGAGCACCCTGTCGCGCAGGGATGGTCGCCGCTGCGGCGGGCCGTCATTCGTTCGAATGAGGAGATCGCGCGAATGCTCGTGGGTGCCGGCGCCGATCCTCACGTCAGTGATCGCGAGGGCGAGAGCATCCTCTTCCAGATCAGGTGGGACGTTGCAAGCGACTCGCTTGTCGAACTGATCATGAGTTGGCAGATCAACGTCAACCATCAAACGGTGACGGGCAACACGGCCTTGATGTACGCCGCATTCAAAGGCTCCGAGCGCGGCGTCAGGCGACTGCTCGACGCCGGCGCCGATCCCACGCTGCGAAACGCGCAGGGATTCACGGCGTTGGACTACGCCGAGAACGATCTGACATACAGTACAGGTTTCGTCGCGTTCAGCGCTGGGGCGCCGAACGCAACCATCGCAGCGCAGCTGCGAGAGGCCGTTGCAAGCTGGAGCCCGTAGCCCGGCCCCTTCACGCCCCGCTGCGATTCGCCAGGCCGAGCGTGGCAATGATCAGCGCCAGGTCGAGGACCGGGCCTCGGTGGGCGATGTAGGCGAGGTCGTACTCGATGTGCTCGTGGATCGGGTCGTTGCGGTGCGGCGAGACCTGCCACAAGCCCGTGATGCCCGGCTTGACGGTCAGGCGCTGCTGCTGCCGCCGGTCGTAGTCCTCGACGATGAAGGGCATCTCCGGCCTCGGCCCGACCAGCCTCATCTGGCCGAGCAGGACGTTGATCAGTTGGGGAAACTCGTCGAGCGAGAGGCGGCGCATCCACCGGCCGGCGCGGGTGACGCGGGGGTCGAGGTCGCCGCGAGGGCTCTCGCCGTACTTTGCAGCATCGAGCCGCATCGAGCGGAACTTGTAGACGGTGAAGATGGCGCCGTTGAGGCCGACGCGCTCCTGGGCGAAGAAGACCGGCCCGCCGTCGTCGAGTTTGATGATCGCGGCGATGACGAGCGCCAGCGGCCAGAGCGTGAGCGTGGCGACGAAGGCGATCGCCCGGTTGAGCCAGCCGAGGAGCAGATCGGTGAGCGGCCCGGCGGGCCGGGCCATCGGCGCAAAGAGCAGGCAGTCGTCGGCGAAGATCACATCTCCGGCCCGGCGGAAGCGCTGCGCCACGCCGCGCAGGCGCGGCTCGAGGACCAGAACCGTCTCCCCGCGTTCGAGCCAGGCCGCGATGCGCCGCTCCCACGCCTGCGGCTCGGGCCGGTCGGCGCGGAAGGGGGCGAAGCGGCACCCGGCGTGTCCGAGCAGATCGAGGCACTGGTCGAAAGTGCTGACCGCGGCGCCGAGGTTTGACGGGCTGCCGACAATGCGCACCCACGACGCGGGTTTGCCGCGGAAAAAGAGCGCCTGGGCCGTCAGCGCCGCAAAGGTCCCGCCGTGCAGCGCGGCGGGAAGCCAGACCGGTTCGCCGACGAGCCATGCGAGAGCCGTGGACGGCACGCCCACCAGCAGCAGCACGCGCAGCAGGTCGGCGACGACCTCGGCCGGCAGGCGCACCGACCAGCCGCGCAGCGCCCGCGATCTCGCCAGCGTCCAGATCCACGCGAAGAAGCCGGCCCCGAGCGCGAAGGCGACCACCGGCGCGCGGTGCGACGCCCAGGCGAGGACGGGCAGGTGCGCCAGCAGGAGCAGCGCGACCGCCATGCGCCGCCGTTTCCAGTAGCCGAATGGCAGCAACTGGCCGGCGCTGCGTCGGGGACGCACCGCCAGCGGCAACGACTGCACGGCTCTGGTCAGTTCAGCGGCAGTCACGGTCCACCACTCCAAAGTCCCATACACCCGGCCGCACGGCGTGCAGCCCGATCAAGCGTGCCATATGAGTGGAGCGATGTCGAATCGCCACCGCGCGCCGCCGCGCCGAGGCCTGACGCCCGCCGCTACAGACCGCAGGCGTTGACGCCTTGCCGCCGCAGACGAGCGATAACCCGCACAGGGCGCAGGCTCACGCGGGGTCGTGGAGAGGCTTGAAGTCCGATCAGTCCGCCCCGGCCGCCGGGTGCAGTCCAGGATTGCAGCACATGCGACGTCCGAGGCGGCGGACGAGTTGCGGCGATCATGCATTCCACTTCGCGCGCGGCTTCCGCCCCGCAGGGGCGCGCGAGCGTAGCCACGGATGCAGCGGGCCGAGGCGCAGCCTGGTGAGCGGAACCCGTGGTCAACGGCGCACGGGAATCTCACCGCCCCGAAGGGTCGGCGGAGGCGTGCGACGTTTTTCGGCGAGCGACGCTGGAACAAATCGCATACCTGCCCATCGCACACTTCCATCGCCCCTCCCGGGGCGATTAGAAGATTCAGGGCGCCTTCTTCCACGGGTTCCGCTTGCTGCGCTTCGCTCCACCCGTGGCTACATTCGCCGGCCCCTTCTGGGCCGTGAACGCAACCGGCTGCCGCCGGCTGCTCGGCGACCATGATCCGGAATGACTCGCCGTCGAACCGTGCATCGTGAGTGCCACAAACTTTGACTACACCCCCGCCGCTCGACACCCGTGCGAGGCGCGGAATCGGATCAATCCTCGCGTCGCAGGCCGACTGAGTCGTGCAGGGGTTCGAGTTCAACGGGCTGATGCGTCAGTGCGCTCTGTCGCGCCGCCTCCATGAGGCAGAAGGTCTCGACGCCTTCCTCGAGATCAGGCCCGCATGGTCCGCCTTCAATGAGCGCCCGGCCGAAGGCGTCGGCGCAGTTGGCGAACTCGCCGAAGTGCATCCCGTGCACTTCGGAGTTGAAGTAGAAGTGCCGGCCGGCGTAGAGAAAGTCCTCGACGACTTCGCCGAGGGCGCCGGGGTCGAAGCCGCCGTCGCGCCGCGGCTGCGGCTCGGGCCGCGTCGTGTGGACGTAGCGCATGTCGTGGTACTGGGCGAGGCTGGTTCCCTCCGAGCCGTAGAGCATCAGTTCGATGCAGTTGCGCGCGCGGGGCAGTTCGTGGCAGCCGTAGTGCCCCATGGCGCGCCCGAGGGCGCCGCTCGCGCTCTCGACGTTGACGAGGTACACGTCAAAGCCCCGCACGCCGAAGGATCCGCCCATCCGCGAGCGCGACCCCATGGCGCTGACGCGCTTGATCGGGCCGAGGTGCCAGCGCAGCAGATCGAGCGGATGCGACAGGCCGAGGAAGATCCAGTCGGTCTCCGCGGCGGCCCAGGGGCTCTTGCGGTAGTACCAGTCCATCCGGTGAATGTAGTGGGCGTCGGCGAGTTCGATCGCGCCGATCTCGCCTCGTTCGAACGCGTCGCGCTGCCGGCGGAAGGGCTCAAAGAAGCGCGTGCTCTGCGCCACGATGAGGCGCCGGCCGGCGGCGCGCCCCGCCCGCAGCACCTCGCGCGCAGCATCGAGCGAATTGACGAGCGGTTTGGTGCAGATCACGTCCTTGCCGGCGCGGAAGGCGCGAAGGATGTGATCCGCGTGCTGCGCATCGGGCGTGTAGATCGCCACGACGCCGACTTCCGCACGCGCGAGCATCGCGTCGTAATCGCTCGTGTAGAAGAGATCGGGCCACTCGCGCCGGCTCGCGGCAATCTTGTCTTCGCTCAGGTCGCAGCCCGCCGCGGGGTAGAGATGCGCGCAGCGCGTCGCCAGCGCCGCGAGCATGGTGCGCCCCTCGTGCAGCCCGAGCACGCCAACGCCGATCGCCCGCGGATGCCGCGCCGGCGTGACCACCGGCCGCGTGCCGGGAATGTGCTCGATGAAGGACATGAAGGAAGTGTAACCGGACGGGCCCGCCGCGACCCGGTGCGAGTGCGGCGCCTCGGTCCGGCGGGAGCGCCGGCGGATCCGGCGCTTGAGGGTCAGATGTTGATGAAGACCTGGACGCCGCACCAGATGGAGACGATCCACGCCGCGTCGACGATCAGAACGCCAAGCAGCGCGAGGTACCAGCGGCGCCGAGGCGTGAGCGCGGCGGTGAAGAGCGCGATGGCGGCCGCAACCGCGACGCTCATCAGAATCGCTGACGGCCGCCAGTAGGGCAGCGCGAAAAAAGTCACCCACGCCGCGTCGGGCATCGAAGCAAAGGCGTTTCCAATCGACTCGCGCCGGGCGATCTCCTGCACAAACGCGATGAAGGAAATGCCGATGGGCACGGCAAGCACCACTCCCGCGGCCATCAGAGCCAGACGCAGGCAGTACGGCTCGACTGCGGCTCGCGTCGACCGCCTGAGCGCTTCAAGATCGACCGTCGTGCCGCATTCCGGGCATCGCGGGCCGCGAAGTCCGTGCAGGTCGTAGTCGCACGTCGGACAGCGGAGATGGGCCGGGTCCGTCAGCATCGCGCCAGATCATAGCAAGGTGCTGCTGCAGGACAGGCGGAATCGGCGGCGACCTCGACGCGGCGAGCGCTTTCCCCGCTCAGCCCTCGGGCGCGGCCGAACGCAGAAGGCGCACGTCGCTCAGAAAGTGTACGCGTCCCCACTTTCCAAGGCTGAAAAACAAGGCGTGGAACGTACACCCGTCCCGTTCTCTCCGCACGTGGATTGCGCCGCCCGCGAATCGCCGGGCGCCTCCCTGCCGCGCGAGGAAGGAGAATGCGATTGCCCCTGACGAGTGACGGTCGAGGGGCGCCTTCAAGCCGCTCCGCGCCGTTCCCGCCGCATCGCGATCGATGGTCGCCAGGCCGGAGAGAGCGTCCGGCGCCGCGATCCGGCGTCGCCGCGCCCGGGCGGCGCGAGGCGAGGTTCAGTACTTCACTCGCGTGCCGTACGGCTTGGTCGTGGAAGTGGTGACTTCCTCGCCGGCCTTGATCTCGTCATATGCCTGGCGGGCGTAGTTGACGAACTCGCCGCGCTCCTTGCCCTTGCCCGGCGGATAGGTCGTCGTGTTCACCTTGCCCATCGGCGCGTTGTCGATCGCGCCGGCGTAGCGGAGCACGCCCTTGGCGTCGATGACGAAGACCTGCGGCGTAAAGCGCGCATCCAGAAGGCGCCCCACCTTCCCATCCTCGTCCAGCAGGATCGGAAAGCGGATGCCGAAGCGCTCGCGCGCCTCGATGTTGGCTTCGCGGCCCGAGCCCTGGTTGCCGGGCGCGGCGGAGTTGACGGCGAGGTAGACCGCCCCCTCCTGCTTCATCTGGTTGCCGAAGGTCTTGAGCGTGGCCTTCGTGTACTGATCGATCACGTATGGGCACTGGGGATTGAACCACTCGAGAAGAACCACCTTGCCCTTGTAGTCGCTGAGGTGGTGTTCCTTGCCGTCGACGTCGGTGAGAGTGAAGTCGGGAACGGCCTCGCCGACGGCCACGGGCTTCAGGCCCGACTCGCGCGCGGCGCCGGGGCCGGCCGCCGCTGCCAGCAGCGCCAGCGCCGCGCCCAGCCGGGCCATGCGGATCGGATTGAACCATCGGCGCTTCATCGGCATCGCCTCACCGGCCGGCCTCGGGCACGAGGTCGAACCACCACTGCTCATCGCCCCGGCTCACTCGCAGCACGCCCACGGTCGGAGGCGGCGCCGGGCCCAGACGCTTGACATCAACATCGAACGCCCACGCGAGGCGTCTTGAGCCGTCGGGCAACTCTTCCACGAGTCCAGGGCACGACTCCACGCCTTCGACGATGAGCGGGAACAACTCGAGATCGAAATCGCCGGGCACAGTCGCCTCGAAGCGGGCCGCCGCGGGGGTTCCCGTCCACGCGGCGCGGCCGATCTTGAATTCCTTGAGCGGCTGGGGGAGGCGCCGACGCGCCTCCGCGACGCGGACGGAATCCGGCGAGGCGGTGGGCTCGCCCGCCGCGGTCCGGAGCGTGATCGACCTTTCCGCGCTTCCGAGCAGGCAGGCCTGCTTGCATACGAGCCAGTCGGCTCGGACGTCGAATCGCCAGTCGCTGCCGGGAGGCAGAGCCGCCGGCGCCTTGACTTCGGCGATCATCGTCGCTTCTCCCTCGTAGCCGAAACTCATCACTCCGGCGTCCTCGAGGCGCCTTGGCCCGGGGAAGAGCACCGGGCCGACGGAAAACCCCTCCGGGGCCTTGATCTCAATCTCGGTGGGCATGCCGGTGTCGCCGGCGTTGAGCCAGTAGATGTGCCAGTGCTTCTCAATTGTGAACTCGAAGGCGAGGTGAAAAGTCGAGCCTGCGGCGACCTCGGCCACGTCGCTGTACACGGCCAGTTGCACATCGCCCGCCGGCCGAGACTCGCATGACGCGGCCGCGGCCCCCGCGAGAGGCAGTGTGCAGGCAACGACCAACAGGACGCCGGGCCGCTCGAACATGAGACCTCCTTGCCGACGAATGCGTCGGATCGGGGAATGGTAGTGCCGACCGGCGCGTCCGCAATGTGTGCTTCTCACGGAGCTCCGGCTTGACCGGCGGGTTCGGGCGGTTTGAGTTGATCGTCTCGTCCCGGCCGCTCGGCCCCGCCTCTGCTTTCAAGACGCTCCGGAAAGGACGGTCATTCCCGATGATGCGACGCCTTGCCTGCTCTCCCGCCCGCGCCTGCCGCGCCGCTCTCATACTCGGACTTCTCCTCGCCCTGAGCGGCTGCAACAGCGAACCGAAGGTCAGCGACCGCAACCTCGCCTACATCGAAGACCCGGCCATGATGGAGGCGCTGAGCAAGCGCGAGAAGCGGCCGGTCGTCGTCGTGGACGCGCGGCCGGCCCACCGCTACGAACTCGCCCACATCCCCGGCGCGATCAACATCCCCCTGCCCGAGGCGAAGCGCGACGATGAGCGCCTCAAGGACGCGAAACTGATCATCGTCTACGCCCTCGACTGGGAAGACCCCGTCGCGCAGGCGATGAGCAAGAAACTCCTCGCGCTCGGGTACAAGGGCGTGCAGACCTATCGCGGCGGGCTGCGCGAGTGGGTCGCCAAGAGCCGCGAAACCGAGCCGCCCACGACGCCGGCGAGCGAGGATCCGAATTGAACGCGGCGGGAAACGGATTCGCGTTCGAGGGCCGGCGCACGCCGGCGCGCTCCGCTCCGAAGCCATCGCGTCGCGGTTAACCGCAGGCGCGCCGCAGCACCATGTGGAAGACGTGCCAGTAGCGCGGCTTGCCCGTGGCGGTCTCGCCGTCGCGCTCGACCTCCTCGAAGTGCAGGCGCTCCAGGCCCGCGGTCAACTCGTCGACCTCCCCGCGCGTCAGGAAGACCTGGGCATGATGCCCCGGCTCGCGCGCCCACTGGTCGTTGACGCCGAAGAACTGGCCGGCGAAGACCCCGCCGGGCGCCAGCGCGCCGATGATCCTCTCCCATAATCCCGCAAAAGCCTCGCGATCGCAGAACGGCAGGGAGAACGAAGCATTGATCAGGTCGGAAGAGTCGAACTCGACCTCTTCGAAGCGCTGCACCCGCGCCGTCAACCGGTCCGCCAGCCCCGCCTGCCGCGCCTGCGCGATGGTGCGCTCGACCGCCTCGGGCGCGGCGTCGATGGCGGTGACGCGCAGGCCGCGTCGGAGCATCGCAATCGTGTCGTGCCCGACGCCGCAGCCGAGATCAATCGAATGGCCCTCCGCCCGGACGAACTCAAGTGCCTTGAGCAGCGTGTCGCGAGGCGGGCGCTGCGCCGTCGCCGCGTAGTACTCCTGCCAGTGTTCCGCTGCCGCTGCCGGCTCGCTCATGATGCCGTCTCCCTGCCCCACTGCAGGCCCGGCAGCGATCGGCTATCGCTCCGGTGCGCTGCTGTCGCGGAGTGTACCGCTCTCAGGACGCCGCGCTTCGCGGGCGCACTCGAAATCCCCCGTCACCGCTTCCTCTGCGCATCCACGCCTGTCCGCTCGCTCGGCGGGCTGAAGATGTCCAAAACAATCGAATCTTCCAGCGCTTCGCCCTCGTGCGGAACATCGGGCGGCAGATGCAGCACTTCGCCCGGCCCGAGCACCACCACGTCGCGCGACCCGTCAGGTCGCGGCAGAGTGAAACGCATCCGGCCGGAGACGATCACCGCGAACTGCTCGCTGACGTGCTGATGCATGGACACAACGAATCCGCGGCGCAGCGTCACGTGCGAGATCATGCAATGCTCGCCCATAACCCGTCGCCGCTCGCACAGCGCCACAGGATGGTCGGCCTCGAGTTCGTTCCAGCGGTGAGCAGCGGCGCGCGGCATGAAAACCTCCCGGCTCGAAGATCGTTCGTTCCGCCCGAGTGTACAGAGTCAGCGCCGACGCACGAATCGGGAAAGCATCCGATTTGAGGTCCGACCGGCGCGTGCGGACCCGCTCAACCCTTCAACGACGCCATGTCGATCACGAAGCGGTATTTCACGTCGCTGCGCAGCATCCGCTCGTACGCCTCGTTGATCTGCTGCATGCGGATGATCTCGATGTCGCAGACGATGTTGCGCTTGCCGCAGAAGTCGAGCATCTCCTGCGTCTCCCTGATGCCGCCGATGAGCGAGCCGGAGAGATTCCGCCGCGGCATGAGGAGGCTGAAGACGTTGACCGGCTGCGGACTCGGCGGCGCGCCGACCATCACCAGCGTGCCATCAAGTTTGAGCAGCGCGAGGTAAGCGTTGACGTCGTGATCCGCCGAGACGGTGTCGAGGATCATGTCGAAAGTGCCGGCCCGCTTCGCCATCGCCTCCGCATCCTTCGAGATCACGACTTCATGCGCGCCGAGCCGCTTGCCGTCGGCGATCTTGCTCTCGGAGGTGGTGAAGAGCACGGTGCGGGCGCCGAAGGCGCTGGCGAACTTGACGCCCATGTGCCCGAGGCCGCCGAGGCCCACGATGCCGACCGTCTTGCCCTCGCCCGCGCCCCACTTGCGAAGGGGCGAGTACGTCGTGATGCCGGCGCACAGGAGCGGCGCGGCGCGTGCCGGGTCGAGATTCGCCGGCACCTTGAGGGTGAACGCCTCATCGCAGACGATGCGCTCGGAGTAGCCGCCGTAGGTCATCCCGCCGCTGTGCTTGTCCGGCCCGCTGTAAGTGAAGACCGGTCCGTTGAGGCAGAACTGTTCGAGATTCTGCTTGCAACTCGAACACGTGCGGCAGGAATCGACGAGGCAGCCGACCGCGGCGAGGTCGCCCGGGCGGAACCGCTTCACGTCGCTGCCGACGCGCGTGACGCGGCCGACGATCTCGTGCCCCGGCACGACGGGATACGTCGTCATCCCCCACTCGTTGCGCGCGAAGTGCAGATCGCTGTGGCACACGCCGCAGAAGAGAATGTCGATCTCGACGTCCTTGGCCAGCGGCGCGCGGCGCTCGATCGCGAACGGGCCGAGCGGCGTTGTGGCGGACTGGGCGGCAAAGGCTTTGGTGAGCATTTGGGTTCCCCTTCCTGTGGCGATGCGTGGCATTGGCGGCGATCACCAATCGCGACGGGTCGGGGAAGGATAGCACGGTGTTTGTGCCACCCTGCACGCTCCCGCGATCCGGCCCCAAGGCAGGGTGCCGTTGAGCGAAGCGCAGCGGAGCGAAACGCGCCGCGCCGGGGGGCAAGGCTCATTGTCGAGTCGTTGCCCTGTCCACAGCGAAGCGGAGCGTCATCAGAACCACCCTGCTGCTCTAAGCACTCGCCATGTTTGTATTGACAGTACAACGAGCAGACAGATCAATCCAGAAACATAGAACACACTCGCGAGAGCGGAGGCGGTAAGATTCTGACGACACTTGGACCAGTATTCAGCCCGCGCGCCCTCTTCAATTACGATCCGGCGCCGCTCAGCGCCAGGCAGTAATCTGCGAATCGCTTCATCGCACATTCTGCGTTCATGATCGAGTCGCTGAGCAATGCTCTTCTCATCCTGCTTGGTCGTCCACCTGATCTCTCGCGCCGCCTTCTCCTCGATGATCTTCTCGACATCTTCTGGGGCCGGATCATCAAAGCACTTAAGCTGGCGCCGTGAAGGAATCCACACTGCCTCACCATGATGCTGCACAAAACTCGCGTTGCGATCCCCTCTTCGCGCAGCGACGCTCTCCAGAAAGTCAATCGCTCGGCGCAATCCGTCATTACGATCAACTGCATGCTCGGGATACCGGCGGTGCGCCGCTTCAACAAACTCATCCTCGTCTTGCTTGCGCACTTCCCTCGGCGCAAACATCTGATAGAGAAGCAAACCAATCGTGACGCAGACTGCCGCCATGAAGAGGAGGGCCAGGCTGGAGCCTAGGTACGGCCCATCGGGGGCCAATCTGCCTACGAACTCTTGTAGGGACGCAAGCGAGGTTCTCGCGGTCTCCGAAGCAGCCTGTACTGCTTCATTGGTATTCTGTGACACGGTGCCACCCCATTGCTGTGCGGCAGCATCAAGGCGAATAACGAGTGTTTCAAGTGATGCGGTGGCCCTGGCCATGGTTCCTCGATATGTGACCCAAGCCGCAGATATCGCCGGCCATAGTGAGGCCAGAATGGGGATTGCGATCAATCCAAACACGGAGGCGCGATTGAGCACTTGGATCTCTCCGAGCGATCTGACGCGATGCCACCCTATGAGGTCTCTTGCCGCAGTAATTGACCAAACGTGGATGCGATGTCGCAGTTGGTTCCACGTCCTGACCGGTTCATCGGATTGAGCGATCGCGGCTGCGGCCCGGCGCGCACATTCGACTCCAAACCTGCAGGTACTGACGTCGATGAGTCGAAAGTCGCCTGTGACCGATTCGCCAAAGACCACCCCCTCACAGCGAACGCCGAGTGCCAGAGTCGACGGAAAGAGGCACCCCTTGAGCATTACTGTGTTGTAAAACACTACTGTGTTAGACTCGAAGAACGTGACGGCCCCACAATGATCATGAAATGTACATTCGTCAAAGCGTACAATATGATGATATATGGAGCCAATGTTTGCAGAACCTCGAAACCGCACTTTACGAAACGTCGTGAAGTCGTAGAAATGAGTCGCGAGCAAACAGAACTCATTCGCAAACACTGATCTATCGAAGTGGCTGTGTGCTAGAAAGTGAGTGCATGCGAAGTCAACCTTGGCGCTGAAATGCGAAGACATGTGAACATTAATGCGGATAATCAAATGTCTACACGAGGCGTCGAGGATCTCGCCGCCATAGATGCGCAAATTGGTGTAGTGCGCGCACGCTTCATAGTCGGGCTTGATCAGAGTACTGGCATCGTTCTGCTTCGGATCGAAAACGACGTCAATGCACTGAACGCCCGGATGGGCGTGAACCGCCTCCAGTAGCAAGCGTAGCGATTTGATTCTTGCGTAGCAGATACTACAGCCCCGTACCACGGCGTCGGCTAACTCATGTAGCTCCTCAGGGTCATCACCGATTTCGGCATGAACCCGTACTTCGTGCAGGCTATTCGGGGCAATGGAAGTCATGGGCAGACGGCACGCACCTCGGTTGCGAACAGGGCAGTGTGGCCACACGCCCGCGTCTGGGCCTGAAGCTCGATGTGCGTAGTCTAGCAAGGGAGTAGGTCAGGTCGAGACGGGCGCTTTCCTGCTACGGGAGGTGAGTAGATCAGAGCCAGACCTGACTTACCCGCCGCGTCAGCTCGCGACCTGCCCCACGTGCTTGACCACCTCCGCCGTCACCGGCGCCGTGTCGAGCCATTCGCGCACAGTCCGGGCGATTGAGGCCGCGTCGAGGCCGACTTCGGCCAACTGCTTGCTCCGGCTGTCCTGGTAGATCCAGCGCTCGGGGATGCCGAGGGACTTGATCCCGCCCGTCGGCAGGCCGGCGGCGTGGCAGGCGTCGAGGACGCACGAGCCGAAGCCACTGGTGAGGCCGTGGTCTTCGATCGTCAGAATCGGTACGCCGCGCGCGATGAGGTCGCGCAGCAGTTCGAGGTCCACCGGCTTGGCGAAGCGGGCGTCGTAGACGCTCACGCGGTACTCGCCGTTGAGCAGTTCGGCCGCGTCGAGGGCGTTGATCGCCATCACGCCGTAGGCGAGCAGGGCGACGTCGGGCTTGTCTTCAATCTTGAGCGCGCGGGCCTTGCCGATCTCGAAGGGCGGGCAGGGCTCGTTCACAAAGCGCTCGCTCACGCTGTCGCGCGGGTAGCGGATGGCGCTCACGCCCGCGTCGTAGGTGCGCATGAACTCGAGGCCGGCGCGGAGACTCGGCTCATCCATCGCGGCCAGGAGACAGGCCTGCGGGAAGATGCGCAGGATGCTGATGTCGCAGAAGCCGTGGTGGACGGCGCCGTCGCCGCCGACGAGGCCGGCTCGGTCGAGGCACAGTCGCACCGGCATGCCCTGGAGCGACACTTCCTGGAAGACCTGGTCGAAGGCGCGCTGGAGGAAGGTCGAGTAGACGGCGAAGAAGGGCTTGAGGCCCGTCTTGGCCAGCCCCGCCATCATGTCCATCGCGTGGCTCTCGCAGATGCCCGTGTCCCACGCGCGATCGGGGAACTTCGGCAGCACTTTCACGATGCCGGTGCCGTCGGGCATCGCGGCCGTGGCGCAGACGACGCGGCTGTCGCGCTCCATGAGGTCGCACATGGCGTCGCCGAAGGCGCTGGTGAAGGACCGGCCGCTGGACTTGAGTTCGACGCGGCAGCCCTGCACGACGAATGGCTTGGGCGAGTGGAAGGTGGTGGCGTCGCCTTCGCAGTGCTCGTAGCCCTTGCCCTTGATGGTGTGGACGTGCAGGACCATGGGGCGGTCAAAGTCGCGCACCTCGATAAGCATGGCGATGAGGGAGCGCAGGTCGTGGCCGTCCACGGGACCGACGGTGAGCAGGCCGAACTTCTCAAACCACGCATCCTCGGCGACGGCGGCCTTCATCATCTCGCCGGCGCGGTGGTACATCTCGCCGATGATCGACCCGCCGGGCAGGTGGGAGACGACGTCTTTGGCCGCGCGCTTCATCGTGCGATAGGTGCGGCTGGTGCGGACGCGGTCGAAGTAGGCGGCGACGGCGCCCTGGGGCTTGGCGATGGACATGCCGTTGTCGTTGAAGACGACGAGGAACTGGCGCTTGAGGGTGCCGGCGTTGTTGAGGCCTTCCATGGCGACGCCGTTGACGATCGAGGCGTCGCCGATGAGGGTGACGACGCGGCGACCCTTGGGGTTGGTCTCGGGGTCGAAGGATTCACCGTTGATGAGATCCCCGCGCGCCATGCCCACGGCCGTGGGGATGCCGGTGCCGGCGTGCCCGACGGAGAAGAGGTCAAAGGCGCTCTCGCGCGGCTCGGGGAAGCCCGCCATGCCCTCGCGCGTGCGCAGTTTGCCCAGCAGCGGCAGGCGGCCGGTGAGGAGTTTGTGCGGGTAGCACTGGTGCCCCACGTCAAAGAGCAGCCGGTCGTAGGAGAAATCGAAGACGTAGTGCAGCGCGATGGTCAGTTCGACCACGCCGAGATTGGGCGCGAGATGCCCGCCGGTCTTGGAGACCTGGTCGTAGATGGTCTGGCGCACCTCGGCCGCGAGGGCTTCGAGTTGCTCGATGCTCAGGCGGCGGAGGTCGGCGGGGGAATGGATCGTCGACAGAAGGGGGCAGTTCATCAACGCTCTCGCAATCAGAAGGGGGGACGGCGACAGGTATTGTACTCATTTCGCAATCGGGGGCCGAAGGGTTCTCATCGACCGTCCGCTTTCCGGCGGATGAACATCCCCGGAGGTGACTGTCCAAGGTTGGGAGGCCGGGTCGGAGTCTCCGACATGCGGCGGATGCGATCGGGGCGAGGTGAGCAGTGTTCGCGTGGCGGCGGCGGAGGCCGACCCGCGGCTCCTTCACCCGTGCAGGGGACGCGATCGATGAAGATTCGATTCGAAGCCGTCGTTTTTCACGGGGCGAGTCGCTGGAGGCTTTACCGCTCTGCGAGAGCGGTTATTATGGAGGCCGTGGTGCTCGCTCCCGTCCCCGGAGCGATCATGGCTGCCTCGGCGGGGCGATTCCAAGAGGAATGCAGATCAGCAGGGAAGGGATGGAACGTGTCGCGAAGGCGCGGCACGGTCGGTGTGGTTGTCGCCGCACCGGCGTCGGTGCGCCTTCGTGAGTGGCGCTTCGCCCGTGCGCGTGTACGGACGGGGCAGTGCAACAGGCTTCATTGAAGGAGAGTGACATGAACAGGAGATTGGGATCGATCGGCGCGGCGATGGTCGCTGCCGCGGGTCTGCTGTCGTCGATGGCGGCGGCGGACGTAAACGGGAACACGCCGCCTCGCGTCTTCGTCGAGGAGCCCGGCGTGCTCGAGTTCTCGAACCAGATGATTGCCCGGCCGGTGCGGCACGACGCGGCCCGCCGCGACATGGCCATCGCCCATCTGCGGGCGCGTTTCGAGATCAAGTTCGTCGAGGAACTGGTGGACCACCACGTCTTCCTCCTGCCTGAGGGGGCCGACGTGAACGTCGTAGCCGCGGGCCTGATGAACACCGGGCTCTTCGAGTTCGTCGAGCCCGACTGGATCTGCTACCCCGCCTACACGCCCAACGACACGCGCTTCGGCGAACTCTGGAACATGGCGAAGATCCAGGCGACGACGGCGTGGAACTACAACACCGGCTTCAGCGGCATCACCGTGGGCATCTGCGACACCGGCCTGCGCACCTCCCACCTCGACCTGCCCCCGCTGCGCAAACTCGGCTACAACGCGGTGGACATGCTCTGGGAGAACAACGGCGGCAACATCGACGACATCAACAGCCACGGCACGCACGTGACCGGAACTGCCGCCGGCGCCGGCAACAACGCGCGCGGCGTCGCGGGCGTGGGCTGGGACTTCTCCCACCGCATCCTCAAGGTCAGCAATTCTTCGGGCGGCTCGTCGAACATCACGACCCTCAATCACGCCGCCCTCACCTCCGCCCAGCAGGGCGACAAGGTGCAGAACACCTCCTACAGCGGCGTCAACAACCAGTCGGTCCGCGACACCGCCGCCACGATCAAGGGCCTCGGCGGCCTCTCCTTCTGGGCCGCCGGCAACAGCGGGCAGAACATGACTTCGCCCGGCCGCGACGACGACGACGTGATGGTCGTCGGTTCGACGGACCAGAACGATGCGCGCTCGAGTTTCTCCAACTACGGCGCCTATGTGGATCTCTTCGCACCCGGCAGCGACATCCTCTCACTCTCGAACGCGGGCGACGACGAGTACTCGGTCAAGAGCGGCACGAGCATGGCCAGCCCCTGCGCCGCCGGACTCGCCGCGCTCATCTGGTCGCAGAACCCGTCCTTTACGCCCGATGAAGTGGAAGCCCTGATGAAGGCGAACTGCGACGACGTCGGCTCTTCGGGCATCTTCGGTTACGGCCGCATCAACGCCGGCAAGGCCATGCAGGCCACGGGCCGCAAGAGCGTCGGCACGACCTGGGCGGGGGGCAACGGGCAGAACGGCGCCATGTTTGACGTGACCTGCCTCAATGCCGCCGGCATCACCATCACCGCCTTCGACTTCAACGACCGCACCGGCGGACCGGCCGACGTCGAAGTCTGGTACGTCACCGACAAGACCACCTACGTCGGCAAGGAGAACAACCAGGCCCTCTGGACGCTCCTCGGATCTCAGACGGGCATCACCACCGCGCCCGTCGGGTATCCCACCGGCATCAACATCGGCGGGCTCAACCTCACGCAGGGGCAGACCTGCGGCATCTACGTCACGCGGACCGACGGCAGTTCACTCTCCTACACGAACGGCCCGACCCGCGCCTACGAGAATCCCGATCTCCGCATTGAGAACCGCGGTGTCGGCAAGGTCTATCCCTTCGGATCCACCTTCGCCAACCGCGTGTGGAACGGCTCGGTTCACTACCGGCCCTACCTCGGCGGCATCCTCCCGACCACGGCCCACGTGACGGGCAACTTCATCCCCTTCGGGACCAACCAGACCTGCACGATGCACCAGGTCTTCAACCGCAACCTCTTCAGCGGGCCCGTCAGCATGGAGTCGGTCGGCTTCTCCGCCTATGAGCCCAACATCGGCGAGACGATGACCGGCAACGTGACCATCCGCATGGGATACACGAACAAGATCCCGGGTGCGGAAACCGGCGCCGGCGGCCTCGACAGCAATCTGGCCAACAACCCCAACGGCGCCCTGACCACCCTCTACACCGGCACCGGCGTGAAGCGCACCTTCATGAACAACGGCTCGATCGAGCACAGCATGTTCTTTGACTTCGGGCGCAACACGTTCAACTACAACCCGGCGAACGGCAACCTCCTCGTCGAGATCGTCTCGGTGAACAGTTCCGCGTCCGACGTGGCCGTCTCGCGGTCCAGCGGAAGTTCCGAGTCCTCGCGCGCCTACAACTCGACGCGCTTCGGCAACACCGCCTCGCCCACGACGGCGACGCGCATGGACCTCGGCTGGCGGCCCGTGGTCGATCCGCCGTTCATCATCGGCTGCACCGGGCCGTGCCCCGGCGTGGTCCAGATTTCCTGGAGCGGAGCCGAACCCAACGTGACGCTCGCGCTCGTCTTCGCCCGCAACACCGGCTCGTTCCGCATCCCCTACGGACCCTGCAAGGGAACGATCCTCGGCCTCGGGGCGAACCAGATTCAACTGGTGACGACCTTCAACTCGGGCAACGGCTCGGGTGTCATCAACGGCAACGCCGGGGCCTTCGCCTGCGGCGGCTTCATCCAGATGCACGACCTGCCGGCGTGCGAACTGAGCAACGTCGCCCAGGTGCCCAACTGACCGCGAGTCTGATCGCGTCTCAGAGAGGTAACGACAAAGCCCGCCCCGCGCACGCGGGGCGGGCTTCTTTTCTCTTGTGATCGCAGTCAGACAAACCGTGGATCAGCCCGTCACGCCGCGGCGGCGGCGGGTGCTCATGGTCAGGGCGCCGCCCAGGAGCAGCGCCAGACTCGCCGGCGCCGGAACCTCGGTGATCTCAAGTGAGAATGCGTCGCCGTAGTGCCCGTGGAACTCGACGCCGAAGGCGTCGTCAAAGACGTTCTCCGTCGAGGTGATGCGGTAGACGAGGAAGTCGGCGCCGACGGGAATGAGCATTGAAGTCGTCGCCATCTCCCACGTCTGCGTGTCGCCGTCGGTGTAGGCGAAACCCTCGACGAGCGCCAGCTCGCTCTGCTTCCACATACCCGGGAAGTCGGCGGGCGCGCCGGCGTAGGCGCTCAGCACGATCGAGAACTGAGTGTCGATGTCGGGGTCTTCGCCGCCGACGCGGTTGAACCAGCCTTCGGCGTCGGCGAGGGCACGGCCGGAGTCGATGAGGTCTCGATAGGCGCTGACATCGATGATCTGCCAGAGTTCGGAGCCGATGACGCCGCCGGCGGGACCGCGGGGAGTGGAGTACAGGAAGTGGACCATCTGCGCGCCTTCGAAGGGCGCGATCCCGTCGCGGGCGGTGACGATCTCGACCACGTCCCCGGACCAGAGGGCGTACTCCGTCGGCAGGCGCAGGCCGGTAGTCGTATTGATCTCGAATCCGCCGTCGCTGACGACGTCGGCCCGCGCCGGCGCGGCGCCGATCGCCAGAAGTCCGCTACCCACCGCGAGCGCAATGATACCTTTGGTGCTCATCTTCACTTCTCCTGCTCCAGTCTCGAGTTGTCGAACCTGCGGCTCTTCGGACCCCGTGCGAGGATCGCGCTTCGCCGCTCACTACAAACCTACACCAGGGCCGGGCCTTGTCCAGCGAAGGCCATCATTGCGCCGCCTGGGGGCCACGCGCAACCGGCGAGGCTCGCCCCGTTTGACATGGCGACGGCGCGAGAGCGCCCGCCCGGGCCGTGTTCTGCGTTGTCGAAGGCGCTGGCCCCGCTTGGAAAGCGGGGCGTGGAACCTCTCCTTTCGAGAGTCCACCCAGCCTGTTGGCCGCGTTCGAGGTTGGTGAGCCAACGTCCGTAGATCGGGCGCTTGCTCCGCGCGGCTATGATCCAATCTGTGATCGCCCTGGGGCCTACGTTGCTGGCCGCCCGATAACGCGCTCGCCCGCGCTAGTTCCCCTGCCGATAGGAGTTGCAGATACATGTTCGCAACGCTGAGCGAACGGTTCAACGAAACGTTCCGGAAACTCTCCGGCCGTGGCCGGATCACCGAGTCCAACGTCTCCGACGCGATGCGCGAGGTGCGCACCGCGCTGCTCGAAGCCGACGTCCACTACGACGTCGTCAAGCAGTTCTGCGACGGCGTGCTGGAAGACGCCCTCGGCGCGGAGGTCACCAGGAGCCTCAAGCCCGGCCAGGAGATGATCGGCATCGTCCACAAGCGCCTCGTCGATCTGATGGGGCCGGTCGAGGCGGGCGTCATGCTCGTCTCGCCGGGACCGACGGTCATCATGATGTGCGGCCTTCAGGGCAGCGGGAAGACGACCACCTGCGGTAAACTCGCCGGCCATCTGCGCCGCAAGGGCAAAAGCGTGATGCTCGCCGCCGCCGACCTTCAGAGGCCCGCCGCCGTCGAGCAGTTGCAGACCGTCTCAAAGCAGGTTCAGGAGAAGATCCGCGGCGAGGGGTCGATCCACTTCTACGCCGAGCCGGAGAAGTGCGCGGAATACGGCAAGGCGGTCGGCGTGGCGGTGGGCGTCTGCCAGCGCGCGCTCGCGGCGGCGAAGAAGACGGGCGTCGATGTGCTGATCCTCGACACCGCCGGCCGCCTGCACATCAACGATGAACTCATGGGCGAGTTGCGCGCCGTCAACGCCGCCGTGCAGCCGCACCAGATCTACCTCGTCGTGGACGCCATGACGGGCCAGGACGCGGTGAACTCCGCCAGGGCCTTTAACGAAGCGCTGGCCATCGACGGCGTGATCCTGACCAAGTTTGACTCCGATACGCGCGGCGGCGCGGCGCTTTCCGTCAAGCAGATCACCGGGGCGCCCATCAAGTTCATCGGCGTGGGCGAGCACCTCGACGCCCTCGAAGAGTTTCACGCCGAGCGCATGGCCGGGCGCATCCTCGGCATGGGCGACGTGCTCAGCCTCGTCGAGCGCGCCCAGATGGAAGTCTCCGAGCGCGAGGCGGAGGAACTCCAGGAGAAGATGGCCAAGGGGCAACTGACGATGGATGACTTCCTCGGCCAGTTGCGCATGCTCCGCCGCATGGGCCCGCTCAAGCAGTTGCTGGGCATGTTGCCGGGCGTGGGCTCGATGCTCAAGGAGGTGCAGGTCGATGACAAGCAACTCAACCGCCTCGAAGGCATCGTCAACTCGATGACCAAAGAGGAGCGGCGCGATGTCAACGTCCTCAACAACTCGCGCCGCAACCGCATCGCCAAAGGCAGCGGCTCGTCGCTCCAGGATGTGGCGCGGCTGACCAAGCAGTTCGACATGATCAACAAGATGAGCAAGACGATGGGCGGCGCGGGCGGCAAGGGTAAACTCGCCGCGATGAAGCAGATGGCCGCCGCCCAGAGCGCCGGCAACCGCGGCGGCGCGGGCAACCTCGCGGGCCTGTTCAAGACCAAAGGCTCGACCCACACCGAAAGCCCCAAGGCCAAGGCCCGCAAGAGGCAGAAGGGCCGCGGAAAGCGGCGCTGAATCAGCGGGCGCCGGCGTCATTCCGCGGGTGACGCGAGCCCGGCGGCCCCACCTTTCCGGGCCGCCTGCGATTCGGGGCGCGAGGTGGTATCCCTGATTCCGCTGGAGGTGGAATACACCTGGCCTCCTGCGGTGTTCAATCCCCTCTGACGGCCGGCCACGATCGCGCCGGCCGCAGGGGGCATTCATGTTCGCATTCCGCGCGCAGGGATATCGGTCTTTCCGGAATCTGCCGGGTTCGAGGCGCTCTATCGCGGTCGCCGCGGCAATCGCCTCCGCGATGATCACCGCGCCTCAAGGTTTCGCGCAGCAGAACATCTCTGTGCGCCTCACTGCCGAACCGGCGCAGCGCGCCGTGTTCCCCGGCCCCGAGACGCTCGTCTGGACCTACCGCGGACAACTGCTCAGCGGACCGCCCGGCACGTTGCAGGAGATCCCCGGCTCCTATCTCGGCCCGATCATCCGCGTGCAGCGCGGCGACCGATTTGAGGCCGAACTCGTCAACGGGCTCTCTGAGGAGACGATCATCCACTGGCACGGCCTGGACGTGCCGGCGCTGATGGACGGGCATCCCCGCGAGGCCGTCTCGCCCGGCGGGCGCTATCTCTACGACTTCACTGTGCCCAATCGTGCGGGGACCTACTGGTTCCACCCGCACCCGGACATGCGCACCGGAGCGCAGGTCGCCATGGGCCTCGCCGGCGTGCTGATCGTCTCGGACGAGCAGGAGCAGTCGCTGCCGCTGCCGCGCGGCGAGTACGATGTGCCGCTGGTCATTCAGGACCGGCGCATCGACGCGGGCAATCAGTGGATCTACTCCGCGCCGATGATGGGCTACCTCGGCGACCGCATCCTCGTCAACGGCTCGCCCGACTTCGTTCTCTCCGCGGCCACGCGCGTCTATCGACTGCGCCTGCTTAACGGCTCCAACTCGCGCATCTACAAACTGGCGTGGGGGGATGCCACGCCGATGACCGTGCTGGCGACCGACGGCGGGCTGCTCGAAGCGCCGCTGCAGCGGCCGTACCTCACCCTCGCGCCGGGCCAGCGCGCTGAAGTTTGGATCGACCTGCGAAACCGCGAACCCGGCACTCAACTCATCTTGCGATCGCTCGAGTTCACCGGCCACGGGCAGGGCGGGTTTCCGACGCTGCCGCAGGGCGCGGCGTTCGACGTGATGCGCTTTTCGATCGATCGGCGGGAGACGGAGGATCTGACCTTGCCGCCGCGCCTCGCCACGATGTGGCGCTACCGCGAGGCAGATGCGGTCAACGCCGGCTCGCCGCGCCGATTCGCCATCACCTTCGACATGGGGCAGTTCCTGCTCAACGGCCGCACGTTCGAGATGAACGGAGTCGCCCCCGACGAGATCATGGCGACCAACACGCTCGAGGTCTGGGAGTTTGACAACGACACCGGCAGCATGATGACCGTCGTTCACCCGATGCACGCCCACGGCCGGTCCTTCCAGGTGATCGAGCGCGAGGTGAATCCCGGGAACCTGCCCGGCTGGGAGACGGTGTCGGCCGGCTACGTGGACGAGGGCTGGAACGACGTCGTCATGCTCATGCCCGGCGAGAAGGCGCGCGTCCTCGTGCGGACGAGCCGCTTCCCCGGCCTGTTCCTCTACCACTGCCACAACCTCGAGCACGAGGACGCGGGGATGATGCGCAACTACCGCCTCGACGAAGCGCGCGACGTGCAACTGGCCGTGGAGTCGTCGTGCCCGAACGGCGGGCCGGTGCGCATCTCATGGCAAGGCGCGACGCCGGGCGGCCAGGCGGCGCTGCTCTTCTCGCCGCGCGAAGGAGACTTCATCATCCCCGCCGGGAGCATGTGCAGCGGCACGGGGCTTGACCTCGCGCCGGCGTCGCTTCGCATCGTCTACCGCGGCTCGGCGGGCGCCGACGGCTCGCGCACCATCACCGGCAACGCGGCCCCGGGCGCCTGCGGCGGACGCCTGCAACTGCTCGACCTCGGCGCCTGCGCGGCCAGTTGGGCCGCGGGGTTGTGACGCATGTGCTTTCAGCGGGGCTCCGCGGCCGTTCGCGCCCATGTGATGCACTGCGGCAGCCTTGAATCATGTCGTGTGTCGACCCGACTTGTCTCAGGTATCACCGCAAAAGACTGCGGGTCTGCGAGTGAAAGTGCGCTGATACGAGTATCGGAACGTGGCGTTTCGATCCGGGGGGAGCAACGGCGATGGATGCTCCGACGAGGGGCAGTGTTTCCACTCGTCCAGGCAACAGGGTTCAAATCAGGCAGGAAGGAGAATCACGTGAAGAATGCGCATTTCTTTGGGCTGGCAGTGGTGGGGGGTCTGCTCGCGGCCAGTTCGCTCATGGCGGGAACGGAGTGGCGCGTGCCGGGGGATTTCCCGACGATTCAGAGTGCGATCGACAGCGCTCAGGTGGTGAACGGCGATGTCATCCGCGTGGCGCCCGGGGACCACTCCGGCGCGCTGGTGACCAAGTCCGTCGAGATCAAGGGGGAGGGCGACGCCCGCATCGTGGATGGACCTCTGCACGGCAGCGGCATGAAGCACGGCTTTCGGCTCCTCATCGGCAGCGACGGCGCCACCTTCAGCCATCTCACCTTCACCACCGACTTGTCGATCATGAACGGAGACGGCGTTGATGACGTCACCGTGACGCAGTGCGCTTTCCTCGATGCCGTCCAGGCCGTTTCCAACTGGCGCGGCAGCCGCTGGCAGATCACGCACAACGAGATCATCGACCTGCGGACGCGGTGCGGCGGGGGGATCGGCATCCTTGTCGCGGACTACAGCGGCGGCGCGGTCAACGACAACGTCGTTTCCCACAACCGGATCAGCGGCGTTCTGCATGTGTCGCCGGGCGACTGCGGCGGCTACTCGGGAACGGGCATCGTGCTTTACGCGGACTTCCGCTGGGGCCGGACCGGCACTGCGGACCTCTCATGGAACCGCGTGGTCAAGAACAAGGTGAATCTCGTGAGCGACAACCCGACTCTCGTCCCCGTGTGGGCGTTCGAACTCACGGACACGCGAAACGATTCGCTCTCCGATGTCGTCATTCACGACAACGCCATCGGTTTCAATGAGTGGAGAGACATGCCGAACCAGATCGCGCTGACGCCCTCCGACCTTGACGAGTATAACCCCATCTCGCGCAATCTCGGCGAAAACCGCGGACACGGCCTGCACCCGGGCATCTTCGGACCGAACTGAGAATCGGGCCGGCGCAGATCGCAATCGGCGAGCCTCCTGAGCGACGTCGCCTCATCGCCGACCGCCAGGAGGCTCGCCGGCTTTTGAGGCGCGCTCAGCGATCCTCGTCGCGGGGGTTGAGGATGCCGCCGTAGCGGCGGCCGCCGGTGCCGCGCGGCGAGATGCTCACGCTGACGGTCGTGTCCTCGCGGAACTGGTCGTGGCTCACGCCGATGATGATGTCCAATTGCGGCGTCTTGCGGATCAGTTCGACGTTGGTCGTCTGCGATTCATCGCGATCGAGGTCGAAGGTGACCGAGCCGCGAAAGAGGTACAGCGGCGTGACGGTATAGCCCAGGCCGAGGGTGAGCAGCGTCGCGTCGTCGGCGTCCACGTAGCGCAGGTCGGTGTAGGAGTAGAGGTCGCGCGAGTGGTCGAGGCGGTAGCCCACCGCGCTTCGCGCCACGGCGCTCTCGTTGAGGTCGTAGATGAGGTTGCCCGCGAGGGCGAAGTGATCGCTCACCAGCCACAGGAAGTCGCCGGCGAAGTGGTCGCCGAAACGGGAAAGTTCGGGGCGGTAGTCGAAGTAGCGGGGGATCGAGTAGTCCCCCTGCGTCTCGGAGGTGTGCAGGACGACGTCCGTGTCGATGGTGAGGAAGTCGACGTTGCGCCACCGGCCCGGCCCGCCTCGCTGCGTCTGCCACGTGTTGCGCATGCCGACGCGCATGACGGTGCCCGTCGAGATGCCTTCGACGTCGAGGTCGTAGATGGGGTAATCTCCCACGCCCGCGTCGGAGTCGGCGGAGAAGAGCGTGAGGCTCGGCTCGATGATGTGGCGAATGCGGTGGAGGTCGAGCACCCGGCTGCTCACCGAGTTGTCGATGCGCGAGAACTGGGTGGCGACGCGCACGCCACCGCCGCCGAACCAGCGGATCGCCTCGCTCGCGGCGTTGAACTCGTCGAAGTCGTCGTCGTAGCCGGTGAAGCGGCCGACGACGAAGGGGACGATCTTGAAGATGCCGACCTGCATGGGCATGGCGACTTCGTGCCGCGTCGTGAAGCGGTCGCTGTATTTCTCCCGGTACCCGGCGAGGAGGGCGGCGGCGGAGAGGTCCGTCGAGGGCGGCATGCCGAAGCCCGCCTGCCCCTGACCGATGTCGTCGAGCGTGTGGCGGGGGAAACTGAGGCGGTTGCGGCTCAACTGGTACTCGCTCGACCAGGTGAGGCGGCCGTCGAAGAGGCTGTCGGCGTAGCGGTAGTAGCCGATCTCCGGCACTTTCTCGACGAGGTAGCCCTGGGACTGGAGGAGATCCTCGTTGGCGATGAAGTCGTTGAGGTCGTACTTGACGAAGGCCTCGAAGGCCCAGTTGTCGCGCTGCTGCTTCGCGTAGAGGCGCGTCTGGTACTCGCGCCGCTCCTCGGCGTCGCCCGCAAAGAAAGAATCGACGAGGTTCTCGTCGGAGATGTAGGAGAGTTCGCCGATGACCGTCCAGTCGTCGGGGAGTTCCTGGAGGTGCGACCAGGTGACGATGCCGCGCAGGTCTTCCTCGACGTCGCGCTTGGCGCCGGAGGAGAGTTTGTCTTCGCCGTCGTCGAAGATGGTCCAGGCGAAGAAGCGGCCGCGCGAATCGTCGTCGCGGTAGGTGACGTCGACGCCGCCGGCTGGTCCGCGCTCGGAGTAGTAGTCGAGCAGGAGGCTCGCCTCGGTCCCCGCCGCCGCCTCCCATCCCATGATGCCCAGCAGATCCCACTCAGTCTTGACCGTCGCGCCGTTCTGGCTGTTGCCGCCGACCGTGATGCGGCGCAGGGGGAAGTCCTCGACGCGGCCCTTGTAGCCCGGCAGCCAGAAGATCGGCGTCTCGCCCACCCGCAGCGTGGCGTGGCGCACCTGCACATAGTCCTCGGTAGTTCGCCGCGTCGGATCCTCGCGCTTCTGGAGGGTGACCGTCCCCGCGCCGATGCTCACGTGCGGCGTGTAGAACTCGCTCGTGCTGATGCGCACGCGATCCGCCTGCCACTCGCTGCGGCTGGTCTGGCGGATCTCCTGCGCGCGCATGTAGATGGGCACGCGGGCCTCGTCGCTCCACGTCCGCACCAGGCCGTCGAGCACGATGGCCCGGTTCGTGCCGAACTCGTAATAGACGCGCGGCCCGCGCATCGTGTAGCGCCCGTCGGTTGCGACGACGTTGCCCTCGAGGTAGATGCCGCGCACCGCGTCGGCGCTGATCTGCTGCTGCTGGAGTTGCTCGGGCGAGATCGGGTCGGTGAAGACGACGGCGCGGTCGGCGGTGAGGGTGAGGTGGCGCGGCTCGCGCTCGCCGGGGCGCACGCTCAACTCGAGGTACTGCACGACGAGGTTGTCGCGCATGGTGATCGTGCCTTCGGAGCCGTCCTCGCTTACGTGGTATTCGAGGCGTCCGTCCATGCGGAAGGCGATCGTCGCCTCGGGCGGAATGCCGACCTGCGGGCGGAAGGGATCGGGATCGGGCGCGCCTTCGCCCGGCCGGCGCGCCTGCTCGATGAGCGGAGGCGGGCCGGGGGGCGCGATCCGCTCGATGGTCGGCCCCGCCGCGTCGGCGTCGGTGCGCTGCCGCAGATGCTCGAGGAGGCGCGCCTCGCCTCGCTCGATGAGATCGGCCGGGATCGTCTCGATCGTCTCGTTGAAGTCGTCGCAGCGCAGGCGGACGTTGCCGGTGATGGCGGCGGTGACGAGCAGTTCATCACCCTCGGAGGTCATGCCCGAAGGGCGATTGACGGCGCTGACGCGGTCGAGGTGGACGGCGATCTCGCTGACCACGCCCGGGCCTTCGTCGCGGCGGATGATCCAGACGACGGCGCGCTGGGCGGCGAACTCGTAGGGTCCGATCTTCGCCGTCACCCAGCCGTCGAGGTAGAGGCGCTGCGCCTCGCCTTCCTGCCAGATCGTGGCCCGCAGGGCGGAGAGGACCGCTTCGCCCTCCGCCGGCGCGAGGCCGACGCCCTGCTGCACGAGGAGCCGGGCGGCGTTTCCCGTGCCGACGGGCTGAAGCACCGCGAGCCCCGCGAGGCCCAGCGGCGCGGAGATCGGCGCGGCGGCGCCGGCGAGCGAACCCGCGACCAGCAGCAGCGAAGCCGCAGCGCTCACGAGATCACGGCGCACGAGGTTGGCATGGGTTCCCGCATCCACCGGCGGCCATCATACGGATTGGCCTGACGACCGGCAACCATCCGCAAAAGATCGATCGTCGGGCGATCGAGTCGGACGGGAGGCCGCGGACGTGGTTAAATCCACCGGGCCTTGCCGCCGAGGCACGGGGCCGAGTGAATCGCCGGGCTGCACATGACCATCGCCTTCATCGAGTGGTTGGGAGCGGGGATGCTCTGGGGTTTGACCGCCCTGGCGCTGCCGATCCTCGCCCACCTGCTCAGCCGGCGCGGCACGCGACCGATTCCGCTCCCTACGGCGCGGTTCCTCGCGATGGCCCAGGCGGAGCGCGGCCGGCGCCTGCGCCTCTCGCAGTGGCTCGTGCTGCTGCTGCGACTCACGCTGGTGGCCCTTGTGGCGCTTGCCTTTGCCCGGCCGGCCTGGCGTGAAGGCCCGCGCCGGAGCGCCGCGGACGGCCGCGAGGTCGTCATCATCCTCGACGCCTCCGCTTCCATGGGCCGCGTGAGCGCAGCCGCTTCGCCCATGCGCCTCGCCCTCCATCGGGCGAGCGAGATGCTCGAGGCGCTCGATCCGGCGATCGACCGGGCAGGCCTGGTCGTCGCGGGACTCGAGAGTGAGTCGCTGCTGCCGCGGCTGACGGGCAATTTCGCGGCCCTGCGCTCGATGCTCGGCGAGGTGGAAGCGACGCCCGGTTCGGCGGACCTGTCAGCGGCGATCGGCGCAGCGCTTCGCCTGCCGGGACCGGGCGGGAGTGATGCGGCGCGGCGAGCGGGAGGGCGGCGGATCATTCTGCTCACCGACGCGCAGTCCGGACACCTCGCGGATATCGCCTCGATCGGGCCGTCACTCGAGTCGGCGGCGCTGTCGATCGAAGCGGTGGAAGGGGGAGCGCCAGGGAACCTGGCTTTGCATTCGTTGGCCGTATCGCCGGCGCGGCCGCCGGTCGGCGCGCCGTTTACGTTGCGCGCGACGGTGTCAAATCACGGCGACCATGCCGCAACCGTCGAGGTGACGTGCGCCATCGAGGCACCCGCCGCCTCCCCGCCTCCGGCGCTGGTGAGCGTTGAGCCGCGGGGCGAGGCGACCGTTTCATTCACCTGCCGCCCTCAGGAGCAGGGGGCGGTGCGCCTGCGCCTCGCGCTGCCACCCGACGCGCTCGAAGTTGACAACACGCTGTCGGCGACGATTCCGATTCGCGCCGCGGCGCGCGTGCTCCTCCTGACCGATGCATCGCGCGGGGTGGCCGACGCCCCGGCGTACCTCGGCGCTGCGCTGCGGCCGGATGAACAGTCCCCCTACGAGCCGATCGTGGCGGACGTGTCTCGGCAGCGGCCCGAGTCGATCGACTGGAGCGGACTGGAAGTCATCATCCTGTGCGAAGCGGGCGCTGCGCCGCTCGACTGGCTGACGCGTGTGCACGAAGTAGTCGCACGTGGAGGCGGGCTGCTGTGGTTCATCGACTCGGCCGAGGCGGCGCGCGCCAGCGACATCTACGCCTCCATCCAGCCGGAGGCGCCGAGCCTTCCGCTGGCGATCGTCGAGGTTGCGGCCGAGGCGGAGCACGTCGCCTGGTCGAGTGCAGACCTGACGCACGAGGCGATTGCCTCCTTCGACGGCCCGGCCGCGGCTTCGCTCTGGGCGGTGCGGCACGCGCGCCCGGCCCGCGCGCGCGCCGCCGACGGCGCTGCGGTGCTCATCCGCGGCGAGGACGGTTCGCCGATCGTCGCCGCGGGACGCCACGGACGCGGTCGCGCGATCGTCTTCAACGGTTCCATCGCGCGCGCGTCCAGCGACCTGACGCGCCAACCGCTCTTTCCCGCGCTGGTTCACGAATGGATGGGCTGGCTCGGCGCGGGCGAAGGGAGCGTGCCGACGCTCCATCCTGGCCGCGGCCGCGCGATCGAAGTGCCGGAGGCCGCGGGCAGCCGTCCGCTGCTGCTGGAGTTCATCGGCCGGGCAGGGCGCAGCGCTGCGGCGTGTCGATCCGGCGAAGCGGAGGGCCGCCGGCTCGTCGAGGTCGACGCCGTTGAGGACGTCGGCGAAGTGTGCATCGCCGACGCCGAGAGCGGCGAGTGGATCGCGGGCGCGAGCGTGGTCGTCGAACCGCGCGAGTCGGATCTGCGTGCGGCCGATGCGGGCGCGATTGCCGCGCTCGAATCCTCCCCCGGCTCTGCGGAGCGCGGCGGCGCGTCTGAGGCCGGCGCGGCCGATCTGCTCGCGGCGCCGAGGCGCCTCCTGGAACTCTGGCCGTGGCTGCTCGCGGCGGCGTGCATCGCGGCGATGCTCGAGGCCGCGGTCGCGCTCCTCGCCGCGCGGAAGGAGGCGATCGCGTGATCCTCCTGGGCGACCTCGAAGCCGGCCCCGTGACCCTCGCGCCGCTGCTGCACCCTGCGGCGACGATCGTGCTCGTGGGAGGCGCGGCGGTTCTTGCGGCGCTGCTTTGCCTCCCGCGCGCGAAGCGCGGCGACGCGTCGCCGCGCGGCGGCACGATCCCCCTCCTGCTGCGCCTCGCCGCCCTCGCCCTGCTCGCGGTCCTGTTGCTCAACCCGGTCCGCATCGAGCGCGGCAGCGAAGTGCAGGAGGGCCACGGCGTGACGCTCATGGTGGACCGGTCATCGAGCATGTGCGTGAGCGACGAGCGCCGCGGCGGCGAGCCCGTCTCGCGCCTGCAGCGCCTGGAGCACGCGTGGCTCTCGCGCGAGTTCCTCGATCGCCTTGCGGCGCAATGCGACGCGGAGTTTCTGGCCTTCGCGGACGAGTTGGTCCCGATCGGCGCCGCGCACGCGGCCGAACTCGTGGCCGACGGCGAGCAGACGTGCCTCGCCGAGCACTTGCGAACCGCGATCGAGCGGGCGGACGGGTCGGGTGCGACGATCGTTCTGCTGACTGACGGGCGCGATACGGACGGTGGCCCCGTCGCGGCGCTCGCTGTCGAGGCGAGGCGGCGCGGCGTGGTGGTCTCCGCCGTCCTCGTCGGAACGATGCAGCAGCAGCCGGACCTCAACGTGCGCCTCAACGCCGATCATGCGTTCGTGCACTTCGGCCAGCCGACGGCGCTGCGCGGGGAGATTCATCACGTCGGCCTCGAAGGCCAGCGCGTCGCCGCCGTCCTCGAACACAACGGGCGAGAGATCGAGCGCACCGACCTGATCCTCGGACCCGACGCCGCGCGAATGAGTTACAGCGTCGTTCCCGAAGCGCCGGCGGGCGAGACGCGCGAGATGGTCTCGATGGCCGAGTTCCGCTTGCGCGTCGAGCCGCTGCCCGACGAGAGCCGCGCCGACAACAACGAGTCCTACGCCTTCGTGCAGATCACCCGCCAGCACCTGCGCGTCGCCCTCTTCGAGAACGAGCCGTACTGGGACACGAAGTTTCTCATCTCGACGCTTCGAAACGCCGCCGAGATCGACCTGACGACGGTCATCGGCCTGGGACGGCGCGAGGAGATCACTCGCTATGTCTCGCTGGCGGGGGCGGAAGCCCCGGAGGAGCGTCCCGATCAACCGCCTCTGACCGCGCCGACGACGCTCGACCAACTCGCCGAATATGACGTGGTGATTCTCGGCCGGGGCATCGAGCGGTGGTTTCCCGGGCACGAGGCAGAGACGCTGGTGACCTACGTGATGGAGCAGGGCGGCAGCCTCGTCTTGGCGCGCGGCCGGCCTTTCGGCAGTGACAATCCCCACGGCGTCGCCGCCTCCGCCGCGATCGATCCCATCGTCCCCGTGCAGTGGGCGGAAGAGAAGATCAGCGGCGGCGTGCTCCGTGCCGGCGGCGCCATGTCGGTGGGCGATCCGCTGAGTTTCGGCTCGGCCGAGGACACCGACATCATCCTCTCGAGCCTGCCGGGAATGATGGCGCAGGCGCGCATCGAGCGCGAGCGGGCCGCGTCGATCATCTGGGCGCGCACCGCGTCGGCGGGAGGCGATGGAACCCTGCCCGCCGCGGTCGCGACGCAGCACGTCGGCCACGGCCGCGTCCTCGCCATTCTCGTGGACGGCCTGTGGCGCTGGGCGATGCTCCCGCCCGCCGACGCCGATCTCGATCCCGTTTACCCCCTCTTCTGGACGAGGGCGGTGCGCTGGCTCGCGGGCGGCGGCGAACTCCTCCCCGGCCAGTCGATCGGGCTCTCGCTCAGCCGCCTCAGCGTCCGCCCCGGCCAGAGCGTCGAGATCATCGTGCAGTCGCGCTACGTCGACTCGTCGCGATTCGACCCGAGCCTCAGCGTCCTGCTGCCGGACGGCGTGCGGCGGCGGCTTGATCCGGCCGCAGTGAACGAGTCCGGCACGCGCCTCAGCGCCTCCTTTACGCCGACGATCGAGGGTCTGCACACCGTGCTTCTCGAAGCGCCGGAGATGTCGCCGCCCTCGCTCACGAGCCGCTTCGTCGTGGCCGATCCGAGCCGTGAACGACTCGACCTCTCCGCCGACCACGCGCCCCTCGAGTCGCTGGCTCACGCGACGGGGGGGAGGCGCTACGGCGCCGACGACCCCGATGCGCTGCTCGATGATCTCCGCGCGCAGCAGGTGGCGCTCGAAGGCGAAGCGGCGCCGCGGCCGGTCTGGGACCGCCCCTGGGTGCTCTTGCTGCTCATGGCGCTGCTCGGCGTCGAATGGCTCTGGCGCCGCTGGATCGGGCAGGTGTGAGGGCGCCGGTTCGGTGGTCGGCGCGAGGCGATATGATGACCCATGCCGCGCGTCGTGGTTGTCGGTTCCATCAACATGGACCTCGTCGTTCGCGCTCCGCGTTTTCCCCAGGCGGGGGAGACGATCCTCGGGGGTCCGTTCGGCGCCTACGGCGGGGGCAAGGGCGCCAACCAGGCCGTCGCCGCGGCGCGGCTCGGCGCTGAAGTCGTCTTCGCCGGATGCGTCGGGCGCGACGCCTGGGGCGCGGAGATGCGATCCCGCCTCGCGGCGGAGAACGTCGATGTCACCGACGTCCTGGCGCGCGGCGGCGAGGCGACGGGCGTCGCCCTCATCACGATCGATCCCGCCGGACAGAACACCATCATCGTCGCACCCGGCGCCAACATCTCCCTGAGCGAGCGCGACGTCGAAGCCGTCCGCGATGACATCGCCCAGGCCGAGGCGCTGCTTCTTCAACTCGAAGTGCCGCTCGCCGCGAATCGCCGGGCGCTAGAGATCGCGCGCGAGGCGAGCGTGCCGGTCTTCTTCAACGCGGCGCCGGCGCAGCGCCTCGCGCCCTCCCTGCTCGAACTCGTTGATGTGCTCATCGTCAACGAGTCGGAGGCCCGATGCCTCAGCGGCCTCGACGATGCGCGCCTCGGCGAGCGGCAGATCGCCTCCCACTTGTGCTCGATGAGCGGCGGGCACGTTGTCATCACCCTCGGCGAGCGCGGCGCGCTGCACTTCGACGGCGAGGCGCTCACGCGCCAGGGTGCGTTTCCCGTCAAGGCGGTGGACGCGACGGGCGCCGGCGACGCTTTCGCCGCCGCCTTCGCCATCGCCTGGTGCGAGGGGCGATCTGTGGCCGAGAGTCTCGCCTTCGCGTGCGCGGCCGGGGCGGTCGCCGCTACCGGCATGGGGGCGCTCGCCTCCTTGCCCAACCGATCGCAGGTCGAGGCGCTGCTGGGGGGAGCATGAGGGCGGCTGGCGAGACGGGGAACGGCCTGAGATCGGCCGTGTCAGGCTTTTCCGCTCCCCCGCACGGCCACGGCTCAGGGACGTCCCCCGATCGCGGCGAGTCTCGAGAATGCGGGAATCATCTTCTTTCGTCAGGCGTTGATTCAACGGAGGAACCTCCGCGGTTGGCCGTGCGAAGGGCCTGAAAGCCGCGTCAATCGTTCAACCATCACCTGCCAACTGAGGGAGTGTGTCGCATGTTTAGTGGAACTGCCGTTTCAGTCAGCGTGCTTCTGCTCGCCGCCGTGCCCGCGCTGGGCGGCGGATCCGGTCTTCACCCGATCCGCTACGCGGAGCAGCCGGGGATCCAGGAGTTCTCCGGCTCGATGATTGCTCGCCCCTGGCCGGTCTCGCACTGGACGGAGCAGGGCCTTGCCCCCGCCGCGGCCGGGCAGCGCTATGGCGAGGCGCTCGCCCGTCTCCATGCTCTCGCCCCGCCGCGCGATCACGTCTGGCAGACGGATCAGTACATCTTCGACCTCCAGCCGGGGCAGACGGAGAACCAGGTGGCCGATGAACTGCTCTCGACCGGCCTGTTCAAGTTCGTCGAGCCGAACTGGCGCGTCTATCCGCTGGGCAACTGCCCGAACGACCCGCAGTTCGCCCAGCAGTGGTATCACGCGCCCGATCGCTTCGATTCGTGCGTGGGCTGGGAGTACCACACGGGCAATCCGGAAGTCACGGTGGGCATCTGCGACACCGGCATCCGCGTGACGCATGAGGACCTGCTGCTGCATCGCAAGGAGGGCTACAACGCCGTCGATCGCCGCTGGGAGAGCCAGGGCGGATCGATCAACGACATCTACGGCCACGGCACGCAGGCAACGGGCTGCGCCGCCGGCAACGGCAACAACGGCGTCGGCATCACCGGCATGGGATGGAACCTCAGCCACCGCATGCTGCGCGTCACCAACAGCTCGGGCGGCGGCTCCTCCATCGAGTGGCTCAATCACGCCGCGACGACGGCAATCGAGAACGGCGACAAGGTCGCCAGCCTCAGTTACAGCGGCGTGGACAATCAGGCGGTCCGCGACACCGCTACCTACATCAAGTCCATCGGCGGACTGATGGTCTGGGCCGCCGGAAACTCGAACCAGAACATGACGCGCAACGACCGCGATGCCGACGACATCATCATCGTCGGCGCCGTCGATCGCAACGACAACAAGGCCTCGTTCTCCAATTATGGTCCGATGGTGGACCTTGTCGCGCCCGGCGTGGACGTCTGGAACGTCTGGCACACGGGCGACAACGCCTACGGCAACTTCGGCGGCACCAGCGCCGCCTGCCCGCAGGTTTCCGGCCTCGCCTGCGTCATCTGGTCCGCCAATCCCGCGCTCAGCCCGGACGAAGTGGAAGACATTCTCAAGGAAACGTGCGACGACCTCGGCACACCGGGCATCGACAACACCTTCGGCTACGGCCGCATCAACGTCGGCCTCGCCATCGCCGCCGCCTCCGGCGAGATCCCCATGCGCCTTCAGAACTCCCGTTTCGTCTCCGGCGTGAACGGGGACATGGAAGTCTTCCGCGCCACGCCCGGCCAGACCGTCGCGTTCATCTACAGCACGCAGGGCCCGGGCAGCACCTACATCTCCCAACTCGACGTGACCATCGACCTCGCCCGCCCCGCGCTCGCCGGAGTGCGCACCGCCGACGCGAACGGCTACGCGCTGCTGCGCAAGCGCATCCCGCCCAACACGCAGGGCGTGCGCGTCTGGACGCAGGCGGCCGAGTTCCAGCGCAAGAGCAACGTCGTCGAGCAGGTGATCGAGTAGTCCGGCGCCGCGGCGCAGCGCAGGCGCCAGGCGCAAGCGGCGAGCCCATCCCCCTTGCGTCGTGCTGATCGCATCGCCGCACGACCTGAGTGATCGTCTCCGCCCCCGTCGATCGCGAGTCGACGGGGGCTTCTCATGAGATGGACCGCAGATCAATCCGGCTTGGGCCGGACTGAATCGCCGCGATCAGTCGCCGCCGTGTTCATTCTGCGTCTGCTGCGTCACGGCCAGACCGGAGCAGTTCCTCGCGGTGACGCTCAGTTCGGCCCGCTCGTCCGAGTGGTTGGCGATTCGGATGTTTCCGCCTCCGCGAAGCGTGCGGGCCGATGATCCCCGCGAGAGGTGCACTGAGTCCGGCGGAAGGCCGGGTCCGAAGGCGGTGAAGGCGACTTCCACTCCGCCCGGTCCGCGGTTGTGGACGTCGATGAAGGGATTGGACCCCTCGACCTCCATCGAGGCCGAGTCGCCGGGAAACAGCGTCAGTCCAATCGAGGACTCGCTGCTGCAGGCCGTGAGCGACAACACCGCGAGGGCGAGCGTCAGGCCGCCGATGCAGCGCCTGTGAATTGCAGGCGATTTGAAGAGTGCAGGTGACATCCGATCCTCCACTGAAGTGGGCCGACGATGCCGCTCCGGACGCTTCCGGGCAGGAGACGTCCCTCGATGCCGCTTATTCCGCCTCGCGGTCCGGAGGTTTCACGTGCCCTTCAGGTCTGGCCGTTCGATTCCTCTGATGGCGACCGTTCAGTCTCTCGGCCCCGTGGTCTATCCTTCGAGATGGACAAGGCGGGTCGATCCGACCGAAGGGGCATGAACATGTTGACCGGACTTCTCCGTCGAACACGGTGTGGAGCGTTTGTTGTTGTCGCGACCACGTTTGGCCTTTTCACCCCCGCCGTGCTCGCCCAGCCCTTCCGAATCACCGTCGTTGATGCGCAGACGAAGCGCGGCGTGCCGCTGGTTGAACTTCGCACCGTCAATGAGATCGTCTTCATCACCGATAGCGCCGGCGTCGCCGCCGTCGACGATCCGGGACTCATGAATCAGGACGTCTACTTCTGGATCAAGAGCCACGGCTACACCTACCCGGCCGACGGCTTCGGCTACGCCGGCAAGGCCCTGCGCCTCACGCCCGCCGGCAAGGCCACGCTCGAAGTCAACCGCGTCAACATCGCCGAGCGCCTCTATCGCGTGACCGGCGAAGGCATCTACGGCGACAGCGTGAAACTCGGCGACACGCCGCCGATCGCGCAGGGCGTGCTCAACGGCGAGGTTTTCGGCCAGGATTCCGTGCAGCGCATCATTTACCGCGGCCGGATTCACTGGTTCTGGGGCGACACGAGTCGGGCTCGCTACCCGCTGGGCAATTTCCACGGCTCCGGCGCCGTCTCCGACCTGCCCGGCCAGGGCGGCCTCGATCCCTCCGTCGGTGCAAACCTCCGCTACTTCGTCGATCCGGAAGGCTTCAGCAAACGCATGTGCCCGATGGGCGACAAGCCCGGACCCGTGTGGTTCGACGGCCTCTTCACCGTCGCCGACTCCTCCGGCCGCGAGCGCCTCTACTGCCACTACGTGCGCGTCAAGACGCTCGGTGAGCTGTACGAGCAGGGCTTCGCTCTCTACAACGACGAGAAGGACATCTTCGAGCCGATCGTGCAATTCCCGCTCGACGCACCGCTGCATTCGCGCAGCCATCCGATCCGGCACGTCGAGGACGGTGTCGAGTACTTCTACTTCCCCTCGCCCTACGCGATGGTGCGATGTCGCGCCGAAGTCGAGCCGCTCCTCGATCCTGCGCAGTATGAAGCATTCACCTGCCTCAAGCCCGGCACGCGCTACGAGAAGGAGAAGTCGCAACTCGACCGCGACGCGGCCGGCCGACTCGTGTATGCGTGGAAGAAGAACACCGGACTCGTGGAGGCGCAGCAGCAGAACGAACTCATCCAGGCGGGGCTGATGACCGAGGAGGAAGCGTTCATTCAGACGCGCGACGTCGAGACCGGCAAGCGCGTCCTCGGCCACAGCGGCTCGATCAACTGGAACGAACACCGCAACTGCTGGGTGATGATCCTCCAGGAAGTCTGGGGCTCATCGATGCTCGGCGAGGTGTGGTACCTCGAATCGCCCACGCTCGTCGGGCCGTGGGAGAGCGCCCGCAAGGTCGTCACGCACGACGACTACTCGTTCTACAACGTCGTGCATCATCCCTTCTTCGATCAGGAGGGCGGCCGCTTCATTTACTTCGAAGGCACCTACACGCGAATGTTCTCCGGCGCGCCGGTGGGCACGCCGCGCTACGACTACAACCAGGTGATGTACCGCCTCGACCTCGCCGACGAACGCCTGTGGGCGTCGGAATAGTCAGCGCGAGCCAGAGAGTTCACGGCAGGATCGAGATCGGTCCGTGGATGTGGCTCGCGGATCGGCCATCGCTCGTGACCGTGGCGCGGAGGTAGGCGTCGGCGTTGTATTGCGCCACGTCGAGGCGAACCTGAGTTCGCCCGCTGTTGGGCAGGTTGTCAGCGATCGTCGTCCAGGGCCCGGCGTGGCCGCTCTCGCACAACTCGATCCGGACCGTTGAAGCGCTGTTGCCCGGCACGCAACTGAGCCAGTCGATAAAGGTGGCCGCCCCTTCGCGGATCGTGCGCCGCCGCGGCGGGCCGGTGATGCGGATCGAGAGGGTGGTGCGCTCACTCGTCTCGCGGAAGAACTGGAGTTTGTTGCGGGAGTTGAAGATGGAGCCCTGGTCGCTGACGATGGCGATGTCGGGCCGTCCGTTGTGCGTGGCGTCTCCCACGACGAAGCCGGCGTAGTCGCCGGGATTGGGCACGGTGAACGTCGCGGCAGCGCGCCAGTCGCGCTCACCGTGGTTCGTCCAGACGACGAGGCGGCCGCCGCCGAAGGCGACAAGATCGGTGCGGCCGTCGGCGTTCATGTCGGCGAGGCGCGTGACCTCGAAGGGGCCGCTGGTCGGCAGGCCGTCGCTGACGTTGATCCACTGCGAGGAGTTTGGCGCCTGGAGGTAAACCTCGACGCCGCCGCTGGAGGTGACCATCGAGAAGTCGTCGAACCCGTCGCCGTTCACCTCGCCGAGATGGATGCCGCGCCGGCCGAGGAGTCCGCCGCCAGGCAGGTTGGCGTCGCCGTTGATGAAGCCCCCATTGCCGTCGCCGAGCCAGATGGTTCCATTCTGGTGCCCGATGGCGTAGTCGGGCCAGCCGTCGTTGTTGACGTCACCGACGGCGACATCCATCGAGGAGTTGCCGCCGAGCCAGCCGAAGGTCCGCGTCCATGTTCCGTCGCCGTTGTTGCGGTAGGCGTGAAAGCCGTCGCAGCAGCCGAAGGAAACGGAGGCGACGTCGAGCAGTCCGTCGGCGTCGAAATCAGCGAACTCGGTGCCGAACATGCCCCACGTCTGCCCGTTGACGCCGAGGCCCTGGTCCCACGGCGTCCAGTTGCGTCCGGTGCCGTCGCCGAGGGCGACGCCCATGACGCGGTCGCCGAAGGGAGGTTGGGCGTAGTTGTGATGCACGCCCCAGCCGACGTCGGGCAATCCGTCGTTGTTGACGTCCCCGACGGTGACGCCGCCGTAGCCGAAGTTGCCGTTCTGGTACGGCTGCCACTGCCCGTCGCCGTTGCCGAACCAGACGGTGATGCCGTGCATGTCGGTGTTGATGTAGGGTGAGCCGTGATCGCCGACGGTGACGATATCGCCGTGGCCGTCGAGGTTGAGGTCGGCGAACTTGATGATGGTCCGGCCGCCGTCCCAGCGCGGGCTCTCCAGCCCGATTGAGGATTCGGCGTAGCGGGGCGGAGGCGCCGGTCGAGCGGAGAGGTCCTGGCGCGCTCCAGCGCCGCAGACGGGAACCAACGCGACACACGCGCACGCGAAGGTCGTGGCGAGTCTCATTCTCTTCCTCCTTCAGGCTGCAACCGGAAGATTGTACCGTCGAAACGTCCGGGATATTCCCGCCGGCGGCCGCCACAGACCAGGAGGTCACCCTGTTTCGTCGCCGTTGAGCGTGTCCTTCATGATCCGCTCGCTCACGAGGTCGTAGCACGTCGAGAAAAGGCCGAGGATGCGAAATCGGCTTTCCGGAAATGGGGAGGGGCCGAGGCGGCGCACCAGCACGTGCGAGACTTCGGGGCGCGCCAGCCGCGTCTCGAACGAGGAGATCTCCGGTCGCAAGTCGTAGAACGTTTCGAGCGAACGATCGAGGGGAAGGGGCTCGACGGTGACGAGCGATCGATCGAGCGGCTGGTGGGCGGTGGCCGGCCCGGCGCCGGAGTCGATGGTGCGCTTGAGGCGGATGCGCTCGCCGAGTTCGACGGGATCAACGCCGCGCACCGACCAGGCAAGCGCGGGCGTGAGGTCGAGCCGCTCGGCGAGGAGGTGGGCGGCGGCGACGCCGTGCTTGCACCACGCGGCCTTGCCGTCGCGCACCAGCGGACAGGTGCATGTCGGGGCCGAGGCGGGGGCGCCCGGCGCCGGGAGGAGCGCCAAGCCGAGTGAATCGAGGACGGCGAGGAGTTCATCGCTCAGTTCGCCCTCGCTCAGACCGTGCGCGAGGCGCGCTTCGCCGGCAAGGGCTTTGATAATGCGCTCGCAGACGTCCGACTCGAAGACGGGCAGATCGAGTCCCCATCGGTACGCTCTGGCCGCGCGCCCCTGCACCGCAGCCTCGATTCGGCCGGGATGCACGTCGAGGCTGACGATCTGCCCGAGGCGCGCGTAGTTGGCGCCTTCGTCGAACATCGCCTGGTCGGCAGCGGCCGCTCGAACGTATTCGAGCCAGCGCCGCGAGAGACGGTTGACGCCCAGGCGGTCGAGGCGCGTGTTCAGTTTCAGCCCGCGATGGACGCGGCGAGGCTTGTCGGGCAGGCGGCGGGGATTGGGATTGGAGGGGATCGCGTTCATCGCGTCGACCTCCGAGCCCATGACGGCAGCGGGCGCGCTCCCGCCGGGCGGGAATCCGGCGCGCCGCCGCGCGGCGGGCGCGTGCCGGGCGCCGGTTGCGGGTTGGACGAGAGAGACGAGAGAGTGGTCATGGGGCGGCCGCCTCCGTCGCGGAGTCGTCGAAGTCTTCCGCCGAGGGGACGTCCTCGTAGCGCAGCGCGAGCACTTCGCGCAACTGGTCGGTGCTCAGTTCGGTGAGCCACTGCTCGCCGCTGCCCACGACGTTCTCGGCGAGTTCGGTCTTCTGCTCGATCATCTCGTCGATGCGCTCTTCGAGCGTGCCTGAGCACACGAACTTGTGAACCTGCACGGCGCGGGTCTGCCCGATGCGGAAGGCGCGGTCGGTGGCCTGGTTCTCGACGGCCGGGTTCCACCAGCGGTCGAAGTGGAAGACATGGTTGGCGGCGGTGAGGTTGAGTCCGAAGCCGCCCGCCTTGAGCGAGAGGATGAAGACGGGGCAGGTGCCGTCGCGCTGCTGGAAGCGGTCGATCATCTCCTCGCGCTTGCCGACGGGCGTTCCGCCGTGGAGGAAGAGGGTCTCGACGCCGAGTTCGCGCCGGAGCATGGAGGCGAGGAGGTGGCCCATTTCTCGGAACTGGGTGAAGACGAGGGCGGCGTCGCCCTCGGCCACGACCTCTTCGAGCATTTCGACGAGCCGGGCCGCCTTGCCCGAGCGCGTCGGGGTGACGGCGGCGGTGCGCCCCTCCTCGGCGTCGCGCAGGAAGTGGGCCGGATGATTGCAGATCTGCTTGAGTTTGACGAGGGTGGCGAGAACCAGGCCGCGGCGCTGAATCCCCTCGCTCGCGTCCGCCTGCGCGAGCATGCTCTGCACCGTCGCCTCGTAGAGCCGCGCCTGCTCGGGCGTGAGCGTGCAGTAGACCTTGTATTCGAGTTTGTCGGGCAGGTCGGCGATGACGTGCGGATCGGTCTTGAGGCGGCGCAGGACGAAGGGCTGGATGAGGTGGCGCAACTGCTCGATGCGCCCCCGGTCGCGGTAGCGCTCGATGCCCAGGGCGAACTGCCGGCGGAACTCGTGCGCCGTGCCGAGATAGCCGCTGTTGAGAAAGTCCATGATCGACCAGAGTTCGCTCAGGCGGTTCTCGACGGGCGTGCCGGTGAGCGCGATGCGCCGGTCGGCCGGCAGTTCGCGGATCGCGATCGACTGCTTGGCGCTGGGGTTCTTGATGTTCTGCGCCTCATCGAGGCAGACGCGCCACCAGCGCAGGCGTCCAAGCGTTTCGCGGTCGCGGTGGACGAGGGCATAGGTGGTGATGGCGATATCACAGCGGCCGGCAAGGTCGATGAGCGCCTGGCCGCAGGCCCGGCTCACGCCGTGATGCACCAGCACGCGCAGTTCGGGCGAGAAGCGCCGCAATTCGCGCACCCAGTTGCCCAGCACCGACGTCGGCACGACGAGCAGCGTCGGGCGAACGCGAGGCCGATCGACCTCGGCGCCGTCCGCCCCCGCCGACTCGCGCTCGGCCTGGAGGAGGGCGATCAGTTGGATGGTCTTGCCCAGGCCCATGTCGTCCGCGAGGCAGGCGCCGAGGCCGAAGCGGTCGAGGAACGCCAGCCAACTCAACCCCTTCACCTGGTAGGGGCGCAGGTTGCCGATGAACGCCTGCGGCTGGGGAAGCATGGGCATCGCGCGCGAGTCCGCCCCCGCCGCCGACGTGCCGAAGAGCTGGCCGACCCACCCGTCGGCGTCCATGCCGAGCACCGGCAGGCCGGCGTCCGCGGACGGCGGACCGTACGCGAGGCGCAGCGCATCGCGCAGCGTGATCTCGCCCGACTCCGAACGCTCCCAGAAGGACTGGGCGCCCGCGAGGTCGCGCGGCCTGATCTCGACCCATTCGCCGTGCAGGCGCACCAGCGGTGAGCGCTGCTGCGCGAGGCGCTCGAACTCGTCGCGGGTGAGGATGTGATTGCCGATGGCGACCTGCCACTGATACTGGACGATGGAGTCGAGTCCGACGGCGGCGCGGCCGGCGTCGCCTCGGCCGGGCGAGCCGGTGAACTCGACGTCGGGGCTGTGCACCTTGAGGCGCGCCGAGAGCCGCGCCTCGGGCCGGTCCCACCAGCCGGGCACGATCACGCCGAAGCCCGATTCTTCGAGCACGCGCCGCGCCTCGCGCAGGAAGGCGTGCGCCTGATCGGTCGTGAGTTCGACGCCGAGCGGATGCGCCTCGATGAGCGCGGGTTCGAGGGGCGCGAAGAGTTTGCTGGCGCGTTTGAGTTCGCCCAGCAGCAGGTCGTGCGGCTGGTCGATGCGCAGCCCATCCACGGATTGCACGTCGCCGGTGAAGGCCCAGACCTCCGCCGCGCTGACGCGCACGCCCGGCTCATCGGCGGACTGAAGGTGCAGCGAAAGCGTCCAGAGGACGTCGCGCGAAGGGGCGTACAACTCCGCCTCGTCGTCGAGATTGAGCGGCTCTTCGAGTTCGAAGCACAGCCGGAACGCCCGGCCCTGCCCGACGTCGTACAGGCGGCCGAGCCACTGCCGCACCCCGCGCATCAACTGCACCGCATTCGAGACCGGCAAGGTGATGCGGCTGCCCGGCCCGAGCAGGCTCGAAAGCCACGCCACGTGCTGATCGCCCAGCGGATCGCACTCTTCGATCGCCTCGGGAACGGAGTCGTCGATGAGCACGCGGCGGATCGCGGCGTCGGCCACTTCGTTGAGCATCTCATCGAGGGCGTCGAGCATGTCGCCGCCCGACTCATCGGCGACGCAGCGCACGACGGGCGGCGCGTGGCGCACCAGCGCCGCGATCCGCGCCGCTGAATCCTCATCGCTCATCCACAGCCGCCAGTGGCCGCGAAGGCTCCCGCCGAGATCCTGCTCGAGCGTGGGGATGAAGCGCTGGGCCACGAGCAGTTCGGCGATGAAGCGCGCGACTCGAATCCAGTACTCGAGCGAAGCGCCGCGGCGCACCCCCGCCTCGCCGTCTTCCACGCGGTCCAGGGCGCTCAGAAGGTCGAGCACCGCGGCGCCGGACGCCTCCAGCGCGGGCGCTGTCCAGAGGCGCAGTCCCAACGCCGCCTCCTCCCACTCCACTCCCGCTTCAGCCAGCGCCTGGGGGCTGGGCGTCGGCAAGTCGTTGCCCTGCGGGAGGCGGAGGGTGATTCGGCCCGGCCGGAGGCCGTCGGCGATCGGGGAGTGTGGCGCCACGCGGGCGAGGGCCTCGAGCATCTCCTCAGGGCCGGCCGCGAAGGGGTGTGGACCGGGATCAGCGCCGCCGTCGATGGCGGGGAGAACTTGTCCATTGGCGGCCCCGGTCGCGACGGAGGGGCCGTTCGGTCCGCCGCCCGCGTTGCCCGGCAGACTGGCGGCGCGGACAGCCGCCGCCGACTCCGCCCACAGGAGCAGCCGATGGTTCGACCAGTTAGCGTGGAGAATCAGCATGAAACGGGCGTGACTCCCTTCGCCGCCGAGAGGCGCCGCCCCACGCGGGCCTCTTCCGCCAGCCGCCAATGGTCGCGCTGGGACTCGAACCCAGGACCTGCGGATTAAAAGTCCGATGCTCTACCATCTGAGCTACGCGACCGCCGCCTGCCGCCCGTCGCGGGGGAACGGGGCGAAGAGAGAGGGTAAGCGCGAAAGCGTCGTTTTTCAATGCTCCGACTCACTTGGACCCGCTGAACTGCCCTGATTGCGGTGCCTCGGTGGGCCGGACCCGGTGCCCCAAGGTCCGAAACGCACGGTCCCGGAAGGAGCGCCGGTGCGAACGCCGCCAACGCGGCACCGACGGTTCAGTACGGGGCGGTCTCAGCCGATAGCACGGAGAAGATGAGCCGGGCCACGACCGCCCGATTCCGGACGTTCACCAGGCGACTGAGGAGTGGGACTCATGTCCAGCGGCTCGATCATCGACCGGTTCCGGGCGACCGAACGGCTGCCCTCGCTGCCCAGCGTTGCGGTTGAGGTGCTCTCGCTCACCGAGCAGCCCGACTGCACCATTGAGCAACTTGCCGGCGTGATCCAGAATGACCCCGCGCTCACCGCGCGGATTCTCAAGGTCATCAACTCGCCGCTCTTCGGCGTGGCCAAGCACATCACGTCGATCAAGCAGGCTTCGACCCTCCTCGGGATGCGCAAACTGCGCATCATGGCGCTGAGTTTCTCGATCGTGCATTCCGTATCGCCGCGTGAGGAGCGAGGCGCGTTCAACTACGACCGCTACTGGCGGCAGGCGCTGACCGCCGCCGTCGCGGCGCGACTGCTGGCGATGCACACGGCCCGCTCGTTGACGGAGGATGCCTTCGTGGGCGGGTTGCTGCACAACATCGGTCTCGTCGCCGGCAACCTCACCGCGCCCGACCTCTTCGCGCCGCTGCTGGCGCTGCAGGCGCAGCGCGGGGCGTGGAGCGTCGATGACGAGATCGAGGCGCTCGGCGTCAGCCACGCCGAACTGAGCGCGGAACTTCTCGACGTGTGGGGTTTGCCCGAGTCGCTCACGGACGCGGTGCGCGGCTATCGCGGGGCCGAGGCGAGTGAACGCACGCCGGGGGCCGAGCCGACCCTCAGCCGACTCATCTGCGCCGGCGTCGCCATCGCCGAACTCTTCTCCGGCGATGCGGCCGTCGTCGACATAGAACGTTGTCGCACGCGGTGCGTCGCCCTGACGGGCATCCGCGCCGAGTCGCTGGAGATGGTCCTTGACGCCGTCGCCACGCGCGTGCAGGAGATCGCCAACATGCTCGCGATCCAGATCGGCGAGCCGATGAACTACGAGCGCCTCGTCGCCCGCGCCCGCGAGCAACTCAGCGTCGCCATCGCCTCGCCGGAAAAGAGCGAGCAGCCCGGACGTCGGCGCCGCGGCCGGGCCGCCTGAGAGCGCCGACTCGACCGCCCCTCTCGCTCCACTATCGAAGATACTCCGCCGCCACCTCGGGGTCGATGCGCTGGGGGCGGCGCCCGCTGCGCGACATCAGCACCCATACCGTCATCGCCCGGCACACCACCGTCGAGTCGCGCGGACGATAGACGAGGTAGCGCCGCGGCGAACTTGTCTTGTTGAAGCCTTCCACCCACGTCGCCATGACGAGATCATCGCCTTCGAGCACTTCCGCGAGGTAATCGATCTCGTGTCGCCGCACGAACCAGATCAGGTCGCGCTCCCGGTGCCAGGCGTCGTCGTAGCCAAGCGAGGCGCTGTGAGCGACCGCCATCGACTCGAGCCACTGCACGAAGGTCGTGTTGGGCACGTGCGGAATGACGCGGCTGATGTGCGCCGGGCCGACTCTCAGACGCAGCGTGAAGGGATCGGACCGCGGCACGCCCAGCGCAAGCCAGTCAACGCCTTCAACCTTGGTCGGCGCCGGCTGCGGCGATCTCTCGATCCGATCGCTCATCCGTGCCTTTCGCGCGGCAGCGGCGACTCGGCCGAGGGCGACGGCGCCTGGCGCGCCGGGTCGATCTCCTGAAGATACTCCCACGAGTACAGACCCGTGTCGTGTCCGTCGCTGAAGTGAATCTTGATCGCGTAGTGGCCGACGAACTCGGCGTCCACGATGGTGAGCGGTTTGCCGCCCGACACCGCCGATGCCGGCAGAACCGTCAGCGGGTTCTTCGCGATCTGCTCGCGCAGCGTCCGCGCTTCGGCCGAGGGCGACCACTTGCGCAGGTACGCGACCGAGTAAAAGGAGGTCGAGCCGTCCTCCCACTCGACCGTCAACCCGCGGTCGCGCTTGATGTCGAGATGTCGGGGTTTGCACACCATGAGACGGTACGGCTCAAAGTTTAGCAGTGCCGCGAGCATTGCCGCCAGCGGACGCTTCTCAACCGCCAGCAAACCGGTGGAACGGGCCTCCGGTCCGTTCATTGCGTGCGGGCGAGACGCCCGCGCCACCATTGCGCCCCGCAGCGCGCGCGTCGCGCGCATAGACTCACGCAGACTCAACGAACGGAGCGTGTGTGGAACACTTCTCGGATCGGCTGCTCAACGCGATCGGGCGCAAGGGTTCGCCGGCGTGCGTGGGGATCGACCCGGTGCATGAGCGTCTGCCGGCGGAGTTGCGCCGCCGCGTGGACGGGCCGCGCAGTGCGCTCGCCGCGATCGCCGAGTACTGCTCGATCGTGCTCGACGCCGTCGCCGACGCGGCGGCCGCCGTCAAGTTCCAGAGCGCGTGCTTCGAGCGATATCGCGATGAAGGAGTCGAGACGCTCTACAGCCTCATCGCCGACGCGACCGACCTCGGCCTGCTCGTCATTCTCGACGCCAAGCGCGGCGACATCGGCCTCTCCGCCGAGCATTACGCCGCCGGCGTCTTCCAGCCGTGGATCGACCGCGATGAACTCGCCCCGCGCCTGGCGGTCCCCGACGCGGTGACGATCAACGGCTACCTCGGCGCGGACGGCATCGAGCCTTTCTGCGCGGGCGGGCGCGGCGCGTTTGTGCTCGTGCGCACGAGCAATCCCGGCGGCGACGCGATCCAACAGGCGCGCCTCGAAAGCGGCGAGACGGTGGCCGAGCACGTCGCGCGAGTCGTGGATCAACTGTCGCGCGAGCGCCTGGGCGATCTGGGCTACAGCGATCTCGGCGCGGTGGTGGGGGCGACGAAGCGATCCGAGATCGGCTCGCTTCGCGCGATCATGCCCAAGTGCATTTTCCTCGTGCCCGGCTACGGGGCGCAGGGTGGGTCGGCCGAGGACGTCCGCGCCTGCTTCAACCCCGACGGGCGCGGGGCGATCATCACCGCCAGCCGCAGCGTGATTTTCGCGTACGAGCGCGACACGGAGGGGCCGTGGGCCGATGCCATCGCCGAGGCGGCGCAGCGATTTGCGCAGGAAGTCGGCGAGGTCGCGGCGCTGTAAATTCAGCCCGTCAGCGTGAGGCGGGAGCCTCACGTTTCGCGACGTGCGGAAACCATCGGCTCCCGCCGATGGCCATGGGCGACGCCGCGTCGAACCAGGTCACATACGATGGGGCACGGAGAACCGCGTGCGCATCGACTGGCTCAAGTGGAGTTTCCTTCCCGCGCTGCTGATCGTGCTCGGCGTGCCCTTTGCCTTTCGGCCGCGCGGAGAGCGCCTCGACGACGCCGCGCTGCCCCTGGTCATCATCACCCCGCACAACGAGCAGATCCGCACGGAGTTCGGCCTCGCCTTCGACCGCTGGCACCGGGCGCACTTCGACGGGCGGGGCGTGATCATCGACTGGCGCACCCCCGGCGGCACCGCGGAAATCCGCCGCCAGCTCTTCGCCGAGTACGAAGCGGCGATCAAACGCGGCCCGATCGCGCCCGGCTCCATGAGTTACGACCTGCTCTTCGGCGGCGGCAGTTACGAGCACGCGCAGGTCAAACGGGCCGTCACGCACACGCTGCCCGACGGCACAACCCGCTCCGCCACCATCACCATTCCCGTCGAGTTCAGCGCCGAGCAACTCCACGAGTGGTACGGCGAGAACCGCATCGGCCGCAACGTGCTCTACGACGCCGACCTGCACTGGTTCGGCACGGCCCTCTCGGGCTTCGGCATCGTCTACAACATCGACGCGCTCCGGCAACTCGGCGTGCCCGAGCCGCAGACCTGGGCCGACCTCGCCGACCCGCGCCTCATGGGATGGGTCGCGCTGGCCGATCCGGGGCAGTCCGGCTCGATCGCGACCGTCTTCGACGTCATCCTTCAGCGACTTGGCTGGGAGCAAGGATGGCGCACCGTGCGCGAGGCGAGCGCCAACGCCCGCTACTTCGCCGACTCGTCGAGCAAGATCCCAATCGACGTGAGCCTCGGCGAGGCGGCCATGGGCATGTGCATCGACTTTTACGGCCGGACGCAGGCGCAGTTCATCCGCAACGCCGACGGGAGCGAGCGGATCGGTTATGTTGATCCGCCACGCCTCTCCGACATCGATCCCGACCCGATCAGCCTGCTGGGCGGCGGGCCCAACCGCGACCTCGCCATTCGCTTTATCGAGTTCTGCCTCAGCGAGGAAGGTCAGGCGCTGTGGCAGTTTCCGCTGGCGGCTTCCGAAGGCGACCTCGGGCCGCGTCAGTTTGAGTTGCGCCGCCTGCCCATCCGCCGCGCGATGTACGAGCAGCACTTTGACCGCTTCATCGATCACGTCGATCCCTTCGCGCTCGCCGAGCCCTTCGACGCCTGGGACAGCAATGTGCGCGGCTTCATCGCGCCGCTGCTCGCGGCGATGGCGATCGACAGCCAGGCTGAGTTGCGGCTCGCGTGGAGAGCGATCAACGACAGGCCGGCGGATGATCCGAAGCGGCCGGAGATGTTGCGCCTGTTCCACGAGATGCCGACGGTTGTGCTTACCGACGGGCGCGAGGTCTCGCTGGCGACGACGGAGCACCTCGCGGCCATCCGCGCCGACTGGCGCCTCACTCAGTCGGCGGAAGGGGCGGCCAGGGGACTCGATCCCCTCAAGGCGCAGCGCGACCGCATCCGGTGGGCGGAGTTTTTCCGCGCACGCTACTGCGCCGTCGTAGAGTTGGACCAATCGGGCCGATAGAAGAAGCACTCCATGTGGCGCAGCCGGAACACACTCACCAAGATCGTCGCCACCCTCGGCAAGGCCAGCCGCGACGCCGCCACGATCCGCAAACTCGTCGAGGCCGGCGCTTCGGTCTTCCGCCTCAACTTCTCCCACGGCACGCTTGAGAACCACAAGCAAGTCCTCAATGCGGTTCGGCAGGTCGAGGCGGAAGTCGGCCATCCCCTCGGCGTGCTTGGCGACCTCTCCGGCCCGAAGATCCGCGTCGGGGAGGTGGCCGACGGCGGCGTGACGGTTGAGGCGGGGCAGGACGTCGTCTTTCAGCGCGAGCCGATCGTGGCCGCCGGACCGCGATTCTCCTGCACCTACCCCGGCCTTGTGAGCGATGTCGAGACGGGGCAGAAACTGCTCATCAACGACGGCGCGATCCGCATGCTCATTGTCGATTGCCGGCCCGACGAGATCATCTGCCGCGTCACCACTGGCGGACTCGTTACCTCCGGCAAGGGCATCAACCTTCCCAACACGCAGGTGCGCCTGCCCTGCGTCACGGAGAAGGACCACGCCTGCCTCCAATGGGCGGTGCAGAACGAACTCGACTTCGTCGCGATGAGTTTCGTGCGCGAGGCGCAGGACGTGCAATTGCTGCACCGGCGGATTCTTGAACTGATGAAGGGCACCGGTCGGCGCTCGCTGCCGATCATCGCCAAGATCGAGCGGCCGGAGGCGCTCGCCAACATCGACGCGATCCTGGACGAGGCGGAAGTGATCATGGTCGCCCGCGGCGATCTGGGCGTTGAGATGGACCTCGCTGAAGTGCCCGCGATCCAGAAGCGACTCGTCGATGCGGCCCAGCGCCGCGGGCGGCCGTGCATCGTGGCCACGCAGATGCTTGAGTCGATGATTACGAACCCCTCTCCGACGCGGGCCGAGGCGAGCGACGTGGCCAACGCGATTCTCGACGGGGCCGACGCCGTAATGCTCTCGGGCGAGACGGCGGTGGGGGCCTGGCCCGTGCTCGCGGTGGACACGATGAGCCGAATTGCCGCCGCGACCGAGGCGTACGTGCGCTCCACATCGCACCAGCCCCCGCCCCTGACGACCGAGCGCCTCAAGGGGCACTGGACCGCCGCCGTCGCCCACGGCGCCTGGATGATCGCGCAGGACGTGAAGGCGAAGATGATCGTCGCGCCGACGGAATCGGGCCTGACCGCGCTGCACCTCAGTCAGAACAACTTCCGCATTCCGATCGTGATCGGTTCCGAGGACCGCTCGACGCTGCGCCGCCTGACGGTGCTGCACGGCGTAACGCCCGTCGCCATCGACATGCCGCCCGATCTCGATGGGTTCACCGCCCTGATTGACGAGTTGCTTCTCGCACGCGGCTGGGTGGAGCGAGGCGAGCCGATCGTCATCCTCGCGGGCCATCCCATCGGCCGCGTCGGCTCGACGAACTCGCTCGCGGTTCACCACGTCGGCGATCCGAATACCGGATACCGCCGCCGGCGGGGCGGCTGCTGATTCCTGCAAGACAAACGTCTGTAGAGCGCTACACGCCGAAAACTCACCACAAAGTACACAAGGGCACAAAGAATCCCCGGAAGTTCAAGGTCGAGAGAGACGCGGTTTGCGGTGCCGAGTCGGAATGGCGTTGTTGTTCTTTGTGCCCTCTTCGTGACTTTGTGTACTTTGTGGGGAGGGTTGAACTGCCCTCCGGTCATGGGGGAGATGAGTTCCGCACGGACCAATAGCGACTCGGATCGCGCTGCCCATGAGCGCTCGCACCGATACCATACTCCCATGAGCCGGATCACTGCGGGCATCATCACCGTCGGCGATGAACTCACCAGCGGCGACCGCGTGGACACGAACAGCACGTGGCTCTCGCAGCGCCTGCTCGAACTGGGCGTCGAGACGGCCTTCCACCTCGCGCTGCCCGACGACCGCGCCGCGATCGCCGCGTCGCTGCGCGAGTCCGCGGGCCGCGTCAGCGTGCTGCTCATCACCGGCGGACTCGGGCCGACCGAGGATGACCTGACGCGCGAAGCCTTGGCCGATGCGCTCGGTGAATCGCTCATGACCGATGAGGCGGCGCTGCGGCTGCTTCGCTCCCGCTTCGAGAAGCGAGGCTTCGAGATGCCGCGGCGCAATCTCCAGCAGGCGCAGCGGCCGAAGTCTGCATCGATGCTCAGCAATCCCGTCGGTACCGCGCCGGGACTGGCTGCGCGCCTCGGCGCTGCGCCCGTCTACGTCCTGCCCGGCGTGCCCGGCGAGATGAGGAGGATGTGGGCGGATCACGTCGCACCCGCGGTGCGCGAACTCGTCAACGGCTCAGACCGCTGCCACACCGCGTGGATTCACAGCGTCAGCCTCGCCGAGAGCAAGGTCGGCGAGATCATCGAAGACCTGATGCGGCGCGGCGGGCCCGTCGTCGTCGGCACGCTCGTGAGCGACTACGTCGTCAGTGTGCGCGTGCGCGCCGCCGGCGACGGGCCGGACGTGGAGGATCTCTTCGTCACGGCTGCTCGCACCGTCGCGGAGCGCCTGGGCGTCTACGCCTTCGGCCGCGACGACGACACGCTCGCCTCCGTCATCGTGCGGCGACTCAAGGCGCAGAGCGCGACGCTGGTTACGGCCGAATCATGCACCGGCGGCCTCGTCGGCTCGATGATCACCGACGTGCCCGGCGCCAGCGAGGTCTACCTCGGCGGCTGGGTGACCTACAGCAACGACTTCAAGGCGGAGTTCCTCGACGTGGCTCCCGAGACCATCGCTCACCACGGCGCGGTTTCGGGGCTGACGGCGGACCAGATGGCCGTGGGCGCGCTGGCGCAGACCGGCGCGGCCTTCGCGCTGGCGATCACCGGCGTCGCCGGGCCTGAGGGCGGCAGCGCCGCCAAGCCCGTCGGCACCGTCTTCATCGCGCTCGCCTTCGTCGATGAGGACGGCGAGCCGAGTTCGTTCGTTCGCCACTTCGTTTTCGTCGGCGACCGCGAGATGGTCCGCCGCCGCGCGGCGATCACCGCGCTGGCAATGCTCCACTTCCACCTCGCCAACGACGGCATGCTGCCGGAGATGCTCGGGGAGTTCCGCCCGCGCGTCGAGGCGGAGGCGTAGCGCGGGTCGGAAGCGAAGACGCAAGCGGTCGCGGAGTCTCCGGTCCTTCGATGCCTCACCGCGCGCCACGACACCCGCGGGCTGCGAGTCTCGCGTGTGAGGTGGCGGTCGGCTGCGGATCGTAAGCCGAGTTCTGTTCCGCGCCCGCGAACTCCTTGACGGGGGCTCGCGCGGGCGCGGGGCGATCATTTCTCTGCCCGGCGCGTTGCCGCGACGGGGCATGGCGTCGCCGAAGCGGCGCCCTGCAGCGATCTACCCGTTCCCATCGGCCGGACCAGCCGGGAACTGCGTGATCTTGCACGCGGTGGGGTTTGCCCTGCCCCGATCGTCGCCGACCGGGCGGTGCGCTCTTACCGCACCATTTCACCCTTGCCTGTGCCGGGCGCGAGGCCCGGCCATCGGCGGTGTGTTTTCTGTGGCACTTTCCCTGGCCCGCGACCGAAGCGCCGAAGCGCTGTGTTCGGGCTGGTGGGTGTTGCCCACCACCGTGTCCTGCCGTGCTCGGACTTTCCTCCCCGGAAGCGAACCTCCGGAGCGATCGCCGCATCCGCAGCGGCGACGAATGGTAGGGCGGGAGGGGCGCAGCGCCAAGGGATGGGCCAGGGCGACGGCGGATCGCTGCGAAGCGTTGAGCCCGCTGGCGCTGCCGCCTTCGATCGCCATTGCCAACGTCCGTTGCCGGCGCACCGGGCGCTCGACCTCGATACACTGATGGCATGACGGTGGACGGCAGGCCGGAACCCGAACAGACTTCGCCCCCGGCGCGGGCCGCCGGCCGCCGTCTCATCTTCTGGTGCGAGGCGGGCCACGGTGATCTCGTTGAGGAAATCCGCTCCGTCGCCGGCGTTGAGATCGTCGGCGTCGGTTCGCCCGCGGCCGCGGCGGATCTCGCGACGCGCTTCGGCGTGGAGAAGAGCGACGACTTGCGCCAGGCCGTTTTCGCCGTGCCGCACGATCTGCTCGTGCTGCTCACGCTGCGCGGCCTGGTGCGCGACGAGCGCCGGGCGATCTTCGAGCGGGCCGGGGCAACGCTGACGCTCGAGCCGATCGCGGATGACATATCAGACAGTGCGGCCCCGCCGCAGGGCTCGTCGCTCTGGCTCGTGCCGGCGATGAGGCACGGCCGGGCCATGCGGCTGCTCGACGACCTGCGGGAGAACCTCGGCGCCATTCGATCCGTCAACGTGATGATGCGCTGCCGCGCTTCGCGCGGCTCGCTCTATTCACGCCTGACCGACGCCGTGGACGCCGTCGAGCGCCTCTGCGGCCCGATCGAACTGCTCGACGCCGCCATGAGCGGGCCGACGACCAACCAGCCCGAGTCGCTCCGCGACCTGCACGGCCACATCACCGTCAACGCCCGATTCGCCCAGAACTGCTGCGCCGGCATCCATGTGAGCGACTGCGGCGGGACCTGGGCCCGCGGCGTCACCGTCCTTGCCGAGCGCGGCTGCGTTCGCATGACCGATCACGATCTCGAGTGGGTTGATCCCGACGGCAAGGTCGTCGAGCAGGCGACCTTTGAGCCTCACGAGGTGCGGGCCGCCGCGTCCTCCCCGGCTCGACTGATCGCCGAGGAGATTGACGCGATCCTCGACCCGAGGCGCCCGACTCGCGAGCCCTATCCCCTTGCGTCGACGCTGGCCGTCTGCGAGGCCGCCCGCCTGAGCATTCGAACCGGGCAGGGCGAATCTCCCCGCAAACTCATGCAGTTGATCCGCACCTGAGGCCCCACGCCGCGGACCTCGTCGCCCATCGCTCCGGCGGCGGAAAGCAAAAACCCCGTTGCCACCAGAGGCGGCAACGGGGCGGAGGGGAGAAAGATGATCCTTCCAGAAATCGGACAATCACCTTTTGATTCCCCAATAAATGCGGTGCTTTTCCGAGGGGCGAATGCATAAGTCGTGCAGACAAGGCTGGTTAGGAGTCGAAAAAAGATGTGGGTTCTGATCGGGGCCGACCGGCCCTATCGACCGATCGGCACGTTTCCACCCGTGACCATGCGGTCGTAGGTCGCCGCGAACAGGTCGCTCTGGGCCGTCATGGAGTGGCGCTGGGCGATGAGTCGGCGGGCGCTTTCGGCCCGCTGCCGGGCCGCCTGCGGATCGGAGAGAAGGCGCCGCAGGGCGGTGGCCCAGGCGGCCGGGTCGGGCCGGTCGAGGATTGTCGCCGCGGCGTCGTCGGCGAGCACGTCCAGGTACGGATCGCGGACCGCGATCGTCGCCATCGGCGCCGCCATGGCCTGGAGCAGAAAACTGCTGCACCGCCCCAGCGGCGCGGGCACGAGCAGCACGCTCGCCGAAAGGACGAGATCGCGGTGTTCGAGCACGTCGGGGATGAGGCTGAACTGCCCGCGCAGCGATCGGTCTCCCGCCCGCTTCCACGCGCGGGCCTTCACCGATTCGTCCAGGTCGGCGAACACCGTGACCTGCCGGAAATCCGGTGCAACCATTGCGAACCCGTCGATCACGCTCTCCACGGCCGCGCAGGGCGCGCCTCGGCCGGCAAGGATGATCGCGACGCTGAACTCAATCTGGTCGAGAATACCCTGCGCCTCGGGGGCGACGTAGACGCCGATCGGGGCCACCTGCACGAGTTCGCTCGAGACGATCCGGGCCGCGTCCCGCCCCAGCGCGGTGCTCGCGCAGAGCACGGCGCCGAGTTGGTCCTGCGCGGCGTGGCGGCGCAGGAGTCGCACCTCTTCGCGCGACCAGGCGGTGAGGGCGGTGGGGCACTCGATCTGCGCCGAGAGCATCATCGCCGCCTGCCACGAACCGCTGCCGAACGCATGCACTACATCGGGGCCGACCGATTGCAGCGCCGTCGCCGCGCTTCGGATCGACGCGCGAACTGTCCACGGCAGGCCCGTGGGCCGATAGGAAAAGTGCGGCGTCAGCGCGATGCGCGGATCGTCGGGCTGACCCTCCGGAAGGAGCCGCACCACGCGCATTCCCGTCGCCAGGAGCCCGACGACGGTTCGCGTGAACCAGTCGCGCTCGGTGCGGGCGATCTCCTCGTCGATCATCAGGGCTGCGAGCATCCGCGCCTCCAAGGTTCGTGATCGCCTTCAGAATCCGTTTCGCAACTGACCTCGAAGTGGTGGAACGGGCCTCTGGCCCGTTCGGCTTGCACGGGCGGGACGCCCGTTCCACCGTTGTGAAGCAGGTTCTCAACGCCCCGCGGCGGCGAAGTCGAACGACCGGATCGTCTCGACCACGATTCGCATCATCCGCTGAAGTGTATCGGCCTTCATCGCCGGGATCGGATTGAGGATGATCGTGTCCCCGAGGGGCCGGATGATCAGGCCGCGCGGCCGGGCGGCGGCGCACAGGGCGTGGCCGAGGCGGAGTTTCGCGTCAAAGGCCCGCCGGGGCCGGCGCGAGGCGAGGAGGTCGATCCCGACCATCACCCCGCGCTGCCGCACGTCGCCCACATGCGAATGGTCGCGCAGCGCCCCAATCGCCTCAGCGATGATCGCCGCGTTGCGCCGGACCACGGTGCAGAGATCGCGCTTCTCAATGAGATCGAGGCTCGCCAGCGCCGCGGCGCAGGCCAGGGCGTTTCCGGTGTAGGTGTGCCCGTGGTAAAGCGTCCGGTGCTCCCACGGCTCGCCCTCGAAGGCCCGCGCGATCTCATCTGTGCACAGCGTCGCCGCGAGGGGCAGGTAGCCGCCGCTGAGTCCCTTCGCGAGGCAGAGAATGTCGGGCACGACGCCCTCCTGCTCGCACGCGAAGAGCGCGCCCGTCCGGCAGAGTCCGACCGCGACCTCGTCGGCGATCAGCGGGATGCGGCGCGCTTCGCAGCGCTGCGCGACACCGGCAAGGAAGCCTTCCGGATGCGTCACCATCCCCGCGGCGCCCTGCACGAGCGGCTCGATCATCACCGCGGCAATCGTGTCGCCGTGCGCCTCGAGCGTCTCGTCGAACTGCGCGAGGCAGCGCTCGCGCACGATGCGGCGCAACTTCTCATCATGCCACGGCCAGTCGATCCCGCTCGCTTCGGGCGCGTTGGTGACATCCGGGGCGGGGCTGAAGACGGTGCGAAAGGTCAGCGACTCGTAGGGGCGGTGAAACGTCTCGCAGTAGCCGACGCTCATCGCGCCGACCGTGTCGCCGTGGTACGCGCCGCGGAAGGCGATGATCGTGGTGCGCTGCCTCTCGCCGCGGTGATGGTGATACCCCACGGCCATCTTGATCGCCAGTTCCGTCGCCGTCGCGCCGGCGTCGGAGTAAAAGACCTTGTTGAGCGCAGGGCGCGGCGGGAGACGGTGTGATTCACGCGATCGGTTCAATCGATCTGCTGACTGCACGAGGCGGGCGGCGAGTTCGATGGAGGGAGTCGACGCCAGCCCCAGCAGCGTACTGTGCGCCACGCGGTCAAGTTGGTCGCGGATGGCCGCGTCGACCTCCGGCACGCGGTGGCCGTGGACGTTGCACCACAGCGAACTCACGCCGTCGATGTAGCGCCGCCCCATGGTGTCGATGAGTTCATCGCCCTCGGCCGCGTCGATAATGATCGGTTCGCTCCGGCGCCACTGCCGCATCGGCGTGAAGGGGTGCCAGAGGTGCTCGTGATCGAGCGCGGCAAGGCGCGCGGTGCGCTGCGATGGAGATTCCGGTGCCATCATCGACGCATCGTAGCGGCCGTGCCCTGCCATGGTTAGCCGCGACCCGAAGGCTCTGCGCAGGGGAGCGCATCGGCGCGAAAACTCACCGGTGCGCCCACGCCTCCACCAGCGCCGGCACGATCTCACCCGCCAGCCCGAGCATCGAGTGGTCCACGATTTCCGTCGCCGGCGTCGGGTCGCGGTTGATCTCGACCGTTACCGCGCCGGATGACTTGGCCAGGTGGACGTACCCGGCCGCGGGGTAGACAAGGGCGCTGGTGCCGATCGAGAGGAAGACATCGCAGAATCCCGCGGCGTGCTGCGCGGCGTACGCGGCCTCTTCCGGCAGCGCCTCGCCGAACCACACGACGTTGGGGCGCAGCACTCCGCCGTGCCCGCTGGGCATCGGGTGCTGCGCAAAAGCCGGGCCGCGGCACTCGACGATGCGCCCCGTGCGCGTGCAGCGCCACTCGATGAGCGAGCCATGAACTTCAATCACTTCAGTGCTTCCCGCCGACTGGTGCAGGCGATCGACGTTCTGAGTGATGAGAGTAAACGTGCGGCCGCGCTCGACCATCAGATGCTGCCACCGTGCCAAGGCGAGATGCCCCGGATTCGGAATCCGCTTGAGGACGTTGAGCCGCCGCTCGTCGTACCAGCGGCTGACGGTCTCCGGGTCGCGCGCGAAGGCCTCGGGCGTGGCGAGTTGCAGCGGGTCGTGCTTCGCCCACAGGCCCGTGAGGGCATCGCGAAACGTCGGCACGCCGCTCTCGGCCGAGACCCCCGCGCCGGTGAGCACCGCGATGTGCTTCGCCGCCCGCAGTGCGGCAATGAGATCAGGGTCGAACGCCATGACAGTCGTTGCTCCCACGCCCACGATGAGCGTGTCTTCGAGCGAATCGTGGGATGTCCGCGCTCCTCACTGCCGGTTCATAAGAGAGTCCATCAGCGCCTTCTGCACGTGAAGGCGGTTCTCCGCCTCCTCGATCGCAATACAGTTGGGCGAATTGAGCACCGCATCCGTCACCTTTACGTTCCGCCGCACCGGCAGGCAGTGGCTGAAGACGCCGCCATTCGTCAGGCCCATCTTCTTCTCGTCCACCATGAAGTGCCGGAAGCGGTCGCGGAGGGGCTTCTCCGGTTCCCATTTGCCGAAGTAAGGCAAGGCGCCCCAACTCTTCGCGTAGACGACGTCCGCGCCCCGGTAAGCGCTCTCGATGTCGTGCGTCATGGTGAACGTGCGGCCGTTCTCGCTCGCGTACTGCTTCGCGAGGCCCATGTAGCGCTCATCGAGGGCGTACTCCGGCGTCGGGCACAGCAGCGTCACGTTGAGGCCGAACTTGCTCGCGATGAGCAGGGCCGAGTTCGCCACGGCGGTGTTGAGCGGCTTGGGGTGATAGGTCCACGTCAAGACAAATTTCTTCCCATCGCACGGCCCGCCGAAACGCTCCTGAAGCGCCAGCATCAGCGCCAGTTCCTGGCACGGGTGCGTGATCGTCTCCATGTTGATGACGGGCACGGTGGCGTAGCGGGCGAATTGGTTCACGACGCGATCCTCCCGATCCACCGACCAGTCGATGAACTTGGGAAAGGCGCGCACGGCGATGCAGTCGCAGTAGCGCGAGAGGACGCGCGCCACCTCGGCGATGTGCTCCTCGGGCTCCTTGTCCATCACCACGCCCTCTTCAAACTCGATCGGCCAGGCGCCTTTTCCGGGTTCGAGGACCACCGCGTGCGCCCCCATCTGGAAGGCGCCGATCTCAAAACTGCTCCGCGTGCGCAGCGAAGGGTTGAAGAACAGCAGCGCGATAGTCTTGCCCTTGAGGCGCGGCTGAATGGGATCGGCCTTGAGCCGGCGGGCTTCGTCAAGCAGAGCCTGAAGGTCAGCGCGGGACCAGTCGGCGGTCGTGAGAAAGTGTCGCATGAACCATGCTAGGCCGGAATCTCCCGTCGCAGAGATGGCGCTCGCGACGGAAGCGCCCGCGCTGCAGGCGACAAGGTCGCGAGCGGATCCCGCCCCACCTCAGACCCCGCGCGTCTGCGGGTGCCAGATGAACTTGTGCAACTGCGCCTGCAGCCGCACCGGCAGGCCGTCCTCGAGAATCCACCGCGCCAGGTCTTCGAGCGGCAGGCCCCGGCAGCCCGCGATCTCCAGCCCCGGCGCCTGCTCGAAGACCGCGGAGAAGAGCACGGCCCGGACGCGGGCCGCCAGGTCGTGCCGCTGGATGACCTCGCGCGACCACTCATAGTCGGCCCGATCGGTGATGACGAACTTCACCTCGTCGCGCTCCGTCAGGCAGTCGAGGTTGGACCAGAGGTTGCGATCCGACTCGCCGCTGCCGGGCGTCTTGATGTCCAGGATGCGGATGACGCGCGGATCGCATGAGGCGATGTCGCACGCGCCGCTCGTTTCGAGCAGCACCGTGCGGCCGAGGTCGCACAGGCGCTTCATCAGGACGTGAACGCCCGGCTGCAGCAGCGGCTCGCCGCCGGTGATCTCGACGAGCGGCGTGGCGAAGGCGACGACCTCATCGACGATCGAGTCGATGGACCGGCGCTGCCCCTCGTGAAAGGCGTACTCGGTGTCGCAGTATCGGCAGCGCAGGTGGCAGCCGGTGAGGCGGACGAAAACGCACGGGCAGCCCGCCCAGGTCGATTCCCCCTGGATCGAATGAAAGATCTCGGTGATGTGCAGGGCGTCGGTCATGGCGAGCAGTTCGGAATCCCAGCGCAAGGGCGCAGAGTGAGCAGGAGCAAGGATAGGGAGCAGGGGCGGTAATGAGCTTTGCCCCGGCTCGCCTTCTTGTTTTCGAGGTAGCGGTCCGCTTCGATCTGCTCGGCGAGGCCGTGCTGCTCGACGCTGCCCGAGTCGCCGCTCGCCTTGGCGGGGCCTTGGGCGCTCTGTTTGATCGCCTGCTCGATGTCGGACTCAGCCATCCCTTGTCCTCGTAGAAGTCGATGAGTACCGCCATGC
>WYBR01000103.1 GCA_011525805.1 Vicinamibacteraceae bacterium
ACGAACGAAGCGGAGCATGGGCGTCCCGCCCGTACGAACGACGCGGAGCATGGGCGTCCCGCCCGTACGAACGAAGCGCGTGACCCCGACACGCCGCAGACCAACGAGCCCGATGCCGTCAACTCGCACGGGCCGGAGGCCCATGCTCCGGGCCAGCGCCTCCCCTTCCACGACGTCTTCATCCACGCGATGATCCAGGACGGCGAAGGACGCAAGATGAGCAAGTCGCTGGGCAACGGCGTCGATCCCCGCGACATCATCCGCTCCAAGGGCGCCGACGCCATGCGCTTCACCCTCGTGCAGATGACCACGCAGACGCAGGATGTGCGCATGCCCGTCGAGTATGACGAGACGATCGGCGCCAACACCAGCCCCAAGTTCGAACTCGGCCGCCGCCTCGCCAACAAGATCTGGAACGCGACGCGCTTCGCGATCGGAATCCTGAGCCAATCGGCGGGCGAGACGCCCGTGCCACCGATCGCCGATCCTTCGCGCCTCATCGACCGCTGGATGCTCTCGCGCCTGACGCGCACTCTCGAGGCCGTCGACCAGGCCCTCGCGCAGTACGAGTTCAACGTCTACGCGCAGCAGATGTACGACCTCTTCTGGCGCGACTTCTGCGACTGGTACCTCGAAGGCGTCAAGGCGACGGTGCGCGACGACCTCGTCCAGCAGAGAGTCCTGCGCTCCGCCCTCGGCGCGATCCACCGCATGTTCCATCCGATCATGCCCTTCGTCACCGAGTCGCTGCACGGGGCGATCGAGAGCCTGCCCGCCGAGCCGCTCGAGGAGATCGAGTTGCCGCCGAGCGATCTCGCGGCGACGGCCCGCTGGCCCATCGTGCCCTACATCTTCATCGACAATGAGGCCGAGGCCCGCTTCGCCCGCGCGCAGGAACTCGTCGCCATCATCCGCGAGGTGCGCAGCGTGCAGAAGGTGCACGACCGCCGGCTCATCACGCTGCATGTCGCCGACGATGCGACGATGAACCTCATCGCCGAGGCGCAGGGAGTGGTCGAGAGCCTCGCGGGAATCGGCAAGGTCACGCGCCAAGCCGCGACCGGCGAGGGTGTGACGTTCCTCTTCGGCAACGTCGAGCACGCGCTCACCGATCTCACCGATGCCGTCGACCTCTCCGCGGAGCGTGAGCGCCTGGCGCGCCAGCGGGCGGACCTCGAGAAGCGCATCGCCGGCCTGCGCGGCCGCCTCGCGAACAAGGGCTACACCGAAAAGGCCCCGCCCAAACTCGTCGAGGAAACAAAACAGCAACTGGGTGAAGCGGAGACGGAACTCGCCAGTATCATCCAGGCGCAGGCCAAAGTGAACGCCTGAACGAGGGCCGCACGTGCGATGGACGAATGAATGGCGATGGATGCCCGCCGCCCTGGCTCTGGCGGGCGCGGGCCTGGCCCTCGGCCCGGCGGCGTGTTCCCCTTCCGGCGCGGCCAGACCGACCGTCCTGGCCGCCGCCGGCGAGGAGGAGCAAGGCGTCGAGGCGTGGGAGTTCGCCGGCGCCAACGGCCGCGTCATCCGCACCGCCAACTACCGCATCCACACGACGACGGAGAGCGGCGAGATGCTCCTGCGCTTTCCCGCTTTCGTCGAAGCGGCGCTGGCGCACTACCGAACCGCGATCGTCGAACTGCCCGCCCCGGACCGTCGCCTCGACACCTTTGTCTTCGCCGACCGGCCGCAGTGGATCGCCTTCACCGAGCAGTTGATGGGCAGCCGCGCCTCGCAGTATTCCCAGATCCGCCGCGGCGGATACTCGACCGGCGGCCGGGCCGTCTTCTGGGACATCGGCCTCTTCGACACCATGGCCATCGCCGCCCACGAAGGCTGGCACCAATACACCCAGAAAACCTTCGTCGATTCCCTCCCCGTCTGGCTCGAAGAGGGCATCGGAACCTACATGGAGGGGCATCGCTGGCGCGGCCGCACCCCCGAGTTCATGCCCTGGTCCAACCCCGAGCGCTTCGACCAGTTGCGAAGGGCCTACTACCGCGACCAACTCATCCCCCTGAGCGAACTGCTCGAATCCCGCCCCGAAGAGATGCTTGGAGGCCGCAACACCGACGTCCTCAACTACTACGCCCAGGTCTGGGCGCTCGTCCACTTCCTCAACGAAGGCGAAAAGGGCAAGTACAAGGGGCGGCTCGAGACAATGCTCCTCGACGCCGGCAAAGGGCAGATCCGCCAGCGCGTCAGCGCCTCACTCCGCAAGCGCGAGCAGTCCGGCTCGCGGCAGGTCATCGCCGCGGGAAACGCCGCCCTCTTCCACGTCTACTTCAACGACGACCTCGACGCCGCCCAGCGCGAGTACCGCGCCTTCATCGGGCAGATCGTCTCCTCCGGCTCGCGTCAACTCATGCTTCAGGGCCGCACGCCGATCCGCAACAGCCCGCGCTCCGCCGAACAACCATGAACGAATACCGCTACGCGGCGACGACGGTCCTCGGCCTGCTGGCCGACAGCCACGGCCGGGCCGACACCACACGACGCGCCGTCGACCGCCTCGTCACTGCGGGCGCCGAAGTGCTCATCCATCTCGGAGACGTCTGCGACGACGCGGTCCTCGACGCCCTCGCCGGGCTCAGCGTCCATCTCGTCTTCGGCAACTGCGACTGGAACTGGCGCCCGATGGCGGAGTATGCCCGGTCAATCGGGCTGATCGTGGACCATCCCTGCGGCCGCCTGCTGTTGGGTGATCGTTCGGTGGTTTTCGCCCACGGCGACGATCCCGGCCACGAACGCGAGGCGGTAAGTGCCTGCGCCGACTACTTTTGCCACGGCCACACTCACCGCATCCGTGACGAACGGGCAAGTCGGACCCGGATTGTCAATCCAGGCGCTCTTTTTCGCGCCGGACGTTATACTGTGGGAAGACTGGAGCCCGCCGCCGACCGCTTCGATGTGCTCGAACTCGAGCCGGCCGCCGTGCGCCGGGCGGAGAGGTTGTGATCGTGACCGGGGACGATCGACCATCGCGGTCCGGGAGAGATCTGGCGCGCGGCTCGCCGGATGATCTGGTTCGCATCCGCGCCGCGGAAGCGAAACGCGACCTCCCCTGCATTGCCGCGATGTTCGACCGCGGCCTCCGCGCCGGCGACTGGATGGACAACGACACCGGCGCCGACGTTCACAACTTCCACGAAGCCTACTGCGCCGACGAAGGCCGCTCGGGCTTCTGGGTCGCCGAATGGCTCGAAGCCGTCGAGCGCGGCAAGGCGCCGCCCATCGTCGGAATGGTCGGCGTCCAGAACGAGGACGACAACACCGCCGTCATCCAGCGCCTGCGCGTCGAGCCCGCCCACCAGCGCCGCGGAATCGGAACCCGACTCATCGAGCACGCCCTCGCCTTCTGCCAGGAGCGCGGCTACCTCAAGGTCGTCCTCGACGCCCGCGTCACCCAGGAACGCGCCATCACCCTCTTCGAGCGATTCAGTTTCCAGTTGAACCGCACGCGAAACGTCCGCGGCGAGCGCATCCTCGACTTCTACCTCGACCTCTATCGCGACCACGTCCGCAACGGCAATGGCGGCAAAGAGAAAAAGTAGCCGCCGCTTGCGGCTTCGCGGGAAGACCAACCACTGAGGCACAGAGGATGCCGAGGGCGCACCGAGGAGTGCAGAGGCGATTCGCAGGCCATCATCTTCCATTTGCATCGGTGACAATACCCGCTCGTGCGCTTAACCTGACTTGTCCTGCGGGTGCTCTCTGTGCCCTCTGTGCCTCTGTGGTTGGTTTTCCAGTCTTCGAGGGGAAGTCATGTCCGCGAGTCTGCAACGATTCAACCATCGCGCCGATGAAGTGCTCAACACGCTCCGCTCCACCGGCCAGTACAAGCACCTCCAGATGCTGCAAGGGCCGATGGATGCGGTGACAACGATCCGCGGCTACGGCGAGTGCGCCGTCTTCTGCTCGAACAACTACCTCGGACTCGCGAACCACCCGGAGGTCGTCGCCGCCGGCGTCGAGGGCCTCAAGAAATGGGGCGCCGGCACCGCCTCCGTCCGCTTCATCTGCGGCACCTTCACCCCCCACGAAACGCTTGAGAAAACCATCGCCGGCTTCCTCGGCGTCGAGGCCGCCTACACCTTCGTCTCCTGCTGGAACGCCAACGAAGCGATCTTCCCGACCCTCTGCGAACCGGGCGATCTCATCATCTCCGATGAACTCAACCACGCCTCGATCATCGACGCCATCCGCCTCACCAGCGTCATCAAGAAAGGCGTGCTCAAGACCGTCTACAAGCACAACACCATCGACGCCCTGCGCGAAACGCTGGCGACAGCCGCGAAAAACCCCGAAGTGACGGGCGCGATCTGGGTCGTGACCGACGGCGTTTTTTCGATGGAAGGCGACATCGCCGACCTCGCCGCCATGCGCAAACTCTGCGATGAGTTCGGCGCCATCCTCGTCGTCGATGACTCGCACGGCACCGGCGTGATGGGCGCCACCGGCCGCGGCACGCATGAGCACTTCGACCTGCCCGGCAAGGCCATCGACTTCTTCACCGGCACGCTGGGCAAGGCCCTGGGCGGCGCTGCCGGCGGATACGTCGCCGGCTCCAGGCGCGGCATCGAACTGCTCGTGCAGCGAGGCCGGCCCACGCTCTTCTCCAACGCTCTGCCCGTCTCCGTCGCCTGCAGCGCCAACAAGGCCATTGAGATCCTCGCCCGTGAACCGCAGCGAGTCGCCAGATTGCGCGAGAACGTCCAGTACGCCCGCAGGGGGATCAAGGCCGCGGGCTTTGACGTCCTCGACAGCCCTACCGCCATCTGCCCCATCATCGTTCACGACACCGCCAAGGCGATCGCCATGAGCAAACGCCTGCTCGAACTCGGCGTCTTCGTCATCGGCTTCGGCTACCCGGTCGTCCCGGAAGGCCACGCCCGCCTGCGCGTCCAGATCTCCGCCGCCCACGAGCGCGAACACATCGACCGCCTCATCGCCGCGCTGAAGAAACTCTGACCAAGCCGCAACACGCCGGGGCCAGGGCTCGGCGCCGCGCGGTGAGTCAGAGGGGGAACGCCACCTGACTCACCCGCCCGATGCGGGCCGCGTCAACCGCTCGGCGGACCATGTCCGCGGGCCGGCGAATCTTTGACCAACTCGTCGTCGGCAATATCACGATCGCGATCCGCGCATCGCGGAGATTCTGATGATGCGGCAGGTTCTGATCCGTGGTGAGCAGGACGTCAAAACGCTCCGCCGCGATTCGAAGGAGTTCACCGTTCGACGACCGCGCCCAGCCCATCTCGAAAGCGGTCGCGACATCGTGCCCAGGCAACTCGAACCGAAGCGGCGCCGGCGTCCCCTGATCGAAGAGAACTCGCATCGCTCAAACCGTAGCCGGCGAATGAACCGAGGCGAGTCACGCGGCCGAGAGACTGCGCTCCATGTGCGCCAGCACCTGCGCCACCTGCTCGCGCGAGACGCCTGGAAACCACTCCACGAAGTCATCAATGCTCGCGCCATCTTCGAGGTTCTCGAACAGCGCTTTCACCGGGATGCGCGTTCCCATGAAGACCCACGCGCCGCTGACGACGTCGTCGCGCCTCTCGACCGCAGAGCATTGACTCCAATCGAGCATGCCTGATGATACGTCGCAAGCCAGGCCCGCGACGCGCCGCGACCACTCCTTGGCGCCACGCCGGGGCGGAGGCTCGGCGCCGCCCCGGTTCTGCCGCCGCCGCGCTCGAATCGCATCCCGTCAGAACGCGAAGTGTGCGAACGCCTTGTTCGCGTCGGCCATGCGATGCGTGTTGTCGCGCGTCGTCATCGCCTTGCCTTCGCCTTTCGCCGCGTCGTAGAGTTCCTTCGAGAGGCGCTCGGCCATCGGCTTGCCCTTCTCGCCGCGCGCCGCCTCGAGAATCCACCGGAACGCCAGGCTCTGCTGACGCTTGCGGTTCACCTGCACCGGAACCTGGTAGTTCGCCCCGCCCACGCGCTTGGAGCGGACCTCCACCTGCGGCCGGACGTTGTTCACCGCACGCTCGAAGATCTCGATCGCCGAGCGCGGAAGGCTCTCGTTCTTGTCCTTCTCGAGGCGGTCGGAGATGCGGTCGAGCGCTTCGTACACCACGCGCTCCGCGACCGACTTCTTTCCGTCCTTCATCACGCAGTTGATGAACCGCGCGAGGGTGAGGTTCTGAAACTTCGGGTCGGGGCGCAGCTGCTTGTCCGACTTGGTAATCCTGCCCGTCATGTCGATGCTCCTGTCCGGCTCATCCGGCCGATCGCTCAACGCGTCCGGCCCATCTGTTCACCGACCCGCGTCGGCATGGCGCGAGTCGATTACTTGCCTTGATTGTCCGCCGCAACCCCACGCGAGGCCGCGGAAAAGTCCACGCGATTCCATCCGCCGCTGGTGCGGCTCCACCCGCCGCGATCGCGGCTCACTTGCCGCGTTTGGCGCCGTACTTCGACCGGCCGCGCTTGCGGCCATCCACGCCGAGGCAGTCCAGCGCCCCGCGGACGACGTGGTACCGCACGCCGGGCAGGTCGCGGACGCGGCCGCCGCGAACGAGCACGATCGAGTGCTCCTGGAGGTTGTGCCCCTCTCCGCCGATGTACGCCGTGATCTCCTTGCCGTTGCTCAAGCGAACGCGGCAGACCTTGCGAAGGGCCGAGTTGGGCTTCTTGGGCGTCACGGTCTTGACCTGCAGACACACCCCCCGCTTCTGCGGGCAGGCGGCGAGGTCCTTGACCTTGCTCTTGGGCTTGGGCGACACGCGGGGCTTGCGAACCAGTTGATTGATCGTCGGCATACCGACACTGCTCCGTATTCCTAAAACCGAAGGCTGAAAGGGCCGCCCCACCAGGGAACCAGGCCCGCCATCGCGAGACTGCAATCGTAGCGTAGACCGGGGGGCGGTCCAGAAGGGGGGAAGAGTCGGGCATGAGGCACTTGGCATTTGGCACTTGGCACTGGGGGAGGGCTTGGGGGTTGGGGGTTGGGGGTTGGGGGTTGGGGGTTGGGGGTTGGGAGTTGGGGCTTGGGGCGCTTCGCTCTCCTGCTGACCTGTTCTCCTGTTCAACTTTCTCGGCGCTTCGCCGCGGGAGCGAGGCGGCGGCGAGGCATCATCCGACGGCAACTGCGGTGCGCCGGTGTGCGGGGGCGAAGCGGTCTTGCGGTCGCCAGCGAGGGGTCGGCGGGCAGGCCGCGCGGGGCGGGATCGAAAAAGTCCGCGGCCGGGGCCGCGCCAGGGGCGATTGCGGAGAAAGTGAGGGGCAAAGTGCGTGCCAGCGCGCCGGCGCACCGCCGCCAGCGCAGCGCGTGCGCGCCGAAGCGCTCCCGTGCGCCGGTTTTGAGCGCGGCGGTGCGCGCGCCGGTGCAAAAAGGGCCGTTTTGCGGTTATGAGACCATCGCTTTCAGGAATTTTCGGCGATTTTGGTTTTTCTGAGGGGGGAGTCGGGGAGTTTTCGCGCCGTTTTTCGCGTTTTCGGAAGCCGCGCGCACGGAATGCGCGGGGGACGCTGCGCGCCCGTGCGCAAGGGCCAATTTCACCTCAGAGATCGCGTAGAGCGATGGAGCATTCAAGGTGACTTCGGCGTTGGCTGATCTGCTTGGAATGAAATCACGACATAGCCGCATCCCGGCATCGGCGCACCGGCTCACTTCGGCAGGGTGTCGATCCAGCCCTGCACCTTGTCGGCCATATGCCGGATGCCGATCTTCGCATAGAGGTCGCGGGACCTTATCCAGAGTTCCCGGGCCTGGTCTGGTGTGCTGCGCTGCTTCATGATCCCGCCGAGGTTCCCGTAGTCGCCGGCCATGCCTTCGAGGCGGCCGAGTTTCTCATCGATCTCCAGCGCCTTGCGGTGCATCGCCTCGGCCCCGTCGAGGTCACCTCGTACCCGCATGATGAGGCCGAGGTTGCTGTAATGGCTAGCCATGCCTTCGAGGCGGCCGAGTTTCTCATCGATCTCAAGCGCCTTGCGGAGCATCGCCTCGGCGCCGTCGAGGTCGCCGCGGGTTTGCATGACAAGGCCGAGGTTGCCGTAAGTGGAGGCCATGCCTTCGAGGCGGCCGAGTTTCTCTTCGATCGCCAGCGACTTGCGGTGCATCGCCTCGGCTCCGTTGAGGTCGCCGCGGGTCTGCAAGACGATGCCGAGGTTGCCGTACGTTGAGGCCATGTGCTCCTGATGGCCGAGTAGAGTGAAGATATCCAGCGCCTTGCGCTGCATTGCCTCGGCCCCATTGAGGTCGCCGCAGGTCTGCAAGACGATGCCGAGGTTGCCGTACGGGATGGCCATGCCTTCGAGATTGCCGAGTCTTTCGTTGATCTCCAGCGCCTTGCGGTGCATCGCCTCGGCCCCGTCGAGGTCGCCGCGTGCCCGCATGTTGAGGCCGAGGTTGCCGTACTCGGCGGCCATGCCTTCGCCGTGGCCGAGTTTCTCGTAGATCTCCAGCGCCTTGCGGTGCATCGCCTCGGCCCCGTCGAGGCCGCCGCGGATCCGCATGATGACGCCGAGGTTGCCGTACTGGCTGGCCATGCCTTCGAGGCAGCCGAGTTTTTCGTCGATCTCCAGCGCCTTGCGGTGCATTGCCTCGGCCCCATCCAAGTCGCCGCGGGTTTGCAGGATGATGCCGAGAGCACCGTATGTCCGCGCAAGAGATGGCTGATCGTTCGAGGCTTCGGCGACGCGCTCTGCTTCCAACAACATAATGAGTGCCTGATCGAGGCGACCAACGCGAGAAAGGAACGATGCATACCGGATGAACGGGGGCGCGACCTGCGACCGAAGGATCGCCCGCGCGAACTCCGTTTCGGCTTCGGCCAAGCGACCCTCGTCCGCCAATCGCTCGGCTTCATCGAGCAATGCCGTCAGACCACCGCCGTCACTGGACAGCGCAGGCGGCTCCGCAGCTGTATCTGCAGATCTTTCAGGGGGGATCGGTCCGCCTGGGGGCGGTGATGATTTATCTGCTCCACCCTGACCAAGATCGGAAAGCCACCTCCACAATTGACGCTGAAGTTGTCGGGCGAATTCCTCCAGTGTGTCGAAGGTGCCGAAGAGATACGACCGCTCCTTCTCGAGTCGCCGCTTGAAATCAAGCACCTTCCTGAGTTGTTCACCGGGGTCCGAAAGTTGTCGCGGCTCGACACCCTTGAACAACACAACGACTTGGCGCATCGGCATGTCGGGATCAGCAGTCGCTTTGTCGGCGATCGTAAACTCTTCCTCGGTTCCCGATGTGTACTCGCCATCGCCTCCTGGCGGCGTTCCCCATCGGTCCCAGAGCAAGAGAAGGAGATAATCGCACTTGCGAACATCATCGTTGATGAGACTCTGGGGCCGCCCCTTGCCGGGCATCGTGTCTTCCCACCCAATGGGGTGAAAGGCGATTCCTCGGTCCAGGCAGACCATTTCATTCCACTCGCGCAGCACTTCGCGGAACTTTCGGCGCTCATCCTCAAGCCCACTCGGACAGGCGATGAAGACGCGGTATGTGGAGACGCTTGTAGGCATGTGACTTTACATCCCAGTGAATTGAGGATGGTCAGGCAGCGATCACGCCGCCGAGCATGCCGACGATCGCGCGGTTGTGCTCATCCCGCAGCCATTCCCAGAGTGCCTGCATCGAGTGGCTCCCGCAGCGGCGCTGCCGAAGCATTATGCCGGGTTGGACGACTCATTGCAAGCCGTTGAGCCTGCCGGGCGACAAGGTCAAGAGAGCGCGGCTGCCGCTCGGGAACCGCTTTCCGCGAGGTCCGCGCCAATCCGATGCCGTCGCGCCAAGGTGAACTGGCGCTCTCGATGTCTCGATGTCCGGGTGCCTTGATGCCCTGATGCCCTTCCCCGCGCTTCCTCTTTGGGTCTTGGGGGTTCGCCTTTCCTCTGCGTTCACTGTGCTCTCGGCGGTGAGACCGCGCTCCGCTTCGAGACCATCGCGTCGCCATTCACCGGTTGCCTTGATCCCTCCGCCAGTGCCGAGTGCCCAGCGCCACGTGCCTGAACGCCGAAGCCCCGCTACCTCACGGCTGCGGTTCGTCGGGAGCTGAAAGAAGTCGTTGAGACTCTCCTCTCGATCAGAACACGAGTCAGCAAGGCCGTCTGCCACCGGATCAGATGGCCCAGCCTCCCACATCTTCGTTCGCCCGCGCTTCGCTTTCCGGACCGGCGGAACCTTTTCCCCGGCCAGCGACGACCAAGAGGGCACCGACTCAGGGCAATTCCGGCGTTTGGACAGGCGTGCCAGCAGCAACTCGCAGAATCGAGGCGGGTTGCTTAGGGTTCAATGCGGATGACGTTGGAAGTCTGACAAGTACCTCCCTCGATGAGTTGAAGATACCGGGCACACATGGAGGGAGGAAGGGTGCCGGCAATTGACCCGCTTCCACCTTGATTCCCAAAGTAGCCGGGCGGATCGACAATGCGCAGGCGGACGGAGATACCGATGCGTGTTCCTGCACAAGGGAAGCCGAAAGGGATGCTTGTATTGCGACGTTCGTCGGCGATGAGCAGAGCCTGCAATCGACCAGGCGTGCCGTCCGCCCACGAGAGGACAACCGCGCCGGGGCAGGAGCCGGCCAGACTGAGGCGGTATCCGATGTGGGAGGTGTGGGCCATCTCGCCGCCGTGGTACGCCAAGCTACCAAATTGATGCGACTGAAGCAGTGTGCCAGTCTTGGAATACTGAGCGATGGTGCCGAGACCCCACGCGGACATCCAGAGCGTGTCGTCAATGGGATCCCAAGCGAGGGCCCAGACCATGTGGGGAAGCGTGAAGCTGGAACGGATGGTTCCGTTCATGTTCCATTGCACGACCTGACCGGTATTCGAGTTGCCGACCCAGATAGTGTTGTTTGCACCATCGAATGTGATCGCGCGAAAACTGCCGTCGTTGCCCAGATAGAACATGTCTTGGACGAACTGATAACCGCGATCGTACCGTGCGACGTACTGATCGGAGAGGCCGGAAACCTGGTAAACCCACTGGCCGTCAAAGCCGGCGTCCAAGGTCCGTCGACCGTCGAATTCGTATGTGATTCCTGTAGGAATACCGCGAAGGTCATACTCGGTGACGTACCCTGCCCCGTTTACGGACGCTTGGCGGACGACATCGCCGTCGACGTAGATGGCGCTCTCGTCGGCTCGCGCCCAGCGATAGGTCCAGATTCGCTCCCCGTGCTGATACACGTGCGTTTCATAGACATCCAGTTGGGCACTGGTGACGTAGTAGGGACTCTGCTGCGCCCGTGCAAATGGAGGGGTTGTGATCGCGAGACAGATTGCTATTGTAGCGATTCCGGCGCGTTTCATCTCTCTCTCTCTCCTGCTGGATGCACGGTGTCGCACGGCGGCGTCGGTGGATAAGGTCGCTTTCTACACTTCATCCTCAGAGATCAGTGAAGTCCGCTGAACGCCGTGGTTGGCTCCCCTCCAATGACCCATTGGCGGAAGGGCTTGCGTGTCGCGGCCGCCCTTGAACTTCGGCTGCCTTGACATTCTCGCCGCCTGTTCGGGTGAGTCAAGGGAATCGGCGGGCGCCGGGAGAGGAGAGGGTAGTGAGGAGAGAGGAGAGAAGGGCGCCCCATCCCGGCCTTTCCCCGCGGTTCGATCTTGCTCACCGCGAGCAGAGCCGGAGGAGGGAGCGATACCCGCTTCCTCACGGGCGCGGCTCGTTGGGGCGTGGGCGATTTGGTTCCTTGCTGGCGCTTCGGGCTCTGGGGGGGGCGCAGCGTTGGGGCGCGGGTCGTGGATTCCCTTCTTCAAGGGAACGACGTGCGGCTACAGTCCCCGCATGGGCAAGGCGCGTCGGTCGTTTGTGTGCAGTCAGTGCGGGTCGGTTTCGCCTCGGTGGGTGGGCAAGTGCGGCGAGTGCGGGGCGTGGGATTCACTGGAGGAGGTCGCGGCCGGGGCGGGCGCGGGGTCGGAGGGGCGCGATCCGCAGCGCGGACTGGCGGAGGCGTGGGAAGCGGCGGGGCTGGCGTCGCCGGAGGCGGTGCGGCTGGGAGAGATCGAAGCGCTGGATGTGCCGCGGCTGAGCACGGGGATCGGGGAACTGGACCGCGTGCTCGGGGGCGGGCTGGTGCCCGGCTCGACGGTGCTCATCGGCGGCGAGCCGGGCATCGGCAAGTCGACGCTGATGCTGCAGGCGGCGGCGCGGCTGGCGGCGGGCGGGCGCGCGGTGCTGTATGTGACGAGCGAGGAGAGTGCACAGCAGATTCAGATGCGGGCGAAGAGGATAGAGGATCACGGGCGGGAGTCGGAGGAGGCGAAGACGCAAGCGTTGGGGATCGCGAAGACGCGAGCGTTGGGGATCGCGAAGACGCAAACGTTGGGGATCGCGAAGCCGCAAGCGGGGGAGATCGTGATGCCGCGAGCGGCGGGGGCGGGGGCGGGCGATGGTCTGTTTGTTCTTGCGGACACGAATCTCGCGCGGATTTTTGCGCAGGCGGGGCGGGTGCGGCCGGCGGTGATGGTGATCGACTCGGTGCAGATGGTTTACAACGCGTCGGTGGATGCGTCGCCGGGTTCGATGACGCAGTTGCGGCGGTGCTGCATGGACCTGGTGTTTCTGGCGAAGACGACGGGGATGGCGATCGCGCTGGTCGGGCACGTGACCAAGGACGGGCAGGTGGCCGGGCCGCGACTGCTCGAGCATCTTGTTGATGCGGTGCTGTACTTTGAGGGGGACCGGTACCACGCGCATCGGATTGTGCGCGGCGTGAAGAACCGTTTCGGGACGACATTGGAGATCGGGCTGTTTGAGATGAGCGAGACGGGCCTGCGCGAGGTGGTGGACCCGTCGGGGATACTGGGCAGCGAGGCGGGGCGGAACCAGGCCAAGCCGGGGAGCGTGGTGGTGCCGGCGATGCAGGGGACGCGGTGCTTCATGGTGGAGGTGCAGGCGCTGACGGCGGCGGGGATTCTCGGCGCGGCCAAGCGGCGGGTGTCGGGCCTCGATGCGAACCGGTTGAGCATGATCCTCGCGGTGCTCGAGCAGCACGCGGGTCTGCGGCTGGCGGACCAGGACGTGTTCGCGTCGGTGGCGGGGGGGATGAGGGTGGCCGAGCCGGCGGCAGACCTGGGTCTGGCGCTGGCGGTGGCGGGCTCGCATCTGCGCCGGCGGATTGAGCCGGCGACGGTGGCGCTGGGGGAGATCGGGCTGAGCGGCGAGGTGAGGCGGGTGAGCCAGATGGAGCAGAGGTTGCGGGAGGCGGCGCGGCTGGGGTTCAGGCGGGCGGTCGTGCCGTCGGGCGCGGTGGACGGGCGGGCGGGGATCGAATTGGTGGAGGTGAAGTCGATGAGCGACGCGATGGAGGGGCTGGTGTAGACTGGCGTCGGAGCGAGGCGCGCGTGAAACTGGTCGAGCCGGAGTTCGGGCAGGCGTTCGAGGCGGAGATGTCGGCGCTGCTGGCGCGTCGGTTCCGCGTGCTGTGCGCGGCGTGGGGGGCGGCGCTGGGGGTGCTGCTGATCGCGGACTGGCTGCTGTGGTGGGGGCAGTGGCGGCTGCTGACGGGCAACGCGGCGGCGCACGGGCTGCAACTGGCGGTGCTGGGGGTGGTGTGGATGAAGGCGAGGTCGGCGGGGCCGCGCGAGGAGGGACTGCTGCGCCTGTCGCACTGGCTGGTGGTGATCAACGCGGCGATCGGCGCGACGATCCTGCACGCGGCGCATGCGCAGCCGGCGGGTCTGCTGCGCGTGGGGTACGGGTTTCTGTTTGCGTGCGTCATTCTGCCGTGGACGCCGCGGCAGGCGCTGCACTCGGGGTTGATGGTGTGGCTGGCGTGCGTGCTGTCGCGGCTGCTGCTGGAGGGTCGGGAGTGGCGGCTCGGGCTGCTGGCGGGCGATGCGCTGGCGGCGCTGCAATTGGCGCCGGGGCTGGTGGTCTGCTGGCTGCGCACGACGCGGCTGGGCCGGCGGGTCGAGTCGGCGGGGCTGCGCCGGCACTACGAGGAGTTTCACCGGGAACTTTTCGACGCGCGGCGGCTGCACGAAGCGCTCTTTCCCAGGGAGCGCACGACCGGGTTCATCCGCTTCACCTACCGCGATCAGCCGCGGCTGGGGATCGGCGGCGATCTGCTGGCGGCGCACGAGTCGCCGGACGGGTCGCTGAGTCTGATCCTGCTTGACGTGGCGGGGGATGGGATCGCGGCGGCGCTGACGGTGCATCGATTGCATGGGGAAATCGAGCGGCTCTTTGCCGAGGATCCGAACCGGCGGCCGCGGGAGATGATCGCGGCGCTCGATCGCTATGCGCGGCTGACGCTGGCGCCGCACGGGGTGTATGCGACGGGGTTTGCGATGCGCTTCGACCGGCTGGGGTCGGTGTGCTGGTGCGGGGCGGGGCACGCGCCGGTTTTCATCCGGCGGCTCGATGGAACGCTTGAGCGGCTTGAGTCGAGCACGTGGCCGTTCGGGGCGTCGGAAGGGGTGTGCGGCGGATGCGAGGAGCAGTTGGCGCTGATGGGCGCGGGGGATGTGCTGATTGCGTTCTCCGACGGCGCGTGCGAGTGGCGCGACCGTCAGGGTCGGCGGCTGGGCTACGACGGAGCGGAGGCGATTGTGCGCACGACGCGGGTGGATGATCCGCTGCAGTGGCCGGCGGCGTTTCTGCGGCAGTTGAGCCGTTTTCGCGGCGTGCTGGCGGAGCCGGAGGATGATGTGCTCGTGGCGGCGGTGTGCGTCGGGCCGGAGGCGAGCGCGGCGGCGGCGACGGGCTGGCGCACCGGACGGTTCCTGAGCGCGACAGCGCGGGTCACGGGTCGGACGGCCAAGGCCACGCGGACGGGCGGCGCGGCATGAGTTCTCGAGCGAATCACCCGCCGCTGTTGGCGCTTGCGTCGGCCTTTGAGGAGGAGGTCGAGCGGCTGCTGCGGCTGCGCTTTACCTGGCTCATCTCGTTGTGGCTGGGGCTGATCGGGCTTCAGTACGCGCTGGCCGGGGCGGTGTACCTGGCGGTGCGGTCGATGGAGGGCGTCGAGGCGGCCCCGTTCGCCATGCTGCGCGAGCCGATCCTGCTCGGCGTGCTCGCGCTGCGGCTGGCGACGCTGGTCGCGGCGCTGGTGCTGGTGCGCAAGGTGGTGAAGACGGGGCGCGGCGTGGTGCGCACGGCCTACTGGGTGCTCATCCTCAGCGGGCTGTGGTCGATCGGGGGCGCGATCGGCGAGGAGATCCACCACCTCAACACGGAGGGCTGGCGCCTCGGAGCGATGGCGCCGGTGATCCTCGTCATCGCGCTGTCGCATTTCTTCGCCTGCGGTCTGCTGCCGTGGACGCCGCGGCAGGGCGTGCAGCCGCTGCTGGTGCTCTATCCCGCGTGGCTGATCACGACGGCGCTCGTCGAGCCGCTGGGCGTGATGCACCTGATCACCGGCGCGCTTGTCGCGCCGTCGATCATCAGCGTGGGGCTGCTGCTGTGCTGGTGGCGCATCAGCCGCCTGCGCAACGAGGTGGAGGTGAACCAGTTGCGGCGGCAGTTTTCGCGCAGCCGGCGCGACCTCATCGACGCGCGGAAGATTCACGAACGCCGCTTTCCGAGGCCGCTCGAGCAAGGCCCGATCCGACTCGCCTACGCCTACGAGCCGATGCGGCAGGTGGGGGGCGATTTCCTGCACGTTCACGCTGCGCCGGACGGCGCGCTGAGCGTCGTGCTCATCGACGTGACCGGCCACGGCATCCCGGCGGCGCTGACGGTCAACCGCGTGGACGGCGAGGTGCAGCGCCTCTACGCCGAGCAGCCCGACGCCTCGCCGGCGGAGGTCGTGGCGCGGCTGAACCGCTACTTCCATCTCGTCATGGCGCGGCACAGCATCTTCGCCACCGCCGTGCTCTGCCGGATTCACCTCGACGGGCGGATGGAGTGGGTGAACGCCGGCCACCCCCCCGCTTTCATCCGCCGGCGCGACGGCTCTCTCGAAGCGCTTGAATCGACGGCGTTCATGCTCGGCGCCGCGCCCGATGAGGCGTTCGATCCGGGCATGCAGGCGGCGTCGCTGGAGGTCGATGACCTCGTGATCCTCTACACCGACGGGGCGATCGAGGCCGTGGACGAGCGAGGCCGTCAGTTCGGCGTGCGCGGCGTGGAGCAGGTGGTGGCGCGGTGGCGGCCGGACTTCCCGGTCCAACTCGCGCAGTTCCTTCCGCAGGCGGTGAGCGAATACCGCCACGGCGCCACGCAGGATGACGTGCTCATCACCACCGTCAGCCGCGCGGCGGGGTAGCGCGGCGAGCGGCGGCGATCGATGCCACCCCCGTTCGCGCGCGGGGCGCCACTGCACGCTCGCGGCTCTGAGCGAGAGTGCAGTGCGGCGGGCAAGGACGGCCGTCGGGTGCCACTGCACGCTCGCGGCTCTGAGCGAGAGTGCAGTGCGGCGGGCAAGGGCGGACGCTTGCTCTTGCCCATTCGCACACAGCACGCTGGCGCGATGCTGTGTGGCACCCCTTGTGGGACTCGCGCACCTGCACGTTCGCATCGATCTCCGCCCGGAGCGGCGGCGATCGATGCCACCCCGCGCCAATGAGGGTGCCACTGCACGCTCGCGGCTCTGAGCGAGAGTGCAGTGCCGATGGGCAAGGGCGCTCGTCGGGTGCCACACATCGACCCGCTTCGGGCGATGTGTGTCGAGCGGACCAAAGCGCTCGTTCTCACTTGCATGTTCGCATCGATCTCCGCCCGGAGCGGCGGCGATCGATGCCACCCCCTGCTCGCGCGCGGGCCTGAAGGGACATCGCGCGCGGCTGGAGCGGCGGGGAGCCGGTAGAATCGCTCCATGCGGCGACTCCGACTGATCTGCGCGCTCCTGCCGGCGCTCCTGTGGACGGCGGCGACGACCCCGGCGCGCGCCCAGAGTCTCGACGAGCAACTCGACCAGGAGCAGTTCCTCCGCGGCCTGGCGGAGTTCGGCCTGCACGATCTCCTCGAGTACGTGCGCGAGACCGGAGGCGGAGCCGACGGGGCGATGCCGCACCTCATCGCCATCGCGCAACTCCAGGCGTCGCTCGCCGACGAGCAGCGCACGCCGGCGGACCGGTCGCGTGCGATCGACGATCTCATCGCGGCGCGGCGGCGGCTGGTCGAGGCCTTCCCGGCCGATCCGCGGTTGCCGCTCTGGCAGGCCGACCTCGCCTTCAGCCTGCTCTTCCTCGCCCACGCGGAGGGGGCGGCGGCGCTCACGGCCGAGTTCGGCGTCGCGGACGAGGCGCAGCGCGAGGCGCTCGCGGCCGCGGCCCGCGAGGCGCTGCAACTGGTCGATGACGCGACCGTCGCGCTCGCGGACGAGATTCTCGATCTCGAGGAGCATCCCGACTTCGCGGGCAGCGCGTCGATGCAGCAGCGGCATCGACGCCTTCTGCACGTGGAGCAGCGGCAGCGGCTGCCGTTTTTGCACGCGTGCGCTGCGCATCTCGCCGCGGCGGTGGATGATTCCGGAGGAAGTGAAGACCAGTGGCGCGTCGTCGCAGAGACGCTGACGCCGCTGGTGGGCGAACTGGCCGAGCCCTGGCTCAGCCGGGCGCGCTCGCTCATCGGTGTGGCGCAGACGCGGCTTGGTCGGTTCGACGAAGGGAGGCGGCAGTTTGACGCGGTGATCGCCGCGCCCCAGGCCGACGCGATCGCGCAACTGCGGGCGCGCCTGGGCGCGGTGCAGTTGCTCGCGCGGGCCGAAGGCCGGACCGCGGCTTCGGCGGCGATCGACCGGCTCGTCTCGCTCGACCACATCCGGCGCGATCCCTTCGCCTACCTGCTCGCGTGCGACCTGCGATTCCGGCTCATCGCGGATGAGATCGTCGGCGGGAGCGGCGGTCCGGGGTCGTGGCGCGCGGCGCAGGGGGAGGCGGCGCAGCGCCTGGTTGCCGAGGCGGTGAGGCTCTACCGCTTCTACCTCCAGAATGACTTCCTGCCCCTCAACGCCGCGCAGCGCGAGGACGTGGTCGCGGGGCGGTGGCGTCTGATCGCGCCTGAGTCGATCGCGCTGGCGGACCTTCCGCCGGAGATGGCGCTGGCCCGGGCGGAGCGTCTCACGGACGAACCGCAGCAGCAGGCGCAAGCGCAGGCGTTGCTCGAGGACCTTCTCGCCAGACACGGCCAATCGGAGGAACTGACGCCGCGGCTGCTCATGGCGCTGGGGAATCTCCATGCGCAGCGAGGCGAGGTTGAGGCGGCGTGCGCCCGATGGCTCGACCTGGCGGGTCGGTTCGCGGCCGACGCGCGGGCCCCGCACGCGGCAGAGCGCGCGGCTGCGACGCTCTCGGCAGCGCTGGCGGGCGAGCCTCGCCGCGCCGAACTCGAAAGACTCTACGAGCAGGCGCTCACGCTCATCCTCGATCGCTTTCCGCAGGCGCCGGGGTTTGACCGGTGGGCGTACGAGCGCGGGTTGCTGCTGGCGGGGCGGGGGCGCTTCGACGAGGCGGCGGATTCGTTCGCGCAGGTCGGGCCGGATTCGGCGCTTCGCGTCGATGCGGCGTTTCAGGTCGCCGGCGTGCGATGGAAGCAGGCGTCGGCGGCGGAGGGGAGCGGCCGCCGGGCGATGCTCGTGGAGGCGAGGTCGGCGGCCGAGCGCGTGCTCGAACTCATCGACCGGGCCGCGCCCGCGGCCGTGCTCGATCCGCGGCGTGCGGACGACCTGCGCTACTACCGGGCCGCAGCGCAGGTGCGCGCGGCGCAGGCGCAGCGCGACCTCGGCGAGCACGAGGCGGCGCTGGCGCGCCTGGCGGGGCTTGAAGACCAGGACGGCGTCGAGGAGTCTCTCGCTGCCGAGATCATCGACACCCGCATCTCGATCCTCGAAGCGACGGGGCAGACGGAGCAGATCGAGCGCGACCTGCGCGAACTGGCGGACCGCTCGCCGCAGCGCGCGCTGGGCTTCATCGCGCGGATCGGCGCGGCCCGGGCCGCCGAGGCGCAGCGCCTGCTCGACGCCGGGAAAGCGGACGAGGCGAAGGCAATGGCGGAGCAGCGCATCGAGCCGCTCACGCGCCTGGGGCACTCGATCGCGCAGCCGCTGAGCGACTCGGGCGAGACGGGGCTGGCCGCGGCGCTGAGCCACGCCGACGCGCTGCGCCTGGCCGAGCGATGGAGCGAGGCGCTGGGCGTGTACGAGAGCGTTCTCGTGTGGCGCGAGCACTCGGCGGAGGCGATTCTCGGCCGGTCCGAGTGCCTCTATGCGATGCAGCGCTGGGCGGAGGCGCTGCCGGGCTTTCAGAGGCTGGCGGCGGCGCGGGCGGAGGCGCGCGACGCCGTCTTCTGGCTCGCCGAACTGCGAATCCTCCAGATCTTCGACGCAGCGCAGCGCAACACTGACCGCATCGGGCCGCGCCTCGGACGATTGCGCCTCATCGATCCGGAGTTGGGCGGCCCGCGGTTGCGGCGCGAGTTCGCCGTCCTCGAAGACCGCTATGCGCCGTAGTGCAGTTTTACTTCAAGCATGGCGGGCGCCACTGCACGCTCGCGGCTCTGAGCGAGAGTGCAGTGCGGCGGGCAACGGCGGACGTCGGGTGCCACACATCGACCCGCTTCCCCGGCCTGAGTTGGAACGAAGGCGGGCGATGTGTGCCGAGCGAACGAAGGCGGTCGTTCCCACTTGCACGTTTGCATCGATCTCCGCCCGGAGCGGCGGCGATCGATGCCACCCATCGCGAAAGTGGGTGCCACTTCACGCTCGCGGCTCTGGGCGAGAGTGCAGTGCGGCGGGCAACGGCGGTCGATTGATGGTGCCATGCATTAACTCGCTCTGGAGTCAATGCATGCCGAGCGGGCAAGGGCGCTCGTCGGGTGCCACACATCGACCCGCTTCGGGCGATGTGTGTCGAGCGAGCGAAGGCGGTCGTACTCACTTGCACGTTCGCATCGATCTCCGCCCAGAGCGGCGGCGATCGATGCCACCCCGCGCCAAAGTGGGTGCCACTGCACGCTCGCGGCTCTGAGCGAGAGTGCAGTGCGAAGGGCAACGGCGCTCGTCGGGTGCCACACATCGACCCGCTTC
>WYBR01000014.1 GCA_011525805.1 Vicinamibacteraceae bacterium
GCGAGATCGCCGCCAAGGGCAAGGACGCACGTTTCGCCAAGGTGGACAAGGGCCGCTTCACGGCGGCCGGGAAGGAGGCGTGAGCGATGAAGTTCGTCGTCCTCCTCAAGAAGTCCACGCTCCACGCCCTGAGCGAGCATGCCGTCACCGAGATGGGGCCGGCCGTGGAGATCAACCAGACCGAGGCGCTGGTCATGCTCAGCGCCGAGGTCGTAACGAGGCTCATCGCTCTCGCCCGGCCCGAGGATGAACGCATCGACGATGTCATCACCCGCCTGGCGCTTTGAGAAGGGACCAACAACCCATGATCTGTCAACGCAACGATGATCTGGTCGACCCCGAGGACGCCTGCCCGACCTGCGGGCAGCGCTGCATCGACCGCCTGATCTGGATCGACGACGGCGAGCAGGTGCGCTGCGCCGCCTGCTCGACGATCTACACGCCGCCCATGGCGCGACCGGAAGGAGGTGATCCCGATGCCGCGCCAACTCAATGAGACGTTCACCGTCGACGGCCCGAGCGGCGCGCTGCTCCGCCGCGTCATCCCCAAGCGCGGCACGCCCTACGAGCACGCCTGCACCAAGCAGGTCTACGACGACGTCGCCTACGCGATCGAGCAGATGGGCAACGCCTCCTTCACGATGGAGGACATTCGCGCGAAGGCGGGCGGCGGTGACGAAACGAACATGCCGCCGTGGTCCCAGGTCGCGGTGGCGATCGCGTTCCTCAAGGAGCGGTCCTGCATCGTGCCTGCGCGCAACCGCAAGCACGTCGCCGCGAGCGACTTCGTCTACGAAGATGCGCTGATCGAGTACCACGCCCTGCGCGAGAAGGGGCCGGAGGAGGCGGCTGCACCAAGCGAGTAGCCCGCCAACCCGACTCCACCATTCACAGCCGTAGCGCCCGCCGCCGCGGCTGTGTCTGCGGGCACATCCCGGGTGTCTACATGACGTGGAATCAGGGAAATCACCCTGCATTGACCTCGGAAGGGCGGTGGATACCATGCCGCCATGCAACTGAGACTCATTCTCAATATCGTCGGCTTCTCCCTCATCCTCCCGCCCGCCCTGACCGGGTGCCAGAGCCCCCCCTCGACCGGAAACGCCACAGCCGCATGCGGTTCCCATTCCCTCGGGGCCCACAGCCAGGCTCAGCATGAAGCGCAGGCCGTCGACCCGAGCCGGTGCGGCGTCCTCGTCATGGCCCACGGTGGTAGTGCTCAGTGGAATGAGGATGTCGAACGGGCGGTCGAGCCCCTGCGGGAGCGCTACCCCATCGAGATCGCCTATGGCATGGCGCAGACCTCGACGCTCCGCGCCGCGACGGAGCGGCTTGAGCAGCAGGGCGTGAACCAGATCGCGGTGGTCCGCATGTTCATCTCGGCGGAGAGTTTCCTCGGGGACACCGAGTACATCCTGGGTCTGCGCGAGTCGACTCCGGATGCGGGACATCATGGGAATCATGGCGCACACCAGTCGGCCCCCGCCGCGCATCATCCTCCGACGGCAGTCGCGCCGCACGAGCCCGCGGAAGCCGAGCAGTCGGGAGGTGGACACGTGATGGAGCCGCCCACGCCGATCGAGACGGAATCGACCTTCCTCCTGAGCCGGACAGGCGTCGCTGAGTCGCCACTGGTGGATGAGATCCTCGTTGACCGCGTGCGATCGCTGAGTGTGAATCCCGCGGGCGAGTGCATCCTGATCCTCGCGCATGGCCCCGGCGACGACGGCGAGAACGAGCGGTGGCTGGCGGACATGCGGCGCCGCACGGAGCAACTGCGCGACATCGCCCCGTTCGTCGATGTCCGCTGCGAGACGCTGCGTGAAGACTGGCCGGACCGGCGCGCGGAGGCGGAGGCTCGCATTCGGAACTACGTCGAGACGCACAGCGATGGGGGCGCCCGCGTCATCGTGATTCCCTTCCGCGTGGCGGGCTTCGGCCCGTACACCCGAGTGCTCGAGGGCTTGAACTACGTCGCGGACGGTCGGGGCTTCTGCCCCCATCCCAACATGACGGAGTGGATCGACTCGACGGCGCGCGTCTGCCTCCCGCCTCTTGCCGACGTGCGGATGGATGGCCGTTCCTCGGCCCGCGCCGACTGAGAACGCACCCAAATGGGCGGACAGGATGGTGGACGGGGTCCTCATGACGCCCGCCCCGGCTCATCGCCAGAGCTCGCGCCGCCGGCCCGCGCGGCCAGGCGCTGAGCCTTCTTTCCCGTGAACTGCTCGTACCTCTGCACGATCACATCGCAGTACGCCGGGTCGATCTCCATGAGGTACGCATGGCGACCGGTCTGCTCGGCAGCGATCAGACTGGACCCCGATCCTCCAAACAGATCGAGCACATTCTCACCCGCATGCGACGAGTACTGCATGGCGCGCACGGCGAGTTCGACCGGCTTCTCAGTCAAGTGCACCATTGACGCCGGATTGACCTTCTTGACGTGCCAGAGGTCGGCGACGTTGTTGGGGCCGAAGAAGCGGTGCGCTGCGCCCTCGCGCCAACCGTAGAAGCAGTTGTGCGTGACGATTCCATCGGCGAGGTAGTGCTGCCCGTTGGGAACTCCGAGCGAATGCACACACCCGTTGTACCGTTGCACATCAACGGCGCGGAGCGGGCGCCATTCGACGCGCATGCGACGCAGCTTGAGCGGAACGACCATCGCCCCAGGCAGCAGGTTGCATGTTCGAATCGTGAGATTGACGCGCCGGCCGTACTTGTTTCGCCTGTTGCCGCGCTCCACGAATGGAAATCGTTCGCAACGGTGATGATCAGCGAGCGCCTGCATGGCCCCTTCGCGCATCGCATCCAGATCGAGTTGGGCGTACATTTCCGCGACGGCTTCAGGGGAGCGTGTCAGCGAGCGAGCTTCACCGAAGCCCTGCGTCCAGTATGTCGTGGGAATCCCGTACCGGACCGAGCACACCTGCTCCCGCATCATCGCTTCGCTGTTCGTGCGATGGACGCTGAGAATCCATGCCTCGTCGGCGTCCTCCTTGGCCAGGCGCTGCTTCACGCCCAAGCCCCAGGTGGTGAGAATCTTCGCCTTGCCGATTCGCCACCAGTTCCCTCGGCGCATCAGGTAGACACCCCACAGCCGATCAGCGTTGGGAACCAGTCTGACCGACCAGAGATGCCCGTCGGTACACCATGTCGTGCGATCATCCGCGACCACGCCGTAGAGATTGCCGTCGTAGGCCCTGGTCGCACGGGCGACCTCGACGCCCTGGCGAGGCTGAATGAACCGCGTGCTCGACACATCCACGCCGATAACGCGATCCCAGTCGAGCAGGCTCTCGATGGTGACCGAACCCGACGGGGTGAGCACCTGAGTGCCCGGCGGCTGGCACAGCTCGAACGCTCCCATGAAGTCCTTGCGGGTGAGCACCGGATGCTGTTTGTCCCACACGATGCCTTGGCTGAAGTACAGCCCGGCGTTGGCGAGCGCCGGCGGGTAGTTGCCGAGGTTCGCGTATCCGCCCCAGATGTAGAAGCCGCCGCCGGGGATCAGGACGCGTGCGAGGTTGCCGAACCACGCATCGAGCATCTCCTCGAACGCCTCTTCGCTGACGAAGTCATTCTCCAGCGGCCTGTCCTTCGCCCGCATCTTCCTGGTCGTCCGCTTCTTCTCACCTTGCCTCGCCACGTCGAAGGACTGGTGATGCAGGCGCTTCGCCTTGCGCTCGCGGTCCTGCTTGCCGCGCTCGGTCGTCGAGCGGTCGCACTGGAGATCAGCGCGCCGCGCGAACGAGGTCACACCCGCCGCGATGGCGTTGTTCGATCGCGGCTCGACCTTGACGTTGTACGGCGGATCGGTGTTGACGAGATGGATCGGCTGGCCGTCGAGGAGTCGATCGACATCGGCCGCGCTGGCGCTGTCGCCGCACAGCAATCGGTGCTCGCCGAGAATCCACAGCTCGCCGCGCTTCGTGATAGGCTCATCGGGCGGCTCAGGGATCGCATCGGGATCGGTCAGCCCCTCCTGCACGCCGGGGTCGAAGATCTTCGCGAGGTCATCGGCGCTGAAGCCCAGCGAGGACCAGTCGATGCCGGCGCCCTGGAGTGCCGTCATCTCCAGCGGCAGAAGGTCCATATTCCATTCCGCCAGTTCGCCGCTCTTGTTGTCGGCGATGCGGTACGCGCGCACCTTCTCGGGCGACAGATCGGTCGCCACATGCACCGGCACCTTCTCGAGGCCGAGGCGCTGCGCCGCCTTCCAGCGTGTGTGGCCGCAGATGATCACGCCATCGCCATCGACGACGATGGGCTGCCGCCAGCCGAAGGCCTGGATGCTGTTCATCACCGCCGCGACGGCGTCGTCGTTGAGCCGCGGGTTCTTCTCGTACGGCTTGATCTCGGCCAGCGGCCGCAGTTCGACCTTGAACGCGTTCATGAGTCCGTTCTCCTTGTTCTGGTAGCCGGGCGGCTCGGGCGCGATTCCGCCGCCCCGGTGGCCGCCATGTCGCCGCCCACGTTCGCCCCTGTGGCGAGATGTGCCGATGCGGCGTAGTTCCGGCCGCCTTCGGTGGGCACATCGCGTCCGGGGCCAACGTCGTCGCCCACGATCGGCACGCCGTGGGCCGGCAACGGCAGCAAGCCGATCTCGCGTTCCGAACGCGGTGCCGCGGCGAGCCGCACCTGCATCGCGTGTGCTCCCTCGCGCCAGGCCAGCGCGCAATCGGCGTCGGCGTCAATCGCCGGCGGTCCCTCGGCCGGCGCTTCCGTCAGCGCCGCGCGGCCGGCGTTCGTGATCGAGTACCACACCCGTCCGTCCAGATCGGCGCCGCTCAGCAGCCAGCCGCGGATCAGCGCGGGGATCGCCCGCCCCTCAAGTTCCGACAGGAGTCCTCGATTGGCGCGACCGGCTTCATCGCTCCCGCATTGCGCCCACTGAGGCGGTGTGCCCGCCAAGGCCCACTCCGCCGTCCACCGCGTGCCAAGGTGCGTCATCGTGGCCCGCGCATCATCGACGGCGGCGAGGCGCTGACAGACCTCCCGACCCGCGAGCCAGCACGGTGCGCCGGCGAGCGAGCACGCCCGCTCGATTCCGGCGTCGAGCAGCCGGGTGGCGATTACCTTTGTCCGTTCAACGCGACGGTGGAGCAGATCGCGTCGCTCCAGCCTTCCCAGCGCCTCGACATTCTCATCGCGCTCATCACGATCGCGCCCCTGATGCCGCCAGCGCAGACCCGCGCCGGATCGGAATGACCGTCGCGCCAGGAACGCCGCCGCCGCGCCGCCGCCACCCCACGGCCCGCGCCACGGCGCGAACACCGCCCACAACTCGCCCGCCAGGCGGCAAATCAAGGTGTCATCTGGACTTGCGCTCATGTCGCCGTCTTCCCAACCGCGCGCCAATCCAAAAAGTCGGACAGGGTCGCGTTATCTTGTGTCAGTGTGGTTTCGCGGCTGTTCCCGCCGGCCTCACCTGCCCTTCGTTTCAGGGGGGAACCATGCCGCACCTCAAGATTCACCCTTTCACCCCCTCCTCGCGCGTATACACGCAAATACACGCGGGCGGGCGCAGCGCGCGGGGATGGGGGTGAAAGAGAGAAACATGAATAGAGAGTTGTTGATTTCCTTTTAATTAGGCTGTTTTCGCCATTCTCAAGTTTCACCCTCGGGGGGTGAATCTTGGGTGAAGCATGGGGAATCATGAGAGAGGTTCGGGCCTTCATGTTTCACCTCCGGGCGAAGTTTCACCCTCAAGCTTCACGCCGTTCGGCAAGCGATACCAACGCGATGGCCAGCCCGGTCGCGCCTCCGTCAACACCTCGATATCGCCTTGCTGCGCCAGCGTCTCGATCAGCGCTCCGAATGTCTTCGAATCCATCTTCATCCGCTTGAGCAGAACGCTGTGGGGCAACTCGCGACCCGGCGCCTCGCGCAACTTCTTCACCAGTTTCAGACACTCGGCGTGGAACGGATTCTCGGCGACGTGCCCCGCGGCCATGAACAGCATGCGCCTCGTCTGATGCATGACGAGTTGACGCGCCCACCGCACCGCGTCGGCGTCGATCGACGGCTCGCGAGCGTTGGCGCTGATCGCGTAGAGCAGAGCGAGTTTGCGCACCTGCTCGCTCACGCGGCCCCACACCGTCGTGCCGACCGCGTCCTGCGCCTGCTCGGCCCGAGCGTACTCAGCCTCGGCCTCCCCGCGCATCTCGACGAGCAGGCCCTTCGCGTCCTCGGTGTGCGGCACGACCTTCGGCACCGGATGCCAGTGCTCCAGGTTGCCCTTGCCCGGTGAGAAGTCCGACCACCACCGCGCGGTTTCGATCACGCGCGGCGGCAGGTCGCGGATGCTCGGCTCCTGGCCCGCGCCCCGCTGGCCGGCTTCGAGGATGAGCATGCGCGCAAAGAAGCCGTTGGTGAGCATGCGCTCGCTCAGGGCTTCGTAGTAGTGGTTGGGGATCGCGGTGCCGAAGATGACCAGTCCGGGCTGGTCGATGACGCCGGGCGACTCCTTGCCCGCCTTGCGGCGCATGGGATAGACGCTGTTGGACGAGGAGTACATCGTCAGCAGCGTGCTCATGATGGCTTCGTGGCGGGCGTCCCGGGCCTTGTTGATCGACTGAAGCATGCCGTCGATCTCGTCAGTCTGGAAGAGCATGCCCGGCTGCTTGAACAGCGCATCCTGAATGCCCTCGCCCGAGGCGAAGCGCTCGCCGAGGCACTCGGAGAGTCCGATCTCGTGGACGATGCGGGTGTTGACCTTGCGCGGCCAGTCCTTGCCGGCCGAGGAGTGGGCGAGGCCGAGCAGGTACACGTTGGTGCGGTTGTCGCCGCCGTCGCGCACCTTGCGGCCGGCGAGAAAGGCCTGGAGCGCGAGCGCACCGCAGAACGCGAGCGCGAGATTGGGGTACGGCGCGGTCTCGAGGCAGAAGTCCATGACCTCGCCTACGAGGCCGGGCACGCGGAGCAGTTCAGCGGGCAGAAGACCCGGATCGGGCGGCGCGACGGTGGCGGGCGATTCAGATGGCTCGTCCGATGCCGGCGCCGGCTCGACGGGACTGACACGCTCGGGCAACTGGGGCGGATCCCGATTGATTATCCCGGAAAGGTCGACACCACCATGCGCCTGCCCGCGCGCCGCATACTCCGGATCGATAGCGCGGCGCAGGTCCGGCCAGGTGAAGTTCTCGCCCCGGTTGTGCCGGTTGCAGTACGCGAGCATGCCGTCGTCGCCGACGAGCACGGCGATGTCCGACGAGCCCGTCGAGACGATCTCGGGATCGATCGGGCAGCGTTCGAGCAGGAGCATGGTCTTCGTGCCGTTGCGGCGCATGCCCTTGACGGGCACGCCACGTTGTTCGAGCCAGGCACGGACACCCTCGGGCGTGGATGGGAATCGCTCGATCTGATCAGGCGGCGAGGGTGGCGGCGGAGGCTTGGCGGACTCGACTATCGCTTGCAGCGCCTCAGTCGGCACGACACGAACTTCGTCGGGCACATTGATTAGTTCCGATCGCCGATGCGGCCGCGCCGCGATGCCTTCGCTGGCCGCCAGGTCGTCGCCCTTGCGCGCCATGGTGCCGATGACCTTGGTGATGCGGGCCGGGTTGTGGACCGAGCGATCGATCCTGATCTGCTCATCATCGAAGTGGTCGGCCACGGCCGCGAGCACGCGCCGCACGAGTTCGCAGTCATCCACGGGCAGGTCGATGCGATACAGCAGGTGGAAGCCGTTCCCCGACATCGCGACAATCGGCTCCGGCCAGCCGAGCGTGGACAGGAAGACGAAGATCGCGGTGGCCCGCTGCCGGGCGAGCTCGAGTTCCTCGTCGGTCGCGCTCACGCCGCTGGGCCGCACGGGATCGACATCGACCAGCAACCAGCGGCGGGCAACGATGTCGCCGTCGGCCGTCGTCTCGGGCGCGCGGCGCTTGAGACGGTTGGCGGCCCGGGCGAGCAGATCGGATCTGACGGGATTGAGCGTGACGTAGACGCCCGGCGCGAGCCCGCTTTCATCGAGTTCGGCGATCAGCGAGGCGGCCGTCTCGATCGAGGCGTGGGTGAAATACCCGCTGACGGTGCTGGTGTAGGTTGCGCCGCGGCGCTCCAGGCATTTGGGCGCACGGACCTCGAACACCTCACCTGGCTGCGTGAGCAGGTAGAGGAAGCGGGCGACCTCGCTTGCGATGGCGGCTCGCATCAGAATGGGATTTCCTCTTCGGAGATTGGGCCATGTGTCGCGGCGTACTGGGCCGCGCCCTCGTCGGTGTCGATACGCGGGGCCTTGGGGCCAAGGACATGACTGACGACCTCGTCGTACTTCTCTCCGGGCTTGCGCTGCACCGTGATCGACAGCGTCCGGGCGAGATCTCCACACCGCGCGATGTCGACGGCCTCCTCGACGGTGGCGGGGACCGGCTCGTTTGATCGCTCCACCCACCACGACTCGGCCTTTCGCCGCGGATAGCCCGTGTGCTCGAAACAGATCCATTCGCTGAAGGTCGTGGCGAAGCCGCATTGGTAGTAGACGCGCATCGACGGCGGCGCGTCGGGGTCGCTGCGCTTGCGATGCACCTCGTACCACACGTCGGTGACTTCGTAGGCGCTGTGCGTCACCTGGTCGGACAGGATTCCCGCACTCGTGGCCTGCGCGTCGTGCTTGCTCTTCTCGGGCGGCGGGAACTCGTGGCCGCACTCCGGACAGTTCGAGTAGGCGGCATGGACGACCGCGTGACACTGCGGGCATTCCTTCGCCGGCGCCTCGCCGTCGCCTTTGCCCGGCTCCTTGATGCGCAGGTCATCGACCGGCCCATGCCTCAGGATGTTGCCCCCGAAATCCAGCACGAGGCAGTCGGCTTTGTCCGGATGCAGGCGGAATCCGCGACCCACCATCTGGTAGTACAAACCAGGTGAAAGTGTCGGGCGCAACATGGCCACGCAGTCGATCGCCGGTGCGTCGAAGCCGGTCGTCAGGACATTCACGTTCGCGAGGTACTTCAGTTCGCCGCGCTTGAATCGGTCGAGCAGCAAGTCACGCTCGCGTGTGGGCGTGTTGCCGTCGACGAAGCCGCACTCAACGCCGTGACGGCGCCGCAGCGTCTCGACGACGTGCTGGCCGTGACGCACGCCAGATGTGAAGATGAGCACGCTTCGCCGTTCGGCGGTGTGCTCGATGATCTCGCCGCAAGCGGCCTGCACGAGGTCGTCGGTGTCCATGACATCCTCGACCTCGCCGGCGATAAACTCACCGGCGCGGGTGTGCAATCCGCTCATGTCGGCCCGCGCGATACCCGCCTTTGTTCGAAGCGGACAGAGGTATCCCTGCACAATCAACTCGCGCACGCCGATCTCATAGCAGATGGCGTTGAGGATGTTCTCTGGCGCGCAGATTGAACCCGATTTCATCCGGAACGGAGTCGCCGTCAAGCCGATGATCCGCACATTCGGGTTGACGGCCTTGGCCTCGTTGATGAACTGCCGGTACATTCCCTCGCCATCGGGGGCTATGAGGTGCGCTTCGTCCACAATGACCAGGTCGACGGGACCGAGGTCGCACGCTCGCGTGTAGATGCTCTGGATTCCGGCGATAGTGACGGCATAGTTCAGTTCGCGGCGCTTCAGGCCCGCCGAGTAGAGACCGACAGCCAGGTCGGGCGCCGCGTCCCGGAGTTTGTCGAGCGCCTGCTGGAGCAGTTCCTTCACGTGCGCGAGGATTACGACTCTGCCGTTCCAGAGCGTGACGGCATCGCGGCAGATCGTGGCTATCACCGGGGTCTTGCCGCCTGCGGTTGGGATCTCCACGCACGGATTGTCGTCGCGCTCACGCAGGTGCTGGTACACCGCGTCGACCGCCTCGCGCTGATACGGGCGCAGTTCCATCAGGCCTGCGCCTCCTGCGCCGCGCGCACGGAGGCCGACAGCGCCGGCAGATCCTCGGCCGCCAGGCAGATCATGAGCTTCGATCGCCGGCGGCGGAAGATGACAATCGGTACGCGCGAACCGGCCGACTTCTGGAGACGCTTCCACGTGGTCCAGAACGCGGGACAGGGCGCGTCAAGTTCTTCGGCGTGGACACCTGGCAGCAGCGCATCCCGATCATCAAGCGCCATCGACGCCGCCGCGTCGCGCGAGGTGTCGAGCACCTCGCGCAACACGGCCTTGCCGTTCGAACTGGGCGTGGCTGCTGGCGTCATTTCCTCGCCCACGGAGGAGGGCTGCCGGGCCCGTTCGCGACTGCAGCGCCCGCCGCTCCCGGACCGCACTCGCGCTTCGAGTAGGACTTGACCACGTTCGTGAGTTCGCCGGTGTCATCCCGCTTTTTCAGACCGACGGTGACCATCAGCGGGAGGTTGTGCAGTTCCGCCGAGTCCTTGGGGGCCATTACGCCAACCGCGTGACAGACTGCCGAGAGCGTCCCGCGGGCGATCTCGACGGTCTGCGGGTTGGGATGCTTGATGACGAGGCGGTCCCACACCTTCCGCCCCTTGTGGGGTCCGTCGAGAATGTCGAGTTCAAACTGGAGGTATTCACCCTTCCCGTTGCGCGTCGGCTTCATCTCGCTGGCGACAATGATGGCGAGATACTTGCCGGCGGGGATGGGGTCGAAACCGGGGTTCGGGTCGACTGTGTTCGCATCAAATCCATTCAGATTCGCCATGAGAGTCAGGCTCCTTGTTCTGAGGGTGTTTCAGTGGAAGCGAGTGGGTTCTCGCCGCGCACAAACGCCGCGTAAATGCGGTAATCGAGCGGGAACTCGTCGGGGAGGTTGAGGCGGTTCTTCGCCACGTGCGCCGGGCGCTCGGTGGTGCGGATGATCCGCTCGCCCGTACCGATTCCCTGCGTGCGCTTGCGGTCGAAGCCTTCACTGGTCGTCTTCGTGAGCACCCGGTAGGTCGCGAAGAAGACTTCGTCACACCATTCCTGGATCAGCGCCGACGCCTGCTTCTGGAGGCGCGGCACATAGCGGTCGTAGGAGTCGGTTTCGGGGTTGTTGAACTTCTCGATGGCCGCGTGTGCGATGAGAATCACGGACATACCGCGGTGCGCCCGCAGCGCGTCGAGACCCGCAAGCACCTCGCGCCACTGAGTCAGGGCGAAGACGTAGCCCTTCGCATAGCCGATGTCCTCGATCGATTCGACGCCGCGCTGGGCGCAGACCTCGGCGAAGATCAGCCGCTCGAGCCAGTCGAGCGAATCGATGACGACAGTCAGGTACTCATGCGGTTCGGAGTAGAGGACGGAGAGAGAGTTGAGCACATCTCCGTACCTCGCCGCAAGCGGAAACCGATCGACGCCGAGGTCGTTGACTCCCTCTTCAGTTTGAATGAAGACTGGTTTCTCAGCCATCGCGGCGAAGGTGCTGTTGTGCGTGAGAATGAAGTCATCTGTGACGTACAGGGAATCCGGCGCGTCAATGCGAATGCACTGACAAGGCATCCGGCCAACGGATTCGATGCTGCGGATGGTGTGCCGGATCGCCCAGCGCGGTTCCTGCCACTTCGCCATGTGCTTCGAGGAGGCAACCGGCACGAGATCGGCGGGGAAGGAGGCGAAAATCCTGTAGGCCGGACGCCCGACTCGTTTTTCACCGTGATGGGTGAATGTGGGCCGGGGTTTCAGGATGTTCTTCGCCGATCCCCCGAGGCTGCGAATGAGGAAGCAAGCATCCTCCGCCAGGCGCGGACTGGTCGTGCAGAACTCCACCGCGCCCGGTTTGGTCACGAAGCCGTCGCTGTCCAACAGACCCTGGAGGAGCGCTAATCGCTCCTCGACGCCCGCATGCAGATAGATCGGAGGGATGAACTTGTCGTGAGACTCGAGTCCGTCGAGACCAAGTTCCCGAATCGCCGCCATCAAGACCGATGGGCGGCCATGTCGCTTGCTTCTAATCCGAACGGCGGTCGCTGCGTCGGTTACGTTCACACTGGCGTCCAACTCACTGATTGAGGCCGCCACCTTGGCCTGGATATCCGACTCCTGATTCGTGATGGTCACGCTTGTGCTGCGGGATGAGCCATCGCCGAGGAACATTCCCAGCAGCCAGGGATCGATGGGGAGGTGATCATCGACGGCTGCGAACTGCACGGGATGCACCCGAGGAACGCCGTGGTTGAAGTGTGTGCCGTAGCGCAGAGTTCGCTGAATGTCTCGCAGAGGACGAACGGCACCGGCCAGACCGGCGCGGCGCTCGACGAACGTCTGGGTGAACCACAGGTGATCCGCACAGCAGCGTGTCGTTGAGCCGTCACGGAATGTGACGCGAAAGACTTCCTTGTCGCCCTGTGGGTAGACGCCGAGGACAGTGTGGCTCTTTCCATCCGAGCCGATGACACTGTCCCCGACTGCAATGTCGGCCATCTTCACAAATCCATGGGGCGTCAGAATGAGTGCGTCTAGGGGCTGTGCTTTGCCGACGCCGTGCACGCCGAACAGGGCTGTACGTCGCGGCACGACGGCCCGACCCTTCTGGATACTCTGGATTGATGTCATGTGAAGAAGACTCCTTTGAATGGGGATCAGTTGGCGGCGCCGGCGGTCGCGGCGCGTGGGTTGATGGGCTGCGAAGTGCGGCGCACCTCGAAGGCGTCCTCACCGAACTCGCGGGTGATGAAGGCCGTGAAGATGCGAACGACCGCATCGCCGGCGCTGGTCCGCCCGTCGATGAGAATGACGGAGTGCGGGGCGTCGACGTGGTACGACACCTCCATTCGCACCCGCGCTTCGCCAAAGAGACCCTCTGCGGCGAGAATGGACAGGTGGAGCGTGGCCTCGACCTCGGTCAGGTCGACGCCGGATCGAAATGAGAATCGGAAAACGGTGTCGGACATGGGGGGTAGCCTCCTGTTATTGGTGCCCACACGGCAGACTGGACTGCGCATGTGGGCGTATGGGTTACCTATGCCGTGCGTTGGCGCGTTGCGCGCTCACTGCCCGGAAGGTCGCGGATCTTCGAATCTCCGGCGAATTCGCGCCATCTCGTTGCCGACCTGACGTCGGGAGAACGGGAAGCCGAGCCGCTCGCTCCACTCGCGGGCGGTGCTGGCGACGCCGTATTCCGCGACGTGGTGGAGGAAGTCGCGCTCCTCGGGTGTCAGCTGCGCCAAGCCGTGGCGGACGCGTTCCTGGAGGATGAGAAGATCAAGTGGAGCCGGGCGGGATCGAAGGGTGTGCCGTGGGCCGTCAGCCTCGCCGAGCATGGAGCCGAGTGACGCCGCATCGCCATCGCACTCGATCTTTGTGCGCTCGATCGAGATCGTGGGGCGGCCATTCCACCTCTTGTGGCGGTGGCGCCGGCGGAGTTCCATGCCGATCCAGCTTCGCAGCGCAGTGTTGACAAATGCCTCAACGCAGCCGCGGGCGGGGTCGTAGAGATGGGACTTGCGCCACACGTAGATGCGCATCTCCTGCTCGCATTCGTCGAGGTCCGAGCTTGGGAAGTCGGAGCGGCAGCACAACTGGCGGGCCTTGGTCTTGATGAGATCAGTGGTGCATGGGTGATTGACGACGTCATGGCGGGTCTCCACAGGGCCTTCCCGCCGGAGGGGAATCCCGGAGAGCCGGCCAACAGTGCGCGAAGGATCGCTGTGCCGTGGCGGCGCTCGCCACGGTTGAACACA
>WYBR01000104.1 GCA_011525805.1 Vicinamibacteraceae bacterium
GCATACACACCGGGACTGAAAGTGACTCCGAAGATGACCTTCCGGGCAAGGCGGGTGCTGCCGATTCCCGGCGACGTGCTCGTGAAGGTCGGTCAGAAGGTCAAGGCGACGGACGTGGTGGCGCAGACGTTCATGCCCGGCGACGTCACGCCCATCAACATGGCCAACCTCCTCGCCATGCCCCCGGGCGACGTGCCCGCGTGCATGCTCATCCAGGAGGGGCAGCGCGTCAACGTCGGCGACGTCCTCGCCCGCACGCCGGGGCTCTTCGGCATGTTCAAGAAGGATGTGCCCTCGAAAGTGGCGGGAACGGTCGAGACGATCTCGCCCGTCACGGGGCAGGTCATCATCCGCGGCGAGCCGCAGCCGGTGCAGGTCATCGCCTACCTGGCCGGCACCGTCGTCGAGGTCCTGCCCAGGGAAGGCGTGGTGATTGAGGCGGAGGTGGCGTTCATCCAGGGCATCTTCGGGATCGGGGGCGAGACCTTCGGCCCGATCCGAATGGCCTGCAAGAGCCACAAGCAGGAACTCACCGAAGACCTCATCACCGAGGACATGAAGGGAGCGGTGATCGTCGGCGGCGCCCGCATGCACTACACGGCGGTCAAGAAGGCCATGCGCATCGGCGTGGCGGCAATCGTCTCGGGCGGCATCGACGACTCCGACCTCAAGGAAGTGCTCGGCTACGACCTCGGCGTGGCGATCACCGGCTCGGAGCGCATCGGCCTGACGCTGATCGTGACGGAGGGGTTCGGCGACATCGCCATGGCCCAGCGGTCCTTCGCGTTGCTCGACGCCCACCAGGGGCACGAGGCGGCGGTCAACGGCGCGACGCAGATCCGCGCGGGAGTGATGCGGCCCGAGGTCGTCATTCCCCTGGCGGCGACGGCGGCCGACAAGACGGCCGGACAGCGGAATGTTGCAGGACTGCTGGAGGTCGGTACGATGGTCAGGATAATCCGCGACCCGTACTTCGGGCTGATCGGGGCGGTGAAGGGCCTGCCGCCCGAGCCGGCGGTGCTCGGCTCAGGTTCCAAGGCGCGGGTACTTGAAGTGCGCTTCGATTCGGGAGAAACTGTTACGGTTCCGAGAGCGAACGTGGAACTCATTGAAAGTTGAGGTGGGTATGAGAACGGCGCGGCTCAGGTCACTGGCGATCGCAGCGGCCTGCTGGCTGGGTGCGATCGACGTGCTGGCGCAGGACTCCACTCAACCCCCGGAGCCGCCGGCCCCACCGTCTGAACTGCAGGTAAGGGACAGGCCGAGCGACAACGGCCAGGCGCTGCTCATCTCGTGGGCGGCGTCCGCGGACGACGCCCCCGATGGCTCGCCGCGCGTGCTGGAGTACTGGATCTTCCGCCGGGAACTGGGTCAGGCCGAGTGGGGCGAGAAGATCCTCGACTCGCCCGCGGGAACCACCGCGAAGACAGACGACCAGAAGATCAAGGTGGGAACGCAGTACGAGTACCGCATTGTGGCGGTGGGCGTGAACGAGGGTGTCTCCGAGCCGGCCGAACTCCTCGGAGGGGTCGGGTCGGTTCGTCAGTGGTTCAACGTGCAGAAGGCGTGGTTCGGCATCCTGCTGGTGGTCATTTGCGGCGCCGTCGTTTACTTCATCGAAGCGGCTCGAGGCGGCAAGGATCTCAAGGTTCGCAAGATCGCCGGCCTCGAAGCGGTGGACGAAGCCGTCGGCCGCGCGACGGAACTGGGACGGTCGGTACTCTTCATCAACGGCATTCAGGACATCAACGACATTCAGACGATCGCGGGCCTCACCGTGCTGGGCAACGTGGCGCGCCGGACCGCGGAGTACGACGCCACGCTGGAGGTGCCGACCAGCCGATCGCTGGTCATGACGACGGCCCGCGAGACGGTTCAGGCGGCGTACCTTTCGGCCGGCCGGCCCGACGCCTACAACGAGAACAACATCTACTACCTCACCGACGAGCAGTTCGGCTTTGTCGCGAGCGTGACCGGGCGAATGGTCCGCGAGAAGTATGCGGCGTGCTTTTACATGGGCGCGTTCTACGCCGAATCGCTCATTCTTGCCGAGACGGGCAACTCGATCGGCGCGATCCAGGTGGCGGGGACCGCCATGCCATCGCAACTGCCCTTCTTCGTGGCCGCCTGCGACTACACCCTCATCGGCGAGGAGTTTTTCGCCGCCTCGGCCTATCTCTCGGGCGAACCGCACCAGATGGGGAGCCTGAAGGGACAGGACTTCGGCAAGGTCGTGGGCGCCGTGCTGCTGCTCTTGGGCTGCGGAGCCGCCACCCTCGCCTCCATGGCCGGCAGCAGTGATGGGGCTCTTGCGAGTCTCGCCGCATACATCCGCGACTACATTCTCGGGTCCAAGGGGCTGTTTCCATGAAACGAACTGCGCCACTTCTTATAGCGGCCACGGTCGGGTTCATCATCATCGTCAGCACGTTCATTCCGTACACGGAATCGTGGGGCGAAGACTCCATGATCTGGTTCGACATCCTTGCAGCCGTCGCCTTCGTCCTCGGCGGGGGCAACCTGCTGAAGATGAACCTCAAGAAGGTCTCCGAGCGCCGTCCGGGCTGGGCCTATTCGGCCATCATTATCGCGGCCTTCCTCATCACGCTGACCGTTGGCCTGCTGAAGGTCGGCACGCATCCGAACGAAGTTTTCTGGAACAAGCCGTGGTCGGGCGACTACATCGGCGAAGGCAGCGCCCTGTGGTGGATCTATGAGTATTTGATCTACCCGCTCACCTCGACGATGTTCGCCATGCTGGCGTTCTACATTGCGTCCGCCGCCTTCCGCGCGTTCCGGGCGAAGAACATGGAAGCCTCGTTGCTGCTGGGAACCGCGTTCATCGTGCTGCTGGGGCGCACGTATGCCGCGATCATCCTGACCGGCTGGCTCCCGGAGTTGGCGCACGACGCCGAGCCTTCGTTCTTCGGCCAACTCTGGAATGGGCTGCGCCTCGAGAAACTGACTGAGACGATCATGGGCGTGTTCAATCTCGCGGGGAGCCGGGCGATTAACATCGGAATCGCGCTGGGCATCGCCTCCACCTCCCTCAAAGTGCTGCTGGGGATTGACCGCTCCTATCTCGGAACCGGAGAGGATTGAGCCATGTACGAGTTCCTCAAGACGCTCGATCGCCGCTGGGTGTTTCTGCTCATGTTCCTGGCGGTCGCCACGCCGATCCTTCTCAAGGTCACCTTTCCGGAGAAGCCGTCGGCCATGGTGATGGACGTCTTCAACGCGATTGAGAACCTGCCGGAAGGATCCAAGGTGCTGATGGCGTGGGACTTCGACCCGGCCAGCCGCGGCGAACTGGAGCCGATGGCTTCCGCCTTCACCCGTCACTGCGCCGAGAAGAAACTGAAGATGTATTACATGGCGCTCTGGCCCCTGGCCGTGCCCATGATTCAGGACAGCATTCGGATTCTCGAACGGGAGTATCCGCACCTGGAGTATGGGAAGGACTACATGAACCTCGGCTACAAGCCGGGGAACGAAGGCGTCATCAAAGTCGTCATCACGAACATCCGCAAACTCTACACGACCGACCACTACGGCACGGGCGTGGAGACGATTCCCATGATGAACGGGGTCACCAGCGTTCAGGCGATGGATCTCATCGTCAACGTAAGCGCCGGCGACCCGGGAACCAAGCAATGGGTGCAATACGTCGCCACGCCGTTCAAGAAGCGAATGGTCGCAGGCGCGACGGGCGTCCAGGCGCCGCAGTTGTATCCTTACATCCCCGAGCAACTCATTGGATTGCTCGGCGCGATCAAGGCCGCCGCCGAATATGAGCAGGCCGTCATCAACGGCTACCCGCATCTCGCGAAGATCGCCACGGCCAAGGAAGGATTGCGGCGGATGGGACCGCAACTGGTCGGCCACGTCCTCATCGTCCTGCTGATCATTCTGGCCAACGTGATCTACTTCATCGGCCGCCGCCGGGGAGATTCACGATGAACAATCGAGCCAACGCCATCTGGGCGATCATCTTCGTGGTCGCCGCGATCTTCCTCGGATGGAGGATTGCCACCGGAAACTTCGGCCGAGTCTACGTGAAGAGCCAACAGGTCACCGTCAACGCCGACGATGGTTCAGTCGCGGCTTCGTGGGAAACCCACACCAAGGTGCCGCCCCGCGACCACCAGGAGGAGGGCGTGTCGCTGAGCATCCCTCGAACGATCGGGCTGTGGGCCGGCGCGATCCTGACGCTGTGCATCTTCTCATTCCTGTACGGCGACAATCCGTTCTACAAGACCGCCGAGTCGATCGTCGTCGGCGCCTCCGCCGCATATCTCATGGTGATCGGCTTCTGGACGCAGATCATTCCCAACCTCATCGGCAACATCGTGCCGGACTGGACACGAACGTGGGCCACGCCCGGCCTGGATCCTGAAGCGAAAGCCGACTACGTGTATCTTCTTCCGTTGATGCTCAGCATCATGCTGTTGTGGCGGCTCGCCCCGGTCGGGGGGTGGATCTCGCGCTGGCCGCTGGCGTTCTTCATCGGCGCAACGGCGGGATTCCGGCTCATTGGATTCATGGAAGCGGACTTCGTCGCCCAGATCCGGGCCACGATCATCCCCATCTGGGTCAAGGATGCGGCGGGCGGCGTGGACATCTGGGCGTCCATCGGCGCCCTGACCATGATCGTCGGCGTCATCTCATGCCTCATCTATTTCTTCTTCTCCCTCGAGCACAAAGGAGTCGTCGGCAAGACCGCGCGCCTGGGCATCTGGTTCCTCATGGTCACCTTCGGCGCCGGCTTTGGCTACACCGTCATGGGACGCATCGCCCTGCTCTCCCAGCGACTCGAGTTCCTCTTCTACGAGTGGCTCTGGCTCGATAGTCCCACCGCCGACGCCGTGTCGGGCACCGCCTCGCTCATCATGCCCGCCCTCGGCGGGTAGCGCGGCGCAAGTGTGCCGGGCGAGGGGCACGAAGCGTGTCGGGCGACAAAGTATCTGCTCGACAGGCATCTTCGAGCAATCCGCCCCGTTTTGGATGTTCCCGCGTCTTTGTGGAACATTTCGACCGCATCCGCGGTGTATTCTCTACGAGACCGGACCGCGAAGGGTCATCGTGGCGCCGGCGCAATCGCGCCCGTGCGCTAGCCATCCGTCGATCGAGGCAGGAGGAGCCATGCTGAGTACTCTTTCTCTGCAACGCGTTTCTCTCGCGTTCACCGCTGTCGCCGCGCTCGCGCAAGCCACCGCCGCGTATGGACAGCCGGGCGGCGACTGCCGCGAGTGGTCGCAGGTCGGATACCCGCCGCCGGTGGCACGGGCACGGCACGCGATGGCGTATGACAGTGTACGTGGCGTCACGGTGCTGCATGGCGGGGAGGTGTGGCCGTCGTCGAGCAACGAGACGTGGGAGTGGAACGGGACGGATTGGCTGCTTGTCTCAACCAGCGGTCCGGGGCGGCGCACGGAGCACGCCATGGCCTTCGACAGCCGGCGCGGCGTGACGGTGCTATTCGGAGGCTATGGGAATGGTACACGCGGAGATACCTGGGAGTGGGACGGAGTCACATGGACGCTGATGGCTCAAAGCGGCCCCGGTCCGCGCAGTGGGCATGCCATGGCGTATGACACCGAACGCGGCGTTACTGTGCTCTTTGGAGGGTCGGCCCTAGGGGACACATGGGAGTGGGACGGTTCCGAATGGCGCCACGCATCATCGAGCGGCCCTTCCGCCAGACGGTGGCACGCCATGGCGTTTGACTGTCGGCGGGGCGTAACGGTCTTATACGGAGGCTGGCAGTCGGGCGCGCTGGGCGACGGGACTTGGGAGTGGGACGGCCAATCCTGGCGACAGATCCTCGGTGGTGGTCCGGGGCCTCGGTACGTTCACGCGATGGCGTATGACACATCTCGAGGTGTGACGATTCTCAGTGCGGGGGACGATGGCTCCCCTTGGGAGCCGCATAGCGACACGTGGGAATGGGATGGCCAGACATGGACGCGCCGCGTTGGGTTCGGCGATCCTGGCGCCCGGCGATGGCACGCGGCCGCTTACGACGAAAACCGTCGCGTTACCGTGCTTTTTGGCGGCGAGGATGGGTTTTCCACCCCGTTTGGCGATACATGGGAGTGGGATGGCGTCGCGTGGCGATCGGTCGCCATACCACCTCGCTCAGAGCATTGCATGGCGTTTGATGCCGCGCGCGGAGTCACCATCGCGTTCGGCGGGTATAGCTTCGTCGGCGATCTTAATGACACCTGGACATGGGACGGCGAACGATGGGCTATCGCAGCGACCACGGGACCGAGCAGACGCCGATACGCCGCGATGGCGTTCGACGAAATCCGCAACGTCGCCATCCTCTTCGGAGGATTTGGATCCGGTTTCAACGGCGACATGTGGCAATGGAACGGCCAAGAGTGGCAGTCCATCTCCGTGCCTGGGCCACAGAGCCGAAGCCGACATGCCATGGTCTACGATGCGGCGCGAGGGGTCATGGTCCTGTTCGGGGGAGCCGACAGTGGATCGACACGACTTGGCGATACATGGGAGTGGAACGGAATTGAGTGGCGGCTCGCAAGCGAGGTCGGTCCAACACCACGGCTCGGGCACGCAATGGCGTACGACTCGTCGCGCGGCGTCACGGTTCTCTATGGCGGGAACGACGCCGACGGTAATCAGACCGATACCTGGGAATGGGATGGAGCAAACTGGTCGCTCCGCGCAGAGTCCGGACCTGAACCAACTCGTTTCGGTATCCTGGCGATGGTCTACGACTCGATTCGGCGTGCTTCCGTGCTCTACGGAGGGAGTCGCGAACTCATCAACACATGGGAGTGGAACGGCAGCGTATGGACTGAGGTGTTGCAGGATGGCCCGCCGCCCCGCTTCGCTCATGCCATGGCCTATGACAGCCTTCGAGGCGAGGTCGTTCTGTTCGGCGGCGCAGAAGAGGGATGGGAGGACACTTGGACACTGCCTTCCATCACCACGCCACGACTCACCGCAAGCACCTCCTGCCCGCAGCCCGGCCTTGCCGTCATCGAGTGGTCATGCGCCACACCCAACCGCTTCGTCGGCCTGCTCTTCGCAGGGTCGACCGGCAACTTTGTGATTCCGCCCGGCCAACCGTGCGCCGGCACGCAACTTGGCCTGGGAAGCGCCGGCCTGCGCGTGCTTGCCACGGCACGATCCGATGCGCAGGGTCACGGCGCCATCTCCGGACAGGCGCCCGCCGGCGCATGCGGCCGCTACCTGCAACTCATCGACGTTACGACGTGTCAGACGAGCGAAGTGGTTCCATTCGAGTAGGTGATCCGTTTCGTGGGCGCAGCCACCGTGCGGCGTGGGGCCGAGATCGGATCGCACCTACCCGCGCACCTTCATCACCAGCAGCGTCTGGTCGTCGGCGGGGGGTTGGCCGGACTCGTGCTCGCGCAGGGCCGTCGTCACCGACTCGACCACGCAGCCCGGCTCGCCTGAGCAGTGGTGCAAGGCGGCGTCGAGGCGGCCCAGGCCGAACATCTCGCGTTTCGCGTTGAACGACTCGATCACGCCGTCGGTGTAAAGCACGAGCGTGTCCCCCACCTGCAGTTCGGCGGTGCTCACCTCGTAGCGCACGCGCGGCTCGATGCCCAGCGGCAGGCCCGCCTCGACGGGAAGGGCCGTCACCGGCGACTCCGCCCCCGGCTTCTTGAGTCGCGGCGGATAGTGCCCCGCCGACGCAAAGCGCAGCGCCCGCGAGAGCGGATCGTAACTCATGCACAGGGCCGTGACGAAACTGCGGTCGATGCCCTTGGCGAGCAGTTGCTCGTTGAGGTGCTCGAGGACGCGGTCGGGCTGGAGGCGCGGGGTGATGGGATAAGCGTGGACGATGGACTGCATCATGGCCATGATGACGGCCGCGCGGGCGCCGTGGCCGGCCACGTCGGCGACGATCGCGCCCCAGCAGCCGCTGCCGCCCGCGGCGGCGCACTGCTCGGGCGTCATCTGCGCAAAGTCGTAGTAGTCGCCCCCCGCCTGCTCGCAGGGCTGGTAGTGCGCCACCATCTCGATCTGCGGGAAGTCCGGCAGCCGGCGCGGCAGGAGCGAGCGCTGAAGTTCCGCCACTTCGTGCAGTTGCGTGGTGATGCGGGCGTTGAGTTCCTCGACCTTCCGCGCCGTGACCATGTTGCGCGTCGCCTGGCCGAGGAGGTTGCTCACGAGGATCATGAGTTCAACTTCGCTTGGGGTGAAGCCGTCAGGCGAGTCGCGGAAGATGAAGTTCCAGTTAAGCGCCTCGCCGCCGTCGAACAGGGGCGTGGCGAGGCACGAGCCGTACTCGCCGAAGTCGTCGCCCAGCGCCGGGTCGTTGCGGAGGTAGAGGCCGGTGAAGACGCGAGGCCGGTGCGCGCTGATCGCATCCCCGATGAACCCGCCGCGGTGCGTCTCCAGCCGCGCCCAGTCGCGCCAGGGATTGACCGCCTCGCGCAGCGGGCGATTGCCGATCATCCTCCGCGTCACCTTGTAGCAGCCCGCAGGCAGATCGCGCACTGAAACGGAGGCGATCGCGTCGAAGGGGACGAAGTGGCGGATGCCGCGGCCGGCGTGGCGGCCGATCTCCGTCGGATCGTCGGAACGGCTGATGGCGCGCAGGCTCTCGATGAGGCCGTCGAGGCGGCTGGTGTCGGCGGGCTGGCCGGCGGAAAGCGTTGGGGACATGCCCGATGATAGGTCGCGCTCAACCGGGCCCACATGCGAGCGCAGTCTGCCGATCAGTCTTCCACCCCTGCCGCCCAGCGGACGCCGCCGAGGAGGTGCTCGATGAAGCGCTGGTCGCGCCAGACTTCGGCCCGATGCCCCAGCGCGGTGTAGAACATCCGCCCCTTGCCCGTCATGCTCGTCCACGAGAGTTCGGGGAAGTAGCCGTTGGCGAGGTCCTTCACACTCGCGCCGTCGAGTTGCAGCAGCAGATGCCGGTCGTCGGCGCCGTTGCGGAACTTGTAGATCTCATCGTGAATCTCGAATCGGTCTGAGCCGAAGCAGCGCGTCGCGGGGTGGTCGGTGTCGAGAACCTTGATGCCGACGTGCTCGTGCCACGGATGGCCGTCGAAGCAGCCGCCGATATGCTGCACGTACCACGGCCACTGGTAGAAGGTGTCGGTGGCGCTGTGGACGCCGACGAATCCGCCTCCGCCCTCGCAGAAGGCGACGAAGGCGCTCTTCTGCTCTTCGGTCATCGGCAGTTCGCCGGTTGTGTAGAACATCACCACGTCGGTCCTTGCGAGGCGCTCGGGCGTGAGGTCGGCGATGTCATCGCTGACCACGACGCGCAGCCACTCGTGCTCCTCGCCGAGGCGCGTGAGTATCTCGCGCGACTCGGGAAGGACATCGTGTCGGTATCCCGCCGAGTGCGTGCAGTAGAAGACATCAACGATGCCGTCTGAGAGCGGTCCGGGACGCTTGAGCGCATCACGCTTGCTCAGATCGCGGATCTGGATATCGCGCCAGCGCACCTCGGAGCCTTTGTGATGCCCCTGCAGCGCGATGTGCCCTTCGCTGAAGGCGTCCTGCTCGGTTTCGAGCATCGTCTGGCCGTTGATCGCGATGGTGATGCGGTTGCCCACGCAGCGGATGTTGTAGTCGAACCACTCCATCTCGCGGGTGATGAGTTTCTCAGGCTGAGCGCGGGCGTAGAGCGAGCCGGTGAAGTTCTTGGGGTCGTTGTGATCGACCTGGGCTTCGTAGCCGTCGGGCCAGTTGTCGGGGTTGGCCTGCGGCGGTTTGGCGCGGAAGTAGAGGCCGCTGTTGCCGCGGGTGTTGATCCACACCTTGGCGCGCAACTCGAAGTCGGCGTAGGAGCCTTCGCTGTAGAGGTGCCCCGGCCCGCCGTCGCGGCCGACGATCTGCCCGTCTTCGGCCGTCCACGTTGCGTTGCCCTTGGCGAACCAGCCGTCGAGGTTGCGGCCATTGAAGAGATCGATCCACGGGTTCTCCCCCTTGGCCGGCGCCTTGTCGAGCGGATGGACGTTGAGCGGTCTGATCTTGAAGTTGCGGAAATACGCGCCGTCGCCGTGATCCTGCACGGCGATGTAGCCGCTCTTGATGCGCGAATTGAGCGGGACTTTGTCCTCGGCGCGGTGGCGGATGCCGCGCTCGTCGAGTTTCTCATCGATGTGAATGTGCTGATCGTTGAGCCAGACGTTGAGCGTGTCGCCTTCGATGCGGATGCGGTAGGTGTTCCACTCCCCCGCTTCCTTGACAGCCTGCACGCGCGGCGCGATGGCGTTGTAGACCGCCCCGCAGCCGTTGATGCCCGGCTCCTGGCCGAAACTGTCGTAGATCTGAAGTTCCATTCCGGTGAACGCCGGGTCGCCGGTGGAGGAAGCGCGGATCGCCAGGCCGCTGTTGCCCCCCTTGGCGATGCGGAAGTCGGCGAGGAGTTCAAAGTCGCGGTACTGGTCGATGGTGCGCAGCCACCCCCCGCCGCCGGGACGGCACTGGATCATGCCGTCTTCGACGACCCACGCGATGGCGTTGCCCGTCGGCGTCCAGCCGTCGAGGGTCTGGCCGTCGAAGAGGAGTTTCCAGCCCGAGGCCGCCTCGTCGGGGGTGAGTGTGTTGTGCTGGGCGAGGGCGGGGGCATAGAAGAGCCCGACGGCCAGCCCTACGGCCGCGAGCGAAACGAGCGGAGAAGGGAGCATGTGCTTCATGTGTTCAAGATAGCGGCCGCAGGCACGGGACGCAAGCCCCGCGCGTCGTGAGTCCGAGAGGGGGCGAGTGCGTGGAGGGCCGCGCGGCCTGCACACTTTCTTCTGCAATCGGGGAAATCACCCCTTGCAGACCCCCTCGTCCGGCGGTATATTTGGAATGCGCCGCCGGCACTCGTGCAGCGTGCCCGACCTCGAAGCGACGCGGAACCGAAGGAGAGTGCAGGATGAGGCAGATTCGCACAGCCGCGGCGGCGATGATCGCGTTGACGGTTTCGGTGTGCTCGGGAAGCGCGGTCGCGCGGCAGGCGCCGACGGCTGAGGTCATGTCGCTGGGCTTGCGCGGGGTCTACTTCGTCGAGAACCAGGGGCAGTGGAGCGATGCTTCGGTTGAGTACGGCTTCAAGACGCGCGGCCTCGACATCGCCTTCCGCGAGTCGTCCTTCACGATGCACCTTTCCAGAGAGGTGAGCCGCAACGTCCCCGTCGAAGTCGCCGTCGATCCGACAGACGGAGCATGGGCGTCCCGCCCGTA
>WYBR01000105.1 GCA_011525805.1 Vicinamibacteraceae bacterium
GGCAACCGGGCGTGATCAAGGTGCTCATGGAGGTGTGAAGGGCGCGGGGCGTCGCGCCGGGAGCGCGCGGGCGCGCAGTGGAGGGGGGCGGCGTTGCTCCGGTTTCATCGGCATCACGAGCGCAGCGTCACCATTCCGCTAAAGACGAGCGCGGCGAAGGCGGCGGCGAGCAGGAGGCGGTAGACGCCGAAGGCGGTCAGACCGTGGCGGTTGAGGAACGCGACAAGCCAGCGGACGGCGACGGCCGCCGAGAGCGTCGCCACCAGCGTGCCGACCACGATCGGCCCGGCCCCGAGCGCCGCGAGATCGTCGGTGTTCTTCATCGCCTTGTAGACGCAGGCCCCGCCGAGCGTCGGCAGGCCGAGGAGGAAACTGAACTCCGCCGCCTGCCGCGGCCGCAGGCCGAGCATCATCGCGCCCGCGATGGTCATCATCGACCGGCTCGTGCCCGGCCACATCGCCACACACTGAAACAGGCCGATCCCCAGCGCCTGGAGAATCGTCAGGCTCTCGATCGTGCCCGGCGCTCCGGGGACGTCGGGTTCGAGGGGCGGGTGGCATGGCCTCGCGCTTCGCGTGGCCATGCCGGCCTCGCTCTGGCCCCCGTTTCGCCGCTTGTACCACACGTCGATGCCGATCATCCACACCCCGCCCAGCGCCAGAGCGGCGACGACCGGCGCGGGATGAAAGAGATGCTCATCAATGTAATCGTCCAGCAACACGCCGAGCACGGCCGCTGGGAGAAACGCAACGACGATGTTGACGGCGAGTCTGAGGCCCGCGGCGTCGCGCCCGGCGAGGCCGCGCAGCATCGCCACGACGCGCGGCCAGTAGAGACCGAGCACCGCGAGGATCGCCCCACCCTGAATGACGATGTTGAACGCATCCACCGAGTCCTTGACTTCGGGCGAGTCCAGACCAAGCAGCGCAGAAACCAGAATGAGATGTCCCGTTGAACTGATGGGGAGGTACTCGGTGATGCCTTCAACGAGCCCGAGGATGGCGGCGTGGAGGAGGGACATTGGGGTGAAGGCAATAGGCAATAGGCACTAGGCACTGGGCACCAGGGGAAAGGCATCGAGGGATTGAGTGAACGAGTGTGTTGCACTCCGCGAGGCCGCTGGCGTCTTCGCATCCCGCGGCGCGGCGCCGCTACTTCTCCCCGCAGGTAATCATCGTCCCGATGGGCCTTCCCTCGACAACCGCCTTGATGTTGCCTCGCACCTTGAAGTCGAAGACGACGATGGGCAGGCGCTGCTCCATGCACATCGACAGGGCGGTGAGGTCCATGATCTTCAACTGGGCCGCGATCGCCTCGTCGAAGGTCAGGCGTTCATAGCGCTTCGCCTTCGGATCGGTCTTGGGGTCGGAGGTGTAGACGCCGTCCACCTTGGTCGCCTTGAGGATGATGTCGCACTGCAACTCCGTGGCGCGGAGAGCGGCGGCGGTGTCGGTGGTGCAGAAGGGATTGCCCGTGCCTCCGCCGAGGATGATCACGCGCCCCTTCTCCATGTGCCGCAGCGCCCGGCCGCGGATGAACGGCTCGGCGACAGAGGTGATGTTGAGGGCGGAGAGGAGGCGCGTCGGCTGGCCGAGGGTGTCGAGCGTCTCCTTGAGGGCGATGCCATTGATAATGGTGCCGAGCATGCCCATGTAGTCGGCGCTGGCCTGGGGGATGAGGCCCGCCTTTGAGAGAGCGGCGCCGCGGATGATGTTGCCCCCCCCGATGACGACGGCGATCGAGGTGCCCGTCTGCGTCGCGGCGATGATCTCGTGCGCGAGGAGGTTCAGGGCGTCGGCGTCGATGCCCAGCGCGCCCGCCTGGGCCAGGCTCTCGCCGGAGACTTTCAGAAGGACTTTGCGGTAGCGGGACGATTCAGGCATGGAGGTTCCTGTCCGATGGGGTGAGTGCATTGGAGTCGGGGCGCAGCGCGCGGTCAAGTCGGGTGCGGCTCGCGTTCGGTCCCTCCGCCGCGCCCTATAATGAAATCGTGATCGGCGGACCGGCCCGGCGCATCCGGGTGGGTCGGGCGACCCGGGGTCTTTTCCCGGCCGCAACCGACCGGAGATTGCGACCGTACAGTTCAGCGTCGGCGCCTCGGCACGGGCGCCGCCTCCTGGACCCGGACCGGGCCCGACCGCAGCGCGTGCCCCGTGCGACCCTCGCAGCCACCCCTGCCGGCAGGATGACGCATGAACCAGCAGCCGATCTCCCAGCCGAAATACTCCGGAAGCGGCGTCGAGCCGATCGAACTCGTCCCGCAGGACGGCGCGCACCACCCGGCGTTCCGCAAGCCGGAGAACGTCATCGGTCCGGCGGTGTCGGTCATCCTGCACGCGATCTTCCTGATCATCGCGGCGATTCTGGTGATCAATCCGCCGGTGCGCGGCGACGGGCGCGAGGTCGAGATCGAGTTCGCGACCCTCTCCGAAGAGGAACTCGAGGACCTGGACGAGACGCCGACCGATGCCCTCGCCTCGCCGCTGGATCCCTCGCTGGCCAAGGCGATCGAGTCTCCCGCCGACCTGCTCGAGGTGGACGTGGCGAGCGTGGCCGTCGACCTGGCCGATCCCGGCGCCATCGACACGCTCGGCGGCTCGGGCGACGAGTTCAGCCCCGGCGAAACGCTCGAGGGAGGCGGCTCGGGCACGAGTTTCTTCGGCGTCGAATCGCGCGGCACGCGCTTCGTCTACATCGTCGACGTTTCCGGTTCAATGTCGCAGTCCGATCGCATCGGGACGCTGCGGCGAAACCTGGTCGACTCGATCAACCGCCTGCCCTCGCACGCCAGTTTCCTCGTCATCGCCTACAACGACCAGGCGATCCCGATGCACAGCGCGTTCCGCTGGTCGAAGGCGGATGAGCCCTCGAAGTTCCGCGCCCGCGCCTGGGTGAACAAACTCATCTCAAGCGGGGGGACCGAGCCGAGTTCCTCCTTCGAGCAGGCCTTCAAACTCAAGCCGCGGCCCGACGTCATCTACTTCATGACCGACGGCCAGCAGACGGAGGTGCTGCCCTCGCTCATCGGCGAACTCAACAGCAAGGGCCGCCGGACGAAGATCAACACGATCGTGTTCGGCGACCGGGGCGGCGAAGAAGTGATGCGCCGCATCGCCAACGAGTCGGGCGGACAGTACCGCTACGTGCCCGACGAGGGAGACGGCCCGTGATCGGCGGGCGGAAGTCGGCCGGTCGATCTTCGCGCGCGCTCGCGGCCTGGCTGCTGGCGACGGCCGCGGCCCTGGCGGCGGAGGGGTTCGCCCTGGCCGACCGCCTCCACCGCCGCGGCGAGACGGCGCCCCTCGAAGGACGCACCCTCGACGTGACGGCCGACGGCGTGCTCTTCCGCGCCGCCCGCGGCTCGGAGTCCGGCGACTTGCTCGTCACCTGGGACCGGGCGCGCCACCTCGAAACCGATGAACAGCGCTTCGCCGAGGCCTTCAATACCCATCTCGATCTGAGCGAGCGCCTCTGGCGGGCGCGGTCGCGCGTCGAGCGCGGCGACTACGCCTCCGCCGAACCGATCTTCGACGAACTCTTCTCGGAGACGACGCACCGGACCGACGCGACGGCGCTGATCGTCGCCGAGGGCCTGCTCCGCTGCCGCGTGGCGCGCGAGGCGCGTGCGGCGGCGGTGCTGCCGTGGCTCGAGATGCATCGCCTGCTCGCGGCCGGCCTCAAGCCGACGGCGTACCTCTCGATGCGACCCGTCGTCGAGGCGCAGTCGGGGCTGTGCCCGCAGTTGCCGCCGATGTGGGGCAAATCCGCGGGGGTCGAGCAGATGCTCGCGGACCTCAACCACTATGTGCCCGACGCGCCAGCGTCGGCGCGCCTCGCGGCGCTCTACGCGCGTGCCGCGCGCCTCTCGCTCGGCCTCGCCGTGAGTGACTCAGCGGACTTCTACCGCAGCGACGAGTCGTGGGACCGCGACGCGGGCGTCGTCGTCGTCACCGCGCTGGTCGCCGCGATCGAACGCGTCCGCCCCCTGCCGCTCGATGTCGAGAAGGTGATGGCGCGGCCGCTGCGCGAGCCGGGCCCGCTCACGCCCTGGGCGCTGTTCATGCGCGGCACGGTGCGCGTCGAGGAACGCGACCTCGACCGGCGGCGCGAGGGGCTGGTCGATCTGCTGACGATCCCCGCGACGCACGGCGAGGAGCATCGCTACCTCGCGGGCTTCGCCGTCGAACGAGCGGCGTCGATCCTGGATTCCATGGGACGCAGCGCCGCCGCCTCCTCCCTTCGCGCCGAGCGCCGTCGAACCGATCCGACCCACCCGCTCAACCACACGGCCGCGCCGCGCGCGGCCGCCTCGGAGACTCGACCATGACCATCAGCGCCCCGTTCCAGCCCGCCTTCAACCCGATGCTCCTGCTCGCCCAGGACGAGGCGGATCGCGGCATGACGCTGCTCGAGCAGATCAACAACGGCGGGGTAACGGGGTACGTGATCATCCTCCTCAGCCTCGTCGCGCTCACGCTGGCGATCATCAACCTCATCGCGATCCAGCCCAAGCGGCTCATTCCGCCGCACCTCGTCGCGGCGCTGGGTGGCGCGCTCTCCACGAAGGACGTGGTCGGCGCGTTGGAGATCTGCCGACGCCTCGAGAACGACAGTTTCCTCACTCGCGTCCTCGCGCAGGGCCTCAACCGCTACCAGCGCAGCGCCTTCGGCCCCTTCGAGTTCAAGGATGCCATCGAGGAAGCGGGATCGGAAGAGGTGGCGCGGCTCTATCGGCGCACCGACGCGCTCGGTCTGATCGGCTCGATCGCGCCGATGCTCGGGCTGCTGGGCACAGTCATCGGCATGGTCGGGGCGTTCGGCACGATCTCGAACGTCGGCGCCCGGCCGGAACTGCTCGCCTCCGACATCTCCAAGGCGCTCATCACGACGCTCATGGGCCTGTGCGTGGCGATCCCGACCATGGCGGTCTTCACCTACCTGCGCAACCGCATCGATCACTACGCGGCCCTGGCGGCGCAGACGATCGAGGACATGACCGTGGCGCTCGAACCGACGGGCCAGCAGGCCAAGGCGCCGGCGGCCGGCGCCGGACGGGCCGCGGCTCCGGTCTCAATGACCCCGGCCGCGGGACCGGCCCGGCCGAGCGCTCCGCCGGCCCCGAGCGCGGCGAGGGCGGGATCGTGAGATTCGCCTCCCGACAGCGATCACATCTGCCCGACCTCGATCTGACGGCGATGATCGACGTGATCTTCCTGCTCATCATCTTCTTCATGACAACGGCGCAGTTCGTCGAGCGCGCCCGGGCGGAACTCGACCTGCCCAAGGAGGAGGGCGAGAAGGAGGTGCGCAGCGCCGCCCCGCCGCTGGTCATCAACATCCTCCACGAGGGCGCCGAGCGCTACCTCGTCGGCGAGCGCCGCTTCGACGAGCGCGGCGTCAAGGACCTCATCGACCGCGAGATCGCCCGGCACAAGTCCGAGGGCGGAGGCATCGGCGAGTTTGAAGTCGTCATCCGGGCCGACCAGCGCGGCCCGAGCCGATTGATCAACGAACTCGGCGCGTTCCTCCGCGCCCGCGGCGTGTGGCGCTGGCGCCTGGCCACCGAACCGACATGAAGTTTCGAGCGAAACAATCCGGCCAGGCCAATCGCGTGCAACTCAACCTCGCGAGCATGATCGACGTCGTCTTTCTGCTGCTGATCTTCTTCCTGTTCTCCTCGATCATCACGCCCTCGGAATCGCAACTCACGCCCAACATCCAGACGCAGTCGGCCGACAGCGCCAGCCGGAGCACGGACTTCGCCCCGCAGGTGGTGTCGGTGGAGATGGTGGACGGCCGGCCGGCCTACCGCATCGGCTCGCGGATCATCACCGACCGCCGCGAACTGGAGACGCTGCTGCGCAGCCTGCCGCACGAACTCGGGGTCTTCGTGCGAGTCGACGACGCGGCCCCGGTGGGGTTTGCGGTCAGCGCGATCCAGGTCTGCCGCGACGCCGGCTTCGAGAAGGTGACGTATGTGCCGCAGTCGAAGTAAACCCCCCTTCGCCCTCCGCGCGCGCGGCGCGGCGCTCGCCGCAGCCGCGGCGCTGGGCCTCCTCGCCGTTCCCGCCCCGGCGCGAGGCGACGACGACCCCGTCATCGACTACCTCCAGCGCCACGGGCTGACCGACCTGGTCGTCGCGCGCCTCGAAGCGAGGTTTCGCGAAGCGCTCGGCGACGACCGCATCCCCCTCGCCGAGCGCCTCGCCGTGCTCTACGGCCAGATGCTCGACGAGACGGACGACGAGTCGCAGCGAGCCGTCTGGGAGAAGCGCAGCCGGGACATGCTCGAGCAGGTGCCCCGGGCCAACACCGAGGCGCTGCGCATGACGATCCACAAGGCGAGTTACCTCCGCGCCGAGCGCATCGCCGAGCGCCACCGCCTGCGCCGCGCCGACGAGGCCGAGCGCGTCGTGGCCGTGCGCCTCATGGGCGAGGTGTCGGCGGCGATGAGCGAAAACCACGCCCTGTTCCGGGATCGCATCCGCCGGCTCGAATCCGCCGATGCTGGCGGCGCGGCGCCCTCCGCCTCCATCGAGGACCAACTGCGCGAACTCGATCAACTCGCGATGCAGGCGGCGTACTACGACGGATGGGCCCGCTACTACCAGGCCTGGCTCACCGGCTCAACGGTCGGGCTGGACGAGGCGATGCGGAGTTTCGGCTGGCTCCTGCACTTCGCCGGCGCGATGCCCAATCCGGAAGAAGCGCCCGTCTCGCTGCTCGTTCACGAGCACCTCGCCCGCGCCGCCGTCGGCATCGCCCTTTGCCAGACCCAGGCCGGCCGCCCGCAGACGGGGCTGGCCTGGCTCGACCTCGTCGAGGAATCCAGCGCCGAGTCCCCGCCGATCCTCGCCATCCTGCCCGGCTACCGCCTCGTCATCCTCTTCGCCTCCCGCCAGTGGCCGGCCATCGCCGAACTGGTCGAGACGTGGAAGAGCGGCAAGCGCCTCAACGTTACTCTCGTGCGGCTCCTCGCCGTCCTCGCGCTCGAGCAGTCGCAGGTCACGGGCGACGCGCAGGCGCGTCAACTGGGCGAGACGGCGGTAAACCTCCTCGCCGAAATGGGCGAGTTGCGCCAGGTGATCGAGATCGCCGATGTCTTCCGTCTCGACACGCTCGGCGGAGACAGTTTCATCCTCGCCTACGTTCCGGCGATCAAGGCCTACGAGCGGGCGCGGAGCGAACACGATTCGGAGGATCCGGCGACGCAGCCGGCGCACGTGGCGCTCTACAAGGAGGCGGAGGAGAAACTCGCCGCCACGGCGCAGCGCCGCGACGCGGCGCAGTGGCCCGACGCGGCCCGTCACGCGCGGCTGCTCATCGCCTGGTCGCGCTATTTCCAGAACCGGCTCGATTCCGCCGCGACGCTCTTCGAAGAGATCTCCACCCAAAGCACGGGCGACGAGAGCGAGTCGGCGCTGTGGATGAGCATCGTCTGCCGCGAGCGCCTCGCCTCGGCGGGCGACTCGCCCGCGGCAGTGAAACTGCGCGCGGCGCTCGAATCCTTCCTCGAGCGCTTCCCGTCCAGCGCCCGCGCGGGGCGCGTGCGGCTGCGGCTCGTGACGGCCCAATCCGCCGATCCCTCGCTCCAGTCGGTCGAGGAACTGCTCGCGATCCCGCCCGGCAGCGACGTCTACGCCACGGCGCGCAACGAGGCTGAGCGCCGGCTGTTCCTGCTCTTCCGCGAAGCGCCCCTCGCGCAGCGCCTGCAATACGCTCAGCGCTACCTCGACGTCGCGATGCCGCTGCTTGAGGCGGATGAACGCCGCGCGTTCATCGGCGGCGGCGAGGCGGAGGCGCGGCAGGCGTACCTCCAGCGGGCGCGGCGCATGCTCGACGTGCTGCTGACGCGCGGCGTGGCGCGCGTCACCGAGGCCCGCCGCATCCTCGATCGTCTTGAAACGGCCCGGGCCGCCGGCCTCATCGACCTCGCCGCCGTCGCCGAGGAACTCGACTACCGGCGCTTCCAGGCGCAGATCCTCTCGGGCGGGTTCGACGAAGCGGCTCGCTGGTGCGAGGAACTCTGGCGGACCGACCCCGACAGCGCCTTCGCCCAGTCCGCCAGCCGCGCCCTCTACGCCTACGCCCTCCAGGACTGGCACACCTTTGAAAACGATCCGCGCCTCGAGCAGACGCTGCGGCGCGTCATCCTGCACGGCCGCCGGGCGCTGCGCGGCGCGGGCGACCCGCCCTCGACCGACGATCCCGCCGACATCGCCGTCATGATCAACGTCGCGGACGCGGCTCTGGCGCTCGACCGCCTCGTGCCGGGAGGAGAGGCTCAGGCCCGCTCGCTCGCCGAGCAGTGGTTCGATCTGCTCATCGCCGCCCAGCCGCGGCACTTCCGCGTCCTGCGCGGCGCCGCCATCGTCGCCGAGGGGCGCGGCGAGACCGACGACGCCGTGCAGCACTGGCGCACGGCGATGAACGGCTCGGCGGAAACATCGGTCGAGTGGTTCGAGGCGAAGTACAACTTCATCCGCCTCCTCGCCGGGCAGGATTCCCGGCGCGCCGGGGAGATTCTCGCACAGCACGTCGTGCTCTACCCGCAGTACGGACCTGAGCCGTGGGGCGAACGCCTCAAGGCCCTTCACGCGCAAGTCAAGTCGGGAGGCGGCCGATGACGTCCGCCTCGCTGCGACTGGAGATTCTCGGCACCTCTTCGGAGCGCATCGGTCCGTTTGCGCTGCTGGGCCTGACGCCCGAGCGGTGCGACGCGGCGGAGGTGCGCGCGGCGCAGTCGCGCCTCTCGGCGCGTCTGGCGAACCATCCGCGCCGCCACGAACCCGAGGCCATCCTGCTGGCGCGCGAGATTGACGCGGCCGCGGCGCTGCTGCTCGATCCGATCGCGCGGCGCGAACTGATCGCCGACTATCGCCGCACGGGCCAGGCGCGTACAGAGCCGCCAGGCGATCGCGCGCCGATCGAGATAGCGTCGGACGCCATCGCGGCCGCGCCGGCCGCCCTGCACGCCAACGGGTCGGGTCCGTCGTCGTGCGCGGCGGGTTCCTATCCGCCGGGCTTCCTGCGCGACCTGCTCGCGGCTTGGGTGAGCGGGGGCGGGTGGAACGGCAAGGCGCGGCATCGGATAATCGCCGCCGGCGTGCAGCACGGCGTTTCCGGAGAGGATTTGCTCGATGCGATCCTGACGATGCCCGTCACGCTGGCGACGCCGCGGATCACGCCGCTCGTCGGCCCGCCGGCCGCGTCGATCGCCTCGGCTGAGTTCGCCGGCGCGCTGCCCATGCCCGCTTCGCTCGCGGCCGACCCGGCGCGCGAGGCGCACGAGGCGGCCAAGCGCAACCTCTTCGCCGCGCTGCTGGCGTTTCTCGCGTGCGCGGCGGTGGTGCTCCCCATCGCCGCCTGGGTGATCATCGAGATGAGCCGATCGGGCGCGCGGCCGATCGAAACTCCGATCGTGGAGGCGCCCGCTCCTCGCCCCGCCGTCGAGCCGGCCCCCACCTTGCCCTCCGTGCCGCGCCATTCCATCGCGGTGCCGATCAACCCCATGTCGCAGACCTTCGCCGGCCTGCTTGAGCGACTCGACCGCGACTCGCTTCTCGCTGAGCGGCTCGAGCCGGCGATCCTCGATCTCTTCATCCAGGCCGCCTCGCAGGGACGCCGCCAGTGGACGCAGTTCGACGCCGCCAACCGCGAGCGCCTGCGCAGCGTGATCGTCTCCGTCCTCTACCGCCTCGGCGATGACCCGGCCGCGGCCCAGTCGCTCGCCGAGGCGATCGATCCGGACGAGGGGCGCGCGATTTCAGTCGAGAGCATCCCCGGCCGGGCGTGGTCGCTGGGGATGCTGGCGGTGATTCTGCGCGAGCCGGACCTTCCCCCTGCGGCGCGTGCGGCGGTTGAGCGGCGGTGGAGGCGGCACGTGGCGGTGGGACAACCCCCGCGCGCCGCCGAGTTTGACGACGCCGCACGCTTCGCCCTTCGCGAAATGATTACGCCGCTCGTCCAGTCCATTGCCGTGGAGGCGAAAGCGCCCGAGACGTGGATCGCCTGGCTGCAATGCGCCGCGTCGCTGGGTGGGGCGCCGGCGGTCGAGCCGTTGGCGCTTGAGGCGGCGGGGCAGGTGCTCGCCGACGGCCCCGACCTCGCCGCCTCCGAGCCGGCCGGGCGGGTGCTTGCCGCGCTCTTCGCCGCCGTGCGCTGGCGCTCCTCCGCCGCCGGCCGCAGCGCCATGCTCTCGTGGTGGGACGATCCGCGCCTCTCCGTCTCCGATCTCGCCGCCGTGTCCGCCTGGCTGGTGAGCAGCGGCGCCGTTCCGGGACTGGACGACTCCTTCATCCTCCCCGTCAGCGCCGGCTCGCAGGAGCGCACCGAACTTCGCCAGCGGCTGGCCGAGGCGTGGAAGGCGGGCGCGAACGTAGAGGCCGGTTCGAGCCGAACCGAAGTGGCCGACTGGGTCGCCCAGGCGCAGCGCCTGCTCGCCGAGCCGACCGCGGCCGGTTCCGAAGACCTGCTCGTGCAGACGATCCGCGCCGCCTATCAGCAGACGGCGGCAGCGCTTGTGTGGACGGGGCGAGGCGAGGAGGCCGCGGACCTCGTGCGCGAAAGCGATTCGCACATCGCGGCGATGCGCCTCGCGGCGAACCAGCCCGCGCGCGGCGCGGCGGCGCCCGGCAATCCCTCGGCCGACGGCCGCTGGGCGGTGCGCGTCTTCCGCGCGCGGCACCTCAACGACCGCGCCGGCGTGGTCGAACTGCTCAACGCCCTGCCCGTCGAGTCGCCCAACGACGCCGGGCCGATCGACGCCGCCATCCTCGCCGACCTCGCGCTGGGACACTTCTGGCGCGACGTCCGCCTCCCCGCGCTCAACGTCGTCGCCGAGAGTTACCCGCAGGGGGCCACCGTTCTGCTCGCGCTCGCCGATCGCATGATCCCCGACCGCGGCGACGGCGAACTCTCGCAGGCGATCGAGCGGATCACCGGCGACGATCTCCCCGAGCCGCGGAGCGAGCAGTGGTACGCCTCGGCGCGACTGTCGCTGCTGCGCCACGTGGCGAACCTCCGCGGACTTCTTTCGGCGGACGCGGCGATTGACGGGCTGGCGGCCCTGCTCGGCGAGGTGTATGCGTCGCGGCTGATGCACTCGACGCCCGAACTGCTCGAACCGGCGCAAGCGGCCCGCCTCGCCGCCGAGCAGTGGATGGAAATCGGCCGGCCGATGCAGCCCGTCGCGCCTCTGCCCGCGCCGCTCGAGCAGATCGCGCACCGGGCCTCGCTCCGCGCGGCGCTCGCCGACGACCCCATCGGCCGATTCCACGCCTGGCAGATCGCCGGCCTCGAGTCGGCGTGCTACGTCGCCGCCGCCGAGCGTCCCGCGGCGCGTCAGGCGCTCGCGAAACTCCTCGAAGACACGACGCGCGATCTCGCCTTCGCGCGCGCCGCGACCGAACAACTGCTCATTGCCGAACGGGCCATGCTGCGCGTGTGGATCCTGCGCTTCGGCGCCGGCGCGGAAGGAGGACCGCTGTGACCATCCGCGCGCTTCTCACCTGCGTGCTCCTCAGCGCCTCGCTGGTCGTGCTCCTCGGCGCCTCGGCCTTGCAGGATCCCCCCTCCCCTCCCGCGAGTCCGGGCAGCGCCTTGCCGGCGCCGAGCCTCGACGAGCGCCTCGCCGCGCTGGCGCCGGAGAATCCGGCCGGTTATTTCCTCCTCGGCGAAGAGGCGATGGAGGAAGGGCAACTCGAAGCCGCCGCACGCCTCTTCGTACTCGCCGCCTCCCTCGACGGCGAGCGCTTCGGCCGCAGCGCCTGCCTCGCCCTCGCCGAGATCGAGAAGCGCCGCGGCAACGGCCCGCGCGAGCGCGACCTGCGCTCTCTTGCGAGCCTCTTGGGCGGCTCCGCCGTCGACGTGAATGACCTGCGTGCAGCGGAGCGCGAGTTCCGCCGCGCCGCCTCGCTCCTCTCGGCCATGCTCGGGTTCTACCGCCAGGGCGACGGGCAGAAAGCCCTCGCCGCACTCGAACTCAACGACGCCACCGAGCGCCTCGTCGTCGAATTCGGCCGTTCGATCGGCTCCATCGGCCGCATCATCTCCTTCGCCCGCAATTACCCGCGCTGCGTCTCCTGCCGAAGCGAGCGAGTCATCCCCTGCCCGACGTGCCGCCGGGGCACCGTTCCCGGTCATTGCGCCGCCTGCGGCGGCCAAGCCTTCATCATCTGCAACGTCTGCAACGGCAAGCCGGGCGAAGCGGTCTCGCAGGACGAGATCAATGCGATGCTCCGCTTCGAGGTCACGCTCCAGTCGGGCGAGCACGCCTCCTGGTCCGCTCGCCTGTCGGTGGACACGGACCGCCCGCGCCCCGTCCTCGACCTGACGATGCTCCCGCGCTGGTACGAGGTGAACACGACGCTGACCGTCTACCGCAGCGGGGTGTGGACCGTACCGTGAGCACGTTCGACGCCCGGTGAGGGGGATCGGAGACAGTCGATTCGATACGATCTCGCATGGATCACTTTCCTCTGCCCCGCCGCGCCCCCGCGGACTTCATTGACGGCCGATGGGTCGATCTCGCGGGTCCGAACGGGCAGGATGCCCATGCTTCGCACGACGGGCGGGACGCCCGTTCCACCGCTGTCATCACTTCTGTCAATCCCGCGGCGCCCGATGAGATCATCTGGCAAGGCGTGCCGCAGGTCGGGCACGTCGATGCCGCCCTAGCCGCGGCGCGGCGCGCCTTTCCTGCGTGGGCGGCGCTGCCTGCCGCCGAGCGGCATCAGTTCCTCCGCCGCTACCAACAGGTCGTCAAAAGCAACCTCGAACGCGTCGCCGGACTCATCTGCGAAGAGAGCGGCAAGACGATGGCCGAGTCGCGCTTCGAGGCGAGCGCCCTGATCGCTAAAGTGGACATCACCCTCGACCCCGCGGGCGCGTGGTCCCGCATCACCGACTTCGAAGTGCCCGTGAGCGCAACGCGCCGAGGGATCAATCGCTTCAAGCCGCACGGCGTGATGGCGGTCATCGGCCCGTTCAACTTCCCCGCCCACCTGCCCAACGGCCACTTCGTCCCCGCGCTCGCCGCGGGCAACACCATCGTCTTCAAGCCCAGCGACAAGACGCCCGCGGTCGGACAACTGATCGCGGAGTTGTGGGAGGAGGTCGGCCTGCCTCCGGGCGTGTTCAACCTCGTGCAGGGAGCGGCCGACGTCGCGGCGCGACTCGTAAGCCACGATGATCTCGACGGGATTCTCTTCACCGGCTCGTGGCCGGTCGGGCGGCGGATTCTCGAAGCGAACCTCGACCGGCCCGGGCGCCTCATTGCATTGGAGATGGGCGGCAACAACGCGGCCGTGGTCATGGAAGACGCCGACCTGCGCCAGGCGGTGATCGAGTGCGTCCGCGCCGCCTTCGCCACGACGGGGCAGCGCTGCACCTGCACGCGGCGCGTCATCGTGCATGAGCGCATCATCGATCGATTCCGCCGCGCATTCGTCGAGGCGGCGCGGAGCCTGACGATCGGACCGGGGCGAAGTGAGCCTGCGGTCTTCATGGGGCCGGTGATCAACGAACAGGCGGTGGCGACGGTGCTCGACTTTCAGCGGCGACTGGTCGCGCGCGGCGGCAAGGTGCTGCTCGAAGCGAAGCGCGCTGAGGGCGGTTCGAATGCCCCTTCACAACGGATCGCTCGCACGGGCGAGACGCCCATGCTCCGCTCACGGGGCCACTTCATCTCCCCCGGCATCGTCGAGGTGGACGGCTCGCAGTACCGCGCCGGCGACGGCGAGCATGATTGCGAAGTCTTCGGCCCGCTCGTGCGGCTGAGCGCCTGCCGCGACCTTGACGATGCGATCGCGCAGGCAAACGCGACGCAGTACGGACTCGCGGCGGCGATCTTCACGCAGCGGACCGGCGACGCGGAGCGGTTCCTGCGCGAAGTGCGCGCCGGCTGCATCAACTGGAACACGGGCACGGCCGGGGCGTCGAGCAAACTCGCCTTCGGCGGCCTGGGGCGCAGCGGCAACCACCGGCCGGCCGGGGCCTTCAGCGTCGACTACTGCGCCTATCCCGTGGCGTCGATGGTCGAATCGTCGGCGCAGGCGGAGATCCCACCCGGCATGGCCTTCGACGACGCCTGGCTCAAGTGAAAAACGGAAAGACCCCGGCGCGAGGGCGCCGGGGTCTGAGGCACAGGCGTGGAGTTGCGCATCAGCGCGGGAAGTAGCCGTCGCGGAGGTTTGTGATCTTGCAGGACGCCCGCTGGACGGCCTGACCGTACCGAACCTGGTCGCGGAAGGCGATGGGCACGCGATGGGTAACGACGGCGTAGCCATTGGCGTCGGCGATGATGCGGCCGAACCGCCGAGGCCGGTTCAGATCGAACATGACGCCGGGGCAACCCGGAACCGAGCGGCTTCCGATCTCGCGATCCCACACGAAGACGACCATCTGCCCGGGCGTGAAGTGGAACGCCTCGAAGACGTTGATGTATTCGGTGCGGAAGTAGGTCGGGTAGCAGAGAATCGGCGACTCGTCGTTCATCGGCCCGAAGAAGTTGCCCTGGACCCAGTCAGCGAGGTCGCGGCCGACCTGCTGCGCGTTCTGGTTGGAGAACTCGTAGTGGATGCCGCCGTAGATGCGGCTGCGGCCGGCCTCGGCCGCGGCGCTGCTGAAGGTCGTGTAAGAGCGGTACACGCCGGGCGTACCGTCGGAGGTCGTCGTGAAACTCATCTGGTCGGTGCCGAACTCGTAGGCGAGGATCCGGGCGGCCGCGGCGCTGAAGGTGCTGTGACCGGAGGTGTACTCGGGGAAGGGCGGCGTCACGATCAGGCTCATCCACGTCGGATCAGGCTCGGTGAGCGGGTTGCCGTCCTGGTCGGCCAAAGTGATCGCGTGATAGGGGCGCCACAGGTTATAGTGGAACTTGGTGTCCCAGCAGGTGATTGCAGCGTCGGCGAGCGCGACGTTGAGTTTCGCAAACAGCAGGGCGTTCTTGCCGATGCCGTAGCCCATCGCGATCGCACAGTCCTGGGCAATCACGTTCCAGTGCCCCGGGGGAGTGGCCGTGCCCGGATCGTCGGCCCAGAAGTAGGCGATCTCGGTCTGCTCGGGGGTGCGGACCTGGCTGTCGACATCGCCGAGCGCCTTGGTCTCGTTGACGTCGTTGGCGTACTCGACGCTGGTGAGGTCGGGGAACGCGGGGGCGCGGAACTGCTCGCCACCGGTCATCGCCCACGGCGTCACCTGACCCCACCCCGGCAGAAGCGCGGGGAGGAACCCGGGCGGCGTCGGGCGCCACTGGCCGGGCAGGTTGCCGGGCTCGTAGGGAACGATTCGGTCCCACCCATCCGTGGCGCGCCAGTCGATGATCTGCTGCGCGACGAATTGGCCGAGCGCGATGCCGTCCACCTTCGCCTGCGAGTCCGCCACCTTCTTGAGCGACTCGTAGAGGACGAAGTCGAAGTAATCGATCTGATTGGGATAGAGATGCACGAGCACCTCGTAGGCCGCCGTGGCGCAGGCTGCCTCGCGCGACGTGCCGATCGGCGGGTTGGCATCCACGAAGAAAGGCTCATGGGCGCGGTCGATCGCGTTGACGCAGTCGTACATGGCGGTGTGCATCATCGCCAAGCCGCGCGTCGCCATGGGCGGGTTGCTGCGGCCCGTGCGGATCGCGTTGAGCGCGGCCTTGTTCCAGTCAATGACCATGTCGGTGCCGGCGAAGCACGGCATGGCCAACGCGACGACGGCGCTCATCGAAAGAATGGCCTTTTTCATCTTTTTTTCTCCCTCTGCTCTTGCTGCCTGTGCCGATCGGCGGCGATCCGACGGATCCGCCGCCGCTTCCCAAGGGCGGAATCTGCACATCCGAACTGTTGAAAGACGGCCTTGACGCCGCCCGGCCCCAATTGAGGCCCCTCCGCAAAGTGGTAAGTGTGCCACAGAAACCCGCCCAGTCAAGCGGAGATTCCCGAATCAGATCGATTTATCTGAAAAAAGTGAGGACTGAAACGAATAATCAGGCAATCCCACGATTCCCCCCCGACCACGCCCGCTAGACCATCCCCACCGCTCCCCGCCGGCGCGCTAGCCTTAGCCCATGACCGATGCCCCTCGAACTCGCCTGCCCAACGCCCGCCAGTTCCCCCGTTTTGCCGGCATTGCCACCTTCTGCCGGTTCCCGACCATCGAGACCCTCTCTGCGCCTCCCGATTGGGCCTTGTACGGCATCCCGTTCGACGGCGGCGTCACCTACCGGCCCGGCGCCCGCTTCGGGCCTCGGGCCGTCCGGGATCAGTCCGCATACGTCAAGCCCTATCACCTCGAACATGACCTGAACCTCGCCGAGCGGCTGAGCCTGTGCGACGCCGGCGACGCCCCGGTGCGGCCGTACTCGACGCGCGAGACGCAGGAGGCCGCATGCGCCTTCGCTCTCGGCCTGGGTGATGGCCACACGAAACTCCTCGCGGTCGGCGGCGATCATTCCATCGCCCTGGCGAACCTCCGCGCCGCGCACGAGCGCCACGGCGGAGGCCGGCCGCTGGCCGTCCTCCACTTCGACTCGCACCTGGACACCGTCGACGTCGCCTGGGGGGAGAAGTACACACATGCCTCGCCCTTCATCCGCGCCATCGAAGAAAACCTCATCGACCCCAAGCGCATGCTCTCGGTCGGCATCAAGGGGCCGCTCAACACCGCGACCGACCTCGACTACGGGCGACAGGCGGGCATCAACCTCGTGACCTGGGCCGACTGGCGCCACCGCGACGGCGCGGCCCGCATGACCGACTTCGTGCAGCGCCTGCGCCGCAGCCGCGAGCCGGCCTACCTCACCTTCGACATCGACTGCGTCGATCCGGCGTATGCGCCGGGGACGGGCACGCCTTCCGTCGGCGGTTTCACCTCGGCGGAGGCGCTTGATCTCGTGCGCGCGTGCCGGGGCGTGAACCTCGTCGGGGCGGATGTCGTCGAAGTGCTGCCCGGGATGGACCCGGCGGGGATCACCGCCCTGCTCGCCGCACACATCATCTTCGAAATCCTCTGCCTGAGCGCGTGACCGGCGTGGCGGGCGACCAGTCAGTTCGCCACGAAGTTGAGCAAGCGGTTGGGGACGTAGACGACCTTGCGGATCGTCTTGCCTTCGAGTTGCGACGCGATGCGGTCGCTGGCCCTGGCGATGCTCACCGCCGTCGCCTCGTCGGCGCCGTTCGGGACCATGATCGTGCCGCGCAACTTGCCCATGATCTGCACGGCGATTTCGACCTGGTCATCCACGAGCCACTTCGCCTCGGCCTCGGGGAACGGCTCGTACATCAATTCGCTGCTGCGGCCGAGGCGCTCCCACAACTCCGAAGCGAGATGGGGCACGAGCGGCGCGAGCATCTTCACCAGCGCCTCGGCCGCCTCGCGCGGCAGGCGCTCCAGCCCCACGAGCGCGTTGTTGAACTCGATCAGCGCCGCGATCGCGGTGTTGAATCGCAGCGAGCGCATGTCCTCATCGACCTTGGCGATGGCCCTGTGCAGATTGCGGCGCAGGTCATCGCTGAGGGGTTCATCGACGACCTTCCACGCGCCCGTCTCGCCGTCGATGAAGTTGCGCCAGACGCGCTGGAGGAAGCGGTGCGAGCCGATGATGTCGCGCGTATTCCAGGGCTTGCTCTGGTCGAGAGGCCCCATGTACATTTCGTAGAGGCGCAGCGTGTCGCAGCCGTACTCGGCGAAGATGTCATCGGGAGTGAGGGCGTTCTTGAGGCTTTTTCCCATCTTGCCGTAAGAGCGCGTGACTTCCTTCCCTTTGTGGTAGAAGCGGCCGTCGCGCTCCTCGACTTCCTCCGCGGGCACGTAGACGCCGCGCTCATCGGTGTAGGCGAAGGCCTGGATGTAGCCCTGGTTGAAGAGGCGGCCGAAAGGCTCGGGCGTGCTCACGTGGCCGAGGTCGAAGAGGACCTTGTGCCAGAAACGCGCATAGAGCAGGTGCAGCACGGCGTGCTCGACGCCGCCGACGTACAGATCGACCCCGCCGAGGTGGTGCAGCGCGGGATTGAAGTGCGTGGCCGTGGCCGTCGCCCCGCCTCGGGCGCTGAGCATCCAGAACCGCTCCACTCTCGGATTGACGAACTGCTCATTGTTGTTCGGGTCGAGATAGCGCAGGTAATACCAGCACGAACCGGCCCACTGCGGCATCGTGTTGAGTTCGCGGCGATAGGTGCGGCCGTCGATCTGGACGGTGAGCCAGTCCCTCGCGCGCCCCAGCGGCGGCTGCGGCGGCGCGTTGGGATCATCGCTCGCCGCGGGCGTGAAGTCATCGAGAGGCGGCAACTCGACGGGGAGCATCTCCTCAGGCAGCGCGATCGGCCGGTCCTGCTCGTCGTAGATGATCGGAAACGGCTCGCCCCAGTAGCGTTGGCGCGAGAAGAGCCAGTCGCGGAGTTTGTAGTTTACCGTGCCTACGCCGTGGCCGTGTTCTTCGAGCCAGGCGATCATGCGCTTCTTCGCGTCGGCGACCTGCAGGCCGTTGAGGAAGTCGCTGTTGATCGCCGGTCCGTCGTCGAGGAAGGGCGCATCGCCGAAGCCGACCGGCGGCTGCACAGTGCGGACGATCGGCAGATTGAACGCCTTGGCGAAGTCCCAGTCGCGGTCATCCTGCGCCGGCACGGCCATGATCGCGCCGGTGCCGTAGCCCATCAGCACATAGTCGGCGATGAAGATGGGGATCGGCTTGTTCGTGGCGGGGTTGATCGCGTATGAGCCGATGAAGACGCCCGTCTTCTCCTTCGCCTCCGCCTGGCGCTGCACTTCGGAGCGCGACTCGGCGAAGCGGCGATAGGCGGCCACGGCCTCGCGCGGCGAGCCGACGGGCGAGACGCTCGTTCCACCCATTGCGCCGCCGCCCTTCCACGCCTCGGGTGTGCCCTCCGACCACGCCTCGGCCGTCAGCGCATCAACGAGCGGATGCTCCGGCGCCAGGACCATGTACGTCGCGCCGAAGAGCGTGTCGGGGCGCGTGGTGAAGACGCGGATGGCGCTGCGCGCCTCGCCGCCGAAGCCCACGTTCAATGAACGTGGGATTCGGCCCCCGCACTCGGCAGGAAAATCGATGTACGCCCCTTCGCTGCGGCCGATCCAGTTGCGTTGCATCAGTTTCGTCGACTCGGGCCACGCGAGCGGATCGAGATCATCGAGCAGGCGCTCGGCATAGGCGGTGATGCGCATCATCCACTGCTTGAGCGGCCGCTTGTAGACGGGATGGTTGCCGCGCTCGCTGCGCCCGTCGGCCGTGACCTCTTCATTCGCCAGCACCGTCCCCAGCGCCGGGCACCAGTTCACCGGCACCTCGGCGAGATACGCGAGACGATGATCATCAAGGATCGCGCGGCGCTCTTCCTCGCTCAACTGCGACCATGTGCCGGCGTGCCCCGCGGGCAGCGCGCGGCGACCCGACTCAAACTCGCGCACGAGTTCGGCAATCGGTCGCGCACGGCCCTTCGTTCCCGCTGGATTGGTCGCCTCGGCGTCATACCAGGAGTGATAGATCTGCAGGAAGATCCACTGCGTCCAGCGATAGAAGGCCACGTCCGTCGTCGAGACGGAGCGCGTCGGATCATGCGCCAGGCCCAGGCGCCTGAGTTGCGCCCGCATGGTGGCGATGTTGCGCTCGGTGGTGATTCGCGGATGCACGCCGTGCTCGACGGCGAACTGTTCGGCGGGCAGGCCGAAGGCGTCGTATCCCATGGCGTGGAGGACGCAGAAGCCCTTGGCGCGGAGGTAACGGGCGTAGATGTCGGTGGCGATGTAGCCCAGCGGATGGCCGACGTGCAGCCCGACGCCGCTGGGGTAGGGAAACATGTCGAGGATGTACTGCTTGGCCCGGCCCTGGAATCGCTCGAAGCCGGGCTGGCCCGGGTTGGGCGTGATGAACGAGCCGCGCTCCTCCCAGCGCTGCTGCCACTTGGTTTCGATGGCGTTGGCGGAGGCGGCGTCGTAGCGGGCGATGGCGGCGGTGCCGGCGTTCATGGAAGGGCGATCTTACCTGCTCAAGCGGCGGCGTCACGTCCCGGCGGACGCCGGCCGCGGATCGTGAGAAACGGGCGGTGCATGAGGATACGCCGCGAGGCGCCGCGCGGCCGATCAGCGCGCGGGCGCGACGAACATCCGCCGCGCTTCGCCGACGAGGTAGAAACTACCGGTGATGCAGATGAGGTCGGCGCGGGTGACGGCCCGCCGGGCCAGGTCGAGGGCTTCGCTGAGGTTCGCGGCGACCTGCGTCATCTTCCCCGAGATCGCCGCAAACTGCTCCTGGAGCGACTCGGGGTCCGACGCCCGCGGATTGAGGCGCGTGCGGGTGAAGATGATCTTGTCCGCCGCGGTCGCCACCGCGCGGAGCATGCTCGCGACGTCCTTGTCGCGCCCGCAGCCGAAGATGACCACGAGCGAGTCGTAGGAGACGTACAGGGGAAGGGTGCGCATGAGGGCGGCGACGGAGGCGGCGTTGTGCGCGCCGTCGATGATGATGCGCGGATGGGCGCAGACCTGCTCCGCCCGGCCGTGGATCGTCGCGTGCGCCAGCCCCTCGACGATCGCTTCCTCAGGAAGCGCATCGCCGCGCTCGCGGAGCGCATCCACGACCCCGAGCGCCAGGCCGCAATTGAGCGCCTGGTGCTCGCCCCAGAGCGGAACGCGAACGTGCTCGAAGACGGTGCGCGGGGATTCGAGGCTGATGCGGCAGTGCGGCCCCTGTCGGGACGTGGCCTCGAAGCGGCTCGTGAAGGGCAGTTCTTTCTCGAGCAGGCGGATCGGCGCGCCGATGCGCCGGGCTTCGGCGCGGAGCACGCTTTCAACCTGCTCCTCCTGCGGGGTGCTGACGATCGGAACGCCGGGCTTGAAGACGCCCGCCTTCTCGCGAGCGATCGCCTCGAGCGTGTCGCCGAGCACGTCCATGTGGTCGTAACTGATCTGCGTGATGGCGCAGACCTCGGGGGTGATGATGTTGGTGGCGTCGAGGCGGCCGCCGAGCCCGACTTCCATGATCGCCATGTCCACCGCTTCCTGCGCGAAGTGGAAGAAGGCTGCGGCCGTGAGAATCTCGAAAAAGTGCAGGTGATCAACGCCCGCCGAGCGCGCCGCCCAGGCGACTTCCGACAGCGCCCGCTGCATCGCTGCCTCGGGAATGTCGCGCGAGCCGACGCGGATGCGCTCGCGGACGTCGATGAGGTGAGGCGAGGTGTACTGCCCGACCGTCCATCCGCAGCCGGCGAGGGCCGCGGCGAGCATCGCCACCGTCGAGCCCTTGCCCTTCGTCCCCGCGATGTGAACGGTGCGCAACTCGTCCTGCGGGTCGCCGAGTTCCTTGAGAATCGCGCGCGTGCGATCGAGGCGGAAGGCTTTCTCCGGCTCGCGAATGCGATTGGTCCGTTCCAGGTCAACGTGTTCGAACAGCCATCTGAGAGCGGCGGCGTAGTCGGCGAAGGACTCCGACCGCCCATCGCGGAGGTGCATCGGCCGCGACTTCCTCTCTCCCCCACCAGCCGCCATGGCCAGCATCGTACTGAGGCGGGACGAAGGGTCAAGAGGCGCTCACGCGGCGCCTGGCCGCCGCGGCGGGATGCGTCTCCCGCGCGCGTCCCAGCGGCGTAGGATCGTCTCTTTCCCCCCGCCCGCGCGCAGGAGCCGCCGATCCCATGACCATCGAGGAAATCCGCCACCACAGCAGTTTCGGGTACGAGGCGTGGCGCGTGCTGCGCATCGTCGGCGAGTTCGTCGAGGGCTTCGAGACGCTCGCGAGCATCGGCCCGGCCGTCTCGATCTTCGGATCCGCGCGGATGTCCGCGTCGGACAAGTGGTACCAGGAGGCGGAGCGCTGCGGGCGCCTGCTGGCGCAGCGCGGCACGGCGGTGATCACCGGCGGAGGGCCGGGCGTCATGGAGGCCGCCAACAAGGGCGCCTGCGAGGCCGGCGGCATCAGCGTCGGCCTCAACATCGCCCTGCCCATGGAGCAGCAGCCCAACCCCTACCAGACTCACGAACTGACGTTCAACTACTTCTTCTGCCGCAAGGTCATGTTCGTCAAGTACGCCAAGGGATTCATCATCTTCCCCGGCGGGTACGGAACCTTCGACGAGTTCTTCGAGGCGCTCACGCTCATCCAGACCTTCAAGATCGACCCCTTCCCCGTCGTGTGCGTGGGGACGGAGTTCTGGAACGACCTCGTCAAGTGGATGCGCCGCACGCTCGACGAAAAGTTCCGCACCATCAGCCCGGAAGACCTCGACCTCTTCAAACTCACCGACAACGTCGAGGAGGCGGTGGAGATCGTGCAGGCGCACATCGCCGGCGAGCCGGTGACGGCGGCGGGTCTGCCGCAGTTCTCAGGGGCCGAAGGAGAGGTGTCGGCCGAGGGCACGCGCGTCGGCGTCGACAAACACCAGCACAAGCGGCCTCGCGACAAGCGGCCCAAGAAGCCCGCCGACTGACCCCGGCGCCTGAAACCCCCTCCGCTCCGCCGCGTAAGAGGTTGAGGATGCACTCGCCGCCGAAACGAATCAGCCGCGCGGGTTGGGTGGTGCATGGCGCGGCCCTCGCTCTTGCGGCCGCGCCGCTTGCGGGCGGTGCGGCGCCGCCCCTGCCGTCCGCGGCGACAGGCGGAGTCGAGGAGATCGACCTCAGCGCAGCGCACGCCGAAGCGACGCTGGCGCCGGCCGAGACCTTCACCCTGCCCCTTGGCGAGTTCCCCGAGGCGGTGCTCGTCGACCTTCCCCGCCGAAAGGCGTATGCGACGACGACGCTGGTGGCCATCAACATCTTCTCGATCGCGTCCACGGTGTGGTTCGAGGCGCTGGCGCTGGGCACGGGGCTGCCGGCGGCGTGGTGGTTCCGCCGCACGCTGCGCCGGCCGCAGCGCGTCGGCAAGACTTACTGCCGGCGCTGCAACTACGACTTGACCGACCTGACGGGCGAGCGCTGTCCGGAGTGCGGCGCGGCGCTTTCGTCGGCGACGAGGATGCCCGGCCGCCGGCGCTGGCCGCGCCTCGCCCTTTCCGGCGCGATCTTCCTCGCCGCCGCAGGGGCTTACGCCGCCCTCGTGCGCACGGTGCCGCGCCTCGTCTGGCCCGAGCGCTGGCCCGCCTGGTGGTCGGAGACGCTCGACGACGTCGCAGAAGCGAACTCGAAGTACGAGTGGCTGATCCAACACAGCAGCGTCCTCTCGCGCGTGCACGAGCTCGATCTCGACGCCGGTGGTGCTTCGCGCGTCCTCTGGACCGGCCGGCGAGGCGAGGCGGATCACGTCCACAGCCTCAGTCTCGCGGCCGACGGTTCGGCTCTCTGCCTCTGGACGAGCGCTTCGCTTCGGGTGTGGTCGATCGCGCGTCGCCGCATCGCCGCCGAAATCCCCTTCAGCGATCCCCTGCTGGCGCCGCTGGGCGGCGCGGCGGCGCAAGTGCAGTTCAGCGCCGACGGCCGCAGCGCCCTGCTCATCGGCGACTCGCCTCGCTTCATCGCCATGCTCATCGATCTGGAAGCCGAGCGCGAGCGGTGGCGCATCGAGAGCAACGCCCTGGCCGGACTCGAACACTGGCGCGTGCTGCACGGCGAATCCTTCGACCGCTTTCTCATCGCCGGCGACCGGCCCGACACCGGAGAGACGGCGCTCAGTGAGTGGTTCGTCGAGGCCGGGCGCGAGCCGGCCCTCATGCGCCGCTTTGTGACCAGCGCCTACGGCCTCGGGCCGCGTCTGGCGCGGCACGGCTACGGGCCCCTCGTGTGGGCAAGCGACATGGAGCGCGTCGAGGCGTGGAACCTCCAGACCGAGGCCCTCGAGCGGAGGATCATCCTCCCCCATCCCGTCGCGCTGCTGGCCGACTCGCGCGAGGGCGGCGAGCGCCTCATCATCACCATGTTCGCCGACACGTCGCGCACGTGGATCGTCGAGCCGCGCTCTGGCCGCGTTGTGGCGGACCTTGAACAGGCCCCGCACCGCACGCGCGCCGCGGAGATTCTCTCGGACGGTCGAACGCTGGCGCTGTGGGGCTACAACGATGACCAGTCACAGCGCGTCCTGAGTCTCTACGCCCTCCCCTGATCCGGCGCAATCGGCGGCATCACTGGGCGATGACTGCCGCGCCCGCCACCGCGGAGGTCGGGAAAGTCGCCGGGCGCACGCCGAATCGCTGTTCGTACGCGGCGGCGAGGCGCTGCGAGGCGCTTTGAGCCGCTTCCGGCGACACGAGCGCGATGGCGCACCCGCCGAAGCCCGCCCCCGTCATCCGCGCGCCGAAGACTCCGCCGGCGCGGCCGATCGCCCGCGCCGCCTCGACGATCGCGTCGAGTTCCGGGCACGACACCCGGTAGTCGTCGCGCAGCGACTCGTGCGAGGCGTACATCAGCGAGCCGAAGCGGTCGAGGTCGCGCGCTCGCAGCGCATCGACGGCCTCGAGCACGCGTCGATTCTCGCTCACGACGTGGCGGACCGTGCGAAAGAGGTTCGGGCTCATGCACTCGGCGCACCGCCGAAGCGTCGCATCGTCCAAGTCGCGGATGTTCGACGCGCCGAAGGCCCCGGCGGTGATCTCGCGCACCGCCCCGATCGCGGTGAGGCACTGCTTGAGCACCTCGCCGTAGCGTCCCGCCGCGAGTTCATGCTCGACGCGCGTGTCGATCACGAGCACGACCGCCTCGTCGCGCGGCGGCAGGGGCACGTGCTCAAACGTCTCGTTGAGGCAGTCGAGGTGCAGGGCGCACCCGTGGCGGGCGTGGACGCAGATGAACTGGTCCATGATGCCGCAGGGCGTGCCGGCGAAGTCGCGCTCGGCCGCGCGGCACAGCGCCGCCTTCTCCCGCCCTTCGAGCGCCGCGCCCAGCGCCACCTCCAGCAACGTCGCAAACGAGACGGTCAGAGCGGCGCTGCTGCTCAGCCCCGAGCCGACGGGCACCGTGCTCTCGATGAGAATGTCGAGGTTCGGCGAGATCAGGCCGCGCGACTGAAACTCGCGCGCAACCCCGAGCAGGTAGTTCACCCACGCGCTGCGCGTGCGGCGGCGGCTTCTCGTCAACGGCCGGCTCAGGTCGATCTCAACTTCGTCATCCAGCGCGCGGCTTCGGATGATGGAGCGCTCGCGGCGGGCCGGCGACGCCGCCGCGACGCACCATCGCTCGATCGCCATGGGCAGGACGTAGCCGCCCGTGTAGTCCGTGTGTTCGCCGATGAGGTTGAGCCTTCCCGGCGCCGCGGCGAGCCAGCGGGGCGCCGCGCCGAAGCGGGAGGCGAAGGCGCCGGCAGCCTCGTGTGCGACGTGTTCAACGGCCGCGCCCGGGTGACTTGACATGGCGCAACTCCAGCGCTCCCAACGCGATGAGTCAACCCGAAGATTCACCGCCACTGGTCGCGGGACGGCGCTGCGCCTCTCCCATACAATGCCCTCCAATGGCCGAGATTCGCGCACTTGATCCCCTGCTGGTGAATCAGATCGCGGCCGGCGAGGTCGTCGAGCGGCCCGCCAGCGTCGTCAAGGAACTCGTCGAGAACGCCATCGACGCCGGGGCGATGCGCATCCGCATCGAACTCGAACGCGGCGGGATCGAGCGCATCGAGATCACCGACGACGGCTGCGGCATCGAGCCCGAGCAACTTCTCCTCGCCATCGCCCCGCACGCGACGAGCAAACTCCGCCGCGCTGAAGACCTCCACGCCATCGCCACGATGGGCTTTCGCGGCGAGGCGCTCGCGGCGATCACGTCGGTGAGCCGCTTTTCGATCGTCAGCCGCGCCGCCGGCCGGGACATCGGCGTCCGCCTCGACGGCGAGGGGGTGCGATTCGACCGGCCCGCGCCCTGCGGCGCGCCGCCCGGAACGACGATCACCATCCGCAACCTCTTCTTCAACACCCCCGCCCGGCGGAAGTTTCTCCGTACGGTGCAGACGGAGTACGGCCACATCTCCGATCTCGTCGGGCGTCTCGCGATGAGCCATCCCGCGCTGGGCTTCATTCTCGTTCACGACGGCGCGACGATGCTCGACCTGCCGCCGCGCCAGTCGCCGCAGCAGCGCATCCTCGAGGTCCTCGGCCGCGAACTGGAGCGCGAACTGCTCGAAGTGAGCCAGGAGGACGCGGCCCTCGAACGCCCCATCTCGGTCTGGGGCTTCATCGGCACTCCGGCCGTCGCGCGCGGCAGCGCCAAGCACCAGCACTTCTTCGTCAACGGCCGGTTCATCCGCGATCGCACCATCGCCCACGCGCTGAGGGAAGGCTACCGCGGCCTGCTCGATCCCACGCGCCTGCCCTTGGCCGTCCTCTACATCGAGATGGACCCGGCGCAGGTCGATGTCAACGTCCATCCCACCAAGGCCGAAGTCCGCTTCCGCGAAACGCAGTCGATCCACGGGCTCGTGCTCACGGCGGTGCGGCAGCGGCTGCTGCTGGCGGACCTCACGCCCGCGGCGAACGTGCCGGGTCTGCGCGGCGACGTGCGCTGGAGCAATGGCGACGCGCCGCTCGTCACGACCCAGCCGACCTCCGCCCGGGCGTTCGTCGAGCACTTCCGTTCGCTCGATCCCGTGCAGCGCGGCTTTGCCTACCAGGAACTCCGCGAAGCGCTCAAGGATGAGGACCTCGGCGAGGAGAACATCTTCGCCCAGACATCGGCGACGCCCGGCAACGGCGCGGCGACGGCCACGGCGGGCCAGGCCGTGCGCATCCTCCAGGTGCACCAGAGTTACCTCGTCGTCGAGGACGCCGAGGGCCTGAGCATCATCGACCAGCACGCGCTGCACGAGCGCGTCATGTTCGAGGAACTCAAGGCGCGCGTGCTCGCGGGTCCGCTCGAGTCGCAGCGCCTTCTCATGCCCAGCGTCGTGGAGGTGCGGCCCGAGCAGATCGCGCTCCTCGAAGCGCTGCGAGCCCTGCTCGAGCGCATCGGCGTCGAGGCCGAACCGATGGGGCCGCGCTCGATCGCCGTCCACGCATTCCCCAGTTTTCTGTTTGAGAGGCGGGTTGATCCCGTCGTGTTTCTGACGGAACTCTTCGACCGCGCGGCCGAGGAGGGCTTCTCGCCCGAAGACGAGGCGGCCCTGCACGAGGTGCTCGACATGATGAGTTGCAAGGCGGCGGTGAAGGCCGGCGACCGCCTCTCGGAAGAAGAACTCAACGAATTGCTGAGGCGCCGCGAGGAGATCGAGCGCCGCGGCAGTTGCCCGCACGGGCGACCCACGACCATCCGCCTGACGCTGCGGGACCTCGAGAGACAGTTCGGGAGACGTTGAGGGAAGAGGCACTAGGCACTAGGCACTAGGGACGAGGGAAGGCAACGGGCACTTGTTTGGCCGCGACCCGGAGGCTCTGCGAAGGGGAGCGCGACGACGGCCACACCGGCATCCAGGAGACTCCATGAAACACATGCGATCACGGTCGATTCGCCTCCGTCCTTCTTCGCGCCTTCTGTGCCTCCTTGCGGCCATGCCTTCGCTCTTCTTCACCGCCAGCGCCCTCGCGCAAGATCCTCAGCCCGCCGCCGCCGAGGCCGAGAGCACTTCCTTCGCCGCCGCGTTCTTCATCTCGCGCGGCTCGATCTTCGGCACGGCGATCATCTGGTTCCTGCTCGCGCTGTCCGTCTTCAGCGTCGGACTGATGGGCTACATGTGGCTCATCAACCGCCGCACCCACATCCTGCCCGAAGGTCTGGCCGAACGCGCCCGCCAACTCGTCGTCGCCCAGCAGTACCGCGAACTGCTCGGCCTGCTCTCGGCCGACGTGAGTTACTTCGGCCGCGTCCTCTCCGCGGCGCTGCACGAGTCCTCGCACGGCTTCGGCTCGATGCTCCGCGCCCTCGAGCAGGCGGCCGACGAGTACACCACCCGCCGCCTGCGGCAGATCGAGATCCTCAACGTAATCGGCAACGTGGCGCCGATGATCGGCCTGTTCGGCACGGTCTACGGCATGATTCTCGCCTTCCAGAGCATCGTCGCCGCGGGCGGGCGGCCAAGCCCCGTCGATCTCGCCGCGGGCATCGGCACCGCCCTCGTCACCACCTTCTGGGGACTCATCATCGCCATCCCCTCGGTCGCCGTCTACGCGCTCATTCGCAACAACGTCGATGCGCTCACGAGCGAGGCGATGCTCGAAGCGCAGGACCTGGTGAACCGCTTCCGCCCGAGCCAGGCCGGCGCGCCGTCCACAGCGACGCCGGCGGCCGCGGCCGCGCCGGCGCCGCGCCTCGGTCGCCCCGCATCGCCGCCGAGTGCGGCCTCCTCTCCCGGACCCAATCGCCCGAGCGCCTGAGATCGATCCGCCATGAGCCGCGCACGCGCCATCCAGCCGGGAGCCGCGAGGGTTCGCATGAACCTCACGCCGATGATCGACATGACGTTTCTGCTGATCGTCTTTTTCATTCTGACCAGCCAGATCAGCAACGTCGAGATGGCCGAGGAGATCGAACTGCCCGAGCCGAAGCACTCCGTCGCGGCCGAGCCGGATGAAGAACACCGCGTGGTGATCAACCTGATTCCCGACCTCCTCGACAAGCGGCGCGTCGCGTCGATGCGGCTGGGCTTCCGCACGTTCAATGCCGATGCCGCGGGCCGCGCTGCGCTGCGGGCGGAACTGCTCGCGGCCGTGCAGCGCGACGCCGAGGTGAAGATCGACATCCGCGCCGACCGGCAGGCGTCCTACAGCGAGGTCTACCCGATTCTCAACGCCGCCTCGGCGAGCGGGGCGCGACGCGTCGATCTCGTCGTCGCCGCGTCACTGCCGGGTGGTGGTGCGCGATTGAACGAGGAGGGCGGGCCGTGACGCTCCTCGCCCGCGCACGCCGCACTCCCGATTCCGCCGCACCGGAGAACGGCGGCGCTTATCACCGCCCCCTCTCGCGCCGCCACCGCAGCGAGTCGGACCTGCGTCTCAATCTCGTCTCGATGATCGACGTCGTCTTTCTGCTCTTCATGTACTTCCTGCTCACCGCCAACTTCACGCTCGGCGAGGAGGTCTACCTCATCGACGTGCCCCAGACGCGCGCCGCCGGCTTCGACGATCCATTCGAGTTGCCGGAGCGGCCACTGACGATCCGCATCGCGACGATCGGCCCGGGCGCGGCCGACTGCTCAATCCGCATCGACCTTCCGGGCCTGGCGCCGACGCCCACATTCGAGGACCTCTTCCGCCGCCTGGAAGATCACCGCGTGCGGCCGGGCAATCCGACGGGCCTGTTCATGCCCGACAATCCGATTCACATCGTCCCGACGGCCGGCACCCGCTGGGAACACACGATCGAGGCCCTCAACGCCTGCCTGCGGGCGCAGTACACGAGCGTGCGCCTGATCGAGCCCGCCGCAGGCGGTTAGAACCGGCTGCGCCCGGGCGCAGCGCCACGCGCCACCCGTTTCGTGCGCCGGCGGCATTGATCGCCGCCCCGGACGGAGATCGATGCGAGCGTGCAAGCGAGACCGACCGCCACTGCGCGCCGGCACACATCGCCCGAAGCGGGTCGATGCATGGCGCCACCGACGGCCCCCGCGCCCCGTGCCATGCTTCGCCGCTCCGAGCGAAGCATGGCGAACGGCCAGGCGCCGTCGCATCTCCACACCAGCCCCGCGCGAAGGAAGAACGACGAAGGGCGCGGCCGGCGGTGTTCGCCGGTCGCGCCCCTCGGTTTCTCTTCATCGCGATCCGCAGGGAGGCGATGATTGACTCTCACTTCGCCGCTTTACTCCGGCCGGCGGTCGAGGGTCAGGCGAAGACCCGCGGCGCGGAGGAAGTGAACGTGCTGGTCGCCGTTGAGGCCGGGCAGAAGATCAACGACGAGCACGAGCCCGTTGTTGTTCCGCGGCTGCTGGAACCAGCCGCGCACAACGTTGAGCAGCGCCTCGTTGTGGCCGAAACTGATCGGCGTCTGCGGCGGCAGCGGCACAGCGCGGATCTTCGGATGGCTCGGCTGCCAGATGATGTGCGGCGGCAGGTCAAGCGAACCGAGCACCGTCGCGTTCCAGTTTGCCCACGGGTTGGAGGTCCACGGCCGCGTCACCTGGTGGACGCGGATGACGCCGGTGTTCCGATCGACCGTGGGATAGAGCGGATCCGACGAGGCCCGCGAGTCTTCCTTGAAGCCGACGACGAGTTGCGCCGCGGTCACGTCGTCGATCGTGAATCCGTCGGGCAGGGCGCCGGTGACGCTGAACTTCAGAAACGCGCGGTACTCCTTCGGATTGGAGCCGACGCCGGAGTGGCCCAGGGTCAGCGGTCCGCTCACCGTCGAGTTGCCTCCCGTCATGACGAGCGTGGCGGAGAGGGGCAGGTCGACGACGCGCACGTCGGGCGAAAACTCGCCTTCGTTGAAGAGGACCAGCGCTTCGCCCTGGAGGGTGTTGTAGGCGCTGGCCTGTTCGGGCGTCATCGACTGGCCGACGAGGTCGTTGATCTGGTCGGGATCGACGGCGAGGTCGTAGAACTCGTGCTCGCCGGTGAGTTCGCCGTTCTCGATGTAAGCCACAAGGACGAAGCGCCGCGTCGGATCGAAGTGCTCGATCGAGTAGCGGGAGAGGTTCGCGGGATCGAAGGGCACCGAGACGGATGATGGCCAGTGGTCCACGATCGCGTCGCGCATCGCGTAGTACGCGTTCGCCTGCTCGTGCGTCAAACCGCCGACGAGCAGGTTGTTGAACTCGTTGGGGTCGGCGCTGAGGTCGTAGAACTCGTCCTCGGACATGTCGTCAGCGAAGGCGCCGCCCGAGTTGCAGATGAGTTTGTAGCGGTCGCTCACGAGCGCAACGCGCCAGATCTGCTGGTGCTGGCCGTTGACCAGTTCAGTCGTGCCGAGGCTCAGGAGCGAATACTCGCGGCGCGGCCTCGATCCGGGGTTCTCCCAGCCGATCGAGTCGGCGAAACTCATGCTCTGCCGCGGGAAGTTGCCCAGCGGGTTGTCGCGCACGTTCGGCGGCGCGTCGATGACGTCGCAGATCGTGTCGTACCAGTCCACCGGAGCGATCTGCCGGTCGTCGACGATCGGGTTGTTGAGGTTGCGCGGGACGTTTTCGCCGAAGACGAAGCACGGCACGCGGATGCCGCCCTCGTAGAGCGTGTTCTTGGCCCGCGGGCCGAAGGCGGAGACCTGCCCGTCGGTTCCGTTGTCGCCGGCGTAGAAGACGACGGCCCGGGCGTCGGGGTTGTACAGGTCGTTCGAGTCGATCACCTCAAGTTGGCGCAACAGGCGGCGCAGCGTCGTGTCGAACGCTTCGAGGTTCTGCGCGAAGCGCGCGGGGTTCGAGTCGCCCAGGCCCGCGGTGTTGGGAGTGAGCGTGGGATCGACCGCCCACCACGCCTTGCCGCCCGAATCCGGATCGCGCCGGTGCGGCGTGATGGAGTGGTAGAACAGCGCGTAGGGCTTGCCGTTGTGCTCGGGAGAGCGATTCTGAATCGACTGGCGGGCGAACTCGGCCATGCGCACCATGTGCTCGTCGCCGACCTGGTCGGGATTGTCCTGGGCGAGGAACTCGGCCCAGTCGTAGAAAGCGTGGAATCCCTGCTGCGTGGGCAACTGGCCGCGCTCCGCGTTGTAGCCGATGTGCCACTTGTCGATCAGAACCGTGTAGTAGCCGCTGTCGCGCAGAACCTCGGCGATGGTGCGCTCCTCGGTGGCCATCGAGAGGAGGTGAACGTCGATGGGCATCACGTTGCCGTCCGGGTTGGCGTCGATGGGCAGGGGCGGAGGCGTCTGCCCGCTCGGCCAGCGTCCGATGACGCCCGGCACGCCGCACTGCAGCGCGCTGCGCCCGGTCATCATCGCCGCCCGCGTCGGCGAGCAGTTCGGGTTCATGCGGCAGTTGGTGAAGGACACACCCTGCTCGGCCAGGCGGCGGATGGTCGGCGTCGAGATGTTCGCCGAGCCGGGCCAGTGCGGGCCCTGGATCGCATCAATGCCTTGATCGTCCGTGAGGACGAAGATCAGGTTCGGGCGCGACTGCGCCAGGCACGCCGAGGCGCACACCAGCGCGCTGAGCGCAGGGGCAAGACGCCGCACGACGCTGCTTGCGGTACTCATCACGATTCTCCTTCGGGAAGCAGAGGCTCTAGATCGGCGTGGCCTGAACTCCGCGGGCCACAATGACCCGCGCTCCACGCCGCCCCCGGCAAACCAACGAACATCAGAATAACCGGCGTTCCGATAAACGCAAGGGGTAATCTGGGAAATCTGCACAAATATCCGATCTTCCCACGCTTTCGTGTCGCCCGCCCGATCCGGGCAACCTGAAAGCGACCTGAACGGGTGGTTTTTTCGCCTATCGGACGATCCTCCCGCGTGCATTCTCCTTCGACGGCGGTATATTTGGGCTGCGGGTCTGTCGCCGGAACATTCGCAGCCGGTCCCCGTCCGGCAGCCGCATGAGAGGGAACGTGCCATGAACCGCCAGTGCGCTCTCTGCGCCGTCCTTGCCCTCGGGATCGCAGAGCCTGCGCTGAGCCGGGTTCAGCCGGAGGGAGTGATCGGCTACGACCTGCTCGTCGTGGAGCCGCTCGACGGCCATCGCTCTTCGTCGGCTGTCGGCATCGACGCCCAAGGGCGCCTCGTCGGCCGGTCAACCCCCATCAGCGGCGGCTCGACGGCGATCGCCTGGATCAACGGGCAGCGCCTCGCGCTGGCCGTTCCGCAGGGCCATCGCAATCCGACCGCCAACGCCATCAGCGCCAGCAACGGCGTGATCGTCGGCTACTCGATCCGCGAGCAGGATTCCTATGAGCGGGCGACGGCCTGGGTGCTGGGAGTCGGCGTCTTCCTCCTTCCCAACATTCCCGATGCGCTCAGCGGCATTGCGATGAACTCCGACGATACGCCGTGGCCGGAGACGCGCATCGTCGGGCGCTGCGCCGCATTCGGGCCCGACTACGCCACCGTCTGGGTGAACCAGGCGGCGCGCGACATCGGCGGCCCGGCCAGCGCCGCCACCGGCGCGAACAAGGCGGGCGACGTGATCGGAACCTGGCGCAATGCGCAGGGAGCGGTCCGGCCCGTCATGTGGCGCGGCTCCGAGCGCATCGACCTCGGCGGAGAACCGACCAACGCCTCGGGCAGCGCCTACGGCATCAACAACTCCGGCGAGGTCGTCGGCCACCTCGGCGGTTTCGGCCCCTTCCTCTGGCGCAACGGCGAACGCTTCGCCCTCGAAGCGCCCAGCGCCTGCTGGACCCTTCCCCACGGCCTGAATGACGCCGGCCTGATCGTCGGTGAATACAGCACCGATCCCCAGTGCCGCGCCGGCTACGAGCACGCGCTGCTCTGGGTGCCTGACGGCCAGACACACCGGGCCGTCGACCTCAACGACCACATTCCCCGCTTCACCGGCCTCGAACTGGCGCAGGCCTGGGACGTCAACGAAGCCGGGCAGATCGCGGCCGTGGCGAAACTGACGGACGGCAACCGCCGCGGTGTGCTGCTCAATCCATATCACTTCGAGATGTCGCCGCCTGTGCCGGGGACCGCGGGAGTGCGCAACAC
>WYBR01000015.1 GCA_011525805.1 Vicinamibacteraceae bacterium
AGCGAGCGTGCAGTGGCACCCCGCGCGCGAGCGGGGGTGGCATCGATCGCCGCCGCTTTGGGCGGAGATCGATGGCGAGCGTGCAAGTGAGAACGAGCGCCTTGGCGCGCTCGGCACACATCGCCCGAAGCGGGTCGATGTGTGGCACCCGACGAACAGTCGATCCCCGTGCGGTGCCATGCTTCGCGGCTTTGGGCGAAGCATGGCGAGCGTGCAGGTGCGCGATTCCCACAAGGGGTGCCACACAGCATCGCGCCAGCGTGCTGTGTGCGAACGGGCAAGAGCAAACGTCCGCCCTTGCCCTTCGCACTGCACTCTCGCTCAGGGCAGCGAGCGTGCAGTGGCACCCGACGATCGCCGTTGCCCACACGGCATGCGTTGACCCGAGAGCGGATCAATGCGAGGCGCCGTGGGTGGTTCGTTCCCGCACCTCAGGCGAAACTCGCCTGAACGCACCTGGTCGAGGTCAGGTCGCGGCGCAGCCGCACTCGTAACTGCGTCCCGAGCGGTTCTCGTAGTAGTTGATGAAGGCGTTGTTGAGGACGCGGTAGCCGCCGGGGGTGGGATAGTTGCCGGTGAAGTACCAGTCGCCGGTGTGGCGGGGCAGGGACGCTCGCAGCCCCTCGATCGTCTGGTAGATGATCTGGAGTTCGCCTTCCCAGTCGATGATCCGGGGGCGGATGATCCCGGCGATCCTGGCGCTGAGTTGCTCGAGGCCGATGCCGTCGTAGAGCCGCTGGACGTGGTTGACGTGCGCGCCGATCGGCGCTGCCGCCTGCGCCTTGCAGGACTCGTAGATGTCGTCGATGAGCGCCTGCTCGTCCGCCTCGCGGCGGATGGAGATGGCCGCCTCGAAGGCGACGAAGCGCTGCAACTCGCTCATGTCGATGCCGTAGCAATCCGGGTACATGATCGGCGGCGCGGAACTGAGGACGATGATCTTCCGGGGCCTCAGGCGCGAGAGCATGGTGATGATCGAGTTGCGCAGCGTCGAGCCGCGCACGATCGAGTCGTCGAGGACGACGAGCGTGTCGTCTTCGCTCACCACGCCGCGGGTGATGTCGTAGACGTGGCTCATGAGGTCGCTGCGGTGGACGTCCTGCGTGATGAAGGTGCGGACCTTCTGGTCCTTGTGGGCGGCCTTCTCGACGCGCGGGATGCCGTTGGTCAGGCGGAGTACGTCGTCGCGCGTGAGGCGGCCGGCCTGGCTGAGGCGCCAGATCTCGTCCGCGTTGCGCCGGCGGATGATCCGCTCGATCTCGTCCACCAGTCCGAGGAACGCCGTCTCCGCCGTGTTGGGGATGAAACTGAAGACGGTGTGATCGAGGTTGAAGTTGACCGCCTCGAGGGTTCGCGGCGCCAGGCAGCGCCCGAGGCTCTTGCGCTCCTCGTAGATCGCCTTGTCGTTGCCCCGCGAGAAGTAGATGCGCTCGAAGGTGCACTGGCGAAGTTCGCCCGGCTCCTTGACCTGGTGTTCGCCGATGGTGCCGTCGTGGCGGATCGTGAGCACCGCCCCGGGGCGGATGGAGCGCACGGCCTCGAGTTCGACGTCGAAGACCGTCGTCAGGGCGGCCCGCTCCGACGCGACCGCGACAATCTCCTCGTCGGTGTAGTAGAAGACCGGGCGGATGCCGTTCGGATCGCGGCAGACGAACGCATCGCCGTTGCCCGTCAGGCCGGCGAAGACGTATCCGCCGTCCCACACCCGGCTGGCGCGGCGCAAGACCTCGGGCAGGTCGAGGCGCCGGCTGACCTCACGAGCCAGCGCCTCGCCCTTGAGGTCCGGCGACTCGGCCTGAATCTCGGCGAGCAGGCGGTCATTCTCGCGGTCGAGGTAGTGCCCGATCTTCTCGAGCACCGTGAGCGTGTCGGAGACGCCCACGGGGCGCAGACCGTAGCCGATCAGCTCGCTGAAGATCCGGTCGGCGTTGGTGAGGTTGAAGTTGCCGGCGAGGACGAGGCTGCGCGTCGCGGCGGTGTTGTGGCGGACGTAGGGATGGCACGTCGCCACTCCGTCGGCGCTGTACGTGCCGTAGCGCAGGTGTCCGAGGTAGAGTTCGCCGATGAACTCGAAGCGCTTCTTGAGGAGCTCGTCCGACCCGTCGGTGTGCCGGCGCTTGACGATCTTGGACAGGTTGCGGTGAATCTCCTCGAAGAGAGCGCCGACGGCATCCTTCCTGGCGGACCGCTTGCGAAAGATGTACGGCTCGCCCATGGGCATGTCGAACTTGACGACGGCGACGCCGGCGCCGTCCTGCCCGCGGTTGCGCTGCTTGATCATCAGGAGTTGGAGTTTGTCCAGCCCCCACGTCGCCGTGCCGTACTTCGCCCGGTAGTGGCTCAGCGGCTTGAGGAGCCGGACCACCGCCAGGCCGCATTCGTGTTTGATCGGGTCGCTCATGCGCGAGCAATGTTAAGGCTCGGTGAGGGCGGCGACAATCGAGGGAATCGCCCCATCGCGCGCCGGGGCCCGCCGCCCCGGCCGGCCGGCCGCCTGTCGCCCTTCCCAGGCCGGACCTCCCGAACTCCAAAAGCATCGTCAGTTGCCCGGAACCGCTTCAGGACGGTCCGCCTCCGACGGCCCGCGGGCGCGCTGGAGCATCGCGATGAGCGCCTCAACTTCGCCGCGGATGATCTCGATCGAGCGGCCGCGCAGAATGACCTCCTCCGCCGCCTCCGCCTGGCGCGTGAGGGGCATGAAGCCGAACAGTCCCCCGCTGCCCTTGATCTGGTGCACGAGATCTGCGAGCGCTTCGAGGTCGCGGGCGGCCAGGCTGTCCTGCAACTCGAGGGCTCGGCCCGGCAGGCCGGCGATGAACGCCTCGACGTACGGCCGGACCACGTCATCCGTCAGTCCGCTCACGAGCAACTCCTTCGAGCCGGGCGCAACGGTCTCGCCGGCGCCGCCGGACAAGTCTCCGGTCTTGGGTTCTTCTCCGCGGGTCGCGTCGTTCTCCGGGACGGTCGGCATGTGGCGGGCAAGAGACCGCAGCAGGTTGTGCTGAGTCACGGGTTTGCTCAGGTAGTCGGTGCATCCGGCCCTGAGGCACCGGTCGCGATCCTGGGCCATGGCGTGGGCGGTCAGCGCGAGGATCGGGCCGGCGAAGCCCGCCGCACGCATGCGCCCTGCGGCGCTGTACCCGTCCAGCACCGGCATCTGCATGTCGAGAAGCACCGCGTCGACGCTCTCGCCCTTGGCCATCAGGCCGTCGATCAGGTCGCAGGCGACCTGGCCGTTCTCCGCCTCGAAGACCTCCGCCCCGCCGAGGCGCAGATAGAGCGCGAGCAGGTCGCGATTGTCTTTGCCGTCCTCCACGAGGAGGATGCGGCCCTTGAGGCGCACGGACTGGGGCGCGGCCCGGTCGCCGGCCTCCGGCTCGAGCAGCGCTTCGCGGCAGTCGCGCAGCAGCCGCACGCCTTCGAGCGAGCCCGTGGTGATGAACAGGGAGAAAGTGCTGCCGCGGTCGGAGCAACTCTGCACTTCGATGCGCCCGCCGAGTATGCGCGCGAGGCGATCGCAGATGGCCAGTCCCAGCCCCGTTCCGCCGAAACGCCGCGTCGTCGAACTGTCCGCCTGCGAGAAGGGACGGAAGAGCCGCCCCACCTGCTCTTCGCTCATCCCGATGCCCGTGTCCGCCACGTCGAAGCGCAGGACCGGCTCGCCGCCATCCTCCGGCTCGACGAGTCGCGTCGTGATCCGCACCCAGCCCCGGTCGGTGAACTTGATCGCGTTGCCGACGAGATTGATGAGGATCTGCCGCAGTCGCGTCGGGTCGGAGCGGATCGTCTCGGGAATCACGCCGTCCACGCGCGTCTTGAACTCCAGCCCCTTCTCGATTGCGCGCACGCGCATCAGCGAGTAGACGTCGTAGAGAATGCGGCAAGGGGAGCACTCGACGCACTCGACGCGCATCTCGCCCGCCTCGATCTTCGAGAGGTCGAGGATGTCGTTGATGATCGTGAGCAGGTGATCGGAGTTGCGCCGGATGACGCGCAGGGCCTCGAGGCGATCCGCCCCCGAGCGCGACCGATCGTTGAGCAGGTCGGCGTAGCCGACGATGGCCATCAGCGGCGTGCGGATCTCGTGGCTCATGTTCGCGAGAAACTCGCTCTTGGTCCGGTTGGCGTCCTCGGCGGCGACGGTGGCGGCGCGCAGCGCGGCGTCTGCCCCCCGCAGCGCTTCGTTGTAGCCCCACAGCGTCCGCGTGAAGATGCCTCCGAGCAGCGCCGCGCCCGTGCACGAGAGAACGAAGAGCACGCCGATGGTCGTCAGCAGCGCGTCGATCGGCCCGGTCACCGACTTCATCGACGCGTACGCCACGGCCCTCCAGCCCAGAGCCTCGATGAGGCTGACGCTCAGCAGGTGCTCGCCGCCTCTTTCGAGGCGAACGACCCGCGAGCCGGCCGCCGCCGATCTCACGTCGTCGGGGAGCGCGCCCTCAGCGCTGTCCTCCGCCTCGGCGCCACGATACGCCGTCGCGACATTACCATTCTGATCGACGATGGCGAACGTCACCGCCTCCGTCGGCGCCAGCACCGCCATGCGCGTGCGCAGGTCGCGCAGTTCATACTGCCCGACGAGATACCCGATCGCCCGGCCGGCCTCATCGCGCACCGGCGCCGCGACCGCCACCACGTACCGCTGGTCGATCGCCGCACGCCGGTACATCTCCGAGACGTACGGCCCATCGGCCTTCACCACCCCCTGGTACCAGTCCCGGTGCGAGAAGTCCTGACCGATCACCCGCGGATCGTGCGGGTAATCGAACCGCTCGATCCCCTGCGCGTCGGTGACGAACACTCGGCTGATCTTCGGATCGTGCTCGATGAACGTGCGAAGGTGCACTTCGACGCCGGCCCCGTCACTTCGCTGCATCGCTTCAACGAGCATCGGACGCGCCGCCACGCTCGACAGGTGATTCTTGAGGCCGCGAATCTCCGCGTCGATCGCCACCGCGAGAAGGCGGCTGGCCATTTCATTCTGGTCGCGCAGTTCCCCCGTCAGTTGCGACCTCACCTGGATCGACGCCGTCGCCGTGAGCAGCCCCGCCGGCACCGCGATGAGCAGCACCAGCGCCGCGTAGAGGCGCCAGCGCGATCGGAGGAACCACGGGCGGTGCGGCTCGCGGACCTCGCGGGCAGTCTGGTCGTCAGTCTCAGTCAACGCGGAAACCCTCGCGGCATGGACCCAGCGGGCGCAGCGATCGATTCGGGGTCCGGCGGCGCGCGCCGGCCGGGACGGCGCGCCGGCCGAGGCCGGCGCCGGGGACCGAAACCGCCCGCACGCCATGGAGCGGTGAATCGCCGCCGTGTTCCATCCTATCGGTCCTTCGTCGCGCAGACTTGCATTCCGGCTTGGCGTGCCGGCCATCGACTTGCCCGGCTCTGCCGAGGCCTCTATGACATGGTCTCATGGCCAAGCGCGGCTCCTCAAAACCCTCGCCCGGCGCGTCCGACCGTGGATCTCCGGCGAAGATCGGCCTCGACGATTCCGTGCGCGTGCTGATTCTCGCCGGGCCGGAGAGCCATCTCCGCGCCGAGCGCCTCGCCTCGCTTCGGCAGGCCGTCGAGTCGCGCCGCGGCGAAGTCGATGTCCTTCACTTTGACGGCGCCAGCGCCTCGCCCGCCGACGTCCTTGACGAGGCGCGCAGCCTCGGTCTCATGCAGCAGTACAAGATCATCGTCGTCGATGAGGCGGAGGAGTTCCTCAAGCGCGGCGACAACCGCCGCTCGATGGAGCGCTACGCCGAGCACCCCGCTGACGACGTCACGCTCGTGCTTCGCTCCGCCGCCTGGCACGCCGGCAAACTCGACAAACTCGTCGAGGCCGTCGGCCTCGTCCTCCGCTGCGATTCCCCCGAGCCCCCCGAGGCCGTCAACTTCTGCATCGATCGCGGCCGACAGTACGGCTGCGCCATCGAGCCCGCCGCCGCCCACCTCCTCGTCGAACGCATCGGCACGAGCCTCGGCCGCCTCGACTCCGAACTCGCCCGCCTCTCGCTCATGGTCGAAGACGGCGCCCCCATCGCCCCCGACCTCGTGCGCGGGCAGATTCCACTCTCGCGCGAGGAGAAGGCGTGGGAACTGCAGGATGCGCTCGTTACCGGCAACGCGACGGCGGCCATGACCAAACTCATCGAACTCATGACCGTCAGCCGACACGATCCCGTTCCGCTCTTCTGGTCCATCGCCGACCTGTCGCGCAAGATTTACGCGGCCGGGCGGCTGCTCAAGGAGGGCCAGCATGAACGGTCCATCGTGGGTCGGCTGCGCATCTTCGGCTCCGCGACCGGGGCGACGATGAACGCCGCGCGCCGCGTCCCCTCCCCCCTCGCCGCCCGCCTCACTGTCGAGAGCCTTCGCGCCGCCCACCGCGCCCGCCAGGGCCTCGGCTCGCCGGAACGCGCCGTCGAGATCATGGCCTTGCGATTTGTGTCGGCCGTGGCGCCGCGTTGACGATGATCCCTGAACACGACCCGTTCGACGAGAGGCCAGGATGGCCGAATCACAGCAGGAGGCTGAGTCGATGCCCGCGTGCCCCCACCCTTCCGTTCCTTGTGGCCCTTCACGATTCCCCTTGATCCGCGCAGCGCTGGGCGCGTCGGCGCTGGCCGCGGCCTGCTCCTGCGCCGGCAACGGAGGCGCGGCCCCACCGCGCACCGCCTTCGACGCCTCCGCCCCCCCGCCCGCGATCGGCGCCGTCGACTCGGCCCCGGCCGCCTCGAGTCCGCCTGCCGATCTCGACAGCCTTCCCGATGACCCGAGCCGGTTCATCGATCTCGATCAGTACACCCGCGACCGCCTCGCCCTCCAGAAGCGCCAGCGCGAAAAGGCCGAGCAGGCGCGATCGGGCGGCCTCGACGCGGCCGTCGAGACGGAGCGAAGCGCAGACTCGGCGATCGAATCCGGACGTTCCGCCCAAGCCCCCGCGATGCGGCCCGCGGTGATCTGGCTGCCGCCGGCCGCTCCGCCGAGCACTGAGCCGCAGGCCTATGACGGTCCCACCGGCGCCGGAGATCCAGCATCAGCCGCGGCGCACGACGACTCGAAGCAGGCCGCACCCGCGCCTGAGTTCGCCGCAGCGCCCGTCGTCCGACTGGCCGACCTCATCACTCCCTTCAAGAGCCAGTTGGCGATGCAGGCGGCCGACTCACCCTCGCCTTTGCGCGAGCACCTCATCACCGCTTCGCTCCTCATGCTCGAAGGCCAGAAACGCATCGATCCCGAGACGCTCTACGACCTCACCGACCGGGAGCGCGAGGTGCTCAAGGCCTACCAGGACCATTTCGTGCGCCTCGGCGGCGCGCTCGCCGCAGGCGGCGGCGCGGAGGCCGTCGTAAAGGACGCGGCCGATCTGGTCGCCGGCCTCAATGCCGAAAAGGCGCTGCGCATCGGCGACTTCCGCCTCTGCAAGCGGATCATGAACTACGGCCTCTACGAAGAGGTCGAGACCTACAAGTTCGCCGCTCTTCGACCCACGCCTCTGCTCACCTACGTCGAGATCGAGGGATTCAAGAGCGTGCCCGGCGGCGACGGGAAGTACATCACCCGCGTCCGCCACGAACTCGAACTCTACACCGAGCGCGACGGTGAACTCGTCTACGCCTGGCCCAGCGCCCCGGCCGAAGACGTCTGCGGCAAGGTCCGCCGCGACTTCTTCCTGCCGCGCCAGATCCAACTGCCCTCGAACCTGACGATGGGCCGCTACCGCCTCAAGGTGCGCATCATCGACGAGCAGTCGCAGCACCAGGCCGAGTCCGTCATCGCCCTCTCCATCGTCGCCGGCGGCGACGTAGCGCTCAACCCCTGACAAGCGGCGACGAAGCGCCGGGAGAGGTGAGAGTTGAAAAGGGGAACAGGAGAGCGGCGGCGAAGCGCCCAGAGAGTTGAGAGTTGAGAGTTGAAGAGGTGAGCAGGAGAACGCTGCCCGTCGATGCCTTGCTGCCTCGATCCCTCGATGCCTCTCCCCAGTGCCCAGTGCCCAGTGCCTAGTGCCTAGTGCCTATGTCTTATCGCCTCGAAACCCCATCCGCTTGCTCACACGCGCGGCTCGTTACTCGAACTGATGCACGACCAACTGGCTGATGGCGCACTCGTTCTGGACGACGGCCTGGAAGAGGATGGTCTGGCCGCGGGCGATCGGCGGGACGGTGCGGGTGATTGATGCGACGCCGTTCTGGTCCGCGATGGCGGTGCCGATGACCGTCGGGCTGTCGAGTTGGAGGGCGTTCTGCTGGAGATCGCAGCCGGGGATGCGCTGCCCGCCGCCGAATCTGGAATAGAGGAACACGACGCGCGCGCCGGGAGTGGCGCCGGTCACGCGCAGGCGATTCGCTTCGCCCGCGCGGCCGGGCTGAGGCGCTTGCATGTCGAACGTCGGATGGACGGGCGAGAGCAAGACGGCCCAACTGTCACTGAAGATGTCGGAGCGATAGGCGGTTCCGGCGATCTGCCCCGCATCATTGATAGCGTCAGCAAAGCGAATGCGCCACGCGATTCTCGTTCGCGGAGGGATGAAGTCGTTGAGCAGCCGCATCGGTTGGCCCGGCTCTCGGATGAACGCCCAGGACGTGAAGAGGCTGTTCCCCCCTTGGCCAACGATAACGCCGAGGTTGTTGATGTCACGCGCGCGGCTGAAAGTACCGAACTGCGGGGTGTGGATGTCCATGATCTGGCGATCCACCCACATCACCGCGTGCGTCTGCTCATTGGCCGCTTCCGACGCTCCCACGATCACGCCGAGATCGTTGATGGCGTAGGCAGTGCTGCCCCTGCCTGCAAGAGAGCCGAGGTCAAAGACCTTGCCATCGCGCCAAAGCAGGGCATTGTATTGTAGGTCGAGGCCTGCGCCATAGCCCACCGCCTCAGCACGATCGTTGATATCATACGCGCTGCGACCGTCGTAACCTTTGAGAGGCGCCGGGAGCACGGTCATCTCGCCGTTGTCCCACAGGAACGCTTTGAGTCGAAACGACTGCCATTCATACTCTGACTCTCCCACAACCTGCCCGAGGTTGTTCATCCCATTCGCAAAACTGCTCTCGCCTCCCAGGGTGCCGAGGTCGATCATCTCCATGCCCCGCCAGATCACCGCACGACGCACAAATACGCTGCCGCCCGGATCGAAGTTCGACCAGCCGGCGATCTCGCCGAGGTCATTGATCGCCGAGGTGGCGCTGCTGTCGCCGCCCAGCGTGCCGAGATCGACAATGCCGCCGGTGCTTGGCCAAAGGACGCCGTGAAACTCCACCAGATCAATCGCGGCGAACCCGACCACATCTCCGAATGAATTGATCGCCGCGCCGCCGGTAAACTGGTCTTCCTGGATTAGTGATGGCAGGTCGAAGAGTGCATAGCGGTACTCCTGCGCGCCGACATTGGTCGTGGCCCCCATTACCAGCATGAACGAGGCCACGATCAGGGAACGTGATTGGCAATAGCGAAACATGGCTAATCACTCCTGACAACGGCTCCTCGCGGTCGCTCAAGGCGGCGGAGCGCGCTCCCGCGCTCCGCCGCAGTTCGTTTCAATCACTGACAGTCCGGGCAGGTCTCCGAAGTCGGGACC
>WYBR01000106.1 GCA_011525805.1 Vicinamibacteraceae bacterium
GGGTGGGGCGCTTCCGCGCGCCTATCATGGGCCATGCACTTCGACGCACACCAGCCCATCATCGACGATCTTGAGGCGCGGATCTTGACCATCCGCGACTCTCTTTGACGTCGATTCCAAACTCAAGCGAATCGCCGAACTCGAGGAGACCATGGGACGCGCCGACTTCTGGTCGGACCAGGTCGCGGCCCAGAAGACCGTCGCCGAACTGAAGGTCAACAAGGCGCAGATCGACCCGATCCTCAAGGTCCAGAAGGACTTCGAAGAGGCTCGCCTCACCTACGACATGGCCAAGGAGGCCGGCGACCGCGAACTGCTCGAAGAGGCCGACGAGTCGCTCTTCGGCCTTCAGCAGCGCATGGAGAAGGTGGAACTCCAGTCCCTCCTCTCCGGTCCGCACGACCATCGCCACTGCTTCTTCACCATCTCAGCCGGCGACGGCGGCACCGAGGCCAACGACTGGGCCGAGATGCTCATGCGCATGTACATCTACTACTTCGAGCAGATGGGCTGGAAGGTCGAGGAACTCGAAAAGTCCCACGGCACCGAGGTCGGCATCGATTCCGTCACTTTCCACGTCAAAGGCCCCTTCGCCTTCGGCTATCTCAAGTGCGAGCGCGGCACGCACCGCCTCGCCCGCGTCTCGCCTTTCAATGCGCAGGGCAAACGGCAGACGTCCTTCGCCACGGTGGATGTGACGCCCGAGTTCGAAGAGACGACCGTCGAGATTCCCGACAAGGACCTCGAAATCACGGCTTTTGCACGCTCCTCAGGCCCCGGCGGGCAGAACGTGAACAAGGTCGCCTCGGCCGTGCGCATCGTCCACAAGCCCACGGGCCTGATGGTCGTTGCGAGCACGTACAAGGATCAGCCGCAGAACCGCAAGCAGGCGCTCTCAATCCTCCAGGCCAAACTCGAGCAGATGGAGCAGGAGCGCCGCGAGAAGGAGATCGCCGCCGCTTCGGGGGGCAAGATCGATCGCGGCTGGGGCACGCAGATCCGCTCGTATGTCATCTATGACAACCGCGTGAAGGATCACCGCACCAACTTCGAGGTGATGAGCCCGCAGCGCGTCCTCGACGGCGACATCCAGGGCTTCATCGACGCCGAACTCAAACGACGACGGTCGCTGCAGAACTGAAGGGACGTCAGGTGACCCTTCGAGAGTCCGGGACTCACCACAAAGAACACCAATTCACAAAGCGGGCACGAAGAAGGTCAAGCGGCCGATCGGTTCGTGATTTGGCCGGCAGGTGGCGCCGAAACTGTGACTCAGACCGCGCTTGTTGAATACGTCGTGCCTTCGTGTTCTTGGTGGTGAATCTTCGCCGTTCGCATGCCGCATGCCATCAGACGGCCTTCGCCGCCTCGCCCCTGGGCAGGACGAAGATGCCGTTCACCGTCTCTTTCGTGAAGCCGATGATGTTCGCCCGCCGCGCGTTGGGCAGCACCTGCACGTCGAACAACTCCTCGCAGCCCGCCTCGAACTGGATGAAGGCGACGATGCGGCCGCTGTCGAGATCGACGACCTGGATGCCGCACTGGAGTTCGGTCTTGTGCTCTTCGATGGGCAGGCCGCCGAACATCCGCTTCTCGCGCGCCTTCGACAGGCCGACGAACGCGAAGCGGTCGTAGAACGCCAGCCCGCGCACATACCCCGGCAGTCGCGTGACGGTGTGCCGCCGACCCGTCTCGGAATCGACGTACTGCAACTCGGCCCGGCCCGATTCGAGCACCCACAGGCGCCCGCGATAAACCCGCGGCGAGTGCGGCATCGCCATGTCGCGCGCCACGATCTCATCGTTGCGCACGTCGATGACGCACCCGCCGTCCGTCTTGCGGTCGCGCCAACCCTGGGCCGTGTCCGTCGGCGCGAGCATCGTGACATACCGCGGCCGGCCGCCCTCCATCGCCATGCCGTTGAGGTGGCAGCGATCCTCGGCCGCGAGTTTCGTGATGAACGCCGGCTTCCAGCGCGGCACGAAGGACCACCGCTGATCGAGCGTCGCCAGGCACGAGAAGCGCGTGTTCACGACCCACAGCGAATGCAGCAGGTCGTCGTTCGCCGCGCCGGCGCTGGCGCTCGCGACCGCGCCGTTCACGTCGGGATCGATCCCCCACGCCGCCTCGTGCCCGGCGATGTCGCCCGTCACATGCATCCGCCGGGGCACGTAATAGGCGTCGTACTCCGGCCGCTTGCCTTCCTGATCGACGAGGTCGGTCTGGTTGACGAGATGGACCACCTGGTTGCCGCACACCAGCGCCATGCGCTGATCGTTGACCGCGAGCCCCATCGGATGAGTGAACGCCCGCATGAGCAGCGAGCACCGGCCCCCGCCGCCGGAGAACGACAGCACCCGCCCGGCCTGAAACGTCGTGGCCATCACCGTGATGTTGAGATGCTCAAGCAGATCGGGGAGGCTCTGGCTGTGGACGTACTTGAAGGCAGGGGCCTTCGGCTCGGCCGCTTTTCCGTCCGGCGCGGCCGCGCCCTCCGCGCCGGGGCCGTCCGCGCCCGCCGCCGCCGACGCGGCGCCACGATCGATTTCGTCCGTGTCAACAGATTCGTTCATCGTGAAAGCAGTGTATGGCCGCGACCTCGCCCAAGGCGCGGCGACCGTCCGAGCCACCCGTCCCACCGCCCGGCCTCATCATGCCCATGAATCACGGCTGAATCCGCGCCGTTCGGAACGGCGTCTTGACCGAATCAACCCCGCCCGGCCCGCGGCGGATGACGGCCTGCATCACCACGGTCGTCAGCGGCGCGTTGGGGGGGATGGTAATTGTTAACTCTGCGACTCCATTGCTGTCGGCCACGGCGCTGCCGATGAGTTGAATAGGGTCGACCAGGTCGAGCGTGATCCCGCCGAGTTGGCGGATGCCGACGCTGTTGCCGGCGCCCTCGCGGGAGTAGAGAAAGTAAACCCGCTCGCCGGGCTGGGCATCGGTCACGGTCATCGTCGCCGGCCGGCCGCGCTTGAGGGGCGGGAGTTCCAGCAGAGGGCCATGGAAAGGCGTGACGTTCATCATCACATCCATGCCGGAAACGTGTCCCTCAATCAGGTCAATGCTCCCATCGCCGTCAAGGTCGGCGGTCGCCATGGACGGTCCCCCGAAAGTTCCCATGCCTGTGAACGTAGGCGGCGCGAACTCAAAGCCGCCGTGGTTCTCGACGCTCCAGAGATCGCCCCCAGCCTTTACGATGACGTCGAGGTCGCCATCGGTGTCGAGGTCGCCGACGGCGACCTCTGCAATGATGAGTGCGTCAGGAACAATGAGTGGGGCGTGCAGGTTGAATGCGCCGCCGAAATCCAGACTCTCGATGGGAAGGAGTTCAAGATCATCCTCTGGGTTATCAAGTCGCAAGGCGGCCAACACGAGGTCGAGATCGCGATCACCATCCAGATCTCCCAATCGCAGAGATACCGGGTGAGGATCCTCGCCCCACCATCCTCCGCCATAGGGCAGGACGATCGTGTGTCCGTAGGGAAAGGCGCCCTGTCCGTCGTTGTACAGTATTCGAACCTGGGCCTCATAAAGTTTCCAGCCGTACATGGAGTCGAATGCGTCATCCTTGCTCAGCACCGCGAGGTCGGTATCGCCGTCGCCGTCGATGTCACCCGTGACGAGGCTGACGTTGTTGATCCAAGGAAGCGATGCAACTTCGCCGGGAACAAACTGCCCCCCCTCATTGCGGTAAACGCGCACCATTGGCGAGGAGGCTCGCTCGTCGACGACGATGAGGTCCGGGTGCCCGTCGCCGGTGACGTCCGCCACTTCAAGGGAGGCGACGCGACGAGGCATTGGGACGACCTCGAATCGCTTGGCGCCGCCGTCCCCGCGGCCGTACATCACCTGGAGCGAGCATGCACTGCCGAGCGTGCGTATCCAGATGAGATCGCTGTGACCATCGCCGTCAAAGTCGCTGGCGCGAATGGCGCTGAGCGCCTGCATAGGCTGGTAGAGCGAACCAAGTCGGGAGAAGGTGCCATCGCCCCGGTTGCGAAAGACGAACGTGGATTCAATCCGCTCACAGACGACCACGTCGCGCCAGCCATCCCCGTCCATGTCTGTGACCGCGACTCCACCGACACCGGCAGCCAGCGGGTAACTTTCGGGCTGACCAAACTGAATCTGTCCGATGGCCGCCTGGGCTGTTGGAATCCCCAGTCCGGCCAGGACAAATATCGAGCGCCCCCGGAGTCTGTCATTGCCTTCGTTCATGATGGCGTCGCCTTCCGTATCCTTCTGACGATCCGGTCAATCCTGAATGAGCGACGTCCTGAAGGGTGTCTTGACCGAATCCACTCCGTCCGGCCCGCGACGAATGACGGCCTGCAGCGAAATGGGCCCTAGCGCAGCATTCGCGGGGATGCGACGGCGCAGCACCGCGACTCCTTGTGCGTCCGCCCGAGCCGTGGCAAAGTGGATGATGGGGGCGCGAAGATCGAGCGTCATTCCGCCGAGCGCTTGCTGGCCCCGGGTTCTTCCGACCCCGGCCGCACTGTAGAGATACTCAACGCGCTCTCCCGGTCGAGCGCCATCGACGACGAATGTCGCCGACTGGCCCCGCACAAGCGTCGAAGACTCAAGCCGCGGCCCCCGGAGCGGTGTCTGGTTGAACAGAACGGCGAATCCCGTCGAGCCTGAATGCATCAGATCGAATTGCCCGTTGCCGTCTAGATCCGCAATGCTCAACATGGAGCCGAGCATCGTGGTTGGAAAGGGGCTCATGCCCTCGAACAAAAACCTCCCGGCATTGCGCACGACATACACGCCTCGAATCGAGCCCGTCGCAAAGACGACGTCGAGGCGACCGTCCGTGTCGATATCCGCGAGTGCAAGCGCTTCCGGCCAGCCTTCGCTCGCCCGATGGGTGGCGGCATTGGACAGTCGCCCCCCGTCGTTCTCCAGCATCACAAACTCATCAGGCCCGGGATCATTCCCCGGGCTTCCCGCGACAACGACATCCACATCGCCATCGCCGTCCAGATCGCCCGCAGTCATCGCGTGGGCCACGATGTCGTTCACATCCCACGGCAGAGCGATCTCAGACCCGAGCCGAAAGGGGGTCTGGCGATCATTCATGAGAAGCGATACATTGGAGCCCTTGACGTTCTTGTAGCGGTAGGAGTAGATGTACTGAAATGTCGCCGCAATATCGACATCGCCGTCATTGTCAAAGTCGCCCGGCGCAAACGCCTGGAGTCCGTAGTCCGGCAGGTCATACTCGAACAGGCGCGTCAGCGCGAACGTGCGATCTCCCTGATTGATAAACGCATCGACGGTCGCCGGCTCAGCAGAGAAGACCACATCCTCCAGCCCATCGCTGGTCAAATCCCAGACGACCGCCGGTACGTTCTGGAAGCCGGGAAACGCGGTTTCGACGATTTCGCCGGAACGGCCGTCACCTGCGTTGTACCACACCGACAGCACATAGGTGCGATCTTCGCGCCGATCGAACCAGACCAGGTCGACGTGCTGGTCGCCATCCATGTCGGCCGCGGCCAGATTCCAGATGGAGCGAAAAGGGATCGCCGTTTCGGGATGGAGCTGACCGCTCCCGTTGTTGAAGTAGATGTGGATGGCGCTGCCGCCGGTTACGACGACATCCACATTGGCATCGCGGTCGAAATCGGCCGAGACGAGGTAACCCGCCCGCCCCGTGTCCGTGTATCGCACCGGATCGCCGAACCGGATCGGTTGCGCGTTCGCGACGACACCTACGGCCGACACTCCCAGGCCCGCCGCTGAAAGGCCGGGCATCGCGCACGGGATCCTCCCTCGTCTCTGGCGTCGCCCGGGCATCCGGCACCTCCTGCCCCCTGCGCATCATACCGCAAGGCCGAGGTCGGTTGCAAGGGGTCTTTTCAAATTCCGGTGAGAAAAATTGCAGCAGTGATCTGCGTCGGAAAGCTCCAGACGGGGCGACCGGCGGCAAGGTCTGCTAATGGAGTACTGGGTCCGCCAATATGGGCGGATTCTGCGACGATCCTCGTCCGCGGCTCGGTGCGCTCCAGATTAGACGATGTAGTGGAGCGGGATTTGGTCTGCCAAATCAGGTGGATGCGACGACCTGCCCTTCAGGATGACTCCCTGTCCTTCAGATTGACATCATCATGGCCTGGACGCGCCGTCCCGCCTCGCCCGCCTTCAAGGCCAGGCGGTGGGTGTCCTGGTGTCGGGGGCCGGCGAGGAAGCGGATTCGGGTGATTCCGGCCCTCTTGGCCGCCTGGGCCGCCTCCTCCATCACCGCCACGTTGACCCAGGTACGCCGGGCACCCGGAACGACGACCCTCGACTCCACCAGGACGCCGCCCCTTCGATCGCGCACCGCGAGCAAGAAGCCGCAGACCCGTCCATCCATGATCGCCACGCGGCTCATGTGCGGATCAAACGGATACCACCCCTTGCCGCGCAGGCGCGTTTCGAGGCGGCCGGCGTCGCCGCCGATCTGCTCCATTTGCAGTTGGATCACTTCGCCCAGCGGCGACTCGCTCAGCGGCAGGACGCGGGCGCTGATGGGCACGCGGCCGTGCGCCGTCAGCGCATCGTACATCGGGGTGAGCATGTCGAGGTACGCCTGCAGGGCGACCTGGTAGTGCGTGAGTTTCGCGTTCACCTCGAATCCCAGCGACTCCCAGAAGCGCTGCTCCGATGAGTCGCACGGCACGCTGTCCCAGGCGTAGAGGGCCTTGCGGCCGAGGCGGCGCGCCGTCGCTTCCGCGCGGCGCAGCAGCGCCGAGCGGACCGCCGGCGCGCCGCCATCGCCATCGTCGAGCAGCAGAACGGGACAGCCCTGCACTTGCATCGGAACCGGATAGAGGTCGATGACCAAAGCGCCGCGCCGGTCGCCGCCAGCGTCCCGCGCCAGCCAGAGTTCATGCGGTTCCGGCAGGCCGGCCAGCGCCGGCCAGCGAGCGGTCAGCGCCCGCCGCGCCTCATCGTCGGCAAGCGCGATTTCCAGATTGTGTTGATCCAGGGCTGCCGGAGGATCAGGCATGGCGACGAATCCTACGCGCGGCGTCCCCGGCCACGAGATCAGGGCTTGGGCCGCCCGCCGCGCCGCCATCCGCCCCGCCGAGCGGGGTACACTTCACGAGACGCCGGGATGTGCAGCGATCCGAGAGGGCGTGGGGCATGTCGAGTTTCGGCTGGCACTTTGACCAACACTCCGCGCGTTACAACGACGCCCGCACCGCGCTCTCGCGCACCGCGGCTCTGTCGATCGTCTTTGCCGTGGTCGTGCTCGTCAAGGTCGTCGCGCCGTTCGCGCAATTGACGGAGGATCGCCATCAGGCCGCGGAGCAGAAGACGGCGCAGATTGCTGAGCGCGACGGGGCCAGCCGGCGGTCCGCCGACCTGAGCGAGATCAGTGCGCAGTTCGACGCGGTCGTTCAGGCCATTAAAGCACAGCCGTGGAATGCGAACGTGGCCGACCTGAAAGTCCGCTTTCGCGAACTCGGCAACTCCTACGACGCGATCCGGCCGCTGCCGCCGACGAAGATTCTCGAGGCTTACAAGACGCGCGACGAGGTGCGCAGCCGCGAGGTGCTCCAGACCGAGCAGCTGTCGCCGCGAGAGCGACTTCAGCAGCCTCGACTGCGCGCCCTTGAGGAGCGCTCGATTCAACCGGGCGAGGGCGGCACGCGCCTCACCCGCCGTCCGCCGCCGGATGAAACCGGCGCGATGGCCCCATCGGACAGTGAGGAGACGGATCAGCGCCTCCTCGTCGCCGAAGCCGCCGATCTGCTCCGCCTCAACCCTGAGCGCGTCAGCCAGGCCATCAGGCAGAATCCCGCCGACTGGCACCGAACGGTCTATGAGGAGGCGGCCGCGGAGGAAGCCAAGGCCGCGGTCCGGAGCATCTTTGACGTTATCGCCGACCGCGTGCTCCACGCGATCCAGCGACTGCTCGCCCTGCCCGCGACGACGACGGCCCTGCCCGACCTGCCGCAGCAACTCAGCGACCTGACGACGACCGTCGAAAGGTGGCGCGATGATCGCCTTACCGACCTCGAGTGGTACCGCACCGCGCTGGGCAAGGAGGATGAACTCCATCGCCTGACGCTTGAACTGGTGGACGCGACGCGCCCGATCGGAGAGGCGCTGGCCGCGCAGTGGAGCGAGGCGCAGCGTCAACACGCCGCGTTGGAAAAGGAACTCAGCACCGCCAACGATCGAATCGCCGAACTCGAGCAGGCGGTCGAAGCGATTGACCAGGAACTCGAAGGCCACCTGCCGGAGTGGATGCGCGGCCTCTTTGCGGCGCGCGAGATGATCCAACTCTACCCCTTCGTGATTCTCGGCCTGCTCGCGTTCATGGGCGTCACCGCCCTTGCCGCCGATGGGCATCATCGGGAGATGCTCCGCATCCTCAAGGAAAAGGGAGAGACGGTCGATCCCTCCGCGACGGGTTCGATCTGGCTGCTGCGACAGTCGGGGTTCGGCGCCCGCGCGACATCGGCGGCGCTTTACCTCGGCGGGATCGCCGTCTTCTGGTTCCTCTTCGAGCAGGGGGCCAGCCATCTGCGGACGTGGGCGGCGCTGGATCCGGCCGCGGCGTGGCTGAATGTCGATGCCGCCCGGATCATCCTGTGGCTGGGCCGGGGCGCGTTCATCGCGGCCGCCGCATTCACGGCCGCGATCATCCTGCGCGGAAGAGATTGAAGGTCAGCCCGCATGTACCCCACGATTCGCAGAGCCTCATCGTGGGCGTGGGTGCAGTTTCGCCCGGATCAAGGCTCGACGATGCCCTCGCGGATCGCGTAGCGAGTCAGTTCCACGCGGTCGTCGATGTCGAGTTTCTTCATGAGGCTGGTGCGGTGGGCGTCGATGGTCTTGGGGCTGCGGTGCAGGACGCCGGCGATCTCCTTAGTGCTCAGCCCCTTGGCGATGAGGCGCATGACCTCGAGTTCGCGCGGCGTCAAGGTGCTGATGGGCGTCGTCGCCTCGGTGGCGCGGCGGCGCAGGTTGCCCCCGCTGAACTCGAACCGCTCGAGGATCTCGGGCGGGAACGCGAGATCGCCCGCGAGCACCTTGCGCACTCCCTTGAGAATCACGTCGAAGGGATCGTTTTTGGAGATGTACCCCCACGCCCCGGACTGCACCGCCGCGTCCATGTAGCCGTCCCGAACGTACGCAGAGAGCATGACGACGCGAATCTCGGGAAAGAGGCGGCGAAGGTCGGCGATCATCGTGAAGGGATCGGCGCCCGGCATGTCGATGTCCATGAGGACCAGTTGCGGATGGTGCTTCTCGCAGACCTGGATCAGGTCGTCGGCGGAGGGCAGTTCGGCCAGGACGGTGAGGTCCGGCTCGACCTCGATGCGCGAGCGGATCCCCTCTCGGGCAATCTCATGGTCATCCACAACGACAATGCCGATCCGATGCGCTGCACTCATTCCACTCGATCCTTCACGCGACTGCCTTGGCGGGCGGCTGAGTCGACGATCCTCCGGAAAGCCGAGGCGTCAACTGGCCCGTCCAGCCACAGTATAGCCTCCGGCCAACCCGGCCGGTCATCGCGCGGTCCGAGCGCGACGACGGCCAGATCGCCCCGCGATTCCAGGATGCGCGACAGGTATTCCGGACCGCGAAGGGCCGGGTCAAGGACCCACACCACATCGTCCGGTTCCGGTTCGCCGTTGTCGATGCGGGCGGCGGCGCCGAGCGCGGCGAGGCCGGTCCGCACGAACGCCGCGACGCGCGGGTCGCGCAGGCCGATGATCACTCGGCCGGGCAGAGCCATGCCCCGGCGCCCCTCGGCCGCCTCGTCCCGCAACGCGACCGCGCCTGACCGATCCACCGCCGGCACATCGAGGATGATCGACGTGCCCTGACCGAGGCGGCTGCGAATCTGAACCTGTCCCTGCGCCGATCGCACAATGCTCCCCACCAGAGCCAGGCCGAGTCCCGTCGACTTGCCCCGGGCCTTGGTCGAGAAGAAGGGATCGAACGCCCGGCGGAGGACGGACTCATCCATGCCGCAGCCCTCGTCGGTGACGACGAAGCGAACGCCGGGCAGGGCGGCGCGCTCGGCGCCGTCGTACTCGCCGGGGCTGGCGGCGGCGCTGAGCGGCTCGACGCTGTCGGCCCAGGAGGGCGGGCTGCGATCGACCGTCAGCGTGATCAGCCCTCCGGAAGTCATCGCGTCGCGCGCGTTGAGGAAGAGGTTGAGGATCGCCTGCTTGAGCAGGCCGCCGTCAATCTTGGCTTGCGCCGGCGGGTGGCGCAGGTCGAGGCGCACGTCGATGGCGGGTTCGCCCTCGGGCGCCCGAACGGCGTCGCGGTAAAAGGGCAGCGCCTCTTCGAGCCAGGGGCGTATCTCCGTCGCCGTCGTCGAAAGGGCGGCGGTCTGCGACGACTCGTGCCGCGTCCACATCAGCAGGTTCTTGGTCAGTTCCGCGATGTGGTCCGTCGCGCGGCGGATCGAGTTGACGCGGTCGGCGACCTTCGAGGGGTCGGGATCGCGCTCGAGCACATCCAGCCCCGCGCGAATCGGCAGGAGGAGGTTGTTGAGGTCGTGGGCGAGTCCGCCGGCGAAGGTGCCGAGGATCGCCAGCCGCTCGCGCTCGCGGAGGCGCTGCTGCATGTCGCGCAGGTCGGTGATGTCGCGCGCCACGCCGTGGAATCCCGTCACCTCGCCGTGCGCGACGACCGGATACTCCATGATCTCGCAGAGGACCGGCTCGCCGCTCTTTCGCCGAAGGACCACTTCGTACTGCGGCTGGCGGCGCTTCGTCTCGATCGCCGCGGCGACGGACTCGTGGGCCCGCGCCAAGTCGGCGGCGACGTGGTCGGGATGGAACTCGCCGAAGCGGTGGCCGAGCAGTTCCTCCGCGCGATAGCCGAGCATCCGCTCGACGGAGGGGCTGACGTAGGTGAGCCGGCGATCGACGTCGTGCTCGTAGAAGATGAAGTCCGACACGCCCTCGATGAGTTCGCGGAAGCGCCGTTCGCTCTGTCGGAGTTCCTCCTCGGCGGTCTTCTGGCGCGTGATGTCCATGACGACGCCGGCGATCTGGGGCTCCATCCCCTCGGCGACCGGCAGCGGGCCGGCGGTGTCGCGCAGCCAGCGCACCGTGCCGTCGGGCCTGACGTAGCGGTAGTCGATGTCGTAGAAGTGCTGGCCGGCGATGGCGCCGGCGATGGTGCGCCGCACCAGCGGGCGATCTTCGGGATGCACGTGCCGCTCCCAGTCGACGCTGGGGCCGATGAAGGACTCCGCCTCTTGGCCGGAGACGTTGCGGATGCTGCGGCTGACCTGCGTCGTCATGCCCGTCGTGCAATTGATGATGTACATCGCCACCGGCGCGTGCTCGACGAGCGAAGCGAGGCGCTCCCGCTCGGCCTGCAACTGCTCGAGGATTCGCCGTTCGCTCGTGACGTCGCGGAAGGTGTAGAGCCGCTCGCCGCCCCGCGCCGCCTGCGTGCGGCCGACCACGAAGCGCCCGCTGCGCAGTTCGAGTTCCATTTCGCGCCCGCCCGGCGCGTCGTGGCGCTTGAGGACGCGCTGGACGTACTCCGCGCGATCCGGCGGGCGGTTCTGCTGACGCTCCCAGATCGCCTCCGTGACCGCCTCGACCGTCGGCTCAGCGTTCACCCACTCGGGATCAAAGCCGAAAATGTCCACGAAGCGCTGGTTGAAGGCGATGAGGCGCGAGTCCCCGGCGGAGAAGAGGCAGAACCCCTCGTCCGCGGTGTCGAGGATGAGTCGCTCGAGTTCAGCGCTGACCGCTTCGGGCCGCAGCGCCGGATCATGTCGCACGGCGTCGTTCATCGTGGGCCGTGGATTGTAGGGTTGGCCGCAAGGCGTTTGCCTGATCGACGTCGCGACCTGAGGCGGCCGTGGCCGACCGTTGGGCTGATGCGATGCCCGTCGGGCGCTGCTCGACGCGAAAGCAGATCGACCCGGCGCGTGTGGCGCCGGGCCGATCGGGTGGCATGAAGACGATGACGGTGCGGGGCGATCAGTTGACCGTCGCCTCGACGACGTTGCTCTTGTTCTCGAACTGTGCCGCCTGGAACCACACGGTGCGCCCCGAGGCGTTGGGCGGAATCGGAAGCGTCCACGAGACGCTGCCGCTGCCGTCGGCCCGGCGGGCGTTTCCGGCCTGAATCGGGCTGCGCAGGTCGAGCGTGACGTTGAGCCCCGGCACATAAGTGCTGCCGAGTCCGCGGATGCTGTAGGCGAGGTAGGTCAGTTCGTTCGGGTTCGCGTCGGTGACGTCGAACTGGCCATTCTGTCCGGCATTGAGCGGGCCAACGGCGAGCGTCATGCCTCCGCCGCCGCCGCAGCCCCGCCGCGCGACGAGCACGGCGTCGACGCCCGCCTCCACGACGGAGTCGTTGGGGACGTCCACCGCGGTGAAGCGGATCTTCATCGTCGCGGTCGGCGCGAGGATACTGCTGACCAGAAACTCGTTGACCACCCACTGCGTGGACTGGTTGCCGATGTTCTCGACCGTGGTCCACGTCGAGCCGTTGTCATTGGAGAGATCGACGGTGAAGCGGTCGGCCGTGCCGTTCACGCTGCGGAACCAGCGGGCGTAACTGATCGTGGCGTCGCCGCCGCTGAGGTCGAAGGTGGGGGAGATGAGCCGCGTCGGCCCGCCGTCGACGTCGGAATTGCCGCTGCGGTTGGCCGTGAGGAAGCACGACCCCGAGCCGTCGTAGTCGCTCGGCGGGTCTTCGCGCGCTCCGCCGCCCGCAGGCACGCCGCGCTCCCACGCGCCGTCCTGGAGGTTTTCGTTCTGAACGGTCCAGCCCTGGTTGGTCTGGAAGTCGTCCGCGAAGACGATGTCGACGAAGATGGAGTCGGCCTCGTAGAACTCCGTCGGGGCGCCCACGGGCGAGGTGTGCTGGACGTTGTCGGTCGAGTAGGCCTCGAAGTAGAACTGCACGACTTCGCCGCAATCCGCGGCGGGCAGCGTGGCGCGGAAGAGGTTGCCTCCCTGCGGCGCCATGTTGGACGCGACGAAGGGGCCGCTCGTGCCCACGCGCGCGTACGACTTGGCGCTCCCCGTCTGGTAGGTGCCCCCGTTGACCGGAGTGATCTGAACGTCCACGGTCGCGCCGGTGTTGGGCTCAACGTACGTCGGCACGCCGTTCGGGAACGCAAAGACCAGGCGGTTGGAAAGGAACTTGGCCAGTTCCATCGCCCCGACGAAGCACTCCTGCGATGCGGGAATGATCTGGGAGGGCGGGAGGAGGAAGCCGAACTGCCCGGTGTCGCGCAGTTCGAAACTCATGCCCCACGCGCCGCCTTCGACGTAGGCCCAGTCCAGCGTCACGCCGGAAGCCGGGTAGATGGTCGTATAGGTCGGGCCGTGGACCCACGCGGTGCCGTGGAGATCCTCCATCACGTTCTCCATGTTGGCGCCGATCATCTCAAACGTCGCGTGATCGGGCGGCAACTGGCTCGTGTAGCCGTAGGGCTGGAGGATGAGTTGCGAGTAGGAATGAACGTCGATGAACCCGGCGAAGTTGGGCAGGGAGAGTTGCCAGTCGCGCATGACCTGCGACTCGGGCTCAGAGAAGGGCGCCGTGCCGCGATAGGTCTCGCTGCCGGAGTTGCTGCTCGATCCTTCGCCGCCCCAGCCGACGCTGTAGTTGCGGTTGAGGTCCACGCCCCAGGTTCCGTTGCCGTTATTTCGGCGGTTCTTGCGCCACATCCGGTCCGTCTGCGTGTAGGCGAAACCATCAGGGTTCGTGACGGAGACGATGTGGAAGTTGACGCGGTCCACCAGTTGAGTGAGCACCGGATCGCTGCCGTAGGACGTGAGCAGCGTTTCGATCATGTAGGGCATCGCCATCGAGGTGATCCACTCGCGGGCGTGGATGGTCCCGTGGATGACGAAATCGGGCTTGCCGTTGGGTCCGCCGGCGCCGGAGATCCGGATGCCGCGGATCGGCCGCCCTTCGAGGGAGTTGCCGACGACGAAGGTCTGCGCGAGGTTGGGATACGAGTCCGCCAGGCCCTGCACGTACTGCTCGATCTCGGCGAGGGTGTGATACTGGTCGTACCACCCGGCCAGCTGGCCGACCTGCTTCTCGGCGTCGATCAGCGGCTGCACGTCTTCAATCAGCACGTGGTATTCGACCCCTGACGCGGCGAGGGCGTCGAGCGCGTCGGGCGGAATGCGGTAGTCAACGAGACCGATCCCCGTGCCGTGCGACCAGCAGTCGGGGCTGAGGGTCTCCATGATCCGCAGTTGCCGCGCGTTCTTGATGTTGGCGCGGACGACCTTGTGCCCGTCGTACCGGACCGGCGGCTGAGCGGCCTGGTCCTGCGCGGCTGCCTCGACCGTGCCGACGTTCATCGCCGCGACGCATGCCGCCAGCGTCAGAGCCGTAGCGAATCGACGAATCATCACGCAACCTCCTCGTGCTTGGTGTTCTGGTGCGACACAGGCTGAAGGGTACCCCCGACGGCCGCCCGCCCGCCTTGACCCGGAACCGATCGCCCCGCGACGGCATGGCGCCGCGCGTGCCGCTCCGGGCATGGTTTACAACCCGCGCCGAGTCCGGTTTCATCCATGAATCGGGGGCAGTCGCTGCTTTTCGGACTCTCGGGATCGCCCCCTATCCCTCCATCGCTTCACCCCCGCCGATCGACGAAAGCGGCCGCACCGCCCAGACCCACTCCTCCGGCCTCGGCTCGGCCGCCAGATCGAGCATCAGCACCGCCGCGTTCTCGTGGTCGCTGTTGAGGATGATCCCCCGGGTGCCCAGAGGCTCGCTTCCCGACTCAGCGTGTTCGTGCCCGATGCAAAAGGCTTTGACGCCCAGGACCCCTGCGAGGCGGTCAAGATGGGCCTGGCTGTGCCTTCGGCCCCAGACCATCAGGTAGGCCGAGCCGGTGCGCGGCTGATAGTCCTCTTCCGTCAGTTCCCGCGCCAGCACCGACGGGTCGAAGTGCGACATCGCGTGCTCGGCCGGAAGGCTGTGCGCGCAGAGCACGCCCGATTCGGTAATGAGCGCCAGCGGCCAGGCGCGGAAGAAGCGGTTGATGGCGTGGATGACCGCCTCCGCCTCGTCGCCGAAGGTGAACTCGACCGCGTCGTTGAAGAGCGCGACGGCGTCGCCGGCGCCCTTGCTCACGCCCCGCCCGGTCATCTGGGACAGCTCGTGATTGGCCAGCAGGGGATGGACCTGGTCCGGAAGACGCACGACGAGTTCGGCGGCGCGGAGAATCATCCGGTGGCTGAAGTCCATGCCGTTGATGAGGTTCTCGCCGTGGATCAACTCGTGCAGGATGAGATGATGGTCGCTTGAGGCGTCGAGGGCGGCCAGGCGCAGAATCTTGGCGAGGTGGAAGGGGTTGTCGTGCAGATCGCCGGTGACGATGAGCCGGCCGCGCGCCGGCAGTCGCACCGTGCAGCCGTGCCGACGCGGCGAGCGGCGCAGCGCTTCCGCCGCGCGATCGAGCAGGTCGATCACCGCCGCGGCGTCCGTGAAGTTCGTCTCGTCAGGCACCGCAAACCCTAGCGCCGTGCCCCCACGCCCACGATGAGCCGTTGCGAATCGTGGGATGCTCTTCCATCGAACCTCCGCGAATCGCGGCGCGCCTCTCCCCCTACAATCCCCCATGGCCGTCCGCATCCAGCGCGATACCTCGCTTGAGCCGCGCCTGGAGATCATGCCGCTTCTTGACGTGATCTTCCTCCTCCTCGCGTTTTTCATCTACGCGATGGTCCTGCTCATTCGCGCCGAGGTGCTGCCGGTGCAGTTGCCCGAGTTGAGCCAGGGCCGGCCGGCGACGCGCAGCGAAGCGATCACCATCACCTTGGATGCCAAAGGGGCGCTCTTCCTCGATGCCGTCCCGACCGATCTCGATTCGGTCGTCGCCGCGCTCAAGGCACAAGTCGAACTCAAGCCCGACGCCCGCGTGTACCTCGCCGCCGACATGCAGGGAGACGCGGACCGCCTGCCCGTCTTCATCGAACTCGTCAACCGCCTCCGAGGCTCGGGGATTCACGAGTTTTTCATCGTCGGCCGGCCCGGTGAGCAGTAGCCGTCGCTTTTTCGCAATTCATCGCCCGGATTGGCGGTTTTGGACTTGCGGTCCGCCCGCGGCTGCGGTATACCTGTGCCATCGGGCGCCGGTTGGCGTGCCGCGGGCGGGTCTGGGTTCATCCGGTCCGGTGATCCGTGCCGGCGAGCGGAGGAGGCGGAAAATGAAGCAATCAGCCAATGCATGGTTGGGTGCGTGCGTCAGCGCAATCGCGGGGTTCGCGGGCGGCTTGCCGGTCTGCGGCGCGCCGCCCTCACCCGCCGCGGCCGAGCGTTTCGACCTTGGCCTGCGCGGCGTCTACTTCGTCGAGAATCAGGGGCAGTGGAGCGATGCGTCGGTTCATTACGGACTGAAGTCGCGCGGCCTTGACGTCGCCTTCCGCGAATCATCCTTCACGATGCACCTGTCGCGCGAGGTGGAACGGGCGTCCCGCCCGTTCGAGCACGCGATCGCGTCCGAAGCAAGCCCGAAGCGTGAGCGAGGCTGCTCCGCATTCGATGATCCTGACCCACTCCCTCACGGTCGGGGCTCGCTTCGTGAGCCGACGGCGTACGAGCATCTCACGCTCACCGTTTCCTTCCCCGGCAGCAATGCGGTGACGCCGCGCGGCGCCCAGCCGCAGACGGCGAAGTTCAACTACTTCGTCGGCGGCGAAGGTCGCGGCATCGCGAGCAACGTGCCTTCGTTCGGCGCCGTCATCTACGAGAACCTCTACAACGGCATCGACCTGCTCGTCTGCGGCAACGACGACGGCGTGATGAAATACGAGTTCCACTGCGCGCCCGGCGCGGATTACTCGCAGATCAGAATCCATTACGACGGCATCGACCCGCTGTGCGTCAACGCCGACGGCGATCTTGAGATCGCAACAAGTTTCGGCACCCTGCGCGACGGCGCGCCGATCGTGTGGCAGGAGGATGCCGGTGGAACTGAAGCCGGTGGAACGGTCGTCCCGGCCATTGAACAGCAATGTGGCGGCACGGCCGTCCCGACCGTTCAACAGGAATCTGGTGGCACAGCCGTCCCGGCCGTTGACTCCGGGAGCATGGGCGTCCCGCCCGTCGATCAATCAGCAGGGGCGATGACCGGGCGAGACGCCCGTTCCACCGGCGAGCCCGGCAACCCCACCCTCTCCGCCTGCTTCGAACTCATCGATGCCTACACCTACCGCATGGCCCTCGACGGTCCCGTCGATCCCGCTTGCTCGCTCGTGATCGATCCGGATGTCGAGTGGATGTACTACTTCGGGGGGACTGGCAGCGACTACGTGCAGACCATGGCGGTTGACCGCGACGACCACATTCTGCTCACCGGGTGGACGGACTCAATCGACTTCGACGGGCGAGGGAACGAGCATTTCGGCGGCGCGTTCGACGCCTTCCTGCTCAAAGCCGATCCTGCCGGCGCACTTCAGTGGATGTCGTTCTTTGGCGGCTCCGATGCCGAGCGGGGCTACGGACTCGCCGTAGGCAGCGGCGGCGAGGCGTTCGTCGTCGGGCCGACCCGCTCTGTGGACTTTCATGGGCGAGCGAATGCTCACTTTGGCGGATCGTACGATGGCTTCGCACTCAAGGTGGATGAAAGCGGCCTCCTTCAGTGGATGATCTACGTCGGCGGAACCGGTGACGAGAGCCCCAACGCCGTGGTGACAGACCACGCCGACTTCGCCGTCGTCGCGGGCGAGACCGATTCAATCGACTTCACGCACCGGAGCAACGAGTTTCGTGGCGGAATCTCAGACGCCTTTGTGATCCGCATCGACACGGCCGGCTCTCCAGACTGGATGGCATACGTCGGTGGCGGTGGTCAGGACGGCGCACTGGGCGTCAATGCGGCGGCCCAACAGCGCCTCTTGTTGACAGGGTTGACGGACTCTCCCGACTTCGACGGCCGGACCAACTCTCCATACGGCCAGTATGACATCTTCGTGAGTCGACTCGATCCCGCGGGCGCGGTGGAGTGGATGACGTACTTCGGAGGCAGTCGGCACGACATGGGCTACCTCCTCCTTCCCGACGTCTCGGGTGATGTCTTCGTCGCCGCCATGACCGAGTCGGAGGATTTTCACGGCCGCGGCAACTCCTATTACGGCGGCGAGCGCGATGCAGTCATTCTTCGCCTCAGCCCCATCGGCACGCTGAAGTGGATGCTCCATATTGGCGGCTCCGGCCGTGAACGCGCGCGCGCCTTGGCCCGTCAGCGCGACGGCAGCCTGCTCCTCTCGGCGGGGACCACTTCCGTCGACTTCAGCGGGCAAATCAACCCGCATCACGGCGGCGAGTACGATGCGTGGGTCGCCAGCGTCGATCCTGACGGATCGCTGCGATGGACCACGTTCCTCGGGGGCAGCGGCGATGATTGGGGCCGTGGGGTGCATGCTCTCGACTCCGGCCACATCCTCGTCGGCGGCATGACCACCTCGCCCGACTTCGAGGGGGGTCAGAACACCTACCACGGCGGAGACCTCCGTGACGGCTTTGTCGCACGGCTCCTGCCCGAGCCCGGCCCGCAATTGGGCGTCGCCGCCACCTGTCCCTCCGGCGGCCCCATCCAGATCGAATGGTCCGGGGCTTCGCCCGGCGGGCAGGTTGCGCTCATCTTCGCCCGCAACACGGGTTCGTTCATCATCCCCAACAACCGCCCCTGCGCCGGGACTCAACTCGGCCTCGGGTCCAACCAGATTCAACTCGCCTGGCAGGGCGACGCCGGCGCCGACGGCTCGCGAGTCCTGAACACCACCGCCGGCCCCGGCGCCTGCGGCGGTTACCTGCAACTGCTCGACCTCGCAACCTGTGCCACGAGTAATGTCGTCCAAATCGACTGATGCGCTACGCGGCGAGTGCCGTCGAAAGGAAGGGATCCATGAGCCGTTCTCCGTCTTGCAGTCACTCCGCCGCGTGGATCGCGGTTTTGACGCTCACTCCAGCCATTGCGATCGCAGGTGTCGCGGCCGACGGAGCGCCTGAGCCAGATGAGGTCGTCAGGCGCGCGATGCGCACCGCGCACTTTATCGAGAACGTGGGTCAATGGACCGATCCCATGGTTCGGTTCGGGTTGAGATCAAGGGGGCTGGCGGCCGCGTTCTGCGATTCGACTGTGTCAATTCGCCTTGCGCAGGGCACCGGCTCGGCGGTGGCGGCTGAGAGGCGGGGATCCCTTGAGCCGTTCGAGCCCGATCTGAACCACCGGATCAGCGGCGCAGGAGGCTCGTCCGACCCGGTTGGGAGCGCCTCGCTGCTTGTGACATTTCCGGGATCGAACTCGGTGCGGCCCGTCGGTGCCACGCCTCGGGCTGCGAAGTTCAACTTCTTTGTCGGCGGCCCGGATCGCAGCGCCGTGGCCGCCGCGCCATCCTTCGGTTCTATCGTCTACCACGATCTGTATGAGGGGATCGACCTGCACCTCATGGCGGGAGATGGGGGGGCGCTCAAGTATGAGTTCCATTGCGCGCCCGGTGCGGACTACACCCAAGTGCGCATTCGCTACGACGGCATCGAGTCCTTGAGCATCGATGAGCGTGGAGATCTGTGCATTGAGACTACGATGGGTCAACTGCGCGATCGTGCTCCCGTAGTTTGGCAGGCCGATGCGTCCAAGTCCCGCTGCGCCCGCTTCAGGCTGATCGACTCGTTTACTTACACGATTGACGTGCCCGGGACGGTCGATCCTCGGTTGCCGCTGACCATCGACCCGGAAATCGAGTGGATGATCTACCTCGGGGGCTCGGGTGCGGACGTGACACTCCAGGTTGTCTTGGATGCTTTCGGAAACGCACTGGCCTCAGGGAATTCGGCTTCCCTGGACTTCGTGGGCGGAAACAATTCCAATCATGGGGGCGACTGGGACTCCACGGCCGTCAAGGTCAGTCCGTCCGGCGAACTTCTGTGGATGACCTACCTCGGCGGCAGCGGCGACGACCGCGGCAGGGGCATCGCCGTCAATCCGCAGAATCGCATATTCGTTTCCGGTTTCACCTCCTCGCCTGACTTTGAGGGGCGCGCCAACTCGTACCACGGCGGAGACCACGACACCTACCTCCTGGAACTCGACGGCGAGGGAGCGCTTCAGTGGATGAAGTATTTCGGTGGAACGGGCGACGATCGCGGCCGCGTGGTCACCCTGACGGAGCAGGGCGAGGCCATGATCACCGGTGAGACGTCTTCCGCTGACTTCGTCGGCGGGCGGAACGCCTACCACGGCGGCGACTGGGACGCCTTCGTGCTCAAGACCGATCTCAGCGGCGAAGTTCAATGGACCACGTACTTCGGTGGAAGCGATGCCGACCTCGGCTACACGATGGGCATCGACGCGCACAACGACGTTTTTCTGACGGGCTACACCTGGTCGACCGACTTCGCCGGTCGAACGAACGCGAACTACGGCGGCTGTGACTGCTTCGTACTGAAGTTCAAGGCCACGGGCGACCTCGCGTGGATGTCCTACTTCGGGGGGAGTCTTGATGATGAGACTTGGTCCATTGCCGTTGATGCGCGCGGCGAGGCCGTGGCGGCCGGACGGACGGCTTCGACCGACTTTGTCGGCAGCAACAACCAGTACCTCGGCGGGCCATCGTGCGGAGTTGTCTTCAAGGTCAGCGCTTCGGGGGCGTTGCAGTGGATGACTTACTTTGGCGGCAGCGGCGAGGACGGGGCGCGGAACATCATCCTCGATCCGCGAGGTCACGCCCTCGTCACAGGCCACACCGATTCAATCGACTTTGAGGGTCGCATCAACGAGCCAGCCGGTGGTCCGAACGACGGACACCTGTTGCGCATTGATCCGTGGGGCAGCCTGCTCTGGATGATGTACCTGGGCGGGAGCAGCCTCGACTTCGAGTTCGGCATCGTCCTTGACGGGGAGGATCACGTGCTCGTCGCCGGTCGATCGACGTCAAGTGACTTCCTCGGGCGCATCAACTCGCACCGCGGCGGACTCGACGGCACCTTGACTCGTGTTCGCCTCGAGCGAAGCGATCCTCGCCTCAGCGTGGATGCCGCCTGTCCGGAGGGAGGACCGATCACCATCACATGGTCCGATGCCACGCCCGGCTCGAACGTGGCGCTTGTGTTCGCAAGAGGACTCGGGTCGTTCACCATTCCGCCGCAGTACCCCTGCGCGGGCACCACGCTTGGCCTGAATGCGGATCAGATTCAGGTGGCGTTCCAAGGCGGCGCCGGCGTAGATGGATCCCGACGAGTCGGGGCAAACGCCGGCCCGAACGCCTGCGGCGGCTACCTGCAACTGCTCGACCTCGCGACCTGTGCGACGAGCGACGTGGCGCGCGTTGAGTGAGGCGCTGCCGCGTCGTTGAGAGGTCGATCACGCCGTCGCCGGCGGGACCACGCCGTTGGCGCGGCGCTCGGCCGTTTCGAGCCGCAGGTGGATCACCTGGAGTCGATTGCGGACCGCCTCCATCGTCGGACGCCGCTCGGGGTCCGGATGCACGCAGTCGAGGATGAGATCGCTGAACTCCTGGCTGATGTTCGGCTTGATCTCGATGGGAGGGATCGGCCGGTCGATCTGGTGATCGTCTTTCGCGACGCCCAGGCCGGTGCGGTCGGTCATGGCGGTGGGGATGTGCCGGCCGGTCACGCACCAGTACATGGTGGCGCCGAGGTTGTAGACGTCGGTGGATGGGGTGATGGCTCGGCGGTGAACCTGCTCGGGGGCGATGTAGTCCATCGTCCCCTGGATGCGCTCCTTGATGGTGCCGATGCCGCAGGACTGCCCGAGGTCGATGATCTTCGCCTTGCCCCGGTCGGTCACAATGACGTTGTTGGGCTTCATGTCGGCGTGGACGAAGCCTCGGCTGTGCATGTAGAGCAGGCCGTCCGCGACCTGGGTGAAGATGTCGGCGGCCTCGAGGAAGGTGGCCGGGGGCTGCTTGTCCAGCGGCAGGCCATCGACGAGTTCGAGCAGGAGGAACATCTCCGAGACGCGCAGGACGCGGCGGTTCTTGATGAGCCGCTCCACGCGCCGGACGTTTTCGTGCCGAAGTTGCGTGCCGACGGAGTACTCGACCTCGGTCTGATCGAGGAAGCGCTGGTCCTTCTCGGTTTCCTTGCGGACGTGTTTAAGGGCCCAGATCTGCTTGGATCGGGGATCCTGGACGAGATAGAGAAACGACGCGGCTCCGGTGCCGAGTTCCTTGAGGACACGAAAGCCTGCGATCTCGGACCCGGGCGCCACAGTACACTCTCGCTGTGCCACTGACTGATTCACGTTTCAACCCTGCCAAGGGCATTAACGCCGGGCAGCATGTCCGGTCAAGTGACCCGGCAGCGGCACCTCGACGCCCGTTCCTTGGGATCGGTCCCATGGGGGCACAACTTGATCCAAACACGAGGCTTGGCGCGATCCCTGTGCCTGGGAACCGCCCTCCCGTCTCTCCACGGGTCGAATTGTACAAGCATACGCCGCCTGAGGCTCACCCGTTCAGCCGAATCTGGTCCCGAAAGCGTTGTTCGGGAAAATGTCGTCCGGGATTGCGGCTGCCCGTCAGGTCGGAGTCGAGCAGGACGCGCTCGATGCCGATGTTGAACTCTTCCTGCAGGCCGCGGACCAGCGCGACGAGGCGCTGCATCTGCTTCGGGGTGAACTCGGACGCCTCGCCGTTGCCGACGAGGCAGATCGCGATGCTGTGGAGATTGTGCCAGTCGGCCTCGGCGCCGGCGACGTGGGCGCCCGGAACCTGCTCGTTCCAGCGGTAGCCGACGTGGAGGTCGCCGTCACCCAGGCCGTTGCCGTTGCCGATCACGAAGTGGTAGCCCAGCCCCTTGAGGCCGCGCGACTGCGCCTCGCGGGCGAGGCTCTCGACCGTGCCGTGCTGGCTGCCCGAGCCGTGGATGATGATCTCGACCCACTGATCGCGCTGGAGCGGCGCGGCGGTGTCGAGGATGTGGCCGAGCGGGCGCGAATCGACGTTGAGGTCCAGCGCGGGCCGGCTCGTGCCCAGCCGCGGCGCCGGGGCGGGGTCGCTCAGCAGCAGCAGGCCGCCGACCACCGTCATCGTCGCGACGAACGCGCTCCACACCGTCACCGCGCGGCGGTGCGGGCGCGAAGCGAAATCGAAACGGGTCGTCGGGATCATGGACACGGACAGTGTACCCCACCAAACTCAAGTCACAAGACGAGTATCGTCGACCGCGGCGAGAAAACTTTGTGAATTCGTCAATTCGATGAGTTCCCCAGCCGGTTCAGGCGTCCTGCGCGGTTCCTGGCGATCGCGGCTGCGTCGCGTCGCGTCGCATCGAGGTTATCGCTGCCGCAGGCGCTGCCGCAGCGCGGGAACCGGCCGACCGTAGGGGTCGGTCTGGCGCGCCTCGACGAATTCACCGCGCAGTCGATCGTAGTGGTCGTATTGAGTCCGGTAGGTGTTATCGGGAAAGAGGGGCTTGGAGCAGCCCGCCGCGCCAAGCGCTATCAGGGCCAGCGAGGCGAGCGCCGCGGTCGCGCCGGCGTGCGATCCTCTCCCCATCCACCCTCGGGCTATCCACGCGTTCATCGCCGAAGTATACCGCGTGCCGCCGCGCCGGGGCGAGCGGCCATCCACCGACGCGTGCGGCCTACTGGCCGTAGCGGCTGAGGAGTTCGACGATCCGCGGCTGATCGCGGGCGATCTGGAGCGAGCGGCGAAGGAGGGCGAGCGCCTCCTGCCGCGCCGCGCCGTCCGTGCGCTCCGAGCGGATGTAGTCGTTGAGGAGATTGACCGCCAGGCCGTTCATCGCCGGGTAGTAGTCCGGATCGAGACCCAGGGCTGAGCGGTACGCGGACTCCGACTGCCCGTAGTCGCGCAACTTGAACGCTGCGTAGCCGAGGCGCTCGTACGCCGCGGGCGAGGGCTTCATCCGGATGAGCGCTTCGACGGCGTTGATCATCTCCGGGTAGCGCTGGAGGTGGCGCAGGCTCTCGACGAGATTGAGGGTCAGTTCGGGCGAAGGCTCCATGAGTTCCATCGCCGCCTGGTAGTTGAGCACGGCCTTCTCGTGGTTGCCGACCGCGGCGTAGATGACGCCGAGATTGGCCCGGCTGGGGCCGTGGTTTGGCTGCAATTGCGCCGCGCGCTCGGCGAAGGGGAGCGCCTCAACGGCCTGGCCGAGTTGCAGGTAAGCCGTGGCGACGTTGAGGTTCGCCTCCGGGCTGTTGGGTTGGATGATCAGCGCCTGCCGGTACTCGCGGATCGCTTCAACGAGGCGGCTGAGTTGATGCAGGATGTACCCGTGCGCGTACCGCGCGTCGTAGTTGCGCGGTTCGAGTTCGACCCAGCGGCGCGCGGAGACTTCGGCCTCGGGCCACTGCTGGCGCTCCTTGTAGATCTCCGTCATGCCCATGTGCGCGCGGGCGATGCGGGGATTCTCCTCGATGGCGGCGGCGAAGGCCGCAAGAGCCGCGTCCCGGTCGCCGCTGTTGAGGGCGCTTTCCGCCGTCTCGACGTAGCGCAGCGCCTCGGCCATGCTCCCGCTGCCGCCGCCCGAAGGAGAGGAGGCCGGCTGACCCTGGCGCCCGGCGCACGCCGACAGGCCGATCAGAGCCGTCGCGGACAGGACGAGCGCAGCGAAGCGGTGGTGGGGGCGACACGGTTTGGGCATGATCGGCTCACTCATGATGGGCGTTTGGCGCGCGGCTTCGCCGCGACTCTGGCGATCCGCCGCCGTCTTCGTCCGCTCGCGGGCGCGCCGCCGGATGACCCGCGGCGGCCTCCGCGTGGCTTTTCGGCCAACTGCCGCAGTTTTCTGACGTTTATCGTATCCCACGGCGTTCCGTCCGCCGCCTCGGCCTTCTCTGTCTCGAGGATCTTGGGCCGGAGGACGAAGGCGCGGTGGCGCATGATGTGTTCAAAGCACGCCAGGCCGACGAGCCCCAGGCCGATGTGCTCGTGACGATCTCGATGGCTTGCGCAGGGGAACTTCGAGTCGTTGAGGTGAAAGCACGACAGGTGATCGAGGCCGACGAGGGCGTCAAACTCGTCAAAGGCCGCTCGGACGGCGCGCGGCGTCGAGAGGTCGTAGCCCGCAGCGCTCACGTGGCAGGTGTCAAAACACGTCCCGACGCGCTCGTGGGCCGCGACCGCTTCGCGCACGGCGGCGAGGTGCTCAAAGCGCCCTCCGATCTGCGAGCCGCCTCCGACGGTCGTTTCAAGGCACAGAAGCGCGCGGAAGCCGGAGGTGCGCCGCGTGACCTCGTCAACCGCCGCGATCAGCCGCCGCAACCCATCGTCGAGCGGCGTCGTGAGCGATGAGCCGGGGTGGACGACGACATATGCAATTTCGAGCGCTTCGGCCCGCTCCATCTCGTCCGTCATCGCGTCGATGGACTTTGCATAGTGCTCGTCATCCGGGGTCGCGAGATTGATGAGGTAACTGGCGTGGCTCACGATCTGAGACCAGCTGAGGCGGCGCTTCTCCGCGAGCCAGTCGGCGACGGCGGTGCCGTCGAGCGGCGCGGCCTTCCACTGCCGCTGGTTCTTCGTGAAGATCTGGACGGTCTGCATCCCGAGGCGCTCGGCCTCGCGCAGGGCGTTGACGTACCCGCCCGCGACTGAAAGATGACTGCCGAGCATGTCGATTCGCATGGGCGATGGTATCGGCGCCGCGGCGGCCGGTTCGGCGATCACGGTTCCGGCGTCCACATGCCGCGCCCGGCTCGCCGCGCGGCGAGTTCGAGTTGGCGGTAGCGCAGCAGCATCGAGTGGTTCCAGCGGTCCTCGCGCCGCGCCAGCCCCTGCTCGAGGAGGCGCTCGGCGAGGCTGGCGCCGTCGGGCAGATCGACGTGTGCCAGCAGCCGCCGGTACGCGTCGCGCGTCTGGTGCGGTTCGAGGCGCAAGAGGACGACGCCCTCCGCGAGCGTCTCCCGCGTGAGGTCGGTCGCCTCCGCCGCCCACGGCTCGGCGGCCGCGGGCGAGCGCCCCGGCCGGGCCAACTCCGGGCAGTCCACGCCGATGAGGCGCACGCGCGTCGTCGCCGTGCCCACAACATGGTCCGGCAGATCGACCTCGATCGTGTCGCCGTCGAAGACCCGCACGACGCGCGCGGTGAGGAGGTGGTAGACGTCGGCGTCGGGTCGGTCGGCCAGGAGCCAGCCCGCGCGATCCGCCAGGCTCAAGCCGGCCGCGACGACCAGGACCGCCGCCATGCGCCACCGCGCGCGGCGCCGCAGCCGCCGGGCGTGTGAAGGGCCGGCAGGGCGTGTCGGAGGTGTTCGAGCGCGTTGTTCGGGCATTGATCTCCGTCTCGCGTGCGCCTCAAGGCAGTTCGAGGAGGTTTGCGGCATCCGCCGCAGGGAGGTGGCCTCCCTTGCGCGGCTCGAATAACCTATGCCCGGAGCCGGCAGGTGATCCACTCTGACCTTCCCACGGCGCGCCGAAAGCCGGTGCGAACGGATGATGGGCCGGCCGCGCTCCGACCCGGTATCATCCCCCATCCTCCCGGTGTGGAAGCGACCCTTGAACCAGCCTGATCTCGCAATCCGAGGCAAAGGCGATGCGCGGCCGGACGGCGCGGTCGTGGTCGAGACGGCCTGCGATGAGTCCGGGGCGTACGCGCTGTGTGAAATCGAGGCGCCGCTCGCAGGCACGCCGGGTGCGGAGGCGGTCGAGCGTGTCGAGAATCCGGCGCTGCCGGATCAGGATCTGGTCCGTCTCGACGGCCCGGACGCCGGTGACGATGCAGACGAACTCGGGGCCGTCGCCCTCGACGCGGGCGCGGCGCCGTCGCGCTCGTCGGAGTTGCGCGGCTGGCCGCGATTCGAAGCCTGGATCGAGCGCCTCGCGCACAAATACAAGTTCATTCGCAAGATCACTTCGCGCCTCTACTTGCCCATCGCCTTCCACAGCGGCCTGACGATGAAGAAACTGGACGCGAGCACGTTCACCTACGTGCTCCCGTTCCGGCGCTTCAACCGCAACTTCTACGACGCCATGGCGGGCGCGGCGCTGGTGGCGAACTCGGAGATCGCGGCGGGCATGTACCTCTTCGGGGAACTCGGCGGCAAGTGGACCGTCGTCTGCAAGCAGATCAGTTACCGCTTTCTTCGCCCCTGCCTCGGCCCGGCAATCTACAAAGTCAGCACCCTCGAAGACGTCAAGGCCAAGATCCAGGCCGGCATCGAGTTCAACATCGACCTCACCCTCGAGATCCTCCAGCAGGTCAGCGGCCGGCGACGGCATCCGCGAGTCGGCCGTTGTGAAGTGACCTTCCACTGCGCGCCCAAGGGTCCGGAGGGCAACCGCGGCCTGAGCCGGCGCCGACGACGCCGCGCGGGCAAATGAACGCGCCGCGTTGGGCCTCGTCCGCCTTCCTGGCCGGCCCGGCGGTTTGGGCGATCTACCTTGCCTGCTCCTGGACGTGGTGCATCGGCATGTACCTGCCCCTGGTGCTGCGCGACCACTACGGCTGGGGCGGCGTCGTCGCCTTCGCCATTCCCAACGTCGCGGGCGTCGTCCTGTTCGGCGCGGTGATCGGCACGGCGGGTATGAGCCGGGCGCTCATCGCCCGCCACCACGGCGCCATGGCGTGGTTCTCGCTCATCACCATCGCCTTTCACGTTTACTTCCTTGCCGCGGTGTGGGGATATGAGTTCGCCGGCGCTTCCTGGGCCGCATCGCTGCTCGTCCCACTGCCCGTCGCCGCGCTCGCGTGGCTGACGCGGCAGTGCAGCGATCGCACCCTGCGCCTCGCGGCGATCCTCGTCTACGCGGCCTCGCTCGGGCTCATGGTCATCACGCTCGTGCTCCGCGCCGCAGGCGACGGCGAAGGCGCGCAGCGCGCCGCGTCCTGGGCGCCGCGGCAGCCGGCTGGCCTCATCTTCCTCGCACCGCTGTTCATCCTCGGATTCCTCACGTGCCCCTGCATGGACCTCACCTTTCACCGGGCGCTGCAGGGAGTCGGCGGCGGACGCCGCGGCCGGATCACCTTCGCCCTGTTCGGCGCCTTCTTCACCGCGATGATCGGCTACACGGCGATCTACTCCGTGACGGGACTGCTCTGGCCCGTGGTGCTGCACGTGCTCGTCCAGTCGTGGTTCACCATGACGCTGCACTGGCGCGAGATCGACGCGCACCGCGGGGACGAGTCCGCGACTTCGGCGCACCGATGGCTCTGGCCGGTGCTCGCGCTCTCGTGGGCTGCGGCTCCGCTTCCGGTGGTCGATTACCGGTGGTGGTTCGTTTTCACCGGCCTGGTGTTTCCCGCGTGGGTCGTGCTGACGATGGCCCGCGCTCGCCTTGGCCGCCGGGCCGCGCCGGAGTGGATCATCGCGGCGATGATCCTGCTGCTGGCGCCCTTTGCGGCCGCGGGCTTTCTGGGCGGGTTCGAGTGGCTGCTGCTCGTCCCCTGCGCTGTGCTGACGATTTCACTTCTTGCCGGGCGGCCGGCGGGCGCCGGCGCGGCGGGCGAATCGGCGGACCGGTCGATCGGCGCGGCGGCGCCGACGGGGTGAGGACCATGTGGATTCTCGTGGCCATCCTGACGGGAGGGGGGGCGCTGAGCGCCGCGTGCCTGCTTGCCGCCTCCGTCTGGCGCCTCGCGCAGCGCCGCCGCGGAAGGGCGTCGGGCTGGTGCTCGACGGCGATGCGCCGCTCGCTCATCCTCACCGCTGCTTGTGCGCTGTGCGGCGCGGCGCTGCACGCCGGCATGACCCGCATCGAGCCGGTGGCGCAGCAACTGCCCACCGCCCTGCTGCGCCTCGACGTCGCCCGGCCGCGCTACGGCGAGATCGCGCTCGAAACGCTCTGCCGCCGCGCCGCGCAGCACACCCTCTCGCGCCGCGCCGCCTCGCGCATCACCGACACCCTGCTCGACGCCGAGTGGTGGCTCGAAGAGACGCAGCGGCAGACATTCGATCCCGCCCGGCCGGCGGAAAAGTGGCTCACCATCCAGATGGAGCAGGCGCGTCTGAGCGAGGAGCAACTGGCGCGCTGGCTCAACCTCGTCCCGCCGCCGATCTTCCTCGCCGGCGCCGACCTGCGCCAGTCCCCCGCGCCCATCAACCTGACCGCGCTCTTCGGCCGCGAGTGGCAGCGTATCGGCAACGTGCCCTACCGCGTCCACCGCCTCGAGATTCGGGAGATTCGCCTCGGCTCAGTCGCGCAGGAGTTCGTCGTGGAGGAGGAGGCGGACTCGAACGCCGAGATCGGCTGGTACGCCACGCGCGTCGCCTTGCGCGTGCTCGGCCTGCACGCGCCGGCCGGGCCGGGGCCGCGCTGCGATCTGGAAGTCGAGTACCAACTCGATCTCGAACCGAGTTCATACCGCAACATCGGCCCGCTCACCTGGCGCACCACGCTGCTGGTGAATTGACGGCCGGCCGCTCAGGCGCCATGTAGACGCGCCAGGTCGGCGTCGGCGATCTGGGCGTTGGTGTACACCTTCTGCACGTCGTCGAGGTCTTCGATCGCGTCGATGAGTTTCATGACGCGCTCCGCCGCGTCGCCGCCGCACTCGACCGCGGCGCCCGGGATCATGGTGACTTCGGCGGATTCGATCGCAAAGTCCGCCGCCTCGAGGGCCGACTTGACGGCGTGCAGGTCGCCGGGCGCGGTGTAGATCTCCCACATCTCATCGGAGCGCTGCACATCTTCGGCGCCGGCGTCGATGGCCTTCTCGAAGATCGCCTCTTCGGAGACGCCTTCGCGCGGCACGAGGAGGCAGCCGCGCTGCGTGAAGCCGAAGGCGACGGACCCGCTCACGCCGAGTTTGCCGTGGTACTTGTCGAAGACCATGCGGATCTCGGGCGCGGTGCGATTGACGTTGTCGGTGAGGCAGTCGACGATGATGGCGACTCCGCCCGGCCCGTAGCCCTCGAAGCGCATCGGAGCGTACTCGACGCCGCCGTCAAGTTCGCCCGTGCCCTTCTTGATCGCTTTCTCGATCGTGTCCTTGGGCATGTTGACGGCCTTGGCGTCGTCGATGGCGTAGCGGAGGGTGACGTTCATGTCGGGATCGCCGCCGCCCTGGCGCGCGGCGACGATGATGGCGCGCGAGCACTTGGACCACATCTTGCCGCGGACCTTGTCCTGCCGCGCCTTGCGGTGCTTGATGTTGGCCCACTTGCTGTGACCGGCCATGGTGCCGCTCCTTCGCTCCGCTGCGTTTCGACCGGGCGTCCGCTCGATCGCCGCGAAGAAAAGGGTAGTCCCGGCGGGGCGGCCGAGTCGCGGCCGCACTCCTCAATGATGCGCCAGCAGCGGGCGGCGCTTGGAGATGTAGTAGATCGCCGTGCCCGCGACCAGCCCGATGACGTAGCCCTGCGACAGGCCGAAGGCCATCAGCGCCACCAGCAGCGCCAGCGTCAAGTCCGTCTTCGAGCCCGCCTGGTCCTGGATGAAGCGCAGCAGCACCAGCGCCTCGAAGAGCAGCACCACGCCGAGAATCGGCTGTGGGAAGACCTGGAGCACTTCGTCGGACACGCGGCTGAAGAGCAGGCCGACGACGAGGTACATTGAGCCGTAGATGATGACGGACCCGCCGGTGCGGGCGCCGAGGGCGTAGTGCCCCGCGAGTCCGCCGCAGCCGTGGCACACCGGCGCGCCGCTGAAGAACGGCACGATGAGGTTCACGATCGAGTAGGTCGTCCCGATCTTCGTGATGCTCACCGCGCGCTGCGGGAAGAGATCCTCGATCGTCTGCCGCGTCGCAATGACCGAGTTGCCCAGCGAGAGAGGAATCTGCGGCAGCGCGAGCACGAAGGCCCCGGTCAGAACCGCGTCGAGCGTGGGGATGTTGACCTTCGGCAGCGCCAGGCCCATGCCGTCCGCGACGGCCTGCGCGTCGAACTTGAAGATCAGCGCGTAGACAAGTCCGAGGCCGATGACGAGCAGCCCCGCCGGCAGGCGCCGATCGCCCCACAGCGCGAGCATGACCAGAAACCCGACGCCTGCGAGGACGAACCCCTCCGCGCCGAGGGAGGGGACGTAGGTGCGCAGCGCCAGCGACGCCAGCGACAGCCCCAGGCCGAACTGCAGGCCGCGCACCACGCACCGCGGTATGAACCGCGCCAGCGCCGCGAGCGCGCCGGTCGCGGTGAGGGCGAGCATGATGAGGCCGATCGCCAGTCCGCCTCCGAAGAGGATCTCGCCGCTGAGTTTCTGCGTGATGACGATCACCGCCATCGCCTTGAGCGGCTGCATCGGCATCGGCAGGCCGTAGAAGAGCCCCGTGGCGATCTGCAGCGCGCCGAACATGATAAAGACGCTCGCGGGGTCGAGGCCGGCGGCGAGGATCATGCCGATGAGCAGCGGCAGATCGGTGCCGATGTCTCCGAAACTCCCCGCCCACTCATTGCGGTCGAAGCGGATTCGCTCGCGCGAGAAGAAAGATCGAAGGCCGACATCGCGCTGCGCAGAACCGGACATGGGCGGCATTGTAGATCGGCGAATCAATCCGCCGCGGCGCGCATCTGCGGGCGCCGGTCAGAACGGCCGGCGCGCCGGGTTGACGACGAGGTTGTCGCGGCCGAGGATGAGCAGGTCGGCGATCTCCACCGCTTCGGCGAACGACTCGCGCGCCTGGTCGAGATTGAAGCAGTCGGCGAGCACTTGCCCCTTCTCGAGATGCTCGATCGTCGGGATCGCGTCTCCGCAGAGGAGCAGCGTGTAGCGCGGCAGGGCGAGCAGCAGTCCCGCGGAGCCCGGCGTTCGACCCGGCAATGGAAAGAGATCGACGCGATCTGCCAGGTGGTCCGGCGCTGGCTCGAACCGGCGCAGCACGTTGATCTCCTCGCGCAGCATCTCCGCCTGCTCCGGTTCGCCTTCATCGCGCGCCTGCTCGAAGCCGGCGAGGAGGGAACGGCCGACGGCTTCACGCTCTGCTTCCGCGAGCCACCACGTCGCTTCGTCGAAGCGGCCAAGTCCTCGCCGAAGGTCAGGACGAAAGGAGGTGAGAAAGACGTGAGTGATGCGCTCGGCTCCGAAGCCGCAACGCTCGCGCAGCCGCGCTTCGAGAATCTCGCCGGGCAGCGATGGATCGACGAGAATGCACCGGTCGGCGGCCCGGATGAGCGTCGTCGTGGCGTGCGCGGTGCGCACCTCGCCCCGCTCGTTCCACAGCGGGTTCGCCGCCAGCGTGCCGATGCTGATGATGCGGTAGTCCATTGCGAGTCCGGATCAGGTCGGTCGAGGTCGGATCGTCCCGGGCAGAGAATAGGCGGCCGAAGCGCGTCTCAGCGCCATCCTCCCGGTGGCAGGTCCGTTTCAAGCCCGGACCGCCGCGGGTGTGTGCATGGTGCGACTCTCGGCACCAGAAAACAAACCCCGCCTCCTCGCGGAGGCGGGGCGCTGATCCTCGTCCGGATCGAGTTCGAGGCGCTTGCCGCGCCGATCAGATCGGCCCGGTCGCGTTGCTCGTCGAGCAGTCGTTGGTCTTGATGCACTGGACCCACTTGCCGCAGGCGCCGGTGCCCACCGTCGCGGTCACCTGGCCCTGTCCGCCGTTGGTTCCGATGA
>WYBR01000107.1 GCA_011525805.1 Vicinamibacteraceae bacterium
CGTGGGCGCCGGCGTTGGCGTGCGGCGATCGCTGGTGCGTCCACTCAACGGTGCTCTTGCCGGATCAAACGGCGAAGGCCAGCGATTGGCGAAGACCCTCCCTCACGGTCGGGGCTCGGATCATCGCTGCGCGAAGATTGCCCCCACCCCGTCCTTCCCCCGCAGCGCCTGGGGGAGGGGGGATAGCGACGTGAGGCGCGACGCCATGCCACCCAACGCGCGTTTACTGCTTCGGCGCTTCCTTCAGAAAGAGGTAATAGAGCCGGCCTTCCTGGTACTGTCGGCCGGCGATGAGGCCGGCGGCGGCGCCTTCACCCATGTAGATGTCGCCCCGCCCGGGCGCCTTGATCGCCCCGCCGGTGTCCTGGTCGAACATGAGTTGGGTGAAGGGCTGGAAGGTGCGGCCGAAGGTGGGAATGCGCGTGTCGACAATCACGGCCCCGCCGCGCGGGAAGACTTCCTTGTCCGTCGCCAGCGTGCGCCGCTCCGTCACGCGGAATCCGAGCGAGCCTGCGGGCCAGTTGCCGTATTCGTAAGCGGTGAAGAAAACGTAGCGGTCGTTCTCGCGGATCATGTCGAGGACTTCCTGCGGGTGGCTCTTGTAATAGTCGCGGATGAAGGGCAGGCCGACGCGGCTGGGATCGACGATGCGGCGCTTGATCATGGTGGCGCCGAGGCCGGTGTATTCGCGGCCGTTGGTCCCGCTGTAGCCGAGGTACATGACCCCGCCTTCGGCGAGCCAGAGTTTGGCTGAGCCGTTCACCTGAATGAAGTAGGCGTCGAGGGGGCTGCGGACCCAGACGATCTCGGTGCCTTCGAGCATGCCGCTCGACTCGATCTCGCGGCGCGTGGGGTAGGGGCGGATGGTGTTGCCGACGCGCTGGCCGAGCACCTTGCCGGTGATCTCATCGACGACGAGGTCGGCCGGGCGGCTGTAGAGAGGGAAGTTGAACTCGGCGCTGCGGGTCTTGCTGGCGTCGAAGTCCATGGCGCAGTAGCCGGTGAAGAGCACCTCGCCGCTGCCGTCCCACCCGACCGATTCGTAGAGGTCAAACTTCTCCATGACTGTGGAGATGTACTGCTCCTGCGTGGGATAGGAGCGGAGGACTTCGACGAGGGCATCGATGCTCGCCATGGCGTGGTCGAAGGAGACGTCGGCGATGGGGAAGTGGTTCTTCGCGGAGGGCTTGCGGAACCACTCGGCGCTGCGGGCGGCGGCCTCGGTGAGCAGGGGGTCGTTGCCGGACCAGGATGTTTCGAGCAGGCGGCGGAAAACGGCCGGATCCGTGACCAGGCGCAAGGGGTTGACGCCCGGCGGCAGGGGTCGGGTGTAGTCCTTGGTCGGCTGCATCGGCTGAACTTCGACGGTCTTCGTGGTCCGGCAGCCGCACAGCGCCAGGGGCAGCGCGGCGGCGAGGCACAGCACAGCGCCTCGGCGAAACGGGAGCGGGGCGGAAGCGGGCAGGGGCATGGAATCGTCCTTCGGGAGTGGCGGGAAAGCGGCGGGCGCGGCGGCGGCGGGGTCCGTACTATTCCGCCGTTCAATCGACCTTTCTTCTCCGCGCACAACAGTATTGCCCGCAAGCGCCGTGACCACGCCCGCCCAGCCAACTTCTCCCGCCGCGACTGGCGGCCGCCCAACCCCGACGCCGGCGCAGGGGCCGCTCATGCGCGTCCTCGAAGTGGCCCGGCGACTCGGCGGCACCTCGGACGTCGAGGAGATCCTCGGCTTGGTCATTGACGCCCTGCGCGACCTGCTCGGGGCCGAGCGGGCGACGGTGTTTCAATACGACGCCGCGGCGCATGAGTTGTACACACGGGTGGCGCACGGGCTGGATGACTCGGCGCGGCGGGAGTTCCGTTTCAGGGTCGAGCGCGGCCTGGCGAGCGAGTGCTGCCTGACACGCCGGCTCATCAACGTCCCCGACTGCTACGCCGATCCTCGCTTCACTCCCGAGGTTGACCGGCGCACCGGCTACCGCACGCGCAACCTGCTGTGCATCCCGCTCGTGGCGACCGACGGGTCGATCGTCGGCGTTGGGCAGGTGCTCAACAAGAAGGGGGGCACGTTCAGCAAGGCGGATGAGTTCCTGGCCGAAGCGCTGGGGATGCAAGCGGCGGTGGCGCTCCAGCGGGCGATGCTCTTTGAGGCCAAGTTGCGGCAGGAGAAACTTGACGCCGACGTTGCGCTCGCGCAGCGGATGCAAGAGGCGACGTGGCCGACGCACGTGCCTCAGCCGGCGGGATATGAGATCGCCGTCCACCTCCAGCCCGCGGAAGAGACGGGCGGCGACGCCTGCGATGTCTTCGACGTGCCTGGTTTCGGGACGATCCTCTTCATCGCCGACGCCACGGGGCACGGCCTCGGCCCGGCGCTGAGCGTGACCCAGGCCCGCGCGATGGTGCGGGTGGCGATGCGCTGCGGCGTCGGGATCGAGCAGGCCGTGCGGCACATCAACGCCCAGTTGTGCGAAGACCTGCCGCCCGGGCGCTTCATCACTGCGTTCCTTGGCCGACTTGATGTGGAAGCGGGTCGAGTCGAGTTTCATTCGGCCGGGCAGGGGCCGCTGCTGCACTATCATGCCGCGACGGGCGCGGCGGACCTCCGCGAGGCGAACGGCCTGCCGCTGGGCATTCTCGATCACGCCGACGTCGAGGGCGTGGAACTCGGCGAGGCGGTGCTCGCGCCCGGAGACGTCTACGCCGTGCTCTCCGACGGCTTCTTCGAGGCGGTTGACGCGGCCGGCCGGCCGTTCGGCAACGAGGCGATTGTCAGGATCATCTGCGAGAGCCAAGGCTGCCGTGCTGAGGAAATTCTGAGGAACGTCGTTTCCGCCGTGAACTCGCATTGCGCGCCGCGGAGTGCGGAGGATGATCGAACAGCGCTGGTGATCCGCCGGCGACCGGAGGAAGTCCGGGCCGATTGACCCCGGCCAGGCGCCGCCATGACCACGCCGCTGTTCAACGTCATCCAGACCGAGCACCTCGACGCGGCGGCTGCGGCGTGGCTGGCCGAGCGCGTCAACCTCCTCGTCTGCCCGCACGATGATCCGGCCTTCGCCGCGCGCCTCGCCGAGGCCCACGGACTGGTCGTGCGCACCTACACGCGCGTGAACGCGGCGCTGCTCGACCGGGCGCCGCGGCTGCGCGTCGTGGCCCGCGCCGGCGTCGGCGTGGACAACATCGACCTGCGGGCGTGCGCGCAGCGCGGCGTCGTCGTCGTCAACGCGCCCGACGCCAACACCGAGGCCGTGGTCGAGTTCGTCTTCGCGGAAATGCTCGACGCCCTGCGACCGCGGAGGCGCGTGCGGCAGGCCGTCGATGCAGCCCAGTGGCGTCGATGGCGCGATGAACTCGAAGCCGAGCGCCAACTCGACGAGATCACGCTGGGCATTCTCGGCCTCGGCCGCATCGGCCGGCGCATCGCCACGGTCGGCCGCGCCCTGGGCATGGCGACCATCTACCACGATCTGCTCGACATTCCTCCGGCGCAGCGGTCGGGCGCTGAACCGGTCGATCGCGCGACGCTCCTTCGCGCCGCCGACGTGCTGACGATTCACGTGGACGGCCGGCCGGGCAACCGCAATCTCATCGGCGAGCGCGAACTGGCGATGATGCGCGGCGGCGTCCTGCTCATCAACACGTCGCGCGGCTTCGTGATCGATCCGACGGCCCTGGCGACCTTCCTGGCCGCCCATCCCCGCGCCGAAGCGCGGCTTGACGTACACGAACCCGAACCGATCGCGGCGGACAGCCCGCTTCTTCGCTTGCCCAATGCGCACCTCACGCCCCACGTTGCCGGCCGCACGCGCTCGGCCATGAGGCGGATGAGCGACGTCGTGTACGACGTCTGGGAGGTGCTCTGCGGCCGCGAACCGCGCCATCCCGTCGAAGAACCCCCCGAGGCCGCAGGCGAATCGGGCCGGCATCGTTGAATCGAATCGCGCGCCTGGCGCCGTCATCGCGCGGCCGTGTTGGCCTCACTCGCCCGGAATGTGGGAGATGACTCCCTCCCACGGGCTGCTTGCTGTGGCGTAGAGGCGCTTGGGTATGCGGCCGGCGAGGTAGGCTGCGCGGCCCGCGAGGCAGGCGTGCCTCATCGCCGTCGCCATCGTGATCGGATCGCGCGCGTGGGCGATGCCGGTGTTGAGCAATACGCCGTCTGAGCCGAGTTCCATCGCGATGGTCACGTCGCTGGCCGTGCCGACGCCGGCGTCGACGATCACTGGATAGGTCGGGTCGCCGTCCTTGAGGCGCTCGAGGATGATGCGGATCGCCGAAGGGTTGGCGATGCCTCGTCCGGAGCCGATCGGCGAGCCTGCCGGCATCACGCTCGTTGCGCCGGCTTCCTTGAGTCGCATCGCCGCGATCGGATCGTCCGACGTGTAGCAGAGCACCTTGAAGCCGTCCTTGACGAGGGCGCGGCAGGCCTCAATCGTGCCCACCGGGTCGGGCAGCAGCGTCTGGCGGTCGCCGAGGACTTCGAGTTTCACCCACTCGCGCCCCGGGTTGTTCATCTGGGCGAGAATCTCCCGGCCGAGGCGGGCCACCCGGATCGCGTCCGCCGCGTCAAAGCACCCGGCCGTGTTGGGCAGAACCGTGTAGCGGTCCAGATCGATGAAGTCGAGAATCGATCGCCCCTTCTCATCGACGAGCCGCTCTCGCCTCACCGCTACGGTGATGACCTGGGCGCCGGAGGCGTCGAGGGCGGAGCGCATGAGGTCGTAGTTGCCGTATTTGCCCGTCCCGACGATGAGACGCGAGGCGATTTCAATCGAACCGACTTTGAGTGTTTCTGTCATGATGGGCGGAGATGGCATCGGTGGATCGAGGCATCAAGGGACCAGGAGATTGGAATCGGAAGCAGCGCGAGGGCTTCGCAGCGGAGCGATTGGCACGGGTCGCCGCTCAACCCGCCGCGCCTCATCCCCCGCCCACAAGCGTCACGAGTTCAATCCGGTCGCCCTTGCGAATGCGCGTCTCGGCGTGCCGCTCGCGCGGAATCAACTCCTCGTTCAGTTCGACGGCGACGGCCCGGCTGCCCAGGCCGAAGTGCTCGACGAGATCCGCCAGCGTCGGGCAGCCCGCGATGTCGATCTCCTCGCCGTTTACGACAATCTGCATATCCCGGGATCATAGGTCGGCGCCGCGGCCAATTCGGCCGCGTGCCGCGACGGCGGCGCCGCAACCCCCGCCGCGTCACTCTGCTCGGCCTGCGACACCGTCAGCGTCGAGAGGCGGGCGATCATGAAAACGTACCACATCGCCACGGCCACCAGCCCCAGAGCCACACCGACCCGCGCCTGCAGGCGCTGCAGGAGTACCTGTTCTGACATTGTCGACGCGGGCGTATGGCGGTAGGTCCAGAGCGCCAGCAGGCCGCAGGAAAGCCCCGCCGCCCACACGAGCACCGAGGCCACCGCCCACGGTCCGGGATTCGCCGACCACCACAGCCAACCGGCCAAACCGATCGCCGCGAGACCGATCCACACCGAGCAGAAGGCCAGCACCGCCGCCGCCAGCGAACCGCTCACGGCCTCGCCGGGGACTCGCCACATCCACCACAGCACGCCGAAGATGATCACCAGCGACCCGATCACCTGGAGGCTGAGGCGAATCTCATCGCTCATGAAGACGTCCCCGGGCCGGGCCCGAAAGCCCATCGTATCCTTCTCAGTGTGCGCCGCAACGGCCCGGGACTCGGGCGTTCACCCGCATCCGCCGACCGACCCGGCCGTAGAAGGGGCATGGCCATGTTCACGCCTAGCGCGGCTTTCCGGTGGAGCGTGTTCCTCGCGGTGATCCTCTCCACGACCGTCCTCTTCACGCCCGGCTGCCGCCGCAGCCGCACCTACCACCAGACCAGCGCCGACGCCACCGTCCGCTCCCTCGCCGACATGCTCAAGGACGGCAACGTGCATCTCATCCCCTCGCTCATCCGCGCGGAGGATCCGAAGATGCAGGAACTGCTTGTCCGGCTCGGCCCGCTCTTTGATCGCATGAACCGCCTCTCAGAGTCGCTGCGCGAGAAGTACCCCGACGAGTTTGACGCGCTGCTCGCAAAGGCCGCGGCCGCGGGCAGCGAGAAGATTGCCGCGTCCGGGCGCTCTTCCCAGAGTCGTGGACAGTGGGAAGAGCGGCTCACCCTGATGATCGCCGACCCCTTCGGCATGCTCGACCGCGAGATGGAGCGCGTCAGCACCGTCTACGTCGATGATGAGACCTTCGCGCTCACCATTGACGACAAACCCGCCTTCGGCGTGGGCGTGCTTATCCGTCAGGCGGACGACGGCAAGTGGTACTTCCACCTCCCGCAGAACCTCCCCGGCCTCGGCTCCCGCCTGCCCCAATCCGACGCCGAGTGGCGCATCATGAATGCGATGCTCAAGAGCGTAACCAACGGCGTCGAATGGACCGAACGCCGCATCACCGAAGAAAAGAACGCCGGCCAACTCGAGGAAATCTGGGCCCAACTCGCCATCGACGTCGGCCCGGCCCTCATGGTCCAATGGGGCCTCTACGAACAGGCCACCAAGGCCCGTGACGAGCGCCTCCAGCGCGAGAAAGCCGAGAGTGCGCCGCCTTCGCAGCCGCGCGAAGGTGGGTGAGGCGGGTAGCGCCGCTGCGAAGGCAGGGTGGCCTGGAGGCTCGACGAATCCCACCGGCTGGGGCGCGGACTCATCAACGGCGCACCGACCCAAGGCCGAAAGGTCTGCACCACCAAGACACAAACGCACACAGGGAACCGAATGAATCACAGCCCCATCCGTGAGGGGGCGGCGATAGATGCCCGGGCGCCGCGCGGGTCAATGGCATCGCCACTCACGTCCACGCCGACGGGTGCGCTCGCGGAGCCTCGCTCATCCCAACCTGGCTGATGGTCGATGATTGGCGTCGTTGATACATGTCCGTCAGCGGTGTCCGAGAGCATCGACCGAACTTCGGAGTGGAAACGGTGCTACCGTGCTCGGCGTGAGACGACCACCTCGCACAGGATCACGGCTGGGGGCGGTGCTCGAGGTGTTGCTCGTGTACGCGCTCATGCACCTTGCTTTCCGGTCGTTCATGAAGTTCACTCCGTGGGGTCGAGCGGAGATGGAGGCGGATCTGAACTTCTCGCCCGGGGTTGTGATGATCCTCGCCTCGGTGTTCATGCTCTTCGCGACGGGCCGGCGCGCCGGCGACTGGGGGTTGTCGCTCCTCAGGCCGCGCGCCGATCTGAACGTCGCGATCGCGAGTCTAGGGGTGCTCGTCTTCGTTGGGGCGATCGCGACGACGCTGGGGCTGGCGATGCGGCCGCCCCACCTCGGCGCAGCGAGCGCGGCGATTACAGTGCTGTTGACGCTGTCGGCGACGGGCGTCATTTTGCTGCTTCTGCGGCGCTGGCCGTTGCTGGAGCGGGTCCACGCGGGCGTGGGCGCGGCGTGCGCGGCGATAGTGTTGGCCGCGCCCTTTGTCGCGGCGGCTCTTCGCGGCGCGGCGGCGGGGCCGGTCGCGCTCGCCTTCGCGTGGCGCATCATCGGCGCGGGGGTCGGTGAGGAGGTCTTCTTCCGAGGCTACGTGCAGTCCCGCCTCAACGCGGCGTTCGGCCGGCCGTGGCAGGTGCTCGGCGTCCGCTTTGGGATGGGACTGGTGATTGCGTCGCTGCTCTTCGGGTTGATCCACGCGTTGAACACGGTGGACTACTTCGCCGGCTCTTATCACTTCGCCTGGTGGCACGCCCTGACTACCGTGGCGATGCCCTATGGCCTGCTGCGCGAACAGACGGGCGGAGTGGCGGCCCCGGCGATTCTGCACGGGCTGATCGACGTTCTCGGGCTGCTGGCGGTGCCGGCTTAAGTCGGGACCGCTGCTTTGAGCGACGCCCGGCGGCTGGACGTGTTCGCGCTTTGGACCTCAGCATCGCGCAGTTGTAGCTGAGGTCGTGACCTGACGTTCGCCGCGGTGCGTTCTTCGCGCTTCGAGGTCCGTCGCATGTTGTGGCGGCGAATGGCGAGATCGATCGCCGTTGCCCGTTCGGTCAGGTTGCAACCTAACCTAGGCGCTACGCGCTACGCGCTGTCGCGGCACGCGAGTTACTTCCGCCGACCCGGGCGGGTCGTGCGAGCCTTGGCCGTGGCTTTGGCGCGGCGCCGCGTTGGCTTTGAGGCGATGCGGCCGTTTGGCTTCGTCGCGTTTTCCTTGATGACGGCTTGCGCGGCGGCGAGGCGGGCGATGGGGACGCGGAAGGGCGAGCAACTGACATAGTCGAGCCCGACGCGGTGGCAGAAGTGGACGGACGCCGCGTCGCCGCCGTGCTCGCCGCAGATGCCCAGTTTCAGGTCCGGCCGCACGGAGCGGCCCTTGCAGCACGCCATCTCGACGAGTGCGCCGACGCCGTTCGCGTCGATCGTCTGGAAGGGATCGACGGGCAGGATGTCCTTTCCGAGGTAGTCCGGAAGGAACGTATTAATATCGTCGCGGCTGAAGCCGAAGGTCATCTGCGTGAGGTCGTTGGTGCCGAAACTGAAGAAGTCGGCCTGGGAGGCGATCTCATCGGCGACGATGGCGGCGCGGGGCACTTCGATCATCGTGCCCACGGGGATATTAAGTCGGCCCGCGTACTGCTGCTCGCGCACGACGAGGTTGATCGTTTCGAGGGTGAGGGCGCGGAGGAGTTCGAGTTCGCGCTTCGTGCCGGCGAGGGGGATCATGATCTCGGGCCGCGCATCCACGCCTTCGCGGATGCAGGCGATCGCGGCCTCGGTGATGGCGCGGACCTGCATGACGAGGATCTCGGGGTAGGTGACGGCGAGGCGGCAGCCGCGGTGGCCGAGCATCGGGTTGGCTTCGTGCAGCACGTCGACGCGCGTGCGGATGTGGCTGACGTCCACGCCGGCCTCGGCCGCAAGTTCGCGCATTTGCTCTTCCTCGTGGGGGAGGAACTCGTGCAGCGGCGGGTCGAGCAGGCGGATGGTGACGGGCAGGCCGTCCATCGCGCGGTAGATGCCGATGAAGTCCTCGCGCTGGTAGGGGAGGAGTCGGGCGAGGGCCTTTTCCCGATCGGCGACGGTGTCGGCAAGGATCATCTGCCGCATGGATTTGATGCGCTCGCCCTCGAAGAACATGTGCTCGGTGCGGCACAGGCCGATGCCCTGGGCGCCGAACTCGCGCGCCTTGCGGGCATCGGCGGGGGTGTCGGCGTTGGTGCGGACCTTCATGGTGCGAACCTTGTCGGCCCAGGCGAGAAGTTGCGCCTGCGCGCCGCCGAGCGTGGGCTCGACGCGCTTGAGAGCGCCGATGAAGACTTCGCCAGTCGAGCCGTCGATCGAGACGACGTCGTCGGGCCCGAGGTACCGGCCCTTGATCTCGGCCTTGCGATTCTTCGCGTCGATGTGGATGGCGCCCGCGCCGGCGACGCAACACTTGCCCCAGCCGCGCGCCACGACCGCGGCGTGCGAGGTCATCCCGCCGGTGCTGGTGAGGATGCCCGCAGCCGCGTGCATGCCTTCGACATCTTCCGGACTCGTTTCCTTGCGGATAAGGATCACGCTCTCTCCGCGCCGGGCTCGCTCGGTCGCCTCTTCGGCGGTGAAGGCGAGTTTGCCGACGGCGGCGCCAGGTGAAGCGGGCAGGCCCGTCGCCACCGCCTGGTTCACCTTCTTGGCCGCGGGATCAAAACTCGGCAGCAGCAGTTGAATGAGATCGCCGGCGGGAACGCGCGCAATGGCCTGCTCCCGCGTGATCAACTTCTCCTTGACCATCTCGACGGCGATGCGGACCGCGGCGGTGCCGGTGCGTTTGCCGTTGCGGGTCTGGAGCATGTAGAGCGTGCCGCGCTCGACGGTGAACTCGAGGTCCTGCATGTCGCGGTAGTGCGTTTCGAGCCGCTTGCGGACGCTGAGCAGTTGCTTGTAGAGTTCGGGGCGCCACGACTTCATCTCGGAGACGGGGCGCGGGGTGCGGATGCCCGCGACGACGTCTTCGCCCTGCGCGTTGACGAGGAACTCGCCGTAGAATTCGTTCTCGCCGGTGGAGGGGTTGCGGGTGAAGGCGACGCCGGTGCCGCTGTCCTCGCCCATGTTGCCGAAGACCATCGCCTGGACGTTGACGGCCGTGCCGAGAAGGCCGGTGATTCCCTCCTTGCGCCGGTAGGTGACGGCGGAGTGCTTGTTCCACGAGCGAAAGACGGCCTCGATCGCCTCGGTGAGTTGCTCGAGGGCGTTCTGCGGGAAGGGCTTGCCGACGCCCTGCTGGTAGACCTGCTTGTAGGCCTCGCAGAGTTCCTTGATGCCCTCGGTGGGCACGTCGGTGTCGAGATTCGCGTTGTACTTATTCTTGATCGCGTCGAAGGCGTGCTCGAAGTGCTCATGATCGACGCCCTTGACGACGTCGCCGAACATGTTGATGAGCCGGCGGTAGGCGTCCCAGGCGAAGCGCTCGTTGCCGGTGTCGGTGGCGAGGCCGCGGACGCTCTGGTCGTTGAGGCCGAGGTTGAGAATGGTGTCCATCATGCCGGGCATGGAGGATGCGGCGCCGCTGCGCACGGAGACGAGCAGGGCGTTGCGTTCGCCGCCGAAGGTCTTGCCCGTCTGCTTCTCGATGAAGGCGATGCCCTCCTGCACCTGCTTCATGAGGCCGGCCGGGAGTTTGCGTCCCGACTTGTAGTAGGCGTCGCAGGTCTCGGTGGTGATGGTGATGCCGGGCGGAACGGGCAGGCCGATGGAGGTCATCTCGGCGAGGTTGGCGCCCTTGCCGCCAAGAAGGGCCTTCATGCCCGCGTTGCCGTCGGTGCGGCCGCGCCCGAAGTAGTAGACCATCTTCGGCGCTGACTTTGAGTGCTTGACGGTGCGGACGTTGCGGCGCTTCGTGGAGCGGGAGGAGGGGCGTTTCATGGTGGAGGCGCTCTTTGCCATTGAGGTTGACCTGGCTCGGAAGGGGATACGAGGGCGATCGGCCGGCGAGGGCGGCGGGCGCGGCCGCGCCCGGGCCATCCGTGAACGCACGGACGGTGAACAAGTGGATATCGTAGCGCCGCGCGCGGGTGCTTCAATCGCTGTCGCGTTGAGCGAGGCGCACCAACGGGCTAACTCGGGGCGTTTTCCGCCGCCACTTCCGGTGTGGCTTCGAGCGCGTCGGCGGAAAGCCGGGCGGCGCGAAGCGCCACCTCGCGCCTCATGCAGAAGTCGTGAAAGCGGGGGAACGCGACCATCGCCCCCGCGACGAGGCGCGTGATGTGGCTCGTCCAGACCTCGGCCCGCGGCCGACGGAGGCATCGCACGATCGCCCGCGCTACGCGCTCAGGCGGCTGGACGAAGAGGCGCGGCGCGTGTGCGGGAACGCCGCGCCGCGCCTCGCCCGACGCATCGGCCGCGGCGTCGAAGAACTCCGTCGTCGTGGTGATCGGGTGAATCACCGAGACCTCGATGCCCTCGCCGGCCAGTTCGAGGCGCAGCGATCGGCCCACCTGGGTCTGCGCCGCCTTCGTCGCGCTGTACGCGGCGAAGTAGGGCAGCGTGAAGCGCGACAGACAACTGCTCGTGATGAGCAGGTGCCCGCGATTCTGCCGGCGAAAAACCCGGACCGCCTCGCGCGCGACGCGCACGGTGCCGAAGAAGTTGACCTCAAAGATGCTGCGCAGCGCTTCGTCGGAGAGTTCGATGACGGAACCCTCGTGCCCATAGCCGGCGTTGGCGATGACGGCGTCAAGGCGCCCGAACCGCTCCATGCATCGCTCGAAGAGTGCGGCGACGTCCTCGTCCGACTGCACGTCGCAGGCGACGGGCAGGGCCGAGCCGCCGCGGGACTCGACCTCTTGAGCGAGCGATTCGAGCCGGTCGAGCCGCCGGGCCGCGACGGCGACGTGCATGCCGGCCCGGGCGCATTCGACGGCCGTGGCGCGCCCGATTCCGCTGCTGGCGCCGACGATGCAGATGACCCGATCGCGAAGTTCGCTCATCGGGTGATTCTAATCCCGCCGCGATCCGCGAGGAGCGTGCGGTCTCGCGCGACGTTGCGGCCCGGCGCGTTGCTCACAGGTTGCCGCGGCGCTGCTGCTCGAGTTCGAGGGCCTCGAAAAGCGCCTTGAAGTTGCCCTTGCCGAAACTCTGCGAACCGCGCCGCGTGATGATCTCGAAAAAGAGCGTCGGGCGGTCCTGCACCGGCCGGGTGAAGATCTGCAGCAGGTATCCCTCGTCATCGCGATCGACGAGGATCCCAAGTTCCTTGATCTTCTGCCGGTCCTCCTCGATCTCGCCGACGCGGTCCCAGACGATGTCGTAGTAGGTGTCGGGGAGTTTGAGGAACTCGACGCCGCGCTCGCGCAGCAGGCGGACCGAGTTGAGTTCATCGCGCGAGCGCAGGGCGAGGTGCTGCACGCCGGCGGTGTTGTGGTGCCAGTCGAGGTATTCCTGCACCTGGCTCTTGCGGCGTCCCGGGGCCGGCTCGTTGATGGGCATCTTGATCAGCCCGCGGCCGCTGCTCATCACCTTGCTCATCAGCGACGAGTATTCGGTGGAGATGTCCTTGTCGTCGAAGTGCTTGAACATGGTGAAGCCCATGACCTCTTCGTACCACTTCACCCACTCGTTCATCTTCCCAAGTTCGACGTTGCCGACGAGGTGATCGACGAACTTGAGGCCGCAGTCGCCGCCGGCGTTGACGCGGTTGACCGGCGGGTCGATTGGCATGAAGCCGGGGAGGAACTTGCCCTTGAAGCGCGAGCGGTCGATGAAGGTGTGCACGACCTCGCCGTAGGTGTAAATCGCCGAGCGGGTGATGGCGCCGTGCTCATCCTTCTCGACCGTTGGTTGCTGCGCGGGTCGGCCGCCGCGGCGGGTGGTCTGCTCGAAGGCGTCCTCGGCGTCGCGGACGGTGAAGTTGACGCCCTTGACCCCGTCGCCGAAGAGGTTGACGTGGCGCTGAGCGGGATGATCCTTCGAGAGGCCGGTGGTGAGGACGAAGCGGATGTTGCCTTGTTCGAGGAGGTAACTGGCGGTGTCCCGGCAGCCGGTCTCCTGTCCCTTGTAGGCGGTGATGGTGAAGCCAAAGGCGGCCGCGTAGTAGTACGCCGCCTGTCGCGCGTTGCCGACGTAGAACTCGACGTGATCGACGTCAACGAGTTCGAGCCAGCCGTGCTCCTTGGGCGTGTGCTTCTCAGGATCGAGGTGGGAAATGTCGGGCTTGCTGGCGGTGCTCATGCGGTTCTCCTGCCCGGAGAGAGGGGTCCGGGCGCTACGGAAGGTTAAACAGGCGAACCGGGCGACTCCATTCGGAATCAGCCCGGTTCTGAAGTTTGTGATCGAATCGTCGGGCGGAGCACCGGTCAGTTGCCGGGCGCCGCGGCCGGCTGTGCGGCCTGCTTTGCCGCTCGGGCCTGCGCGAAGGGGAGGTACTCCTCTTCGTACCACTGCTTCCACCTGGGAATGTCGAATCCGAAGTCGACCGGCTGGCCGAAGTCCTCCTTCACGAGGTTGACCAGCGCGTTGTGGGCGTCGAGGTTGTTGAACTCGACGATGGCGTCGATGATCCGCACGACCGTGCCGTCGGTGAACGCTGAGAGCGTCGGGTCGAAGCCGACGGAGTTGTCACCGACGACGGGCTGAAGGTCGGTGACGAGGTAGCGCTGCGTGCCGACCTGAATGTACGCGAGGTCGCCCTGACCGGAAGTCGAAGTGGCGCGCGGCTGCTGGGCGACGATGAGGTGCGGAATCGCTTCGACGAGGTGCAGGGCGCCCGCAGCGCCGGCCCCGGCGCTGATGATGTCGAGGTCAGGCGTCTGGAGGGCGCGTTCGACGATCCGGCGCGTGGCGCGGCTGGTCGGGGCCTGGAGTTTCGCCAGCGCGCCGTCGCGCATCGACTTTTCTTCGTCGTAGATCGCCAGCCACGCCAGCGTCGCCTGGCCATACTCCGGATCGAGCCGCTCGGCGAGGTGCTCGAAGAGCCACTGCCGCGCATCTTCCTTCTCCTTGCGCAGGACGGTGATGAGCGGCTCGACGGCGACGGGGTCGGTGAACGACTCGAGTTCCTTGAGGCCGCGGGCGCGCGTCGGCGGGAACTCCTTGGAGCCGAGATACTGCCCCTTGATCTTGCGAATGTCCTTTTCGATGCCGCGGCGGGCGATGATGTAGCCGCGCGTGCTTTGCTGCGTCGGCATGGCCGGGGCCGCGATCGAAGCCGGAGCGCTCACCGTCGTGCGGATGCGGAAAGTCTCGACGACCGGGCGCTGGATTTCGGCGGGCTGCGAGATGACGATCTGGGCGCCGGCGCTGGCGGCCATCAGGCCGAGGGCGGCGGGCGCCAGGACGGCATAGAGAAGTGCGGGCTTGGTCATGGGGCTCAATCCGATAAGGGTGCTCTGGCCGGCGCCGGAGGCCGACTCTGCAATCCTAGATGCAGTTCCGCCGGCGCACTGGCCAAAAACGACAGATCGCCCAGCCCCGCTCAGAGGAAACAATCGCTTCGCGATCGAAGCCCTGTGCCTGCTCCCAAGGGGTGACTCGGGCGACCTTTGCCGGCGACTGTCGTCGCGCCATTCTATACGGAAGCGACCCGAGAGCGGTTCGACCCCTTTGCCGGGGCGGCGGGCATTGCTAAACTCCACCCCCACTCGATTCCCCTGCTGCGAAACGGACGTCACGGATGCTTGCAGAGATCGCGCAGAACCTTTCCACGACGAGCGGGCTGCCCTTCTGGGTGTGCCTCGTGGCGGTCAAGACGCTTGTCGCCGCCGCCGTCTTTCTGCCCGCCATCAGCCTCCTTGCCATGCTGAGCATCTGGGCGGAGCGCAAGGTGGCCGGCCACATCCAGGCGCGGCTCGGTCCCAAGCACGTCGGACCCTTCGGCATTCTTCAATCCCTCGCCGACGGCATCAAACTCCTCTGCAAGGAAGACCTCGTCCCCGCCGGGGCCGATTCTTTCCTCTTCCGCCTCGCACCCTATCTCGCCTTCGCGCCCGTGCTCGCGGCGTTTCTCGCGATCCCCTTCGGGCCGCAGTTCGTCTTCGAGGCGGGACTGAATGTCGGCCTGCTCTACCTCCTCGCTATTCTCGGCATCGAGGTCATGGGCGTCATCCTCTCGGGCTGGGCGAGCAACTCCAAGTGGGCCATCTACGGCGCCATGCGCGAAGCGTGCCAGATGGTCAGTTACGAGATTCCCCTCGGCGTGGCGATTCTCTGCGGCGTGCTCGTCGCGGGCACGCTCAACCTCGTCGAACTCGGCTACCTCCAGGGTGGCGGCATCCACACCTGGCTCTTTTACCAGAACCCCTTCATCTTCATCGCCTTCTTCATCTACTTCATCGCCTCGCTCGCCGCGTCCAAGCGAGCGCCCTACGACCTGCCCGAGGGTGAGTCCGAACTCGTCGCCGGCTTCCACACCGAGTATTCCGGCCTGCGGTTCTCCTTCTTCTTCTTCGCCGAGTACGCCGGCATGTTCGTCGTTGGCTGCATCCAGGCGGTGCTCTTCCTCGGCGCGTGGAACAGCCCGCTCGGGCCGGCCGACCCGATCTACCTCGCTCTCGGCTACGACCCGGTGAAGGTCGGGGCCGACTTCCTCACGGGCCAACTTGCCGGATTCACCAACTGGACGGACATCGCAGGACAGATGGGGATCAAGGGCGGGGCCTTCGGCCTGTTCATCCTCAACGTCTACGGCATGTCGATGGTCATCGGCAAGGCGCTGCTCGTCGTCTTCATCCACATGTGGCTGCGCTGGACCCTGCCGCGCATCCGCATCGACCAGGTCATGCACGGCTGCGTCAAGGGCCTCCTGCCCATCAGCCTGGCGATGCTCTGCGGAACGGCGGTGTGGATCGCCCTCGTGCAGCCGGGCGAGGAAGTGGCGGCGAAGTACGCCTCGACCACCGCCAACGTCGCCCACCTCACTGGGGAAGTCGGATCGCTGCAGACGCTCACGCAGTGGGTGCTGACGATCCTGGGAGTGGGGCTGTTCGCCTTCTACGCCCTGATCGTCTTCGGCGCGGTCATCACGCGGCGCACCGCGCCGCGGCGGGGCATGTTCGAGGATGTCATGCCCATCGGCAGCGAGATCGCCTTCACCCGCGGCCCCGGCTACCTGTCACAAGAAGAGCGCAGCCTCAAGCAGGGTTGACCGGGAGCGAGGCGCGTCCTTGCCCCGGCCTGTCCTCCGGGAAAAAGCAACCTCGCCCCCGTGCGGGGGCGAGGCGATGTTCTTCGTAAGGAGCGTGTTCGATCCGGGACGACCACAGTACGGATCAGATCGGCCCGGTCGCGTTGCTCGTCGAGCAGTCGTTGGTCTTGATGCACTGGACCCACTTGCCGCAGGCGCCGGTGCCCACCGTCGCGGTCACCTGGCCCTGTCCGCCGTTGGTTCCGATGA
>WYBR01000108.1 GCA_011525805.1 Vicinamibacteraceae bacterium
CGTGAGGGTGGTCGGCGAGGTGGAGCAGGATGGGCGCTGCGGGGTCGATTCGTGTCGCCTCGCGCAGACCGGCGAAGATGGACTCGCACATGGCCGCGCCCTCGGGGACGCGCATGGTGCGGCAGGCTCGCTGGCGCAGGCATTGCGAGACGGCGTCGGCGTCGTGCGAGACGACAATGATCATCGCGCGGCAGGCGGGTGCGATGGCGTCGAACGCGGCGGCGACGAGCGTGCGGCCCATCGAGTCGCCGGGAAGGGGCAGCGTCTGCTTGGTGCATCCCATTCGCCGGCCCGCGCCGGCGGCGAGGAGGAGGCCGATGGGGCGGGCGGCCTGGTTGACCGGGCACGGCAGGATGCGGCGCCCGATCAGGGCGCGCCCACCGTGCGTCGTTCCTTCGCGCAGCGCGGCGCGGGACTCGACGAGTTGGGCGGCAATCGAGAGCGCGATCTCCTCGACGGTCTCGGCGCCGATGGGCAGGCCGATGGGAGCGCGGACGGAGTCGAGCCGATCTCGCGGAATGCCGCGCTCTTCGAGTTCCTCGAAGGTGAGCGCGACTTTGCGGCGGCTGCCGATCATGCCGACGTAACCGGGCGCCTCGCCTTCCGCGCGTCGATCGAGGACGGCGGCGAGGGCCTGGGCGTCGTGCCGGTGGCCGCGCGTCACGATGACGCAGAAGGTGTGCGGGTTCATCGGCGTGTCGGCGAGGCGACGCGCGATCGGTCCGCACACGATGCGCACTGCGGGCGCGAGGCGTTCGAGCAGGTCGGCGCGATCGTCGAGGACCGCGACGTCGAAATCGAGCGCGGCGGCGAGCCGCGCCACGGCCTGACCGATGTGGCCCGCGCCGGCGATCAGGAGCCTGACGCGCGCGGGCAGGTGAAGGCTGATGCGCTCGCGTCCGGCGTCGGAGTTCACGTCGATCTCCAGCGTCGCGGGGCGGTTGAGTTCGATGTCCGAGGCGATCTGTTCCAGAGTTTCGGGCGCTGGCGCGGGGGCCACGGCGACCTGGATCGTGCCGCCGCAGATCAGCCCGTCGTCCCAGCCGTAGTCGCCGTCGAGGCGGAATCGCAACATCGCGGACCGGCGTGCGGAGATGAGCGGCATGGCGAGGCGGCGGACCTCGGCCTCGATGCACCCGCCGCCGATAGTGCCGTGTATGCGGCCGAGGTCGTCAATGAACATGACCGCGCCGGCCCCTTGCGGCGTCGAACCACGCTCATCGGCGACGAGGCACAGCGCCGCGGCCGTGCCCTCCCGGGCCAGCGCGGCGATGCGGCGGAGAAGTTCGGGCGACAGCGCGCTCACGGTCCATCCTGTCCGGGCGCCGGCGTGATTCCGTAGCGTCGGCAGAGATCGTCCGCGATCGAGCGGCCCTGCGTGAGCGCGATGCGAACTTCTCGCTGACTTTCGGCGGACTCGTACTCGTGTGCGAGCGCCGTTCGGTCGGCGTCGCCGATCATCTGGTCGGCCATCTGGAAGAGCACCTCGTTCTCCTTGTAGATGTGTTCGCGGAGGAGGTGAATGAACTCGCGGCCCTCGTGCAGGGCGCGCCGCAGGGCCGCCGGGTCTCCAGCGGCGGCGGCGGGAAGCGACTCGGCGATGGCGCGGACGTGGGCGCGGCCGAGTTGGTGCTCGTGGAGCATGACGGCGATCGGGCCGTGCTCGCGCGGCAGGCCGCAGCGCTCGAGGCACGGAAAGAGCCGGTCTTCCTCCTTGCAGTGATGGCAGCGGTCGGCGAACTCGCGGAAGAACTCGACGAAGGGGAGGAACTCCGCCTCGGCGAGGGTCTGCGCGGCCGCGGCGCGGCGCAGCGCGATCTCGAAGCAGTCGAGCACCTTGAGAATGACCTGATGTTCGGCGCGGAGCGCGTGGGTGGGGTGGTGCACCGGTTCAGGACCGCCTTTCTGCGGCGTGGTCGGCGCCGGCGTGGGCGGTCTCGCGGCGCTTGAGGCAGCGTTGCAGGCCGAGGAGGGCGGCGCCGTAGGCCGCCACGTGCGCTGGATGCTCCGGCACGACGAGCGAACGGCCGAGGCGCTGCTCGCACGCGGCCACCATGCCGCGCTGCAATGCCACGCCTCCGATGAAGACGACGACTTCGTCAGCCGCGGCGCCGTTCAAGCCGTAGCCGACCATCTTGAGTTGAGAGACCGTCCGCCCCGCGAGCGATTCGTGCGCACCGCGGAGGATGTTGGCGATGCTGCGACCCTCGGAGACGTGGTTGATGATCTCGGACTCGGCGAGGACGGCGCAGACGCTGCTGATGGGCTGGGGGTCGTCGGCGTCGAGCGACAGGCGACCGACGTCGTCGAGCGGGATTTCGAGGTAGCGTGCGATGCGTTCGAGGAATCCGCCCGAGCCGGCGGCGCACTTCTCGTTGGTGCGGAAGGCCTTGACCTTGCCGCCCGGGCGCAGGGCGATGGCGCGCGTGCACTGGGCGCCCATGTCGAGCACGTACCGGGCGTCGGGAACGAGCGCCGCCGCGCCGCGCGCGCCGCAGGTAAGGTCGGTGATCTGAATGTTGCGCCGTTCGAGGCTGTAGCGGCCCAGGCCGGTGGCGGCGACGTACTCGACCGCGTCGGGCTCGACGCCCGCCTGCTCGCACGCTTCGGCGAGGGCGCGGCCGGAGACGCCCTCGAAGTCGGCGTTGCTTCGCGCCAGTCCGCGGCCGAGGATGCGGCGCTGCGCGTCGATGAGGACGACCTTGGTCGATCCGCCTCCGATGTCGATGCCGGCGATGCAGGTCATGTCGTGCTTCCTTTCAGGTCGTCAGCGAGGGCCGGGGCGTCAGCGGCCTTCCAGTCCGTCGGACCAGACGGGAGCGGCTTCGACGCCGGCGGCCTCCCGGGGCGCGGCGGCCATGAGCCGGTCCACGGCGAAGAGGGCCGCGCCCAGCGCCCCCATGAAGTGCGACTCCGGGCCGACGTTGAGTTTCGTTCCCAGTTTGTCCTCGAGCGCGCGGACCATGCCGATGTTGCGGGCGACGCCGCCCGTGAACGTCACTTCCTCCTCCACGCCGACGCGGCGCACCAGGCCGATCGTGCGCGACGCGATGGCCTGGTGAACGCCGGCGAGGATGTCCTCGACGGACTTGCGCTGCGCGAGATAGTTCATGATGTCGGATTCGACGAAGACGGTGCAGACGCTGGTGAGGCGGATGGGCTTCGTGCCCCGCAGGGACACTTCGCCGATTCCTTCGAGGCTCAGCCCGACGACGTCGGCGGCGGCGGCGAGGAAGCGCCCCGTGCCCGCGGCGCATTTGTCGTTCATGCAGAAGTCCAGGACGCTGCCGTCGGGTCCGGTGCGGATCGCCTTGGTGTCCTGCCCGCCCATGTCGATGACGGTGCGGGTTCCGGGGAAGATGAACTGCGCGCCGCGCGCGTGGCAGGAGATCTCGGTGACCTGGGCGTCGCCGGCCTCGACCTTGTAGCGGCCGTAGCCCGTGCCGATGACGCAGCGGACCTCTTCGGCCTTGACGCCGGCCTCGGCGACGACGGCCTCAAGGGCCCGCCGGCCGGCGCGGACGACGTGCGCGCCGGTCGGGATGACGGTCCGCGCCACGATGGCTCGCGCGGCGTCCATGAGCACCGCCTTGGTCTGCGTGCTGCCGATGTCAACGCCCGCGGCGTACTGCATCGCTGACTCCTTCCGGGGAGACGGACCGAGCCTCCGCGGCCGAGCCGCGCAGGCGCTTGTACTGGAGCGACTCGAAGAACGCGTCGATGCGGTTCTTCATCTGGGCCTCGGCGTAATAGCGAGGGTCTTCGAGGTCGGATTCGACCATGAGCGTGGGCACGCCGAGTTCCTTGGTGAAGTACTCGCGCATGTCGCCCTGCCCCGCGGAGAAGAGGCGGCACGACTTGACGCTGTGAATCACCAGCGCATCGGCCTGCCACTCCTCGACGTAGCGCCGGATCTGCCGGTAGCGCTCCTGCATCGTGCGGTTGCAGAGGTTGTGCAGGAGCATCTGCTCGGCGATCGATTCGAGCGGCCGGTCCGGATCGTGGCGGAAGCCGAACTCCCACGTGCCGCCGACCGTCGAGTAGGTACTCTGGACGCAGACGGCCTTCCACGCCGCAAAGAGATTGCGGAAGTTGCGGTAGTAGGGATAGGGAGGCGGCCCCTCGAAGACGACGCGGAACTGCTCCTCGTCGGTTGCGCCCAGCCCCCGCGCCGCCATCATTTCGTAATGGGCGACGGCGGCGTCGAAGAAGTCCGCCGCCTCCTTCGTGCCCCGCAGCGCGTTGATCGGGCCCATCATGTTGATCGAGTCGAAGTAGCAGTCAAAGGGCGCCGGGCGGGTCTTGCACAGATCCTTGGCCCGGCTCCAGCCGGCCTCGGCCCGCGCGGAGTAGCCCACGATCTCCCGAAGCCGGTCGATGTCGAACTTGCGGCCGGTGAGTTCCTCGCAGGCGGCGATGAGCCCGCGCAACTGGGCCATGACGTAGTGCAGGTCGCCCGTCGAGACCGCCTCTCCCTGCCGCACGAAGGGGACGTCGATCATCACCAGCGGCACGCCGAGCATCTCGGCGCAGTGCTCGAACCACTTGATGTAGACGTTGCACCCGACGAAGTTGCAGACGATGAGCGAGGGCCTGGGCGTCAGGCCGTTCTCCCCCACTCCCTCGAGGAGCGTGTAGCCGATGTCCGCCTTGACGTAGGCGCAGTTGTCGGAGGCGTATCCGATCTCCTCGGCCTTGAGGATGTAGGGCAGGGCTTTCTTGCGGATCGCCAGTTGCAGCGCGTTGATCTCGGGGAAGACCGGGAGGATGTCGAAGCATCGGAGGATCTCGACGCAGTTGCCGCTGACCATCATGTAGGCGGAGGGCGCGCCGCTCCGCGCCGCGTCCTGGAGTTGCGTCATCCACGCGGTCATGACCTCGCGCGAGAGATCGTGTACGACGCTTCCGTAGTCGTTGGCGGCCGGCGGTTGTGCGGTGGTGGGCATTCTGATCTCCTCGCTCGCCGGCGCGGCGCCGGGCGGATTCTCGCTTCAGTCGAACAACAGCGACTCGGTGAACGTCTCGATCTCGTTGCGCAGCCGCTCAAAGGTCCACATCTTCTCCTCGAACTCGATCTTGAGATGGGGAACGCCCCGCTCATCGAGGGCGCGGCGGAAGAGGACGTAGTCGAAGAGGGCCGGCTCGCAGAACTTCGCCGACGCGAGGATCACCGCGTCCGCCCGCGACGCCTCGACCCGCTCAAGAAGGCCCCGCGTCCGCGGCCGGGTGCTGTCGTGGCGCACCGACGTGTACGCGCTGCCGGCGAGGTAGGCGTCGGCGAGCGCGGCGACTGGATCGCCCTCCACGGGCACGTCCTTGCGGAAGATCCGCCAGCCGATCGCCAGGTCATCCTCCACGATCTGGCAGCCCGCCGACTCGATCGCGTCAATCAGGTCGAGCGGCGGCGCCTCGCAGAACGCCCCCTCCAGCACGACGTTGACGGTGTCGCGCGGCACGGGCGCGTGCTCGCGCACGCTCGCAAGCAGCGCCTCCGCCATCGGAACGAAGTCCTCGGGCATCATGCACGTGCCGGCGAGGACGGCCGCGAAGAGATCGGCCGTGCGGATCGAACCCGGGCGCTCCTGCCGCTGCGTGTAGAGTTCGCAGATGAGTTCGCGGACGCGGTTGTAGAGGGCGATGCTCCGCCTGATCGCTTCATCGTCGATGGGTCGGCCGACGCGGCCCGCGAGGTTGTCGCGGAAGCGCGCAAACTCGCGCCGCGTGTACTCGCGCGCCGCCGGCGTGGCGGCGTTCTGGGGCAGGTGCAGGTACTCGACGTAGACCCCCGGGGCGTTCCTCCCCGCGACGCTGCACAAGTTGCGCGCCACGTCGCAGATCGAACTGAACACCGCCCCCTCGAAGCCGCTCTCACGGCCGAGGTCGCCGCTGAGAAACAGTTCGAGCGTGCTGCGCGCAATCGAGCAGATGAAGGACTGGAACCGCGAGTCGGCGCGCGTCGTCTCCAGTTTCGCGCCGGCGCCGAAGAGGCCGACCGGCATCAGCCCCGCCGCGTGGATGATCTCCTGCGGCGCATAGACCGGGAACACCCCGAAGCCGCGCAGGCCCGGCCGGCTCTCCCGCGCGCGGGCGAGCGCCTGCGACGGCAGCAACTCAACGAGCGCGCGGCACTCGCGGATGATCTCCTCGGCGCTCGTTATGGCAGGGCCTGGGCTGAAATTCATGGTGAGACCTCGGTGCGGACGGGAGTGAAAGCGGCGTCGCTCGGGTACCGCCAGCCGGGCAGTTCGACGCCGTTCACCTCGTAGTTCATCTGCGGGGCGCGGGCCGAGCGATCGAGGAGGCGGAGCAGACCCGTGCTGATGTACGGGTTCTTGCGCGGGTTGAAGGTCTCGCCCGTCTCGCGGGCGAGTTGCTCATCGTCGGCGGTGCGGGCGAGTTCCTTTTTGAACAGGGCGCGCGACCATGGCGGATCCTTGGCCATCTGCCGGGCGCGCTCGTAGCCGCGCATCAACGCCTCCAGTTCATCGTCGAAGACGGCGTTGGAGAGGCCGACCTGGTGGGCGCGATCGGCCGTCAGTCCCTGATCGAACAACTCGAAGATGACCGAGTCGCCCAGGCCGAGGCGGCGCAGTTCGGCGGCGGCGCCGAATCCCGGCAGAATCGCGTAGTGCAGTTCAGGCTGGTTGTACGTCGTCTTGAGCATCCACTGCGAGGTGCGCGTGACGGGATCGAAGACTGTGCCGCTGAGGCGCAGGTCGTAGCGCAGGTCGAGGTAGTAGGTGAACTCGGCGCCCCCGCCCCACTTCTCGCCGAAGATCCCGATGCTCGCCACCGGGCTGCGCTGGATGAGGCGGAACAGGCGCACGGCGTTGCGGCTCGACGCCGCCGCCTCCTCCTCGCTCAGCGGGCAGTAGCCTTTGTCGCGCTCGAACCATCCGCGATTGAACTCGCGTGCATCGGCGCCGAGCAGGCGCATGCCCTCTCCAACCGCGGTGAAGCACACCGCTCCGCATCGGCCCGCGCGGTGCATTTCGAGCACGTGCGCAAACGCATGCGCCAACTGATCGATGAGCGCCCGGTTGAAGACGTTTCCGCGCATGGGATGGTTGAAGACGACGCTCGCCACGCGGTCGCGCGACGAGGGTTCGTAGAGGCGCAGTTCGCCACAGCAGGGGCGGTACGAGCCGCTTTCGAGGTCGAGTTCGGCCACCGGCGTGCCGTAGAAGCGGCCGTACCCGAGCAGCGACTCGATGCGCCGCCGGCGCAGGTCGTGCAGGAGGCAGGGCCGGCCGCGGCGCGGACCGCACTCGCCGTCCGCGTCGAGCATCTCGCGCATGAACGGATCGTCGGCGTTCTCATCGCGGGCGCGGCGAATGAGTTGCAGCAGGCCGTCGATCGTGAGGTGAGCCATCAGGGCGTCGATGGCCTCGATCAGTCCGGTCTTGAAGCGCAGGCCGGCGCGGGTGCAGACGTTGACCTGCCCCGGCGTGGCGAAACCGTCCTGGATCAGATCGAGCGCGTAGAGCATGATGGGCAGGATGTAGCGGCGAAAGGCCCGCCCACCGGCATCGTCGTGCTGCGCCACGAAGACGATGGACTCGGCGCTGCGGATGCGCCCGGCGCGGGAGTCGCGTTCCGCCGCCTCGTACCACGACCAGAAGTCGCGTCGCGAAGGCTCGCTCAGGGGCGCGTAGGCATCGCTTGCCGGGTCGTACACGCCCTGCGGCGCGGGCGCTCCCTCACCGCCCCACTGGAAAAAGCCGCAGCGGCCGGCGGAGGAGACGCCCGTGCGCCCGCTTGATTCGAGCCGGGCGATCCACTCGGGATAGGCGCGGCCATCCCGCCGATAGAGGCTCGCCAGCCGGTCGCCGTCCGGAAGGGCCTGCCCCAGATGCCGCCCCGACTCGGTGTAGGGCATGTGCCCCGTGCGGTCGAGCACGTTGAACGGATTGGCGGTGAAGAGTTCCCAGACGGCGCCGAGGTCGAGCAGATCGCGTCCGGCGCGGACATCCCACGACACGATCGCCGCCATCGCCTGAAAGATCGGATCGGTGAGGTACCCGTGATGATCGCGCGGCAGGGCGATGACGGTCTTTTCGAGCAACTGCTCGCCGAACACGACGCCGAGCGCGAAGGTCTCCGCCGAGGCGTAGGGGCCTTTCATCACGTCGAGCAGCCGGTTGCTCTCGAAGGGGAAGTAGCCGTGGACCGTGAGCAGTTTCTCCCGGAAGGACTCGACGCTGAAGAGCACGGCGAGTTCGCCGGTGGTGTGTGAGGAGGTGTTGGAGAACACGGCGGCGAGGCGGTCGGGATCGACGGCGGCCTCGATGCTGCGGAAGATCGCGGCCTTGATCTCAGCGCGCTCCGTCGCGGCCTCCCAGATGATGTCGCACTCGCGCAGGTCGTCGTAGGAAGAGGCGCAGGAGAGCCTCGCTTCGAGCGCGCGGGCGTCGGCTTCGCGCAGGCGTCCGGCCTTCACCTCCGCCGCCCATCGGGCGGCCAGGGTCTCGCGCGCCTCGCGCATGGCTTCGGGTCGAACGTCGAGAAGGACGACGTGCAGGCCGGTCTTTCGCAGCAGGTCGGCGGCGATGCCGCGTCCCATCGTCCCCGCGCCGATGACGGCCGCGGTGCGCAGCGCGTTGACGCGCCGCACCGCGGCCTCCATCTCGCGCACTCCGAATGCGAACGCCTTCTTCACGTGCGCCTCCGTTTCCCGGCCGCGGCATTGCGGATGACGAGGGCGAGTCCCTGGCCGCCGCCGATGCAGGCGGAGGCGACGCCGTATTCCGCCCCGCGCCGCTCCATCTCGTAGATGAGGTCCACCACGAGCCGTGCACCCGACGCCGCGAGCGGATGGCCGATGGCGATGGCCCCGCCGTTCACGTTCACGCGGTCGGGCGGCAGACTGAGTTCACGCTCGACGCCAAGGTACTGCGCGGCAAACGCCTCGTTGATCTCCCAGAGGTCGACGTCGCCGGCTTGGATTCCCGCGCGATCGAGGGCGACGCGCACGGCCGGGACGGGGCCGCGCCCCATCACGCGCGGCTCGACGCCCGCCACGCCGTAGGACGCGATCTCGAAACGGGCCTCGAGCCCGAGTTCCCCGGCCCTCTGGCGCGAGGCGACGACCAGCGCCGCAGCGCCGTCGGCGATCTCGCTCGCGTTGCCCGCCGTCACCAGGCCGTGGGTCGTCAGCGAAGGCAGCCGCTCGAGCGTCTCCAGCGTCGTCTCCCGAACGCACTCGTCGCGCGCCAGATGGACGCGCCGTCCCTGCGCATCCACCGCGTCAAGGGCGAAGAGGCCGCCCACGGCGTCTCCTCCATTCACGCGGCTGGCGCGGCGCGCGGCGCGGGCGCGCTCCTGCGACCGCAGCGCCACTTCGTCGCACTCGCGCCGCGTCAGGCCGAGGCGATGGCCGTACTCATCCGCCGTCCGCATCATGGCGGTCTGCGCGAGATCATGATTGAGCGAGGCGAGCATGGTGTCTTCGAGCGATCCGTTGGACGAAGCATGGCCGTTGCGCGGCGCAAACTCCCAGAAACTCGAGGCCGAACGCCGCGGTGTGCGGTCGATCCGCGGGCAGCGCGACATCGTCTCGGCGCCGAAGCAGAGGACGGCCTGGGCGTCATCGATCGAATCGGGCAGGGCGATCTGCTGCACGGCCGACACGAGCGTCTGAAGCCCGGATCCGCAGATGCGCTGCACCATGAGCGCCCCGACCTCCTCGCGCAGGCCGCAGCGCAGCGCGACGTTGCGCGGGAAGTAGATATCCTGCGCGCCCGGCGCGGTGAACTGGTAGACGTTGGCGCCCACGGCCGCGTCGAGGCGCCCGCGGTCGATGCCACTGCGCCGGATGGCCTCGTCGCCGGCGAGGACGGCGAGGTCCTCCGCGGAGAACGCGCTGAGCGTGCCGCACTTCATCCCGACGGGCGTCCTGGCGCCGCCGCAAATCACCACGCCCGTGGAGCCGTTTCCGCTCATCGCCTACGCCCCCCTGCCTGCGAGAACCGGGGCCGCCTGGTGCGCCTCGATGATCAGCACCGCCGGCGGCGGCGGTTCCGCGAAGAGCATCTCGATCTCGCGCCGACACCCTTCGCAGATGCGCTCGCGGCACACCTTGCCCGAAGGCGTCAACTCGCCGCGGTCGAGGCTGAGCGTCCGATCGACGAGCGCGATGCGCGACGGCCGGTGATACTTCACTTCGATCATGGGGCTGATGCGGGCGATCTCGGCCGCGAAGAGTTCGCGCACTTCGGGGCGCGCCAGCATCGCGGCGCCGACCTCCCCGTCCAAGCCCCGCTGCCGCGCCCATTCGCCCAGCCGCTGACGATCGGGGAAGATGAGCGCGGCCACGTAGTCGCGGCCGCTGCCAAGCACAACCGCGGTATTGATGAACGCCGACTCGCCCGCGAGGAGGTTCTCGATGCGGTGAGGGTGGACCTTCTCGCCGGTGGTCAGTTTGAAGGCGCCGTCGCGCCGGCCGAGAATGCGCAGTCCGGCGCTCGATCCAGTCCCCGCATGGAACTCGCCGAGGTCGCCGCTGTGGAACCAGCCGTCCTCGTCGATCACGCGCGCGGTCATCTCCTCGTCGTCGAGGTAGCCCTGCATGACGTTGGGCCCGCGCACGAGGATCTCCTGGTCGCTGTCGATGCGAATGCTCACGCCGGGGATGGGGAGTCCGACGTAGCCGCTGCGCCACTCGCGGTCGATGGTGGTGATGGTGCAGGAGGGGGAGGTCTCGGTGAGGCCCCATCCTTCAAGCACGGGAATCCGATGCTCGCCGTAGATCTGCGCCACATGCGCCGGCAGCGACGCGCCGGCGGTGAAGACGAAGCGCAGCTGCCCGCCGAAGACGAGGCGCTCGGCTGCGGGGTCCTGCCGGCAACGCGCCAGCAGCAGATCGTGAACGCGGGGCACGCTGAAGAAGAGCGTCGGCTGGAAGTGGCGCCAGTTCTCGAGCATCCGGTCGATGTCGCGGCCGGCCGAGTCGTCGAGGCAGAGTTCGCAGCCCTGGTAGAGGGCCATGAACCGCTCGAACAGCCCTCCGAAACTGTGGTGCCACGGCAGGTAACTCAGCAGCACGTCGCGGGCGCTGACGTCCCAGATGAGGGTCATGGCCTTCTGCTGGGAGATGATGTTGCGGTGCGCGAGGCGGACGCCCTTGGGCGGGCCGGTCGTGCCCGAGGTGTACATGACCATGCAGAGGTCGTCGGGACGCACGGCGTCCACGCGCGCTTCGAGTTCCTCCACCATCGCACCCCCCTCGGGCGCGAGCAGCGAGGTGAAATCCTCCGCCCCCCACTGCTCCGGACCGGGGCCGAAGTCCATGCAGAACCACCGCTCGACCCACGGATGCCGCTCGGCGTCGATCTTCTCCAACTGGTGCATTCCGGAGACGACGGCCATGCGCGGCCGGGAGTGTCGGAGAATGTAACTGATCTGCGGCGAGGGATAGCCGGCGTAGACGGGCACGGAGACGGCGCCGATGGACATCGCCGCGACCTCGAACATGAACATCTCCGCCCGGTTCTCCGAGAGCATCGCGATGCGGTCGCCGGGGCGGACGTCGCAGGCGATGAGGTGCCGCGCGATGCGGAAGATGGTCGAGGCAAAGTCGTGGTAGGAGAGCGCGGCGACGGGCGCGCCGGCCCTCGGCGCATCGAAGCGGCGCGGGCGGTGGCGCAGCAGAACCTTGTCGCCATGCTGCTTGGCGCGCTCGCGCACGACCACGCCGAGCGAAGGCTCATACTCGCCCAGCGGGATGGGCGACTCGTGCACCTGGCCAATGCGCCGGATGCCCATGTGCTTGTCGAGTTCGAGGGGCGAACTCTGGCAGTAGGCCAGACACGTGCCGTTGAGCAGGGCGCGCGACAGGCGGAACTTCTCTTCGACGGGCAGGTGCGCCGATTCGCCGCCGGCGAGGTCGAGGCCGATCTGCCGCCGCGCCATGTGCGTGGCCGCGTAGTACACGATCGCCGTCGCGATCTCCCGCAGGTGCGAGCAGCCCACTCGGCCGCCCACGCGCTTGGAAATCTCGTTCATCACCCCGCGCTGGACGCGCAGGCCGATGAGCGACTCCGCCGCGCTCTCCACCTCGCGGCAGACGTGGTACGGCACGCGGATCATGTCCAGGCGCGAGGCGGTGATCTGCTCGTCGGGCAGGTGGATCGTGAGTTCAAGGGTGATGAGGTGCTCGCTGTCGAGCAGCGTGCCGGCGATCGCGAGGTCATCGGGCCCGGACTCGAACAACTCCATGGTGATGGTGCGCTGGGCGATGAGTTTCATGGCCTGGTCTCCGTGTCGGGACGAACGCGGGGCGGCGCCGCGCGGGCGGCGCTTGATGGCCCGCGCCATCGACTCCTGAACGCGCTGCGCGAGCGAGCGGAACAACTCCGCCTCCTCTTCCATGCCGGCGCGAATGGCGTAGCGGCGCAGCGGCGTGAGGATCCACTCCTCGTTGGTCATCAGCGCCACTCCCGCCGTCCCCGCGGCCGCCGCGTCGCGGAAGGTCTTAATCGAACTCGTCACATGCCGCGCGTGCGCGAGGATGATCGCGCGATGCCCCTCCCAGACGCGCTCGTAGGCGTCGTCGGGTCCGTAGGCGCCGACGGCCTGACCGACGTCGAATACGGCGCGGGTGATGCGGGCGACGAACTCGCCGTGCGTCGGATCGAGGCAGAGATCGCCCATGCGCAGGTCGATCAGTTCGCCGCCGGGCTTGACGAGGTGAATCAACCCGCCGACGTTGATGACGATCGAGATCATCGCCTTGTCGAACTCGATGCGCGTCGCGGGAACGTCGGGGATGTGCCGGCCGGGGTACTGGTGGGCGGCCAGGATGTCCACGACGCGCTCGCGCGCCTGGCGCGAGCCGCCGGCAAAAAGGACCTGCCCGCAGCGCTCGAGGAGGTAGACGGTGTCGGCGCCGGCGCCGCGCCGCCCGCCCGCCTGCATCGACACGCCGCGCACCACGCGGGCGAGCAGTTCGTCGATCATCTCGTCGGTCACGCCCGGCAGGCGGTCGAGCAGCCTTGCTTCGTTGAGTTGACGGCCATAGGTCTCGACCGTCTCCTCCGCGAGGATGCCGTTAGGCAGGAGGAGGAGGATGGGCGTCTGTCGCCGGATGTCCTCGACGGTGCGCAGGTGGCCGCGCTTCGCGTGGCTGGAGACGAACTGGGTGAGTTCGGCGGTGAACGCGGCGAGTTGGCCCGGGTTGCAGCAGACGACGAGAAGTTCGGGCGCGGCGCCGTGGGCGTCGGCCTCGAGGAGGTTGCTGAAGATGCGGCCGCGAAGCGGAATGACGCGCACCGCCTGGCCATCGTCCAGGCGCAGCGAGCCGGCCCGGCGCAGGTCTTCGGTGACGCCTCCGCCCGCCCGTCCGATGAGACACTCGGCGTGCGCATGCACAAACATGGCGACGCCGAGCGCGCCCGCGGGATAGACGCCAAGATGGCCCTGCTTCAGCATGGCCGCCCCCGCAGCGAAGCCGAGTCGGCACACGACGGAGCGTTGCGACGCGGCGGATCGTCGCAGGCGCACGACCCTGAGCGGCCGGCGTCGCGCCGCACCTCGGGCGCGGCGTGCAGCGCGATCGAATCGCCCTCCGCCGCTCCCTCCGCGGCGAGCAGCGCAGCTCCGTACGCTCCGGCGTGCTGGGGCAGGGGCGGGCGATGCACGGGGACCTCGAGCGCTTCCTCCAGCGCGCGGCGCATGGCGGGGCAGTAGGTCACGACGCCCCCCGTCGCCGCCACCGGACCGTCGCGCCCGCCGGCCGCGAGCATCTCGATCACGCGCGAGGCGATGGCGCGGAACATGCCCATGGCGATGTCCTCCTTCGCGTCGCCCGCCTTGATGCGCTCCAGGACCTCGGTGCTCGTGAAGACCGTGCAGTAACTGTTGAGCGTGAGGCGCGTCGTGGACCGCATCGCCAGCGCATCGACTTCGGCGAGCGGAAGGCCGAGCCGGACCGCGATCGATTCGAGAAACGTGCCCGTTCCCGCGGCGCACTTGGCGTTCATGCGGTAGTCGGCCATGCGCCCGCGATCGCACAGGCGGATGACCTTGGTGTCCTGCCCGCCGATGTCGATGACGTGGCGGACGGCGGGGTACCACTCGCGCGCGCCGCGCGCGTGGCAGGTGATTTCGGTGATCGAGCGCCGCGGCACGCCGTCGGGGAAGCGCACGCTGGCGCGGCCGTAGCCGGTGGCGACGGCGGCGGCGATCTGCTCCTCGGACGCGTCCGCCGCGGCCAGCGCCTCGCGCAGCGCCCGGGCGGAGGCGTCAGCGTAGTCGAAACCGGAGGGAGTGACGGCGTGGCCCACGACGGTTTCGCCGCCGGGCTCGAAGCGCAGCACGACGCACTTCGTCGCCGAGGAGCCCGCATCGACGCCGGCGAAGACGCGACCAGTCATGACCGCCCCTCCATCTGCTCGATGAACGCCTCGATGTTGGTCATGGACTGCGCGGTGGAGAAGAAGCGGAGGTCGGAGAGATCGCCGTCGAGCACGAGGACGGGCAGGTCGAGGCGCTCGCGCAGGCGCTCGGGCATGCCGTAGCGCGAGTTGGTGTTGTTCGGGCAGGTGCGCGCGTTGTGGAAGACGGCGCCGTCCACGCCGAAGCGGGCGAAGGTCTGCTCGAGGAACCGCTCCTTGCTCGCCTCGTCGCGGTTGATGAAGATGGCGAGGCTGGTGCGGGCCATCCAGTCGAGCGGATCGCCGCCGTCGTAGGGCTCAAACGCCCAGGAGTTGCAGTAGGTGCTGGCGACGACGGCGGCGCGGAGGTCGAAGAACTTCTCCGAGAGGTCGCGCAGGCGCGGCCAGACGGGCATGCCCTCCCAGTAGATCCGCCAGCGCTCTCCGGGCACGGCCGCCGCGCCGGAGGCGTTTCGCTCCTCCATTTCCGCCAGGAGCGCCTCGTAGTAGGCGATCGCCTCTTCCGAGCCGCGCATCAGGATCACGGGCGCCATGTGGATGAGCATGTCCCAGAAGGTCAGCGGGCTGGGACGGTGGCGCGCCGTGTCGAGCACGCGGCCCCAGAGGACGCTCAGGCGGCTCGATCGCTCGACCGTCTCGCGCAGGCGGCGGCGGTCGAGGCGCAGTTCGAAGCGGATCTCGATCTGCTCGATGAGGCGTTCGAGTTGGACGCGCACGTCGGCGACGTGCTCGGCCGTCACTTCCCCGAGGTGTCGCGGCGGCCTCAGGCCGGCCACCATCGCCTCGTGCCGATGCCCGAAGTAGTGAAACCACTCCTGCACATCGCGGCACTGGTTCGTGCTGTAGACGAGCAGGTCCGGCCGCGGCGGGCCGTCGATGCCGTACATCGCGCGCAGCGGGCTGCAGCCGAGCAGGTCGCAGCCGATGTCGCTGTTCATGTACGAGCACGCCTCGGCCGAGTATCCCAGACCCGCGGCGCGCGGGATGATCTCGTGGCTGATTTTCTTCGTGCCCAACAGCGCGCCGTGATTCTCCGGAAAGTACACGGCAAACCCGAAGGCCGCGAGAATCTCGCACGGCCCCACCGAAGTGCACCACGCCACGCGGCGGCCGGGGTCCTTCGCCGCCTCGTCAAGATCGAGAAAGTAGCGGCGCATCAGCGCCCGCAGGCGCCCGGCCGCCTCGATCTCGACTCGCTTGAGGGCGGTTTCGCCCATGACCGCCTCCGTTCAGGGAACGACGATGGACCGCAGCGATTCGCCCGCGTGCATGACCTCGAACGCGCTGCGGATCTCCGCGAGGGGAAAGCGATGGGTCACGATCTTCCTGAGGTCGATGCGGCCCTGCGCGACGAGTCGGATGAGCGGGAGGTAGTCCACGGGCCGGCAGCCGAGCGAGCCGACCACGTCGAGTTCCTTGAACATGATCTTGCCGGGAACGATCGACGCCGCCTCGTGCGTGTAGCCGACGGCGACGAGTCGGCCGCCGATGCGCACGCACTCGAACGCCTCTTCGAAGGTCTTCGGATTGCCGATGACTTCAAGGACGATGTCGGCCCCGCCGTCGGTGAGTTTCTTCACCTCTTTGCTCACACGCTCAACCTTGGAGCCGTTGATGACGGCGGCGGCGCCGAACTGCTTCGCCCACTCCAGTTTGCGATCGTTCACGTCCACGGCGATGACGTGGGCGCCGCAGAGCGCGGCGAGTTGCACCGCGTTGATGCCCACGCCCCCGCACCCGAACACGACGACGCGGTCTCCCGGCTGCACCCGCGCGCGATTCTTCACGGCGTGGAAGGGGGTGGAAAGCGCATCGGCGATGATCGACGCCTCCGCGAGCGGAATCGACTCGGGCAGGTCAAGCAGGTCCTTGGAGGGAACGGCGACGTACTCCGCGTATGCCCCGTCGAAGTGGTTGCCGAGCATCTTCATCTCGGCGCAGATGTTCTCGCGGCCCTGGCGGCAGGCGACGCACCGCCCGCAGGTGAGCACGGCGGGAATGAGCACGCGCTGCCCCTTGCGGACGTTCGTGACGCCGGCGCCCACTTCCTCGACGATTCCCGACGCCTCGTGGCCGAGGATGATCGGCGGCTTCTTGAACGTCGGCACCCCGTGCTCGATGTAGTGCAGGTCGGTGTGACAGGCCCCGCACGCCGCGACCTTGATGAGCACTTCGCCCGGCCGGACAGTCGGAACGGGAACGTCCTCGACCACCAGTCCGCGCTCGGGACCGTGAAACACCGCTGCTTTCATCTTCTGACCCATCGTCCGCTCCTTCGTCATGCGTGCGACCAGAGGGGCGCACGCCGTTCGAGAAATGCTGAGAGGCCTTCGTGGGCGTCCCTGAGATTCATGAGGTCTTCGAGGTAGAGGCGTTCCGCGCGTTCGAGGTGCGCCAGCAGGCCGGCGCGGAACGGCTCGACCGTCGCCCGCTTGGCGAGCCGCACGACGGGGCGCGAGAGGCGGGCGATGGCGGCGACGAACTCATCGACCTTCGCCTCGAACTCCTCCGGGGCAATCAGGCGCGACGCCAGGCCGATGCGGTGCGCTTCTCGCGCGTCGATCGTCTCGCCCAGCGCGTTGATCTCGACGGCCCGGGCGACGCCCACGCGCCAGGGGAGAATGCTCGCGGCGACGGGCGGGAAGACGCCGACCTTCACCTCCGGCTGGCCGAACTTCGCCCGCTCCGAAGCGAGCACGACGTCGCAGAAGCAGGCCAGTTCGCACCCGCCGCCCAGCGCCGCACCCTGCACGGCCGCGACGGTCAGCGCATCGGTCGAGGCGAGCAGGCGGAAGGCGCGGTGAAACGTCTCGATCATCGCGTCCACCTTCTCGGCCGTGTGGTCCGCGACGTCGACCCCGGCGCTGAAGGACTTGCCCGAGGCGCGGAAGACAATCGCGGCGAGCGACTCGTCGCCGACGGCCGTTTCGAGCGCGTTGACCACCTCGCCGAGCATGGCGAGGTTGAGCACGTTGAGCGGCGGCCGATCGAGCGTGATCGTCCGGACGCCCTCGGTTTCGCTGATCCGGATGAACTCGCCGCACGGCGCCGCGGGCTGATGAGTCTTGCTGCTCACAGGTATTGCCCTCCGTCCACTCGAATGACTTCTCCGGTGATGAATCGCGCCTCGTCGGAGCAGAGGAACGCGACGAGGTCGGCGACGTCCTGCGGCCGGCCGATGCGTCCGAGGAGAATCTCCTCGACGGAGCGGGCGCGGACGTCAGCGGGGAGCGCGGCGGTGGCGGGCGTGTCGATCATTCCCGGCGCGACCGCGTTGACGGTGACGTTGAACTTCGCCAGTTCGCGGGCGAGGGACTTGGTCAGGCCGATGAGACCGGCCTTGGACGCCGCGTAGTTGCACTGGCCGAACTTGCCCCGCAGGCCGTTGATGCTCGTCACATTGACGATCGCGCCCCACCCGCCCTCGCGCAGCATGGGCGCGGCGGCGCGGGCGCAGTTGAACGCGCCGGTCAGGTTGACTTCGATCACCGTGCGCCACTGGGCGTCGGTCATCTTCCAGATGACGGTGTCGCGGAAGAGCCCGGCGGCGTTGACGAGGATCTCCAATCCGCCGAAGCGCCCGAGGAAGTCGTCAAACGCAGCGGCAACGGCGCCCGAGTCGGCGACATCGCAGCGTCGAACCCAGACCTCCGACGCGCCTTCTGAGCGAGATTCGATTTCGCGCGCGACAGCCTGCCCCTGCTCCGGCGGATCGAGGTGCAGGATGCCGACGCGGCAGCGGCGCCTGGCGAGGGTCTCGGCGACGCATCGGCCGATGCCGCTGCTTCCTCCGGTCACCAGTGCTCGCCGCGACTGCGCCATGTCAACCGTCCGAGGCGCTGAGCAATGAACGACCCGGGGCCGCGCCGAAGCCTCGGGTCGAGGTGGTTGATTCGATCAGCCCTTCGCCGCGGCCGATTCGGGCGCGGACTCGGCCGCGCGTCCGTCCTCCAGCGGCGCGCCACACTTGCCGCAATGGTCGAAGAAGGCCGGAAGCCCCTTGGCCCCGCACGAGGAGCACTCGAGGGCGTAGGGACCCCAGAGGAACTCGCTCGAACCTTCGGGGTCGGCGGCGCGCTGCCGCATGCCGACGTAGTCCGCCTTGCGCTTCTCGACGAAGGCGGTCATGCCCTCGTAGGGTTCGAGGCTGGTGTAGTGGATGGAGAGCCAGTCGCGCGCGTGCCCGGCCGTCGCGTGCCAGGCGAGGTCCTTCCAGAAGTTCACCTGCGCCTTGGTGTAGCGCGTGCACTCGGCGAACTTGTTGACGATCTGTCCGCAGAGGTTGTTGACCGCCTCGTCGAGGAGACGCAGGTCGATGGAGTAGCCGTCGGCGCCCTTGAGGGCTTTGCGAATCTCATCCGCGCTCGCCCGCCGCTCGAACGGGCTCTCCCACGGATCGGTGTTCCAGTCGGCGAGGAAGGTGCGCCCCTGAGTGAACTTTGTGATGAACTGCCCGTCCGGGCCTTTGACGGTCGGGACGACGGCGTTGACGAGTCCGAGCGAGAGCGACGTAAAGGCCGGGTAGCGCTGGTTGAGGAAGAGGATGCCGCGGGCGCGGCGATCGCCGGCGTGGACGGTGAGCCACTGCGTCGATCCGCCGCACGCCACCGACCCGACGCTCGTGCCGACCTGGGCGACGAAGGTGTGCTCGCTCATGACGGCGAGATCGCAGGCGAGTTGGCTCTCGTTGCCGCCTCCGACCGCCATGCCGTTGAGGCGCGCGATGACGGGCTTGGCGCAGTTCGTGATCGACTCGATGTAGGCCTTGAAACAGGACATGTACTTCCAGTAGTCGCGCGGGCGCTGGGTGTAGGACTTCTGGTATTCCTTGACGTCGCCTCCCGTGCAGAACGCATCATGGCCGACGCCGGTGAAGACGACGACGGCCACGCGGTCATCGCGGCTGGCGTCCTCGAAGGCGGCGGCGAGTTCCTGAAGCGCGGGCGTGCTGTAGGCGTTGAAGTTGAACGGGCGGTTGATGGCGATGCGGGCCGTCCAATCGCCCTTGGAATACAGCACTTCACGCAGACCAAGGGACGCGGGCTCTCGATGCGGGAACTGGCTCATGGATGAACTCCGTGTCGAGGGGTGAGAGGCTCCGAGGCGACCGGGTTTCCGAACGGGCGTTCGACCGTTCGGCGCGGCGCAACGCGTGGCGAATCGGACGATCCCGCGTGCAAGGCCGCGCCTTGCCCGCCGCTGTGAATAGGATATAGTGATCTCAAACTCCAGTCAAGCCCCGCCCGCCCGGGCCGGGCGACGCCGGGCGACCCACGCCATGAAGCACCGAAAAGTCGAACACCCGTTCGGAAACGGCCACCATCGAAGACCCGCCCCTCATCCGCCGAGCCGCCGCCGCGATTCGCTTGCGGCGGGCGATCGGCCTCACAGCGCGGGCGAGCGCCACGGCGCCTCGATTCGCCTCGATCGCATCGTCGCCGCCGCCACCGAGGCCTTCGCCCGCGACGGCTACCACAAGGCCACGATGCGCCAGATCGCGCGGGAAGGGCCCGGCGGGCCGGGCGTCGGACTCGCCGGAATGTACCACTACGTCGACAGCAAGGAGCGCCTGCTCTTTCTCATCCAGTTCCGCGCCTTCTCCGGACTGCTCACCGAAGTAACAGCGAAGATCAGCGGCGTGAGCGACCCCGTCGAGCAACTCCGCCTGCTCATTCTCACGCATGTCCAGTACGTTGCCGGCGACATGGCCACGCTCAAGGTCTGCTCGCACGAACTCGACTCGCTCACCGGCGAGGCGTATGAGCAGGTTCGCCGCGTTCGCCGGCAGTACTACGACCTCGCGCGGGACATCGTGGCGCGGATCATCGCTCAGGAGCGGGACCGCCCCGGCGGCCGCAGCGCCGATCCGCGCGTGGACCTCTCCGGCCGCGGCGGACTCGACGAGAGCGTCGCGACGATGAGCCTCTTCGGGACGCTCAACTGGATCTACCGGTGGTACGACCCCGGGCGCGACCGCTCGCCGGCGAGCCTGGCGCAGCAGGTCTTCGCCCAGTTCCTCGCCGGGCTTCTCGGCACGCTCGGCCAGCCGGCGCGGCGCCCGGCGCGCGAGCCGGCCGCGGGCCGCGCCTCACCCTCGAACAACGCGGCCGCGACCCGCGACAACGACTCAAATCCGCGAGGCAGCGATGATCACCTGTGAACTTCACGAGCCGACCGGCCTCGCCGAAGCGGCGCAACTTCTGGCGCAGTTCCCCGGCCGGGCGCGACTGCTCGCCGGCGGAACCGATCTGCTCGTTGACCTCAAGTCGGCGCGCACGACTGCCGGCCACCTCGTCTCGCTTGCGCGCATCGAGTCGCTGCGCGGCATTGAGAGTCGCTCCGGCCTGCGCCTCGGCGCGATGACGACGATCGCGCAGATCGAGCGCTCGCCGCTGGTTCGCGGCCCGTTCGCCGCGTTGCGCGACGCGGCCCGCCTGATGGCCTCGCCGCAGGTGCGCCACCTGGCGACGATCGGCGGCAACATCGCCTCCGCCGTGCCTTGCGCCGATCTTCCGCCTGTCCTCGGCGTGCTCGACGCCTTGGTGGTGCTCTGGTCGCCGCACGGCGAGCGGACCGCGGCGCTGGCGGAGTTCTTCACCGGCCCGCGGCAGACGATCCGCCGCGAAGACGAAGTGCTCATCGCGATTCTCGTGCCCCAACCCCCGCCGCGCTTCGGCGCCGCCTATGAGCGGTTCGCCCTGCGCGAGGGGAACTCGATCGCCGTGGCGTCGGTCGCGGCGTCGCTCACGCTCGACGAGAGCGGCGCCATGCGTGCAGCAAGGCTGATGCTCGGGGCCGTGGCCCCCATTCCGCTGCCGGTGCGCGTCGTCGAGGAAGTTCTGCGCGGCCGGCGGCTTGAAGAGACGCTTGACGAGGCCGCGGAGATCGCCGCCGACGCAGCAAGGCCGATCTCCGACGTCCGCGGCAGCGCCGCCTTCCGACGGCGCCTCGTCCGCGTCCTCACGCGGCGAGCCCTCCTCGCCGCCCACCAACGCGCCCGGGAGTCTTCGCATGACTGAACTGCGAACGCTGAATGTGAACGGCCAGCCGCGCACCATCGCCATCGAACCCGGCGCCACCCTGCTCGACGTGCTGCGCGACACGCTTCGCCTGACGGGCACGAAGAAGGGATGCGACGAGGGCGACTGCGGCGCCTGCACCGTTCTCATCGACGGCGCTCCCATGAACGCCTGCCTCCTGCTCGCCTCAGCGCTCGAGGGTCGAAGGATCGAGACGATCGAGGCCCTCGCGGCGGGCGGGGATCTCTCACCGCTCCAGCGCGCCTTTGTCGAAGAGGGCGCGGTGCAGTGCGGCTTTTGCACCTCGGGCATGATCCTCTCCGCGACGGCGCTGCTGCGGGACAACCCGCACGCCAGCCGCGAGGCGATCCGCCACGCGCTGTCGGGCAATCTCTGCCGCTGCACGGGCTACGCGGCGATCCTCCGCGCCGTTGAGCGCTGCACGGGGCGTTGCGATAAGTGCGCGAAGGGGGCGGAGCATCGGGCGACGGCTCCGCCGGCCGGCGCACCCTCGGCGCCGGGGTCCGCAGCCGCGGGCGTGGGCGGGTGCTCCGTGGGCCGGCCCGTGGCGCGCGTCGACGCCGCGGACAAGGTCACCGGCCGGGCGATCTACACCGCGGACATTGCGCTCCCCAACATGGCGCACGGCGGAATCCTCTTCTCCCCGATCGCGCACGGGCTGATCCGCCGGATCGACGCGAGCCGCGCGCGGGCGCTTCCCGGCGTCCTCGCCGTCATCACCGGCGCCGACGTGCCGGAGAACACCTACGGCGTCTCCCCGGCCCGCTACGACGAGGAGGTGCTGGCGCGGACGAAGGTCCGCCACGTCGGCGACCCCGTCGCGGCCGTGGCCGCCGTCGACGAGACGACCGCGCGTCGGGCGCTGAGCCTCATCGAGGTGGAGTACGAGGAATTGCCGGCGGTCTTCGACGCGCTCGAGGCGGTCCAGCCCGGCGCGCCGCTCGTTCACGACCGTTACGAGCGGAACATCAACACGCACGTGAGCCATCATTTCGGCGACGTGGAGTCCGCGTTCGCCGCCTCGCACCACGTGCGCGAGGAGGTTTTCACGGGCAACTTCGTCTACCAGTGTCCGATGGAGCCGCAGGCGGCCGTGGCCTTCTGGGAGCACGACGGCCGGCTCGTGCTGTACAGTTCGACGCAGGCCCCCCACTACGTGCAGTACATGCTCGCGCACGTGTTCCGCATGCCGCTGGGGCGGATCCGCGTGATCCGGCCCTGCGTGGGCGGAGGCTTCGGCGTCAAGGCGGCGACGAATCCGCTGGAGGTATGCTCGGCGGTGCTCAGCCGCATCGTCGGCCGGCCCGTGCGGATCGTCTTCTCTCGCTCGGACATGTTCCACTACTACCGCGGCCGGCACAAGCAGCACATGCGCTTCAGGCTGGGCGTGGACGCTCAGGGGCGCATCACGGCCTTCAAGAGCGAAATCCATCTCGACGGCGGCGCGTACTCGAGTTTCGGCGTGGCGACCGCCTACTACGCCGGCAGCATGATCCCCACGCTCTACCGCATTCCCGTCTATCACTACGACGGTTACCGCGTGATGACAAACAAGCCCGCGTGCGGCGCGATGCGCGGGCATGGCGTGCCCCAGCCGCGGTTCGCCTTCGAGTGCCTGCTCAACATGGTCGCGGAGGATCTCGGCCTCGACCCGATGGAGATTCGCCGCCGCAACGCCATGACTCCCGACACCCGCACCGTCAACGACCTCGACATCGGCTCGTGCGAGTTCCGCGCCACGATCGACCAGGTCGAGCGCGAGTCGGGCTGGCGAGAGAAGTACGGCCAACTCCCGCCGGGACGCGGCATCGGCGTGGCGAGCGGCGGCTTCGTCTCCGGCGCCGGCTATTGCATCTATCGCGGACAGGTCCAGGCGCAGCACGAGAAGGGGCCGGAGCACTTCCAGAAGAGGTCCGTCTTCCCCCACGCCAACGCCGTGATCCGCGTGAGCGAGGACGGCATGGCAGCGTTCCTCATGATCGGCGCGGCGGAGATCGGCCAGGGGAGCGACACGATCCTCGTGCAGATCGCCGCTGAGGCGATGGGCATTCCCCACGAGCGGGTCCACATCAAGAGCGAAGACAGCGACATCAGCCCGCTCGATCTCGGCTCGTACTCCTCGCGGGTGACGCTGATGGCGGGCAACGCCGTGGCCGCCGCCGGCGCCGCCGTCTTCGAGCGGATGCGCCCCTTCGCCGCGCGCCTGCTGGGCTGCGAAGAGGCCGACGTTCGCGCCCGCGACGGCGTGTGCTTCGCGGCCGGCGACCCGACGCGCACCATCGAGTGGGCGGAGGCGGCCCGGAGATACTTCAACGAGACCGGACCCCTCGTCGCCGCCGGCTGCTACAAGCCCCCCGACGGGCTCGGCGGCGACTACAAGGGCGCCACCGTCGGCACCAGCCCCGCCTACTCCTTCGGCACATGCGCCTGCGAACTCACCGTCGATCTCGAGACCGGCAAGGTGCGCTTCGACCGCTTCACCGATTCGCATGACTGCGGCACGCCCATCAACCCGCAGCAGGTGCACGGCCAGGTCGAGGGCGCCATCGTCATGGGCGCGGGCGAGGCGATCATGGAAGATGTGCAGTTCGACGACCGCGGCCGCATCCTCAACCCCAACCTGCACGGCTACCTGCTCATGACGATCAAGGATGCGCCGGAGATCTTCAGCGGCATCGTTGACTCCTATGAACCCAACGGTCCGTACGGGGCCAAAGAGATCGGCGAAGGGGCGACGCTGCCGGTTATGGGCGCCGTGGCCCACGCCATCCGCAACGCCACCGGTGTCTGGATCAAGGACCTGCCGATCACGCCGGAGAAGATTCTCGAAGCCCTCGATCGGCGCGCCGGCGCTCGCGATGACGCCCGCGAGATCAAAGGCGTCGCCAAAGTTCCCGTTGGAGCGGGTCCGTGAGCGGTGCGCCGTGGAAGGCGACAACCGAGCCGAGCGCCGCGGCCGAATCGCCGCACGCGAATGACCGCGGCGCGGACTGGCGGCAATGCGTCTACCTCCTCCTGATTGTCGCCTTCTTCGCGCAGACGGGTCTGGTCTATTTCGATCCGAGGCATGCCGAGATCGCGGCGCCGCTCTCGGAGCAGGCGCGGCAGGGTCTCTCGCTCTGGCGCGCCAACAACTGCCAGGTCTGCCACCAGATTCACGGCTTCGGCGGGTTCCTCGGTCCTGACCTCACCAACCTCATCAGCCGCCGGCCCGAGGAAGACTTCACCGACGTCCTCGTCGAGGGGCGCAAGCAGATGCCCGCCTTCGGCTTTGACGAGCCGCAGCGCGAGGCGATCATCGCGTTTCTCACGGAAGTCGATCGGACCGGCGCGAGCATTCCGCAGTTGACCTCAGTGCGGCGCGACGCCGATCTGGCGCGGCTGGTTCCCGATTATCTCGAGAAGTCCGGTGAAGCGGCGCCGCCGGCGGTCCTTCGAGGCGATGCACTCCTGCGGGCGAACGCCTGCGGCGCGTGCCACGTTCCCTTCGCGGTCGGCCTGCGCGGCGCGCCGGACCCGACCACGATTCTGTCGCGCACGACGCGCGCCGAGGCGAAGCGGGCGATTCTGGAGAGCAAGGGCATCATGCCCGCCTTCCCCCACCTCTCCGAGCGCGAGGCGGAGGAGATGATCGACGCGCTGGAGTGGATGAGGGAGCGGCGGTCGGCGCTGGGCGGATTCGTGGCGGATCGGGAGAAGGGAAGGGAGTTCCGCTGGTCGGCGATTCCATGGTTCGAGTATCCGCGTCCCTGACGCCGCGCCACCGCCGACCGCTGGCGGCGCTGATGCTCTGCGCGCTGGGCTGCTCCACGCTTGCGATCGTGTTTGGCGCGGCGGCGGCGCTGTGGTATCGGCCGGACCAGCGCCCTTCGGCGGGATTGACGCTCCAGCACCTGCGCCCGCTCCACACGACCTTCGCGGCGGCGTGGATCTTCCTCGGCGGCGTGACCGTGGTCTACTTCCATCTCTTCTCGCGCTTCGAGCAGGCGCCACGGGCGTTCATGCGGCGCCTCGAGGCGCAACTGATCCTCTGGGCCGTTGCGGGCGTCGGCATCATCCTCAGCCTGTGGAACGGGCAGTTCTCCGGCCGCGAGTACCTCGGCGCGCACTGGTCCTGGTCGATGCTCATCTACCTCGGGTGGATTCTCTTCGCCTGGAACTACTTCAGCGTTGAGGGGTGGTCGCTGCGCCGCAAGCCGGTGTACATCTACATGTGGCACACCGCCGTGCTTCTCTTCCTCATCGCCTTCGCCGAAGGGCACGCTTGGCTGCTCGAGCGCATCGGCGGCAATCCCCTGCGCGACATCGCCGTGCAGTGGAAGTCCTATGGCCCGCTCGTGGGGAGTTTCAACCTGCTCGTCTACGGCTCGATGGGCTACCTCGCCTGCCGCATGAGCGGGGACGACCGGCCGGCGCGCTCGAACGCGGCCTTTGCTCTTCTCTTCCTCGGCCTGCTCAACAGTTTCACGAACTACGGGCACCATACCTACCACCTGCCCCAGTCGCACGTGATCAAGTGGGTCAGTTGCATCGTCAGCCTCGCCGAGGCGGTTCTCGTCGTCAAGTACCTGCACAGCGTGCTGGCGTGCTTCCGGGCTCGCTCGACGCATCGGACGCCGCCCGGCATTCATCTGCTCGTGACCTTCGCCTCGATCTGGTCGCTTGTCCTTGTGGCGGTCGCGGTCATCATCTCGGTGCCGCCGGTGAACACGTTGATTCACGGGACGCACTTCGTCGTCGGGCACGCGATGGGCAGCATGTTGGGGATCGACTCAATGATTCTCTGGGCGGTGCTGCTCTACCTCATTCACCAGTTCGGCCCCCCCGATCGCCCTTTCACTTCGCGCCGCGCGGTGGCCTGGGCCTTCGGCTGGATCAATCTCGCGATGTTCCTGCTGATCGGCCTGCTGCTCGCCAAGGGAGGGATCGACGGCTACCTGCGCTTCATGGGGGCGGTGGCGCCGGTGCCGCCTCGCGTGCTGATCTACTTTCCCCACGCGCTGGTGATCCTGGGCTCGGCCCTGGCCCTGGGGATCCTCTGGGTGAACGTCTCGTGGACCTGGGCGCTGCTCTTGCCGGCGCGCCGCGACCGCCTCGCAACCCGCCGCACGGAATAGCCGCGGCGCCGAACACCTATCCGAGCGCGATCGTGCTGAGGCTGTCCGCCGCCTGCTCGCACTGTTCGCGCGTGACGTCCATGTGCGTTACGGCTCGGATGGTGCGGGGCCCGAAGGCGAAGATCAGGACGCCCTGCTCGCGCGCCCGCGCCACGACCGCGGCGGCGTCGGGGGCGTCGGGGGCCAGATCGAAGACGAGGATGTTCGTTTCAACCCGCGCCGGATCCAGCGCGATGTGAGGATTCCCCGCGAGTCTCTCGGCGATGCGGCGCGCGTTGGCGTGGTCCTCCGCGAGTCGATCGAACTGGTGGTCCATCGCGAAGAGGGCGGCGGCGGCGAAGAGGCCGACCTGACGCATCGCGCCGCCGAGCATCCGCCGACACCGGACCGCTCGCGTGATCAATTCTCGCGAACCCGCCAGGGCCGACCCGCCGGGCGCGCCGAGTCCCTTTGAGAATGCGACTGAGACAAGATCAAACGGCGCCGCCAGATCGGCCAATGACAAACCGGATGCAACGGCGGCGTTCCACAATCGTGCGCCGTCCAAGTACGTTGCGATCTGCCGGCGACCGGCCTCCTGTGCGACTCGCGCCGCCTCGGCCTGCGGGAAGACCACGCCGCCCGCCCGATTGTGCGTGTTCTCGATCTCGACAAGCGTGGTGGGTGGGTAGACGACGTGGCCGCGCGGCTTGCAGGCGGCCATGAACTCCTCCGGCGAAAACACCCCTCCCGCGCCGACCTCCGTGAACTGGACGCCGGCATTCGCACCCGAAGCCCCCGTTTCATGCCAGACGGCGTGGCTCTGGCGGCTGACCACGACGTCATCACCGGGGCGGGTGAGCACGCGCAGCGCCACCTGGTTCGCCATGGTTCCCGAAGGCATCCACAGCGCTGCCTCTTTGCCAAGCAAGACGGCGACCCTTTCCTGCAGGGCGTTGACAGTCGGATCTTCACCGAACTGGTCGTCGCCGACCTCCGCGGCGGCCATGGCAGCTCGCATCGCGGGCGAGGGGCGGGTCACCGTGTCGGAGCGAAGGTCGATCGGCGCGGCAGGCATCGAGCGTCAGTCTATCTCAAACGCCGGGTCGAGGCGGCGCGTAGCATGACCTTCATGGGAGGATCGCCCCCATCGGCTTCGTCGCCTTCGCTCCTGCGGATGTCGCGGATCGCCAAGTCCTTCGGCCCGAACCGGGTGCTGAGGGAAGTGGATTTCGAGTTGAAGGCCGGCGAAGTTCACGTCCTCGCCGGCGAGAACGGGGCGGGAAAGAGCACGCTGATTCGGATTCTCGGCGGCGCGCTCGCGGCTGATAACGGGATGATCGCGATCGAAGGAGGGCCGGTGCGGTTCCGCCGGCCGCGCGACGCGGCGGATCGGGGCATCGCGGTCATTCACCAGGAACTCTCCCTCGTCGGCTCCATGTCCATCGCGGACAACCTGCTTCTCGGCCGCGAGCCGGGCCGCTTGGGGTGGGTGGATCGGGCCGCGCGCGCCGCCCGCGCCCGCGGCGTGCTCGAGCGAGTCGGCCTGCGCCTCGATCCGGATGAGCCGGTGAGCGCGCTGCCCATCTCGTCGCAGCAACTCGTCGAGATCGCCAAGGCGCTCTCGCTCGGGGCGCGGATCATCGTGATGGACGAGCCGACCAGCGCGCTGAGCGAGCCGGAGGTGCGCCGCCTCTTTGCGCGGATCGCGGACCTCAAGGCGCAGGGCTGCGGGATCATCTACATCACGCATCGGCTCGAGGAGATTTACGCTCTCGCCGACCGCATCACGGTGCTGCGCGACGGGCGCGTGGTGGCGAGCCGGCCGGCGGGCGAACTTCCCGTCGGGGAACTCGTGCGCCTGATGGTCGGCCGGAGCATCGGCGACCAGGCGCCGCGGCGCGCCGCCGCGGCCGGGACCGTGCGCCTGGACCTGCGCCGATGCCGGGTGCGCGGCGAAGGCGCGGGGCGGCGGCCCATCGTCGAGGATGCCGCGCTGCAGGTGCGAAGCGGAGAGATCCTCGGCCTGGTCGGACTCGAAGGCTCGGGCGTGAGCGAACTGCTCTGGGCGATGTTCGGCGCGCTGGGCAAGCGCGCCGAAGTCGAGATGGAGATCGACGGGCAGACGCGGCGCATGTCTTCGCCTCGCGCTGCGATCGCGGCGGGGATCGCCCTCGTGACCAACGATCGCCGGCGGAGCGGACTGGTGCTCTCGATGGATGTCGTCGAGAACGCGACGCTGGCGGCGCTGCCGCGCTTCAGCCCGCTGGGCCGGCTTCGACGGCGCGAAGAGATCGAGCACACCGCCCGGACCGCGGGCCAACTCAACCTGCGCTGCGCCTCGCTGCGCCAGCGCGTCGCCACGCTCTCGGGCGGCAACCAGCAGAAGGTCGTCCTCGCGAAGTGGATGGCTACGCACCCGCGCGTTCTGCTGCTCGACGATCCAACGCGCGGCGTGGACGTCGGCGCCAAGCACGAGATCTACCTCCTTATGAATGAGTGGAGCCGGCAAGGCTGCGGCATCATCCTCAGTTCCTCCGAGTGGCCCGAATTGCTTCAAGTCAGCGATCGCATTATGGTGATGCACCGCGGGCGCGTGGCCGCGTCCTTCCGCGGCGGGCAAGCGACGGCCGCCGACCTCCTCCGCGCGGCGATGGGGCACGCAATCCATGAATGACGGGCGCCCGGATCAGCATGAGTCGATCGGCGCACTGGAACGATCCGCCGCCTCGCGGCTGCGCGCCTTTCTCTCAAGCCCGAGTGCGACGGCGCTGCTGGCGCTGGGCCTGGTGCTCGCGATCGGCGTGGCGTTCTCAGGCGACGGCGCGTTTCACAAGTGGGCGACGCACCGCGACGCCCTGCGCCAGGCCTCGGTCTACGGCATCCTCGCCTGCGGCATGACCTTCGTGATCATCACCGCCGGGATCGATCTCTCCGTCGGCAGCGTTCTCGCGCTCGTCGCGGTGATGTTCTCGACGCTGAGCATTCACGAGGCGTGGCCGCCCTGGCTGGCCGTGCCCGCGTGCCTCGCGCTGGGCGGCGCGTGCGGGGCGGCGTCGGGCCTCGTCGTGGCGAAGTGGCGCATCCAGCCCTTCATCGTCACCCTCGCCATGATGGTCTTTGCGCGCGGCCTGGCCAAGACGCTCAGCGGCGGAATGAAAGTCTCAACGGCGGTGCAACTGCCCGACGGCTCGTGGACCGCCGCGCCCGTTCCCGGCATCTTCCGACTCATCGACTCGCGCCTGCTCGGCGACAACATCTCCGTCGTCAGCCTGGTCTTCCTCGCGTGCATCGCGTTGTCGTGGGTCATCCTCTCGCGCCTGCGCTGGGGGCGCTATCTCTACGCGATCGGAGGCAACGAAGAGGCAGCGCGCCTCTCGGGCGTTCCGGTCGCCGCGATGAAGGTCATGGCGTATGCGCTCGCGGGGGTCTTCGCGGCCGTGGCGGGGCTGTGCCAGGCGGCGCAGGAACAGCAGGGCGACCCCGAGGCGGGTCTGGGCTACGAACTCACCGCCATCGCCATCGTCGTCATCGGCGGCACGAGCCTGATGGGCGGGCGCGGCGGCATCGGCCTCACCCTTCTCGGCACGCTCATCATCGGCTACCTCGATAAGATCCTCAGCGTCAACGCCGTGCCGGAAGCGAGCCGACTCATGCTCACCGGCGTCATCATCATCGCCGCTGTGCTCGTGCAGCGGCGGAAAGACTGATCGAGCGGAGTGGCACACATGCAACACAACACTGCACGATACATGCTCAGCCTCGCGGCAACGGCGATCGTCTGCCTCGCCGGATGCAAGAAGACCCCTTCAGACGCGACCGACGGCTCGTCGTCCGGGCAGGCGGACGGGTTTGCGGCCGCGAAGGCGACCTACACCATCGGCATGAGCCAGTGCAATCTCGGCGAACCCTGGCGCGTGCAGATGAATGACGATGTCCGCCGCGCCGCCGAGGCTCACCCCGAACTGAAGATGATCTTCAAGGACGCCCAGAACGACACGCTCAAGCAGCGGGCCCACGTCGAGGAGTTCATCGGCGCCGGCGTGGACCTGATCATCATCAGCCCCAAGGAGGCGCAGCCGCTCACCGAGCCCGTCGCCAAGGCGATGGAGGCGGGGATTCCCGTCATCGTCCTCGACCGCCGCGTGATCGGCGACAACTACACCTGCTTCATCGGCGCCGACAACCGCCTCATCGGTCGCGAGGCGGGCGAGTGGATCGTGAGCGCCCTCGGCGGCAAGGGCAACGTCGTCGAACTCAAGGGCCTGATGACCTCAACGCCCGGCCAGGACCGCCACTCCGGCTTCCGCGAGGCGATCAAAGACTCGCAGATCAACATCATCTTTGAGGCGGACATGAAGTGGCTCGAACCCGACGCTCGCAAGGAGATGGAGTCGGCCCTTTCGCGCTTCGACCAGATCGACCTCGTCTACGCGCACAACGACCCCGGCGCGCACGGCGCCTGGCTGGCGGCCAACGCCGCGGGGCGGGAGGGGCAGATCAGATTCGTCGGCATCGACGCCCTGCCGCACGAAGGCGTGCTCTACGTCAAGGAAGGCATCCTCGACGCGACCTTCCAGTATCCCACCGGCGGAGCGGAGGCGATCGACGCGGCACTGAAGATTCTCCGCGGCGAAAGCGTGCCCAAAGAAATCACCCTCGGCTCGCGCGTGTTCACGAAGGAGAACGTGGAAGCCGGCGGCGAACCGATCGGGTGATTGTTCGATCGACCAGAGAGGTGGCTGTGGAGTCACGCGATCAGACAAGCGAAGATCGACCGCGACAGGAGCCATGCGGCTGCGGCGGCGGATGCGGCGGCGGCGAGGTCAGCCGGCGCGACTTCCTGCACACCGCCGGGGCGGGGTTGACGGCGCTCTCTTTGCCGGGTCTCTCCCGCGCCGTGATGGCCGGACCTTTCTCACAACCCGAGGGCGGTATCTCCCACTTCGTCCCCGCCGACAAGAAACTTGACGCCGCGTGGCTGGCGTCGCTGACGCGGCGCGGCGAGCCTCGAACCTGCCGCAGCGATGAACTCAAGTTCATCGGCATGCCCGTCGGCGGCCTCGCGGCCGGGCAACTCTACCTCCTCGGCGACGGCACGCTCGGCTGCTGGCAAATCTTCAACCAGCCGTACTTCAGCGGCTACGGGCGCGACAACTACGACCAGCCGCCGCCGGCGTCGCCTGTCGAGCAGGGCTTCGCCCTCGTCATCGATGATCGCGGCGTCAACACGGTGCATCGCTTGTCGCGGACCGGCTTTCGCGATGTTGCATTCACCGGCCGCTATCCGATCGGGCTCGTCGAGTACCGCGACGCCGAGTGCCCGGTGGAGGCGCAACTGGAGGCGTTCTCGCCCTTCATCCCGCTCAATGCGCCGGACAGCGCGCTGCCGGCGACGATCTTCAATCTGACGGTGCGCAACACATCGGACCGGCGGATCGCCGTCGGCGTGCTGGCGTGGCTTGAGAACGCCGTGTGCTTCCACAACGCGCGGTTTCTGCGGGCGCAGCGCCTCGGCCGGGTCGCGTCGCAAAAGGGTCGCGGCGCGATCATGCACTCCGCCGCGCCGCTGCCCGAGGCGGACGAACCGGTCCGCGAGCCGATCGTTCTCGCCGACTTTGAAGGGCCGGACTACGGCGATTGGGAAGTGGAGGGCGAAGCGTTCGGCGCCGGCCCCGCGCGCGGCACGCTGCCCAACCAGCAGCGCGTCAGCAGTTTTCAGGGCGAGGGACTCGTCAACACCTACCTCGGCGGCGACGGGCCGAGGGGCAAACTCACCAGCCCCGAGTTCACCATCGATCGCCGCTATCTCAACTTCATGATCGGCGGGGGAAACCATGCGGGGGAGACGTGCATCAACCTGCTCGTCGACGGCAAAGTGGTCCGCACGTCAACCGGCCGCAACGAGGAACTGCTGCGCTGGGATTCGTGGGATGTGCGCGAGTTCGCCGGCCGCACGGCGCGCATACGGATCGTCGACGCCCACTCCGGCGGGTGGGGGCACATCAACATCGACCAGATCGAACTCGCCGACGAGCCGCGCTTCGGTCCCGGCGGGCCGCTCGAGGCACTCGACGACTTCGGCACGATGGCGCTCATGTACGACGGGCCGTTCGTCGGCGACGCGGACGTGGCGCGCTCCGCGGGGAAACTCGCCCCGATGGATGCGCCGATCTCCAGCCGCAACTTCACCTGCGAGATGTCGAAACGCCGCTCGCTCGGGTTGCAGGCCGACTCGGTTGAACTGGCGCCCGGCGCTTCGCACACATTCACTTTCGTGCTTGCGTGGCACTTTCCCAATCGGCCCGGCGTGGGGCAGCAGTACGCCAATCGCTTCGCCGACGCCCCGGCCGTGGCGACGTACGTTTTCGACAACTACGCGCGCCTGTCGCAGGAGACGCGAGAGTGGGTGAAGACGTTCTACGATGACAGCACGCTCCCCCACTGGCTGCTCGAACGACTGCATTCCACCGTCGCCAACCTCGCCTCGGGAACGTGCCAGTGGTGGAAGAGCGGGCGCTTCTGGGCGTGGGAGGGCGTGGGCTGCTGCTCGGGCACCTGCACGCACGTGTGGAACTACGCCCACGCCCTGGCGAGGCTCTTTCCCGAACTGGAGCGCTCGGTTCGCGAGATGCAGGATCTCGGGGCAGCGCTGCATGAAGACGGGCTTGTGGGATTCCGAGGCGAGCGCAACGGCGCCTACGCCGCCGACGGCCAGGCCGGCACCGTGCTCAAGTGTTACCGCGAACACCTCATGTCGGCCGACGATACGTTTCTGAGGCGCCACTGGCCCAACATCCGCAAGGTGCTGCTCTTTGCGCTCAATCAGGACGGGGACGACGACGGGCTGATCGAAAACAGCCAGCACAACACCTACGACATCAACTTCTTCGGGCCCAACACGTTCGTCGGCTCGCTCTACCTCGCCGCCCTGCGCGCGGGCGAAGAGATGGCGGCGGCCGCAGGAGACGAGGCCCTCGCCGCTCGCTGCCGTGCGGCGTTCGATCGCGGCCGCGACCTCACGATGCAGCGCCTCTTCAACGGGGAGTACCTCATTCAGGCGGTTGATCTCGACGCCCATCCGCGCGACCAGTACGGCGACGGTTGCCTCTCCGACCAACTCTTCGGGCAGGGCTGGGCGCATCAACTCGGCCTTGGATACCTCTACCCGCGGACGGCGGTGCGCACAGCGCTCGAGTCGGTCTGGAAGTACAACTGGGCGCCGGACGTGCGGGCCCAGAATGAGAAGCATCCGCCTGAGCGGTGGTTCGCGCGCCCCGGCGACGCCGGCCTGTTCACCTGCACCTGGCCGAAGTCGAAGTATCTCGCGCAGGGAGTGCGCTACCGCGAAGAGGTGTGGACGGGCATCGAGTACCAGGTCGCGGGGCACATGATCGCCGAGGGGATGATCACCGAGGCCCTCGCCATCGTGCGGGCGATTCACGACCGCTATGACCCGAACCGGCGCAATCCCTTCAACGAAGTCGAGTGCGGCGACCACTACGCCCGGGCGCTGGCCAGTTGGGGCGTGTACACGGCGCTGTGCGGGTTCGAGCACGACGGCCCGCGCGGCCACATCGCTTTCGCGCCGAAACTTTCGCCCGAAGACTTCCGCGCCGCCTTTACCGCGGCCGAAGGGTGGGGGCTTTTCACTCAGCGCCTCGAAGGTCGGACGCAGCAGTGCGCGATTGAACTGCGCTGGGGTCGAATGCTCCTCAACTCCCTCGCATTCGGCCTGGCCGCGCCCAAGGCAGGCCCGCCCGCACAGGTTAAGGTTTTCGTCGATGGACGCAAGAGCAGCGCGCACAGCCGCTTTGAGGACGGGCGCGTGTTCATCGCGCTCGATGCGCCGATCACGGCCTGCGCCGGCCGGCGCATCATGATCGTCATCGATTGACCGTTTCCATCATCGAGGAGCCACTGCATGCGGCGCACGTCTTCATCCCTGGCCATTCCACTGGCGCTGCTCCTGGTTTCCGGGTGTACGTCGCCGCACGCTCCGAACTCCGTGGCTGCGGCCACAGCGCCCTGGACGACGGGAGCGCTGGCGGACCTCACGGTGCTGCGCGACTCGCGCTCGATGCGCATCTCCTCGGCCGCGCCGCAGCGTTCGAGCAACTGGGACAATCGTCGCATTCCGCCGGGGGAGACGCTGACGATCGCCGAGATCGAAGGGCCGGGCGTGATCAACCACATCTGGCTCACCTTTCCCGATCCCGCGCCGGGCTGGCTCGGGCGCGACGGCAACGCGAACCACTCCGAACTCGTGCTGCGCATCTACTGGGACGAGGCGGATGAGCCGGCCGTCGAATCGCCGGTGGGCGACTTCTTCGCCGCCGGCTTTGGCCGGCGCGCCGAGGTTCTCTCCCTGCCCGTGCTGGTGCAGGAGGGCGACGCGTACAACTGCTTCTGGCCCATGCCCTTTCACCGCTCGGCCCGCATCGAGATCGAGAACCAGAGCCGCCTGCCGCTCAACTCGCTCTATTACCAGATCGACTACGCGCGGGTGCAGGCGCTGCTGCCGGAGACGCCCTACTTCTGCGCCCAGTACCGGCAGGAGTTTCCAGCGCAGTCAGGCCGCGACTACCTCATCCTCGACGCCGTCGGCCGCGGGCACTACGTCGGCACCGTGCTCAGCGCCCGCTCGCGCAGCCCGGAGTGGTTCGGCGAAGGGGATGAGAAGTTCTACATCGACGGCGAGACGGCCTCGAGCATACAGGGCACCGGCACCGAGGATTACGCGCTTAACGCCTGGGGCATGGCGGTCGGAACCTACCCCTACTTCGGCGTGCCGATTCTCGAAGGCGAGTGGGGAATGGTCGGCTGGCTCACGACGATCTACCGCTGGCACATCCCCGACCCGATCCGCTTCACCACCTCCCTGCGCGTCGAGATCGAGAACGCCGGCTGGATCTCCGAAGATGAACTCGCCGAGGGTGTGCATCGCGGCTTCGTCGAGCGCAACGACGACTACGCGACCGTCGCGTTCTGGTACCAGACCGGCCAGCCCAGGCGCTTCACGACGCTCCCCGCCGCGGCGGAGCGCGTTTTCCCCGACCTTGATCTCGTCATCGAGGGGCGCGACCTGCTCGCGACGGCGCGGAGCGAGAACGTCAATCCGCTCCACCTCCAGAAGGGCCATCCGTGGACAGGCGAGGGGCAGTTGTTCATCAACAACACGCACGGCTCCGGCGCGTGGGTCGAGTTCGACTTTGACGTGCAGCGCGAGGAGTTGCGCCAGTTGACCCTTCGCATCACGCGGTCTTACGACTTCGGCCGCTACCGCATTCTGCTCGACGGGCAGGTTGTGCGCGAGAGTGTGGATTTCTACAGCCCGATCGTCACGCTCACGGAGATCAACCTCGGGAGCAAGGTCTGGCCCGTGGGCCGACACACGATCCGCCTCGAATGCCTCGGCTCGAACTCCTCATCGACGGGGACGAAACTCGGCGTCGACTCCGTCCGGCTGCGCGAGCGGTGGAACGTGAAGCGCACCGCGCCGAGTGATGAGTGAAAGACGCGCTCCGCTCCGCAAAGCCTCCGCGTCGCGGCTAACCTGAATCCGGTCGCATCGCCGCTCCGGATTCCCGCGACATCATCCCGCGGTACGCCATCTGGTCTTCGTACATGCGGTGGAAGACGCGATGCTTGGCGTCGTGATACTCCGCGATGCTCCCTCCCGCCGGTTCGATCACGCGCTCGGCGTGGTTCATCGCCCCCATCGCGTCCAGAACGGATGAATACGCCCCCGCCGCCACCGCGCCGAGGATCGCTGAGCCGAGCAGGATCGCCTCGCTCTCGCGCGGCAGGACGATGCGGAGTCCGGTGATGTCGGCGTGCTCGCGGAGGAAGACGGGGTTCTTCGTCCCTCCGCCGCAGGCGAAGAGGGTGTCGATGCGGTATCCGGCCGCGTTGAGCGTTTCGACGATGTGCCGCGTGCCGTGCGCGACGGCCTGGATCGCGGCGAGGTAGAGCAGCGCGAGGTCGTCGATCGTGTCGGAGAGGCGCAGGCCGGAGATCATGCCGCGCAGCGAGGCGTCGGCGCGCGGCGAGCGGTTGCCGTGGAAATCCGGCATGACGTGCAGATCGCGTGTGAGTTGAGCCGGAAACGCGCCGCTCGCGCCGAGCCGATCGAGACGCCCATTGAGCGCTTCGTAGACGGTTTGGCCCGAGTCCTCCGCCTCACGCCGGACTTCTTCGCCGCGCGCGTGCGAGAAGATGATGTGGTCGATGAGCGCGCCGGTGGCGGACTGGCCTCCCTCGGTGAGCCACAGGCCGGGAACCATGGCGCCGAAGTAGGGCCCCCACACGCCGCCGATGAACCGCGGCTCGCGCGAAACGGCCATGTGACACGACGACGTGCCGCCGATCAGCGCCAGGCGCCGCTCCATCTCCGCCTTCGTCGGCTCAGCGCCGTCAAGCGCCGCGCCGAGCAGGCCGATCCCGCCCGCGTGCGCGTCGATGATCGAGACGCCGACGGCCGTGCCGGTTCGCAGCCCCAGGTCGCGAGCCGCGGCCTCGGTCAGCCCCCGCCCCAGCGCCTCGCCCGGCGGGCGGATGCGCATGCCGATCCGGACGAAGCCCTCCTGCGCCACTTCGCCCAGGCCGATCGCCTTCCAGTACGCCTCGTCCCAGCGCCCGATCGAATCGCGCGAGGCGCCCGTCTCGTGCCCGAGGTACGTCCACTTGCACACCGTCGAGCAGAGCGAGCGCGTTTCATCGCCCGTCGCGCGCTGCGCGAGATAGTCGGGCAGGTCGAAGAAGCGAGCCGTGCGCTTCCACGTCTGCGGCAGATGTTCCTTGAGCCAGAGGAGTTTGGGCGACTGCATTTCCGGCGAGATGCGACCGCCGACGTAGCGCAGCACATCGTGGCGCCCGGCGTTGATGCGTTCGGCCTGCGCGACGGCGCGATGGTCCATCCACACAATGATGTTCTGCTCGTCGCGCTCCGTCGGGCTGACCGTCACCGGCCCGCCGCGCTCATCGAGCGCCACCAGAGAGCACGTCGCGTCGAAACCGATGCCGGCGATGTGCTGCGGCGCTGCGCCCGCGACCTGCATCGCTTCGCGCACCGCCGTCGCGCACGCCCGCCAGATGTCCTCGGACGACTGTTCGACGAAATCGGGCTGCGGCTTCCAGAGGCGAATCGGGTGCGCCGCGCAGCCGAGCATGCGGCCGGCGCGGTCGAAGACGCCGGCCCGGGCGCTTCCCGTGCCCACGTCCACGCCGATGAACAGGCTCTCGCTGGCGTTCACCGCGGCTTGACTCCGCGCATGAGTCTGACTTTGAAGCCGAGGCCGCGGCTCAGAGCGATCATCTCTTCGAGGATGTCGCCGTAGGCGACGGCGACGTGGTTGGAGAGGTAGTGGGCCATGATCGTCTCCTGCCGCACGCCGAGGTCCGCGGCCATGAAGGGCCACTGCCGCGTCGTGCCGCTCCACCACGCGTCGCGCTTCGCGGGCGGAAGCGCCACGACCTCGCCGGCGCCGAGGTCCATCCACAGTTGCCCGCCGCGAATGTATGATCGCGCCCACGTCACTTTGCCGGGCAGGCTCTCGCCCGCGAAGGTGCCGCCGGGCACGGGGAAGTAGCCCGCGGGCTGACGATACGAGTGAACGCCGCGCAGCGTGTCGGGATCGTGGTTGAAGGCGTAGGCCCCGCACGAACCGGAGTTGAGCAGCACCCAGACGAAGCGGCCCTCGTGCTCTCCGCCCCAGCGCACGTCGTGGAACATCACCGCCTGGTGCAGCCCTTTCGCCTTGAGCAGGCGCTTCATCATCTCCATCGGCACGAGGTTGCCCTGGTCGGCCTCGGTTGAGCAGGCGATCGTGTCGCCATTGCTCTCCGGCCGGCACGTCGAGTTGAAAAGCCCTTCGGCAAAGTCCGACGGCGGCCGCAGGTTGATCAGGCCGAGTTGATACTGCCAGCCGAGGCAGTCGCACTTGAACTCGTTGATGAGATCAAGAACGGCGAGATAGTCGCGCAACTGCTCGCGCGTCGCATTGCGGTCGAAGTCCTTCGCGTCGCTCTCGCCGTAGTGGAAGGTCACGCCTTTGGAGTTGACGAACGCGAGAGCCTCGTCGAGGCGCGAGTCGCGCACCGACCGGCCGCGGTCGATGATCCACGCCTGGTCCACCTTGTGCTCGGTGAAGCCGATGGGGTTGAGCAGCCGCGGGCCGAAGTAGCCGTTGATCATTCCCATCGAGGTGTCGCCGAGCATGAGGGCGAGGATGCGCCGGCGGCGGATGCCCTGGGCGACCTCGTCGGCCAATCGCTGCGCGGCCGACGACACCGCGCCGGCGTCGGCGAGTTCATCGGTGGGATACTCGATGCGCCCCGTGTTGACCCATACTTCGAGTCGGGCCATGAACGCATCGTCGGCGCACCAGTCCGCCGCGCTCGTCCACGCGCGCGAGAAGGCGCGGCCGACGCTTTCGAGGCACGCGCCGGTGTTGAGCAGCCCGACCAGCCCCGGCCAGGTGCCGGAGAAGTTGCTCGCCAGCAGCAGCGGGTTGTCCCTGCCGACCACGCCGTCGGTGGTGTGCGGCCCGTAGAACCAGTGCGCGCAGACGCCGATCATCGGATCATCGACGGGACCGAGTTTCTCGATCGCTTCGTGCGGCCGGGTGAGGAAGCCGTCCACGCGGTAACTGGCGCGCCCGAGGCGCTTGAGCGCCGCCTCGAGTTGGCCGGTCGCCTGCTCGACATTGGGCCGGGCGAGTTCGTTGGGCTTGCTTCGATAGTCGCCGGGCCAGAAGATGGCGATGCGCTGGGTCATGGGTCGATGCTCCGCGTTGAGGCTCGCGGGCAATCATACCCGAATGGCGGGTTCGGTTGAGCCTTACACGCGCTCGCTCCGTAACTGGTGGCCCACGCTCGGGCGGTGCGCGGCCGCGACGTCCAAGCAGTCGACGAGCGCCGCCTGCCGCCCGAGACGCGTAGCAATGAGAATTACAGCGTCAGCCGACTGATCGAAGGCGAGATCCGCGCCAAGCAGGAACAGCCGCAGTTGCCGGAGATCGCTCCAGGGCGAAGTTGCAACAAGACGCGGACGTCCGAGGGCATGAGACTTGCGAGCAGCAATTCACACTTCCGCTTGCACTGGAGTTCATGTTAACGCTTGATTACGCCGTCCGCTTCACTTCCACGTATTTCGCCAAGCGCACACCTTTGTTGATCTCCGTACCGTAAGATTCACTCATTCCAGCCGCCAACGCCACATCCTTGCAGGACGCATTCAACGCGGCAATCTGCTCGGCATACTTCACCGCGAACAGGTGAATCATAACAACTTGATCACCACGAGCGGCGCCCTGGTACATGTCACGAAGGACCGTACCGAGTTCCTTGAGTGTCATGCGCGTCTCCTGTCAATCTACCGAACAACCCTTCAGCGGCCTGGCGGGCACCAATTCGATCCTGAAAGCAAGAGGACCGCGACGACCGCCCAGTCGGCTACATCATGTGGTCATTCCGTTCCGCGGCCGCTTTCCGACGCAAAACAAGCTTGGCGACAACATGTGCAATATCGTTTTCAAAGCCGGCCGTCGCTGCCAACTTCAATCGCGAGAAGACCCAATCCTCATCGAAGAGACGCCAGCCATGCGTGGCGAAATGTTTGGCCATCTCCAAACGATTAGATTTGGAGGCAATCTTACCGACCGCGAGGCAAAGCGTGACAGTGGGATTTGGTGCACAAGCCGAGCTAGCGACCATTTGTTTCGCAAGTCTCGCCAAAACAATACGTCGAGTCGCCTTGTTTGTGAACAGTTTGTATCGTGTTGGTGGGTCAAACTGTCCGTTGCGAAAGATCACGCCTGTGGAGTCCAGGAATGACTTACATTCAACCGCCAAAATCTCGTTTGTGGCTCCGCGATAGGCAACCACATCGATCTCCCAGCGTGGCGTCGTCGGGACGCCGATTGCCCGCTTCTCCTGTTTGCTGAGTTCGACCTTCACACTACCGGCCGTCCAATAGCCTTCGCGCTTCAAGAGCATGGCGATAAGTGACTCGAAGGAATCCAAGATGCTCCTTTCGCAGGATGACCGTTGGTTGAACACAGAGACCGTCTAGTAGCATAAAACCCCCGCCCTATCGCGTCAAGCGGAAGCCCGGCTGCCGGATTCGGACGAGCCGCGTGCCCGCAGAGATCGTCATGCACGGGAGCGCCGATTCATCCACACGCGCATCTCGTCGTGAGGCCTTTCGCCGAGGAAGACAGGTACAGGTCCGGCCGGCTGTGCCACTCGTGCTCGATGCCGCGCATGAGCAGGGCGCAGTCGAGTTCGATTGATCCCGGGGGGAAGCGTTGCTCATCTTCGAAGAAGCACGAGCGCGCTTCGTCGATGGCCAGGGGCGTGACGGACCAGTTGAGCGAGTGCAGTTCCATGCCGTGGTAGCGGCCCGCGGTGCGGGTGGCCGAGTAGCCTGTCGCGCCGAGTGAGAAGAAACCGGCGGCTTCTTCAAGCGAGGGAAAGATGCTCGTCTTCGGCAGCGCGTCGGCGACGTGGCCCGCGAAGGCGATCTCCGTTCCGCCGTCGGATCGGATGATGCGGATCGACACAGCCGCGCCGGTCTCGCGCACGTCGAATCGGCTGCGTTGAAAGAGGCCGGGGAAGATGCGGCCGCCGAAGGTGCGGTTGAACCAGGCGCTGGTGTCGCGCCGGGGGATGAAGACGCCTTCTTTGTGCTCGCCGTCCTGCTGCCACTGCACGGCGATGCGGTGCGCGGCGTTCTCCGATGAGAGTCCGAGCCACGCCGGCACGAAGCGCGGCCGCAACTGCCTGAAGCGGATCATGCAGACCCCGCCCACGCCGTGGCCGCCATACAACTTCGGCCGGAACGGCGCCGGCAGGACGCGCTCAAGCACAGCCGGATCGACACGGTAGTTGAGCAGCACGCGCCGATCGATGAGGCCGTGGATGGTGTCCAGAAACATGGACGCTCACTCCGCATTGCGGGCACGCCGCCCCGGCCGCAGGCGATGCGCGGGCGGGGACGCCTGTTGACGGCCGCGCCGCTTCCCACAATGCCCGCCGCGGCGCCGTCGATTCTAGAGCGGTTGCAAGGCGGGCGGCCGCCGCTGCACGCTCGCCGCTTCGGGCGAAAGTGCAGTGCGGGCGGGCAAGGGCCGTCGCTTCTCCTCCGTTCGCTCGTCGTTACACGCTCGCACACAGCACGCTGGCGCGATGCTGTGTAGCGCCCGATCTCGTGCAGGGAATCAAATGAGGGTGCCGCACATCGACCCGCTTCGGGCGATGTGCGCCCAAGGGTAAGGGGCGGACAAGCGCTCTTGCCCGCTCGCACACAGCACGCTGGCGCGATGCTGTGTGGCGTCCATTCCTTCACACGGTGGGCGCCGGGGCGTTGCGGCATCAGCAGCGGCGCCTCGATCGCGCCGATCCCCTTCAGCGACTTTTGTGCCTTTCTGCGGCCAGGCATGGGCCCCGCCGGCGCGGGAGCCAGGTTCCTACAATCACGTTTGCCCGGCCCCTCCGGACGGCCGATACTTTAACGACCGATGACCGCCCCCGACCGCCATATCCGCCCTCTGCCGACGACGCTCGCCACTCTGGCGGCGCTGGTGGCGATCATGGCCGCCACTTCCGCCCTGGCGGAGAGCCCAGGCTTCGACCGGCACCGCGTGTGGATCGTCCGCACGCTTGACGGCCCGGATGGTGAGAGCCGGGCGGCGCGGAATCTGACGGACTGCCTGGCGCGTGCGGCGCGCGACCTTCTCGGGGCGCCGGCGCCCCTCGTCGCCGCCCTGGCGTGCGGGTCGCCGACCGCGCTTGAGGCAAGCGGGCCGACGCCGCGCCGCGCCGGCCGCCGCGAGGCCCCGCCGGAGTGCCGGGTGGTTCTGCTCGATCTGGCGCTTCCTCCGCCGCGGGCGTGACGCTTCGCCGCGCGGTTTGCCGAGCGATCGGCAAGGCCGGCGGCGCCCGCGCTCCTCATCGTCGTCACGTCGCCCGCGTCGCACCGCCAGATTGAGTAAGGATTCCGTCCATGCCAGGCGTTCCTGTTTTCGGCCCCCTCATGGCCAGGCTTTTCGGCACCCGCAATGAGCGTTTCGTCCGCCGCTACCTCCAGCGCGTCGAGCAGATCAACGCGCTCGAACCTGAGATCCGCGACCTCACCGATGCGCAACTCCGCGCCCGGACCGAGGAGTTCCGCCGCCGCTTCGCCGAGGGCGAGACGGAGGCGGCGCTGCTCGTCGAGTCTTTCGCCGTCGCCCGCGAGGTGATGGACCGGGCGGTGGGCATCCGCAACATCTTCGATCCCAACCTCAAGTTCGATCCGAAGGTGCTCAGCGAGCGGGCGCAGAAGTTGTACCGCGACGTGAAGGCGACGATGGACGAGACGCCCGACGCCGAGCCGGCGGGCGATCTGATGGGCAACGTCGAACCGGTTCCGGCGTGGAAGCGGCTGCCGATCCCCAACGAGATCTACGCGGCGGTGCGGGAGGCGTTTCCCCAGAGCAAGCCTCCCTTCCGGGCCCGCCCTTTTGACGTGCAACTCGTGGGCGGCATGGTGCTGGCCGAGCACCGCTACGACCGCCTGCGCTCGGCGGCGCGGGCCAAGGACGTCTATTTCGGCAACATCGCGGAGATGAAGACCGGTGAAGGCAAGACGATCGTCGCGCCGCTCGCGTGCTACCTCCACGCGATCGCGCGGCGGCAGATTCACGTCGTCACAGTCAACACCTACCTCGTGCGCCGCGACCGCTACTGGACCTTCCCCTTCTTCCACCACCTCGGCCTGACGGTCGGCTACATCGCGCCTTACCACGAGTTGCCCGAGCACTTCAAGAAGACGGCGTACCAGTGCGACGTGGTGTACGGGACGACGAGCGAGTTCGGCTTCGACTACCTGCGCGACAACATGAAACTGCGCGTCGAGGACCAGGTGCAGCGGCAGCGGGTCTTCGCGATCGTGGACGAAGTGGACTCGACGCTCATCGACGAGGCCCGCACGCCGCTGATCATTTCGGGCCCGGCGCACGAGGATTCGCCGCGCTACCACCTTGCCGACAAACTCGCGGCCCATCTGGTGGAGAAGCAGAAGCCCTGGCAGGACGCGGACAAGAAGGTCGAGGAGTGCCGCAACCGCATCAAGGGCCTCGAGGGCGACATCCGCAACACGCGCGACAAGTCGAAGATTCCCGAGATGAAGTCGGAAATCGATCGCCTCAAGAAGGAACTGCCGCGCCTCGAGCAGTTGCGCGACGTGAACCGCAAGTACTACGAGGTGGAGATGGACAAGAAAAGCGTCCACCTCGAGCACGAGGGGGTCACCGAGGCGCAGCGCGTCGCCGACATCGGCTCGTTCTACGTCGGCGACAACATCGACATGCCGCACCTGCTCGAGCAGGCGCTGCGGGCGCGCGTCGTCTACGAGCGCGACAAGGACTACGTCGTCAAGGACGGGCAGGTGGTCATCGTCGATCAGTTTACCGGCCGCCTGATGATCGGCCGGCAGTGGTCCGACGGCCTGCACCAGGCGGTCGAGGCCAAGGAGCGCGTCGAGATCAAACCCGAGACGCAGACGATGGCGACCATCACCATCCAGAACTTCTTCAAACTCTACGAGCGCCTCGCGGGCATGACCGGCACGGCCGACACCGAGGCGCAGGAGTTCCACGACATTTACAACATGGACGTCGTGGTCATCCCCACCAACGTGCCGGTGGTGCGCAGCGACTACAACGACCGCATTTACCTCAGCGGCAAGGACAAGTGGGACGCCATCGTCGAGGAGATCAAGATCTTCCACGACCTCGGCCGGCCGGTGCTCGTGGGCACGACGAGCGTCGAGAAGAGCGAGATGCTCAGCCAGCGCCTGGGCAAGAAGTACAACATCCAGCACGAGGTGCTCAACGCCAAGCAGCACGAGCGCGAGGCGCACATCATCGAGAACGCCGGCGCCCTGGGGGCAGTGATGATCGCCACCAACATGGCCGGCCGCGGCACCGACATCAAACTCCAGAAGATCGAGCGCCAGAACCTGCTCGATCACTGGAAGCGAAGGCAGATCTGCCCGCGGCAGGTCGAGGCCTCGATGAGCGACGAGGAGATCGTCGGCCGCATCCACCGTTTCCTCGCCGAGCGCCACCTCGGGCTCAAGAAGAACGAGATCGAGCCGCTGGGCGACGCCGAGATCACCCGCCGGCTGCTCCTGCACTGGGCGGCCGAGCACTCGATGTACGACGAAAAGCGCCTCGCGAAGATGAGCGACGATGAACTCCGCGCGGCGCTGGACGAGAACGGCAACTTCCTCCTCCACCGCCTTGCGGTCTGGGACACGACCGAAGGGGTGGGCGGGCTGCACGTCATCGGCACCGAGCGGCACGAGTCGCGGCGCATCGACAACCAGTTGCGCGGCCGGTCGGGGCGCCAGGGCGACAAGGGCTCGAGCCGCTTCTTCATCAGCCTCGAAGACGACCTCATGAAGATGTTCGCCGGCGACACGACGCAGCGCGTCCTCTCGCGCCTGGGCATGAA